>NZ_JAVBWL010000009.1:0-7871 GCF_036677455.1 Methanoculleus sp. | reverse complement strand
ACCCTCCTCCATCGAGACAGCAGAGAGGGGCCTCGGGGATCCCCCCGCGGTCATGCGGATGATTATATCATTCCTGTTTTTATTATAATAATTTGAGAATAATACGCCGCAAAGGATATATATTTATACCGCCATTGACCGGTTCACCGGCTACCTCATGACCGGACCATAATCTGATTTCGCAGTACGCCTGCGGCGTGCTCACCCGAACACCTGCTCCAGCACCCGTCTGTACCTACCGGAAGGTATGTACCGCGGTCTTGCAGGTGGAGAGTGGAGATCACAAAGGGGGAAATGAATGACAAAACACACACATCTGGCACTATTGTGGGCAGCCGTCATCGTGGGGCTGCTGATATCGCCGGTTATGGCAGTAGCGGCACCGGGGGATCACCTGTACCGGGGCTTCAACGCTGCACAGAACCGCCCCGATGTCGACAATAACGTGATCGTCTGGGAAGACGGTCGGGATGGAAATATGGAGATCTATCTCGGCACCGCAGATGCATTCCGGGCGTCGCTCGGCTACACCGGCGAGAGGGTAACAAACAACCCCGCCTCGCAGGAGAAACCGTCCATCTCGGGAGACTACATCGCCTGGCAGGATGACCGGGACGGGGACCGGGAGATCTACCTCTACCAGCGCTCGACAGGCGCGACGACCCGGCTCACCAACAACCCGGACGACCAGCGGATGCCCATCGTCCGTGGGAACTACGTCGCCTGGTACGACAGCAACAGCACCTCGGGCAGAACGAATGTCGTCCTCTATGACATCGCACAGAACGAGACTACCATCATCGACGCCGACGCGAAGACGACGATCCCCGGCGGGTCGACCGAGTTCAAACCCGCACTCTCGGAGCAGTACGTCGCCTGGATAGAGGCGGAGGACGAGAAGGTTCATTACTACGACATCACGGCCGGGACGATGGAAGGCTCGGTCTCGACGAGCATGGGATTCCAGTCCTGGCCCTGGCTCTCCGGGAGCCTCATCGCCTGGGAGGATTACCGCCATGGAAGCTCTAACGCTGAGATCTATATGGCCGATCTCGACAACCCGTCCATCGGGGAGCAGCGGATCACCAACGCCCCTGGTTACCAGATCTCGCCGGCGATCAGCGGGGATCTAATCGCCTGGGAGGATATGCGGGACGGGAATCGGAGCATCTACATGTACGACCTCTCCACCGATGAGGAGATGTCCGTATTTGTGCCTGAAGGCTCCACTGACGAGCAGCTCTACCCTGCCGCGAGCGGCAACACCATCGTCTGGCAGCGAGGCGCGAGCCCTAACTCGAACCTCTACATCTTCGTCTACGAACCCGGAGCGCCGGTCGAGCCGGTCGCAACCGATATAGTGATTGACCCGATCGCAGCCACCGTTGCGGTCAACAGCACGATGGCGTTCGAGGCAACCGTCCTCGACCAGAACAATGAAACCATGATGGGTGTCACGGTCAACTGGACGACCAGCGACCCGACCATCGGCACGGTTGACAACACCGGTCTCTTCACCGGGGTTGCCGCGGGTATAACGGCCGTCACTGCAACGGCAGGCGACGTATCCGCCTCGGCGATCGTCACCGTCAGCGCTGAAGCGCCGGTCGAACCGCCTGAAGTGGCGAGCATCACGGTTGCCCCGGCCACGGCCACCCTGCAGATCGGTGGTACACGACTGTTCGAAGCAACCGTCCTCGACCAGAACGATGAAGAACTGTCCAACGCCACGGTAACCTGGGCGAGCAGCGATGAGGCCGTCGGCACCATCGATGAGACCGGGCTCTTCACCGCGGTTGCCGAAGGCACGACGACCGTCAATGCAACGATAGGGAACATAACCGGAGAAGCAACCGTCACCGTCAGCGCTGAAGCGCCGGTCGAACCGGTCGCAGCGCGTATCGCGATCACATCGGACAGAACCACCGCCGTGGTCAACGAGACAGTGAACTTCTCCGCAACAGTCTATGACCTGAACGACACCGAAATGCCGGATGCCACGGTCGCCTGGACAAGCAGCGATGAGGCCATCGGCACCATCGACGCGAACGGGCTCTTCACCGCGGTTGCCGAAGGCACGACGAACGTCACGGCAACGGCAGAGAACGCATCCGCCTCGGTGCTCGTCACCGTCGAAGCGCCGCCCGAACCGGTCCTGGAGAGCATCGCGGTCACGCCGTCTGCGGCCACCCTCGCGATAGACGACACCCAGCGGTTCATCGTGACCGCCCGTGACCAGAACGGCAACGCCATGACCGGCGTCAACGTCACCTGGACGAGCAGCGATTCGGCCATCGGCACCATCGACGAGACCGGCATCTTCACCGCCCTCGCTGAAGGCACGGCAAACGTCACCGCAACGGCAGAGAACATCACCGGAGAAGCGACCGTCACGGTCATCAGCAACGAACCTGCTCTTGCGAGCATCGCCGTCACCCCGTCGGAGATCACCTTCGGGCCCGGTGACACGGCAACCTTCACCGCGACCGCTCTCGACCAGTTCGGCGATATCATGACCGGCGCCAACGTCACCTGGACGAGCAGCGATCCGGCCGTCGGCACCATCGGCACAGACGGAGTCTTCACCGCCCTCGCCGACGGCATGACGACCGTCACCGCAACGGCAGGGAACATGACCGGAGAAGCGACCGTCACGGTCGCCACGGCGTCTTCAGGCGTCGTCGTCTCCCCGTCGACGATCACCCTGGGTGCCGGGGAGTCCCGGCAGTTCACCGCGACCGTCTATGACCAGGACGGCAACGCAACCCCGGGCGCCAGCGTCGCCTGGGCGAGCAGCGATGAGGCCGTCGGGACGATCGACGAGACCGGGCTCTTCACCGCAGTTGCCGACGGCACAGCGACCATCACCGTAACGGCAGAGAACGAGACCGGAACCGCGACCGTGACCGTCGCATCGTCGCCGGTCGCAACGCGGATCGCGGTCGAACCGGCCACGGCCACGGTTCTGCCCGGAGCAACCCGGGAGTTCACCGCGACTGTCTATGACCAGCGCGACAACGCCATGGACTGGATCCAGGTCACCTGGGCATCCTCTGACCCGGAGATCGGCACGATCGACCGGGCAGGCCTCTTTGGGGCATTCACCGAGGGATCGGCGGATGTAACGGCATCGGCAGGCGAAGCGACAGGAACCGCAGCAGTCACCGTCTCGGCGACCGCCGCACCGGATCCCGATCAGGGAGGGAACGGCGGCTCATCGAGCGGCGGAAGCGGCGGCGGCAGCAGTGAGCCGACGTTCTCCGCAGCGACCTGCGAGAACCTGAGGAGCGGGGAGTCGTTCACATTCTCGGAACTGACCACCACGTCGGTCGGCAGCGTCAACGTCACGGCAGCCGGCACCATCCCGCAGATGATGCTGACCGTGAAGAAGGCAAAAGCGCCCTCGGCGGCAGAGCCCCCCACCGGTGACGTCTACGAGTACGTCGAGATCACCCCCCACTGGGTGAACCCGAGCCTGATCGGCTCCGCGACCGTATTCTTCAGCGTTCCCGCCGACTGGCTTAAAGCCCACAACGCGACCGCAGAGGACGTCGGGCTCATGCACTACGTGAACGGCACCTGGGAGCCCCTGGAGACCACGGTCATCGGTGAGGAGAACGGAAGGCACAACTTCCGGGCAACCACCCCCGGCTTCTCCACCTTCGCTATCGTTGCGTCACCGGTGAGCGTGGCCGCATCTGCGGTGGAGGGGAACGCCACGACGGAGGTCACGGAGACACCTACCGTCACCGAGACGCCCGTAGCGACCGAGAACGTGACGACGGAGCCGACCACCGCCGTACCGGCGACGACGTCGGCACCGCTCGTCTACGCGCCCTTCCTCGCCCCGCTGGCATTCCTCCTCTGGGCGAGAAGGAAGCACTAACCCTACCTTTTTTTGCACGTATCGTGGATCTGCTCCATACCGGCCCGCTCGCGGTAACGAGGGGCCGGCGGGAGCAAGAGGCCGCCTGCCGGTGGCAACCAGAGCAGATACAGGACCCGTTCCACGGAGTCCTGCAGAAGAGAGGGGAGGGTGCGCCCCCCGGCAACTTGTTCGGCCGTCCGGTGCGTCAGTACCCGGGCTGGCCGCCGGGTGCGGTCGTCACGGTGGCGGGCCGTGTCTCCGTGACGGTCGGTCCCGTTGCCGTGGAGGTTTCGGTCGGCTGGGTGGGGTTGCCGCCCGGCGAGACACACCCTGCGGCCAGGATGCCGAGAGCGACGAGGAGGAGCGCCGCCAGGAGGACCAGGTCAGACTTCATGGTCTCCCCCGTGACGGACATAATAGTTATACCTTGCCCACCCGTGCGGGTCGCCGCCGGAGCGACCTGCGGGGCGGTTGCGAGTACTTCAGGACCGCAGCCCTCCCGGATACACGGACATCATGCCGGCACTCACCCGTAGCGGAAGAGCCCGGGCGAGACCGCGAGCACGGCCCCGAGGAGGAGAGCGGCGAGGAGCGGGGAGAGGACGAATGCCCCGGGAGAAGCGAGGAGAGCCGCGTAGAGGTACCAGAAGGGAAGGAGCCCCTGCGTGTACGGGGCGGGCGCGACGAGCCCGGAGAGGGCGATAGCGGCCATGACCGTGATGACTGCATACAGGTGCCCCTCGCCGGACGAGCCGGGAGCGACCGCCACCAGGACGCCGAGGGCGTTCGCCGCAACCACGGCGGAAGCGAATGATACGACGGCGAAGAGAACCCCCTCCGGGGCCGGAGGGTGGACGAGCAGGAAAGCGGCGAGGGGGACGGCGACCTGCGCCGCGTCAAGGAGGGCGTTTGCGAGGACGTATCCGGCGGTCAGCCGGCCGGACGAGACGGGCAGCATGGCCATCCGGTCCAGCATACCACTCTCGCGGAGGCGGACGAGCCCGATCGACGACCCGAAGACCCCGGAAAAGACCACGGCGACCGTGATGCCGGCGGCCTGCAGGGATACGGGCGCATCGGAGAGTATGAGAGGGAGCAGGAGCGCCGCCGGCAGGGCGAACTTCAGGAGGAGTCCCCGGCGGTTCCGGAGGTCTTCGAGGATCTCTTTCCGGAAGAACGAGTCAGGATGCATCCGGTTTCTCCCCCGTATATGCGAGAAAGACGTCCGTGAGCCCCGGAGTTCGGATCTCGGCGCCCATGACCACCCCCCCCTCGCCCGCCACCGCGTGGACGATCCGGGCAAGGAAGGACGACGGGCCAGCCTCGTCCGGCGTGGCTATCACTGTTGCGTAAAACCCGTCCTCCCGTTCTTCCGCACCCACGCTCTCGACGCCGGGAACCTCGCCGAGCGGCCGGAGCGCGACCGGCGCCTTCAATCGGAGGTCGATCGTCACCTTCGCACCGAGCGATCGGACGAGCGCGGACGGCTCCCCCGAGACGAGCAACCAGCCCCGGTCGAAGAGGGCCACCCGGTCGGCAAGGCCTGCCGCCTCGTTCACGTCGTTCGTGGAGAAGACGACCGCAGCACCCCGCCGGGCCGCCGTGCGGAGGAGCCCGGCAAGGGTGACCCTCGCCCGGTAGTCCAGGCCGATCGACGGTTCGTCCAGCAGGATGAGGGAGGGCTCGTGCGCCAGGGCCTCGATAAGACCGAGTTTCCGCTGCATCCCGTAGGAGTACGTAGAGACCGGGTCGCCCCACCGCTCCCGGAGATCGAAGAGATGAAAGAGGGTTTCGAGCCGCTCGTGCACCGCCGCCGGGTCCATGCCGTAAGAACGGGCGAAGAACCGGGCGTTCTCGTAGCCGGTGAGCATTTCCCAGTGGGCGGTATGGTCAAAGAGCATCCCGGTGCTTGCGAGCATCGCCCGCCCGTCCGCCGGGAGCACAACAGTCCCTTCGTCGGGAGGGATGAGGCGGGCGACGACCTTCAAGAGGGTGGACTTCCCCGACCCGTTGGGGCCGAGGAGGACGAGGATCTCTCCCTCCCCCACGTCGAGCGTGACCCTATCAAGCGCCCGGACGGAGCCGAACCGTTTCGTCACGTCCCGCAGGGCGACGACCATCCCTCTCCCTCACCGGAACTCGAGGTGTGTGGACCGGGTGACCCGCACCGCCCCTTCGGGGACGGTCTCGGCGACCTCGTAGACGAGGATCCGGTCGCCCGGACGGACAGTCTGCCCCACGATCCTCCCGCGGAGGATATGCCGGTGGAAATCAGGAGCAAACCTTTTTGCCCGGGTGAAGACGACCGCCCGGGCATCAGGAACCTGCATCCTGACCGCCTCCCACCCCGGACCGCCGGGCCACGCCCCGGACAGTGTCCTCCGTAACCCGGGAGAGCCCCCGATCCCGGGCATGCTCCTCGACCGCCATCCGCGCCATCCCCCGCGCAAACGGCGGCACCCGTGCAAGGATGCTCTCCGCTTCCGGTGTCCAGGGTATCGTCGCATCGGAAGGCAGGTCCGGCACCGCGACCGGGCTCTCTGGCGGCGCGACGACGAGGACGTTCGTGGTGCTCATCCGGGCAAGATTCAGGGTGTTCGACCCGATCAACGACTCTTCCTCCCGGTGCAGCCCGTAACGGCCGAGGACGAGGAGCCCCGCCCCCCGGACCGCGGCATGGTGGTGCACCTGCGGGCAAACCTTGCCGGCGACGACCGCCGTACGGACCCGGGCGCCCAGGGCCCGGGCGAGGGCCGCCCCGCGCTCCAGGTTCCGCCGGTAGAGATGTTCGAGGCCCCGGTCGATGATCTCGTCGTGGAGGCGCTCCTGGGCCGGGAAGTCGAACCGGCGCTGCGCCTCCTCAGGCAGGATATCGGCGATGACCGGAAAGACGCCGGAATGAAAGAAGGGATCGTAGACGGCAACCGCTTCCAGTGGCGCGTCAAAGGCGGAAGCGATCGCGGCCGCACGCGCCAGGGCCGCATAGCTTGTGCCGCTCCCGTCCACGCCTACGACGATCGGACGGTTCCTCAGGTTCCACGGCCGCCGCACCAGGAGGAGATCCCTTTCGCGGGCATACAGGAGCGCCCGTTCGGCGAGGCTGCCGAGGGGCACCTCCGGCATCTCTCCGTGCCCGGTCGCGCCGAGCACCGCGAGGTCCGGCCGGTGCTCCCGGATGAGCCGGAGGAACTCGACGTATCCCCTGCCCTCGGCCGTGACCGGCTCGAACGAGACGCCCCGGGCGGCGGCCTTTGCCGCCAGCGGCGCGAGGTAGGCGTCCGATATGAGCGCCATGCCCCCGGATATCAGATCATCGTGCGTCGCCCGCAGGGAGCCGAGCCGCTCCTCCTCCTGGTAGCGCTCCGGGAGGCCGGGCTCCATATCCTCAAAGCGCTGCCGGTGCATGCGAGCGGCATACACATGGCAGCCGGTGCACCTGCCCTTGCCGGTGGACGCAGCAAAGGCGAGAGCCGCGTCCACCGCCAGGTCGGAACAGGGAGACCCATCCACACCGACAAAAACCTGCTGATACATCATGGACAAACAAGGGAGAAGAGCGGCACAAACGGCATAAATGCTTGGGTATGGCTGCCCGGGGTCGTAATGGATGTCAGAAGATCAGGCCCCGGGTGGCAGCAGGACGGTGTCGATGCCCTGGATAATACCATTGTCGGCCATAAGTTCGGGGATCGCGACCGTGGCGTTGTCCACCATGACGGCCGTGCCGGTAGCGTTCACGGTAAGGTTCCCGCCCTGCAGGGTCCGGAGCGTTGAAGCGTTTCGGAGCCCGGCAAGCGTGTAGGAGCCGTTTACGATATGGTAGAGCACGACCTCCGTGCTGTTCGCAGAACCGTTCAGGACCGACTCACGGGCGCCGGGGTCCATCCTGTCGAACGCGGCGTCGGTCGGGGCGAATACCGTATACGGTCCGGGACCCTCAAGCCTCGCGGCGACGCCCGTCGACTGAAGGAGGCCCGTGAACAGGGTGAAGTTCCCGAACGCC
>NZ_JAVBWL010000008.1:0-59852 GCF_036677455.1 Methanoculleus sp. | reverse complement strand
ATAAAAAGAGAGGTCGGCGGTCACCCACGGCGAAGCACAACCACCACCAGAAGCACCGCCACCGCCAGGACCGCCCCAAACCCGGTCGCCTCCCTCGGCGCAGGCGTCGATACGGGAGCCGCCACCGCAACGACCGTGGAGAGCGTCGCCGGAGACGACGCTGTCCTCACCTCCAGCTCGATCGTCGTATTCGTCTTCTCCACGAGGGCACCGGTCGTGTTGTAAGCGCTCACCGCGAGCAGCCATGCCCCCGGCGGCATCGCCGCGGTCTCCGTAAACACATGCCCGAACTCGTAGTTGGCACTCCCAATGTACCTGCCCTCAAACTCGCGCTCCAGGCAACCGGTAAATGTGAACCGTCCCAGCGTCTCGTTCTCGTAGACGTACGTAACAATCTGATCGTCGGGGATGTAGCGGTAGGCGTTCCCGGCACTCACCAGCGTCGTTGCAATCGGCCGCGCCACCCCGTAGAACGTCAGGTTCTCCCCCTGCACGACCGTCACCTGCATCGGCGTCGTATCGACGATCTTTCTGCCATCGACCACCACCGTATTGAAGTAGTTCTCCCGCACCGGCTCGTTCGTGATCTCCGCACGGGTGTAGACGAGCCGGATATCGGCGGGGTACGTCACCAACCTCCCCGTTACCGATTTATTTGCATCGGTTGCTCTGTCCGTCCACATCATCGACGGTTCGCCGATATCGTAGTGCGTGAACGTCGTGCGGTCGGAGTCCTCAAGACCGTGCCTGAGGATCGCGGCGAGTTCGACCTGCAGGGTCGCAGAGGTGTCACCCACGTTGTAGATGAGACAGTCGTTCTCTGCAGTTGCGACGGTATCAATCGTTGTTCCTGAGAGGTCATTTACCACTTCGATGGCGTTGTTTGCCTGCCACCGATCGGGAATCTCGTACCCGCCATCGCCTTTCCGGAAGTATCCCGGGAGCCAGTCCGTGTAGACACGGAGCGGCGGCGTCCTCCCCTCTGCCCAACCGATCACGTTCTTCTTGTTCTCATCGGGGCGGAAGACGCCAAGGGACGCGTGGGTCGTCCCGAAGACGACCCCCACCTCCACCTTCTCCCCGGCAAGGTCTCCGTCCAGTCCTTCAACAACCAGTGTATAGGTTCCGGCAGTCAGATCCCGCATGATCGGCTCGAGCCTTCCCCCGCTCATATCGGTGTAACTACCCATCTCCCTGGTCACGCCGCCCTGTATCAGGCCGAGGTAGTAGGTGCCGGTCACCAGCACTTTATTGCTCCCGTTCGTAAATCCTCCGGGCACGGTGATGACGTCCGGGGCTAACATCCCTCCCCACGCGTTCGGAACAAGGCTCATGTTCACCGAGGTCTCCGGCGTAACACCGGTCTCATTGACGCTGCTCACAACCGTGCGGATAACAGTACCGTTGCTGTCTTTGAGGACGACACGGACGTTCCCGGGGTGCTCCAGCGGTGCCGGAAAGACACCATAGACATAAAAGTCACGCATTTCGGAGAAGGTGTTCTCGCTCGACGAAGGCTCCGTGATGGTGAGATTTGCGGCGTTTACGGCAGGTATGGCCAGGATCAGGCAGAAGAGCAGGACAATGATGCGGAGAGGTTCCATCACGCTCACAATTGAATGAAGAGCGCCTGTGGGATTAAATATACCGAATTCAACCGGGGACAGAAGTACGAGATAAGAGGAATATGCATAAACTTCGTGGTCACAACAGGAATCCCGGGCTGCTGCATCGCATACAGAAGGCCGGGTCAGCCTGCCCCCATCATACGAACCCGGAGAAGGAGAGAGCGCCGGAGACCCGCGGGAGCTCGCCGGGCCCCTGCGGGGTACACTCTTCCCATGCGGTTTCGGAACGTTCATATTGACATTCCGACAAACGGTTTTTCCGGATATACCGAGGAGGCAGCCGAAAAGCCCTCCTCCGAACATGCAGTTCAAAACTCGACCATGTCAGGCAACGGATCGCGGGGATATCTCATGGTACTTCTCTTTCTCACGGTTGCAGCGGTGCTGCTCGCACTCTGCATCACGACAGGCGGAACTGACGACAGATCGAGGGTCACCATAACATCATCCGACGGCGACACCCACGAGGGCTACATCAACGTCACCGGCGGCCGGGTCTGGTTCCGGGTCGCTGGTGCGAACAGTCCCGGAACACCCCTCCTGGTCCTCCACGGAGGACCGGGGGTGCCGCACGATTACCTCGAACCGCTCGAGGCCCTCGCGGACGAGAGGCCGATCGTCTTCTACGACCAGCTCGGGTGCGGGAACTCCGATCACCCGGACGATCCCGCCCTCTGGACGGTCGAACGATACATTCAGGAGGTCGGCGAGGTCCGGGACGCACTCGGGCTTGAGCGGATCCACCTCCTCGGACAATCCTGGGGAGGCGCTCTCGCGACCTCGTACGTGCTGGACGCAAAACCCGGCGGTGTCGAGAGCCTGATCCTCTCCGCGCCGCTGCTGGACGCGAACCGGTGGGCTGCCGATCAGCGGGCGAACCTTGCGGCGTTCCCCGACGAGATGCAGGCAGCCGTCCGGGAGGCGGAAACGACCGGAAACTTCGACGCCCCGGACTACCAGGAGGCTATGGGGGCCTACTATGCCCGGCACGTCTGCAGGCTGGACCCCTGGCCGGAGTGCCTGAACCGGTCGCTTGAACGGCTCGCCATGCCGATCTACCTCCGGATGTGGGGACCGAGCGAGTTCACCTGCACGGGAACGCTTCAAACATTCAACGTCACCGACCGGCTGGCCGAGATTCAGGTCCCGGTGCTCTTCACCTGCGGAGAGCATGACGAAGCGCTGCCCGCGACCATGGCCTACTTCCAGAGCCGGGTGCCGGGGTCGGAGCTCAAGGTCTTTGAAGGCGCCTCGCACAGCCACCACCTGGAAGAGACCGATGCGTATCTCCAAGTCGTGCAGGAGTTCCTGCGCCGGGTCGACGCAACATCCTGAACCCGAGCAGGCAAACCCATCTTTTTTTGTTCATGCTCGGTAAGGACAGATCAGGCGATGGCGCCCTCCTCCATTCCGGATAGCTAACCTGAAGGAGCGGGCATCGAAACCTATATACCCGGGACGGACTGAGCAGCGTCGCGGTGCATCATGAAGTTAAGTGCAAGGAACCAGCTTCCCGGAAAAGTAACGGCTGTTAACATGGGCGTAGTCACCGCAGAGGTCGTCATCGCGCTGGACGGCGGCGGCGAGCTCGTCTCGGTCATCACGAAGACGTCCGTGGAGAGCCTCGGGATCACCGTCGGCAGGAAGGTCCATGCCGTGATCAAATCGACCGAGGTTATGGTCGCCGTTGACTGAGAAACACTCACCTTTTTTACCCCGGCAGGGGTGGCAACACATAAGTACGCCGGCAACCGTTCTGCCGGCACACATACCGGGAACCGGCACCATGACACGAGATTACCCACCCCTGCTGATCGCAGTCCTCATCTGCATCATGCTCACCGGCATCATCATCGCCTACGGCCTTCTCATGGACGCGGGCACACCACCTCCCACGCAGCCCGCCTCCCTCCCGACCCCGATCGCAACGCCGGGAACGCCGGTGACGACCGGGGCCCCGGTGCAACTCACTCCTCGCTCGTTCTCAATCAGCGTCACGCCCGCAGCCGCCACGGTCCGACCCGGTGATACAGTCTTGTTCACCCTCACGGTAAACCCCGAAGACGGATTTTCCGCACCCGTCGAGGTCAAAGTCTCCGCTACGGCGCTTGGGGGTGTCTTCCACGACAACCATGACCTCGGCACGGTCTCCCCACCCTACCCTCCACTCACCTACGAGGTCATGGTGCCCGAACTCCCGCCCCTCGTCTCCACCGCGACCGTGGACGCCACGGTGACGGCGACCGGAGGGGGCACCGTGCGGACCGAGGGGGTACAACTGGTCATCCGGCGCTAGAACGTCATTAGTGTCTCCAAAATAGACCCCGAATGCCGGATAACTCTCAAAATTGGAGAACGATTCTGAGCCACCTGCAAAGCCGGCGGGCCGGTGTGAAGGGTCGGCAGACCTTACGGGTGATCGGGAATACCTCTATAGATCATAGAGATTATCATAAACCCCCTTGTTTCCACTGGAGATTTGGACGTACACACCATAGCGATCCGGGGCGGGTTGGAATGTTCTCCTCACCGCCGATTCGCGAGGGTGAAGAAGGTGAGGCTCGATAGGGGAGATTTACGCGCGGGGAGAGGTTACCCCTCTTCCTCCACCACATCGAACCAGACGGGGTCGGGGCAGTCGGGACGACCACCGTAGTTGATGGTGATCTCCTCGTCTTGCTGGATGGCACGGTGAGCGCAGATGCGGATCTCACCCCGGAGAACGTCGCAGATATGGTCGGCATTCGCGTGATAGGAGTGGTTGTAAAGCGACCCGTAACCCAGCGCCACGGCGGCCAGGTCCTGGTGTTCTCCCCACGCAAAGTAGTAATTGAAGAGGCGCGTCCGGTCGAGGAGTTCCTGCTCATCTACTCCACCCAGCACGATCACCGGGCAGGCCTCGATCAACTCCCCGGCCATGAGATCCCTGCGAGCGAACACTCCCCGGCCGCGGTTCCTCGATGAAGAGAGATAAACGAGATCGGAAGGGAAGATGGCCTCGCGCAGCTCCGTATCCAGTTCTCCGGCACCATCGGTCATGATATCGTCGCTTCTCCACACATATGACAGTACAGTAGTTGACCTGGCCCGGGCAAAAAGAATGCGGAACTCAGGCCAGGCCCGAGAGAATTATGGTTATTTTCCCGGTGAAAGCGATCGTCGGCCGCCCGCCTGCCTTCGCTGGAGAGAAGCAAAAGGATCCTCTCCCCGGGCGGATGGGCAGGCGAAAGAGTGTTGTATTCGTACGACTCCACTGACATATCAGGAGGAACGATCATCGGCGATGTCATCGTAGCGCGCGATCTGGAGAAGCGGTTCGAGGATCTCATCGCGGTTGACCGTATTGCCTTCCAGGTTCAAGAGGGAGAGATATTCGGATTTCTCGGCCCGAACGGAGCGGGCAAGACGACGACCATGAAGATGATCCAGTGTATCTCCCCGAAGACCGGCGGCACCCTGCAGGTCTTTGACATGAATGTGGACACCCACCAGCGGGAGATAAAAAACCGCATCGGCGTGGTGCCGCAGGAGACCAACCTTGACCCGGACTTTTCGGCCTACCGGAACCTGCTGGTTTACGCCCGCTACTTCGGCATCCCGAAGCGGGAGGCAGAGCCGCGGGCGGAAGAACTCCTCGGATTCATGCAACTCGAGGAGAAACGGGATGTCCTGATCGACAAACTCTCAGGCGGGATGAAACGACGGTTGATCATCGCCCGGGCCCTGATCAATGCACCGGAACTGCTCATCCTCGATGAGCCCACCATCGGGCTCGACCCACAGGCGCGGCACCTGATCTGGGAGAAACTCCGGAGTCTCCAGGCGGCAGGAAACACCCTTGTCCTCACCACCCACTACCTTGACGAAGCAGAACGCCTCTGCGACCGGCTGGTGATCATGGATCATGGGAGGATCCTCATCGAGGGCGCGCCGGCGGACCTCATCAGGGAGTATGCCGGGAGCAATGTCGTCGAAGTCAAGCGGACAGAAGAGGCGATCTCCTGCCTGACCGGGCTTGAGGTGAACTACGACCTTGCCGGCGATATGCTCCAGGTATTCACGGACCGTCCCAACGACGTGGCACGTGGACTCCTCGAGGCCTGCCGGCACGAGGCGGCGGTGACGGTTCGCCCGGCGACCCTCGAGGATGTCTTTCTGCGGATGACCGGGCGGAGACTGCGGGAATGAGGAGACGATGATCGACATTACCGGCAGGGTGTTGAGTGTCTGGCGGAGGAACCTGGATGCTTTCCTCAGGACCTATCAGGTAAACTTCATCCCGCCCTTTGTCGAGCCGGTCCTCTACCTCCTGGCCCTGGGGTTCGGCCTCGGGACATACATCGAGGCCGTCGATGGGATACCATACCCAGTCTTCATCGCACCGGCCCTCGTCTCGATATCGGTGATGTATTCAGCCTTCTTTGAGTGTACCTACTCGTCGTTCGTCCGGATGTACTACCAGAAGACGTTTGACGCTATCATCGCAACACCGGTCAGCACCGATGAAGTGATCGCCGGCGAGATGCTCTGGGGCGCCACCAGAGGGATGATCTATGCGACGCTGATGCTCCCGGTCCTCCTTCTCTTCGGCGTCGTGAGTATGCCGTCGTCCCTGCTCCTCATCCCCTTCGCGTTCCTTGCCGGCCTCCTCTTTGCGGGCATTGCGATGTGCTTCACGGCGATCACGCCGAGTATCGACGCACTGAATTACCCGTCGTTTCTCTTCATCACCCCGATGTTCCTCTTCTCGGGGACGTTCTTCCCCCTCGACCTGCTCCCGCAGCCCATCCAGTACTTCGCCCTCGCTGTCCTCCCGCTCACGCACGTCGTCAGCATCAACCGGGCGATCACGCTCTCGGCCTTCTCGCCGATCAATCTCTTCAACCTCATCTGGATCATGGTGGCGACTGCGTTCTTCTTCGTCCTCGCCATCAGGTTGATGAAAAGGCGGCTTATCGTGTAAGCGGCAGAAGTATCCACGATATAGCTCCGGGAGAGGCGTCCGGCCCCGTGGAACTGCGTGCCCGGGACTGTAAAGCAGGGTAGTATAACCGGTACTACGGGCAGCACGGCCGGAGGAAGCACATCCTACGGGCGCACGCAAAAAAAGTTAGAATCGGGGTTTCCTGTGCTTCGGGAGGCAGTCGCGGCAGTAGACGGGTCTGCCCTCCGTGGGCTTGAAAGGAACTTCACACTCTTTACCGCAGTCGGAACAAACGGTCTTTGTCATTTCGCGAGGGCGGTCATCGAACGAGCGGGGACCCCTGCGTGGATATCTATCTTCCATTGGATTTCACTCACTTCTGGGTTACTGTATTCACAGACGATTCAGTACCGGGGCTTTCTGTACTTCGGGAGGCAATCGCGGCAGTAGACGGGCCGGCCCTCCGTGGGCTTGAAAGGAACTTCGCACTCTTTGCCGCAGTCGGAACAGACTGCCTTGTGGAACTCGCGGGGGCGGTCCTGGAACGAACGGGGACCCCTGCTCGGATATCTCTCATCCATATACTTCAACCATGCAGATAGTCTGCACATATACAACAACCCGCCGGTATAAAGGTATTTCTCCGGGGATCCCGGGCAGCAAAACCGGTCTCGATCTGCCCACCCGGGTTCCATCACGCACCATACGCAGGTCCTACACCGACCGGTGCGTGAGGGGCTCTTAGAGAAGAGAAATAACCCTGTCAGGCAGCCGTTTATCCGGACAGGGAGAACCATGACACAACGCTTTTATCGATACCATCCGACCCAATGATCATCCAACTATGGCACGCGTCAACCGATCTCTTTTGCAACCCGGTGAAACACCGATTTCACCCCGAGGGGGAGAGTAGAATGAGAGGCCCAGCATGACCGACGAGATTCACATCGACGAACCCCCTGATAGCAGATCGAAGGGAAAACACCGGGACAGGAGGACGTTCGGTCCGGTCCCGAACCTTGAAGAGCATGTGAAGTCCGACTGGTGGAAGGGCATCTTCAACCGCCTCTACCTGAAAACCGATGGCGACGTCGTCGACGACCAGCAGATAACCAGAAATGAGACCGACCGGATCGCCCAGGTCCTGAACCTGGGGCCCGATGCGAAGATCCTCGACCTCTGCTGTGGTCAGGGCAGGCACACCCTCGAACTCGTGCGCAGGGGCTACAATGCCGAGGGTCTCGATCAGTCGCATTACCTGATCCAGCGTGCCCGGTCGACCGCGAAGAGAGAGGGGCTCTCGGTCCGGTTCCGGGAAGGAGACGCACGCCGCTTGCCCTATCGCACCGACACCTACGATGTCGTCCTCGTCCTCGGAAACAGTTTCGGCTACTTTGATTCCGTCGAGGAAGACCTGCGGGTCCTCACCGAACTCCGGCGCATCCTCAAGCCCTGGGGGCGGGTGCTCCTGGATGTGGCCGATGGGGAGTACTTAAAGGAGCACTTTCAGCCGAGGTCATGGGAGTGGATCGACGAGACGATGTTCGTCTGCCGGGAGCGATCCCTCTCGCTCGACGCGCAGCGCCTGATCTCAAGAGAAGTGATCACTGACGTCGATAAGGGCGTCGTCGCCGACCAGTTCTATGCTGAACGCCTCTACACTCCCAAAGCGCTCCGGGAACTCCTGGAACAGGCAGGCTTCTCCGGCATCACCTTCCACGACATCGCCACGGAGTCGCAGCGGAACCAGGACCTCGGCATGATGGAATGCCGCCACATCGTCACCGCGGTCATCAAGAAGGAGTGGGCGACAACGAGGGCAAGAGGGCAGGAGATGGCAAAGCACGTCGCGGTGATTCTCGGCGACCCGGCCAAGCCCGATGCCCTCAAACCCTCCTGCACCTTCGATGACGACGACTTCTACACCATCGACCAGATGAAGGCGGCCCTCCGGGAGCTCGCGGGCTACCGGTTCACCTACCTCTGCAAGCACGATACCCTGGTGCAGGACCTCTTGAAACTGAAGGGAAAGGTGGACTACGTCTTCAACCTCTGCGACGAGGGGTTCAACAACGACCCGAGGAAGGAGCTCCATGTGCCGGTGCTCCTTGAGATCTTCGATATTCCCTACACGGGCTCCGGGCCGCAGTCGCTTGCGTTCTGCTACGACAAATCGCTCGTGCGCGGTGTCGCGAAAGAGATGGGGATCCCGGTGCCGGACGCCTGCTTCATCACTCCCGGCGACCGCACCTACGACGTCGGGATGAGGTTCCCGGTGATCGTCAAGCCAAACGCGGGGGATTCCTCATACGGCATCACGCAAAGGAGCATCGCCCACACCATCGAAGAACTCTCCGACGTCATCAACTCCCTGCGGATGACGCTCGGCTACAACCAGTCGCTCCTTGTCGAGGAGTTCCTCACAGGAAAGGACATCAGCGTCGGCATCATCGGGAATCCATCGGGATACTGCACGGTGCTCCCCATCACCGAGGAGGACTACTCCGCGCTGCCCCCGGAACTTCCCCGGATCTGCGGCTACGAGGCGAAGTGGCTTCCGGACTCGCCGTACTGGAAGATCGTATCGAGACCGGCAGACCTCCCCGAGGAGACCGAGAGACTGGTCGTGCGGTGCTGCCTCGCCCTCTTCGAGCGCCTGGAGTGCCGCGACTACTGCCGGTTCGACTGGCGTCTGGACGAGCACGGCAACCCGAAACTCCTCGAGGTCAACCCGAACCCCGGTTGGTGCTGGGATGGCCACCTCGCAAAGATGGCAAAGCACGCGAGCCTGACCTATCCCGAGATGCTTGCCCGTATCCTCAAATCTGCGGAGGAGCGGTTGGGTCTGGAGCAGGAGAGATCTGCGCGAGAGGCCGATAAAGAACCTTCTCCGCTCGACCTCACGCGGCAGACGGCCTGACCCACCCAATCTTTTGCTGGAGTGGGACAGGTCTTGCGAATACATTTATCCCAAAGAGACCACTGTCTTCCCGCAGATGGCGGTGGCGAGAGACGACGTTCTCTTCATGAGGTATGCCCGGGAGGCCGGAGCCCTCGCAAGAGGCGTGAAAGATGAGATCGCGCGTGAGGAGCGGCGGCAATCGTCCCTTCTCGCTCGCGACGACCGGCTCCACGCCACCGGCCCTTTCATCCTCATTGCGGTCCTCGCGAACCTCTTCTTCCTGCTCGTCCTCCCTCACTTCATGCTCTACTGGATCGTATCGAGTTTTGTCCTTTATATGGCAAACCCCTTCATCCTGATGATCCCGACAGGTGACGGAAAGACGACCTTCCGGGGCATGGGGACCGCCCGCGAGATCCTCCGATCGATCCGGGAAGCCGGAGGGGTTTCCTGCCTTGTGGCCCACGACGCGAGGGCGTTCGGGAAGGTCTTCTGGGACACCTTCTTCATCAACAGTCAACCCCTTGCTGCCGGATTTGGGCTGGTCTTCGGCATCAATGTGTCCTTTGCGGTCGCGAGCGTCTGCGTTGCAGGATCCCTCGAACCGGGAGCGGCGGCGCTGATCACGCTCCAGTCCCTTGCGATCATCCTCTTCTATGCCGGCATCTGGCATGTCAAGCCCTACACGACGAGTTTTTTCCTCTCGCTCGGCGAGATCCGGACGAACCTGCAGGAGAAGGTCCAGGTCGGATGGTGGGCGGCGATGCGGGTCGTCCTCCTCGTCGCCGCCCTGGGAGCCGTGAGCGGGATCCTCGCCGTATCGGCGATGCTCCTCCCGGGGATGACGCTCTCGACGTTCCTTGCCTCGGTCGATCTCGGCCTCGGGTGGGGCCTCCTGCCGCTCTTTGCCATATTCGCCTCGCAGGTCGTCATCGTCCGGTACCTGCAGGGGACGTACAGCCGGGAACTCTTCCTGCATGTAGGGGGCCACAAGATCCATGCCTTGCAAGACGGGATCCTGCGACGGCTCGCCGCGGTCCCGAGAACTCCGGATGAGATCACGGACCCCGATCACCTCACAGACCTCATAGCAGAGCTATCGCGGATGCAGGATGACTTCCGGCGAATGAGAGTGTATACCTCGGCCTGCCACAGCCTCTTCGGGTTGTTCCCGGTTTACCTCGTTCTCCCCGACATCTCGGCCATCCTTGACCGGGACCGTGGCACGCCTCCTGGATCCGCGCTGGAATCCAAAGGCCGGGTGCACACGGAACCGGCCGATCGGATCACAGCGTACGAGTGCCGCGAGCCCGCCGAGAACCATCAGTATATAACATCCCCTGACGCATAGATCAACATATGGCCGATGAATCGTATCGGACCGCGACGGTCCAGGGCAGGGAGGTCCCCTACGATCCAGAGCAACTGCGCAAGATCAGCGAACATCCTTGCTATTCTGACAAAGCGTGTCACTCTTTTGGGCGATGTCACCTCCCCGTCGCTCCAAAGTGCAACATCCAGTGCAACTACTGCGTGCGGGACTTCGACTGCGTGAACGAGAGCCGGCCGGGGGTGACGAGCAGGGTCCTCCCGCCGGAGGAGGCGCTCGACCTTGTCCGGAAGGTCATGCAGGAGCACCCCTACGTGAAGGTGATCGGCATCGCGGGACCGGGTGAGCCGCTCGCAAACCCCGAGACGTTTGAGGCGCTCAGGCTGGTCCACGAGGCGTTCCCGCAACTGATCATGTGCATCAGCACGAACGGTCTTATGCTCCCGGAGTCGATCGAGGAACTGGCAAAGTACGATGTCGGGAACGTCACGGTCACGCTCAACGCCATCGACCCTGCGATCGGCGAGAAGATCTACTCCTGGGTCGAGTACAACGGGAAGAAATACCACGGGCGTGAAGGCGCGGAGCTCCTCCTCTCCCAGCAGATGAAAGGGATCGAGATGGCGGTTGCAAAGAAGATGTTCGTCAAGATTAATACCGTCTACATCCCCGGGATCAACGATGAGCATATCCCCGAGATCGCAAAGAAGGTCGGTGAGATGGGAGCGTTCACCTTCAACGTCATCCCCATCATCCCGCAGTACAAGTTCGCCGGGATAACCCCGCCCACCCCGGCGGAGAAACGGGAGATGCAGGACCGGTGCGCCCCGTTCATCAAGCAGATGCGCCACTGCGCGCGCTGTCGTGCGGACGCTATCGGGAAACTCGGCCAGGATATCCAGTCCTGCGTCTATCAGCAGATGAAGGATGAGAAGAAAGAATAACCTCTTTTTCACCCGCCGGGCTGACCGGCCATGACAACGATCATCCTTCAAGCCAACCAGCCGTTCGACCTCGACCGGACGCTCTCCTGCGGGCAGGCCTTCCGCTGGGAGAAGGTGGATGGGTGGTGGCAGGGCGTCGCCGAAGGCCGGGCCGTCCGGATACGGCAGGATGGGTATCTTCTCGTGTTTGAGGGAGCGGATGAGGAGTTCGTCCGCGACTACTTCCAGCTCGGCCAGGATCTACCGACGATCCTCTCGTCGATCGACCGCGACCCGGCGATCAGTGCCGCGATCAGGGAGTGCCGCGGCCTCCGGCTTGTCAGGCAGCAGCCGTGGGAGTGTCTGGTCTCGTACCTCTGCGCCACGAACACGAACATCCCGGCGGTGAAGCGGCGGGTCGCGCTGATGGCGGAGCGCTATGGGAGGGCGATAGACGGACCCTTCGGCACGGCGTACACGTTCCCGGAGTCAGGAGCGCTCGCGGGGGTCTCCCGGTCAGACCTGTGGGACTGCAAACTCGGTTACCGGACGGATTATGTCCGTAAAGTTGCCGCATTCGCAAGCGAGCACCCGGATTGGGCAGAACGGGTCGCCGCCCTTCCCTTCGAGGAGGCACGGCAGGCGCTGATGGGGTTTAAGGGCGTCGGGCCGAAAGCAGCGGATTGCGTGCTGCTCTTTGCGTTCGGGTTCTTCGAGGCGTTCCCGGTCGACGTCTGGATACACCGGATCATGGCGGAGACATACCTCCCTGACCTTGCCGGGAAGGGGTGCACCCCGGCGGAGTACGAGCGGATCCGGCGGTTCGCCCGAGGCTACTTCGGGGAGTACGCGGGATACGCGCAGGAGTACCTCTACTGCGCACGGGGCCCGGCGAGCCGGGCGGGGTGAGGTTCACTCCTTCTTCTTAAGGACCCGCTCCAGGACGAGAGCGACCGCCGCGAGCAGGGCAAGGATGACGAGGCTGAAGAGAGTCAGGATCCCGACGGTGTAGAGGAGGACGGGCACCCCACAGATCCCGAGCCCGGCGGAGGCCATACCAATTGCGACCTGCTTTTCCGGGGGCACGAACACCACCCTCTCGGAGGCGAGGTCCCGGTGGTACCCGTCCAGCGCTGTATTGTAGAGGTGCGCCCTCGTCTCCGGGGGCATGCTCTCCAGGAACTCAGGGCAGACCCGCTCATAGTACTCACCCACAGATGCATTCTCCGCGAGCATCTGCTCGTATACCTCCGCGTGCGCCTCGTCGAAGGGGCACTCGATGGGGGTCTCCCCTGCGGCCGTTCCCGGCAGAAGTGCGGCAACCGTGAGGAGGGCGAGGATCAGCACCGTCTCCATCTTCATGATCGTTTCCCGGAGGGGCGGGAGCCCCGGCGGCCCCCTGCCATGATCTGTGATGGGGAGAGGGGGCATAAAGCCGTTGCGGGGCCTTACCTGGCAAAACTCGCGATGAATCCATTCTCCCGCATCGAGAGCACCTCCGCCGGCACCCCATCGGCAACCACCCGCCCATCTTCGAGGAGGCAAAGCCGGTCGCCGAGTTCGAGGGCGTCGCGGAGGTTGTGGGTGACGACGATGCAGGGGATGCCAGCGTCCTTTATCCGGTCGCACAGTTCGCTCCGCATCGCTCCCTGAGCCCGCATATCGACGGCCGCAAGCGGTTCGTCGAGGAGGAGGAGGTCCGGGTCGAGCACCAGCGCCCGCGCGAGGCCCACCCGTTGTCGCTGGCCTCCCGAGAGCCGGCCGACGTTGACGTCCGCGAGGTCGGAGAGGTGCATCGCCGCGAGCTGTTCCGCCACGGCATCGGCTATCTCGGCTTTCGGAACCTTCCGACACCGGAGGCCGAACGCCACGTTCTCAGAGACAGTCATGTGTGGGAAGAGAGCATAGGACTGGAAGAGGTGGCCGATGTTCCGGCTTTCGGGAGGAATATCGATCCGCTCCCCGGAAGAGAAGAGCGTCCGGTCCCCGAGGACGATCTCACCGCAGTCAGGAGTGAGGATGCCGGAGATCAGGTTCAGCACCGTGGATTTGCCCGACCCGTTCTCACCGATGAGGACGAGGGTCTCGCCGGACCGGACCGAGAGCGTGACGTCGAGGACGAAATCTCGCAGATCTCGGACGGCATGGACGGAGAGCATCAGTACTTCCTCCGGGTGACGATCTTCACGGCAGAGATCACGGCAAACGATATCACGACAAGGATGATGGAGAGGCTGATCGCGGCGTTCATATCTCCCTGCATGGTCGTGTAGATCGCAAGCGGCATCGTCTGGGTTTTGCCCTGAAAGTTCCCGGCAAACATGATCGTGGCACCGAACTCCCCGAGCGCCCGGGCAAACGAGAGGATCGCCCCGGAGACGAGTCCGCCCCATGCAAGCGGGATGGTGATTCGGAGAGCGATGGTCCCGGGAGAGGCCCCGAGCGTCCGCGCCGCATCCTCGTAGAGGCGGTCGACCGCCTCGAAACTCGCCCGCGCCTGCCTGATGTAGAACGGCGAGGCGACAAAGACCTGGGCCATGACCACTGCGACCGTGGTGAAACCGATCTGGATGCCAAAGATATCGAGGTACTGCCCGATCACGCCCCGGCGGCCGAAGGCCATCAGCAGCGCGAGACCCGCCACCGCCGGCGGGAGGACGATGGGAAGATCGGTGAGGGTGTCGACGAGTTCCCTGCCCCGGTAGTCGCGCCGGGCGTTCACCAGGGCAAGCGGCGTCCCGAAGAGGACGACGATCATCGTGCTCACCGTCGCGGTGACGAAGGAGAGATAAAGCGCATCGAGCACCACCGGTTCGGTGAGCGAGCTGAGGAATGCCTCCGGCGATATGCGCAGGAAGAGCGAGGCTACCGGCAGGGTGATGAAGAGGAGGAAGAGCGCAAGAAGGACGGCGGTGAGAAGGGTGAGAACCGCCCTCCTCAATACCGTCCGGCTGCCGAACAGGGATATCCCGCGTTCAGGCTGGGATCGGGTCAAAACCATATTCCGTCAGGATGGCGCTGCCGTCCGGACCCCGGACGAATGCTATGAACGATTCTGCTTCGGCCTTGCTCGGCGACTCCGCAAGAATGCCGAGCGGATAGGTGGCCACGACGTTGTATGCGGCCGGGATCTCGATCCGCGTCACTTTGGTCAGGTCGTCTTTTGAGACATCCGACTTGTAGACGATCGCTGCATCCGCCTCACCGAGTGCCAGCTTGGGCACCACGGAGCTCACCGCTGTCTCCTCGGAGACGACGTTAGCCATCATGGCGTCCTTGTAGGCCTGACCATAGGCTGAATCGGCGACCATCTTGTCGAACATCTGCCGGGTATAGTCACCGAAGGGAACATCCTTGGTGCCGATGACGAGCTTTACGCCCGGTTTGCTCAGGTCGGCAACACTGGTGATCCCTGCCGGGTTATCGACCGGGACGATCAGGGCCAGGCTGTTCCCGAGGAACGGGGTTACGGTGCTATTCTCCATGAACCCGCCGTCCTGGAGCGCCTTCATGTGCTTTGTGCTCGCGGAGACGAAGATATCCGCGTTCGCGCCCTGTTCGATCTGGGTGCGGAGGGTCTGTGAGCCGTCGAAGATGAAGTCGACCTTGACGTTCTCGTTCTCTGCCTCGTAGGCCTTGCCGATATCCGTGAAGGCTCCCGTGAGCGATGCGGCCGTAAAGACGGTCAGGGTTGTCGTTTCGGGTGCTTGCTCGGTGGTCGTGCATCCCGCGACCAGGAGACCGGCAATCATCAGAAGACATACGGCAACAAGGGTTGCCCGGGGTGATACTTTCATAATACTTACACCTTGCCCATAGAGAATTGCGGCACGATATATTTAATTTAGCTGATTTGGAGCCCATATAAACGATATTTGATTTACCATCCCGACGATTATAAAAAGTATGCGGCGTCTCCGGAGCTCCGCCACCGGAGATGCGAAGTGTGGAGCATCAGTCGGGCGGAAGGCCAGGTCCGCAGGCAGACGATGCTGGAACGAGTGAAAAGAAAATTCTAGAAGATTTTTCATGCCGATAGGCCCGGAGTAAGAAGATTCCCTCGCATGCCCCTTACAGGGGTGCGACCGCAGAAGGATACACCGAGGTGATCCTATAATTATAAGACTCTTTAGATAAAACCGGGGATCATGGTATTCCGGGAAATTGACGATGATCTCCGGGAAATTGTTCAGGAATACCTCCCCCCACCAAAGCCACACATTGGCCGACCCCGGCGTGATCCCCGCGGGCTGATCAACGGCATCCTGTACGTTCTGACCACCGGCTGCTCCTGGCTCGATGTACCGGCGAGATACGGCACCAAATCGACGGTTCACCGGTACCACCTCGAACTCTGCGCGAAGGGCGTGTACCAGGTGATCTTCTTCGACCTGCTCCGATCCGGATACGAGATCAAGAAAATCGATCTCTTGCATTGTGCGACAGATACCAGGGATATCAAGGCTAAAAACCCTCATGAGCCCCTGGAGGGCACAGGCATACAGGATGGAAATTGCATTTCCATACAAAAAGGGGATCGGCCGGCTATGATGGCTATAAAAAGGTAAACGGGAGTAAGCTGAGTGCTCTGGTCGATCGGAACGGCCTCCCGCTTGCCTGCACGGTTGCACCGGCAAATACCCATGATTCCCGGTTCTACGAGCCAACCCTCGAAGCATCTGAGATTCCCGAGGTGCAGGTTCGCCCTGCAATCATCTCCGCAGATGCAGCCTACGATGCCCGGGAAATCCGACAATACAACCGGAAACGAAGGATCAAGAGCAATATCCCGGTCAACCGAAGATCCCGGAAATATCCAAAAACGGGTAAGGCCAATCGGGTTCGATCCGGAACTCTACAAGAAAGTGCAGTGCGGTAGAACAGTTCTTCAGCTGGATTGAAGCATTTAAGAAGATTGTCCCACGATACGAGCGGTACGAGCACTCATTCATGGGACTCATTCACCTGGTATGCAGCATCATGATCGCGAGAATATTGGGATGACCTCACCGGCAGGCGGATGATTGCAGGTCAGGTACGCCGCCGTTTCACTTCATCAAGGAGCTCGCGGCGGACCCCTTCAATACGCTCGTTCACCATCCGGGAGAGAGGTTCGTCCTCGTAAGTAGCGTATGACGTGGTCTCCCGGCATCGAACTTCTTCAAGCGTCTTGACCTTCGTCAGCTCCCCGATGACGGACTGGGCCATATTCGAGTACTCGCCATTGTCAACTTTATCCTTCAGCCACCGGTAGAGGTGACCTGGCAGTCGTACGCCCACCTGTTTGCTTGAGACGCTGTCGGAGAGACCCATTATTCCATTCAGAGGTTCCGTTTGAACGATTATATTACATTGTTTTTATTTTTCCGGTAGGATACCATGAGATACCTATAGATATCTTTAAGCCTCCGGTAGCGTATACACCGATGTATGCGACAGGGCAGGTAGTCGGTTTTGACCTGCTGAATACGCCACATAGGAGTATGAAATGCTGAAAGAGACCCGATTTGAGGAAATAAACTCCATGCAAAGCAGGAGAAATTTCTGTATGCGCGGATCGGATCGGCGGCCGGCGGCCACCTGCCCACCGGATGACAACAGGGACGGCACACGCGCTCCCTGTCCCTTCTGCGGGTGCCGGGACCACGTCGAGGATGCCGTTGCCGCCAGCCCGGAGATACACACTGCTCACCAGTGCCTCCAATGCGGCCGGAGGTTCGACGAACCGAGATGCCCCCGGTGCGGGTCTCCGGGAGAATGTATCGGAGTTGTCGATGCCGCCGGGCGTGGCCTCTACACACAGTACCGATGCTGCAAGTCCGGCCACGGGTTCATGGTGCGGACGGATGGCGGCGAGGACGCCCCCAGGTCGTGACGACGCGGCCATTCCAGACTGAGCCGTCTCCCGGGGTTCACACCGGACCGGGACAAAAAGGGGGGACGACCTACGTCCCGATCGTCCAGCTGCCCATATACTTCTCCTGCTCGGGCGTCAGCCGGTCGATCGAGATACCGAGTGTGGAGAGTTTCAGCCGTGCTATTCCCTCATCGATAGCAGACGGGACGTCGTGGACGCCCGGTGCGAGCTCGCGGCCATGCTTCGCAATGAACTCCGCGGAGAGTGCCTGGACGGCGAAACTCAGGTCCATCACCTCAACGGGGTGGCCCATGCCCTTCGGTGTTGCGAGGTTCACGAGTCTTCCCTCGGCAAGGACGTGGATGGACTTCCCGCCGAGCACGTAGGTCTCGATGCCGTCCCGGTGGAGAGTGGAATCCGCGTGCGATGCGAGCCACTCGACATCGATCTCGACATTGAAGTGGCCGGCGTTGGCGAGGATGGCCCCGTTCTTCATCACCGGGAAGTGCCGCCCCGTAATGATGTCCGCGTTCCCGGTGGTGGTGACGAAGATGTCGCCTGACGGTGCCGCCTCATCCATCGTCATGACGTCGAACCCGTCCATATGTGCCTGGAGCGCCCGCCGGGGATCCACTTCGGTCACGATGACGCGGGCCCCGAGGCTCCGGGCCTTCTGTGCAAGTCCCCGCCCGCAGTAGCCGTAACCGGCGACGACGAACTTTTTGCCGGCGATGAGCACGTTCGTCGTGATCATGATCGATGCAAGCGAACTCTCCCCCGTGCCGTGGACGTTGTCGAAGAAATGCTTCATCGGGGTGTCGTTGACGGCGATGACCGGGAATTTGAGCGCGCCGTCCCGGGCCATCGCGCGAAGCCGATGAATGCCGGTTGTGGTCTCCTCGCACCCGCCGATGACGGCATCGAGCACATCCTGCCGCTCGGTGTGGATGCGGTAGATCAGGTCCATGCCGTCGTCGATGGTGATCGCAGGCCGGGCATCGAGCACCCGGTCGATGGCAGCGTAGTACTCCTCAACATCGGCCCCCCGCCGGGCATAGGAATGAATTCCTTCCCGGGTGTTGAGCGCCGCCGCGACGTCGTCCTGGGTCGAGAGGGGATTGCACCCCGTGATGTGCACCTCTGCACCGCCTGCCGCGAGGGTCTCGACCAGCACCGCGGTCTTTGCCTCGACATGCAGGGCCATACCAACAATCATGCCGGTAAAAGGCTTCTCCTCGACGAACCGCTTCCGAATGGAAGCAAGGACCGGCATATACTGCCGCGCCCACGCAATTTTGAGATCTCCAGACTCCATCAAAACCACCTGACCGGCTTTTTGCCCGGATATTCCTCCGGTTTGTCTGTAAAGGTATCTTCCGCGATCACTTAAACATAAGGAAATTGTGTGACCCTGAGAAACCCTCATCACCTCCCGCCCAAAACCACTACTCATGGTTCTGACCAAGCGGATCATCCCCTGCCTGGACCTCAAGGATGGGCGGGTAGTCAAAGGCACGCACTTCGTCGGGCTGCGCGATGCGGGCGACCCCGTGGAGCTCGCCCAGCGCTACAACGAACAGGGTGCAGACGAGGTGGTCTTCCTCGATATCACCGCCACCAGGGAGAACCGGGGCACCATCATCGATGTCGTGCAGCGAGCGGCCGACCAGCTCTTCCTCCCGCTCACGGTCGGCGGCGGCATCCGGACGATCGACGATATGAAACAGATCCTCCGGGCGGGTGCGGACAAGGTGAGCATCAACTCAAGCGCCGTCACCGACCCGAAACTGATCTCGCAGGGCGCAGAACGGTTTGGCAACCAGTGCATCGTCGTTGCCGTCGATGTCCGCCGAAACTACGATATGGAGAAGGGATTGACCCCGATCCCCCTCACCGACGATCAGGAATGCTGGTACGAGGTCGTGACCCATGGCGGGAGCCGGGGGACGGGGCTGGACGCCGTCGCCTGGGCAAGGGAGGTCGAGGAACGCGGAGCCGGCGAGATCCTGCTCACCAGCATGGAGACCGATGGGACGAAGGAGGGGTTTGATATCCCGATCACCAGAGCGATCTCGGAAGCGGTCGGTATCCCGGTGGTCGCGAGCGGCGGCGTGGGGACGCTCGAGCACTTCTACGACGGGTTTACAGAAGGAAAGGCCGACGCCTGCCTCGCGGCAAGCGTCTTCCACTACGGGGAGTTCACCGTTCGCCAGGTCAAAGAGTACCTGGCGGGACGGGGTATCCCGGTACGGCTCTAAGATCGAGCGCGAGCGCCGCGACCGGGTGCTCGAGGTCGAACGCGTTCAGGACGGCCGGGTGGATCTCCCCGAAGACCCCGACAATGTTCCCGTCGACGACGATATCACCGCGGCGACCGTCCAGGAACGCCGGATCAGGCGATTCTACGACCGTGTAGGAGAGCGAGAACTCCCGGCAGAAGACGTCTGCAACCGCATACGCCTCGGAGAAGTCGGCCGCCGGGTGAATGCTCACTGCCGCGATCTTCTGGTAGGTAACGCAGTCTTCGACCACGTCGCCCACTGCAAAGAGCCGTTGCGGGAGCTCACGGTGCTTATTCGCCAGAAGCATCTCCATGAGCAGGGGGAGCAGGTCGGTCCGGACCACCGTCTGCTCCTCGCTGATCGGGTGGAGCAGCCGGAGGGTCCCGGGCAGGGGCTCCCGCTGCATGTTCGCGTACAACACCCGATCATTTGAGAGAGTGAACGGCATCATCTCGAGGTACCCGAGGCCGATCATCACCGAGCGGACCGCTCCCGCTATGGCAGTGATCGGGTGCTCCTCTGCGACCGTGGGCGTTGCCGGGAGGGCGGCATCGAAGTTCTCGATACCGTAGGCGATGGCCACGTCCTCAAAGATGTCCCAGTCGTGGAGGATGTCCGAGCGGTAACAGGGAACGAGGACCCTGACCCGGGAGTCCCCATCGGGTTCGGCACCAAACCGCATCCGGCGAAGGAGCCGCGCCATCTCCTCGCCCGTGAGGGGGAGGCCAAGGAGAGAGACACACTCCTCGACCGAGACGACCCGCTCTGCGGGGGCAAGCGTCGGCATCTCCCGCCCGTTGACGGTGACACTCTCGATCGTCGCCCCGGCCTCGGCGAGCGCCGTGCAGATGATATTGACTGCCGTCATCACCGCTCTCTCGTCGGTGCCGGTGCAGTCGAGCAGGATGTTCTTCGTCGCCGTCGTGACCCTCGTCAGCTCCCCGTTGATGATGGGCGGGAAGGAGAGCACCCGGTCGTCGGCATCGATGATCAGCGGGAACCGGGGGAAACCCTCTACGAGGCGGGCGTAGTCCCGGCCCTTCGGGTGCTCGGTGAGGATCTCCTCCATGGTCATCTCCCGCTCGAAGTCCAGCGGGACGAAGGACCGGTCACGGGAGGAGGCGATGTAGCGGAAGGGTGGCCTGACTGCGTCGAGGTCGTGGACGCCGATCGCCACCTTGGCCCGACCGCGCCCGACCGCCCAGTGGAGGGCCTCCTGGAGGCTCATCAGGCTCTCGATCGATTCCTCGTCGAGGTCGACGTTCCGGATGACCGCTGAGCCCAGGCACGGCCGGATATCGGCAAGGCCCGGATCGACCGCGAAGGTGATCCCGGAGGGGCGGACGGTGTAGACCGGGAGGCCCTCCTCGATGCCGAGGAACCCGCGCATCGCCCGGGCGACACCCTCGGGCGAGTAGAGGTCCGGTCGGTCCGGGAAGAACTCGACGTCCACATGGTCTTCCTCAATCCGTTCGATATCGGCTCCGATCATCGGAACGCGGTCGATGATCGTCTGCCGGTCGGTCCCGGTAAGCCGTTCAAGGTACCGGTAGGGTAACGTAATTATCGCCATCTCACCGCCTCCCGCCGTAGGTGGGTGTCTCCCGGATCCACTCGACGTCGCTTCTGTAGAGCTGCCGGAGGTCCCGGAGGCCGAGCCGGAGCATCGCCACCCGGCTGATCCCGAGACCCCACGCGAGGACGGGGTGCTCGACACCGAAGGGCGCGGTCACTTCCTGCCGGAATATGCCTGCCCCGCCGAGTTCCACCCAGCCAAGCCCGTCGACGTAGACCTCGGGCTCCACGGACGGCTCGGTGTAGGGGAAGTAGCCGGGCCGGAACCTGACCTTCTCAAAACCCATCTTGGCGTAAAACTCCTTCAGGAACCCGAGAAGGTGGCGGAAGTTGACGTCCTCATCCATGACGATCCCTTCGAGCTGCTCGAACTCAGCGAGGTGGGTGGGGTCGATAGCCTCCCGACGGTAGACCCTGCCGATGCAGAACGCCCTCACCGGGGGCTCGGGGTGCGTGGCGAGGTGCTGGATGGAGAGGCTCGTCGTGTGGGTCCGGAGCACGCACTGCTCCGCCTTTGCGGCGCTCCAGGTGCCTCCCCACCCGGTGGAAGAGGTCCCGCCGCCGTGCTCGTGCATATCGCGGACGTGCTCGAACCCCTTCGGAAGCGGCCAGCGCTCGCCGAGGAAGAAGGTGTCCTGCATCTCCCGTGCCGGATGGTCCTGAGGCTGGAAGAGAGCGTCGAAGTTCCAGAACGAGCTCTGGACGATCCCGCCGGCCATCTCCGTGAATCCCATGTCAAGGAGGACACGACGCATCTCGTCGATGAGGCGCTGGTAGGGATGGATCTTTCCCGGGTAGACGCGCTTAGGGAGTTTTGAGACATCGTAGCGCCGGAGGGGGAGGTCTTTGGCACCGGAGAGGATCTGGTCCCGGGTGAGCGTGCCGACCTCTTCCTGCAGGTCGAGCCCTTCGACAAGGATCTCCCGGCCCCGGGGCGTGATCGAGACGGTGTAGGTGGCGGTCTCCTCTTCCGCGACGAGCCCGCGGCGGAGAAGGTCGAGAACCCCCTCGCCGTCCTCGATCGAACCGCTCTCGCCCACCCGGGCAAACGCGGCCTCGTCGGGCCCCGGAACGACGTTACCGGTCTTTTGTACGATCCCGCCATTGATGGCGATCCAGCCCTTCTTCCGCATCCAACCGATCGCGATCTTTGCGAGCGGATGCGCCTGAAGGTCCCGCATCGGGATGGTCTCATCGAAACTCTCGAGCACCTGCCGCTCGGGGAGACCCTTGCCGACGTAAGCCCGGCCCTCCTCGGTCGGAACATATCGCCGGGAGACGTGCTTCTCCACGTCCACGAGCCCCCGATCGCCGGCGAGGTTTGCATACTGCACCACCGCCTCCCGGCGGGCATCCATCTTCTCCGCAAGGGTGGCCGCGTCGGCAGACCCCACCGCCTCTAAGGCAACCAGGAGTTTCTTCTCGTTTAACGTCAGTTCCACTCTTCACACCTCCTCTGCAAGATGCTCGACCGCATCCATCTTATCCCGCAGATCCGCGAGGAACGCCTGCACACGCTCATACGTCTCTTTCTTGCACTGCCCGCAGGTGAGTTCACCGCTCTCGCACCGACGGCGCAGGTCGGCAAGTTCCACATCGTCATCGAGCATGTGGAAGAGGTTCAGGAGATAGACCGAGCAGGCGTCGGGCTCGCCTCCAAGACGCCTCTGCTCCTCAAGCGTCATCCGCCCGCCGGTCAGCGCGCTCATGACCTTCTTCTTGACTGACTTTTCGGATTCATAAAACCCGAACGAACTATCGGGCACGCTGCTCGACATCTTCCCGCCCTGGAGCCCGGGCATGAAGATATGGTAGGTCGACGAGGGCAGGTAGAACCCAAATCCCCCGTGGGCGATCTCGATCCGCCTGACGGCATCCTCGACCTGGCCGATCGGGCAACCGGTGATATCAACGTGGCCAGTATACTTCTTTGACCCCGAGAATGCGCGGTGTACGGCTTCGATGGCCTCCTCCGGCGCGTTCTTTGAACGGACGCTGACGTGGTCGCCGCGGTCCTCGACCGTGAACATCCGGAGTTTGTAAGCCACGTCCCGGGTGAGCCGGATATGCGGGTCCTGGTCAAGGCCGACCGGGACGACCGTAGGGGCAGGACCGGCGTCGAGCTGCGGATAGAGGATGTCGGCCACCTGGGTAGCGACGCTCATGGCATGCGAGAGCGAGGTCTCCGGCCCGAACCCGTATATCGCCGCAAGGTCCGAGAAGTTCACCTTCGTGGCCGCCTCGAACGCGAGGTCCTTCAAGCGATCGTTCCTGCTCTGGTAGTAGGTCGTGCCGCAAAACCCGAGGGCGTAGAGGGCCTTGAGATACTCCTTTCCGTACTCGCGGCACTTCTCCCACGATACGCCCCGGACCGCATGCGCTTCCCGGTCGGCGACGGCCACATAGCCGTTCCCACCCTGCTGGACGTGCCAGACCACCTCCTTCATCACCATCAGGTGCCCGAGGTGCGGGAGGCCTGAGGGCATGAACCCGGTCAGCACGTGAAACGGTGTGCGGTTCCGGATGGCGTCGACGATCAGGCCGTAATCCCGGTGTCCGACGACGACACCCCTGCGCATAAACGGCGGTACCTCGGGAAGCCTTCGGGCGACCTCACCGACAGGCTCGATGCCGAACTCGGCAAAGAGTCGATCTACATCGACGGTCTGATTACTCGACCACGGATTCATTCCGGACTGCATGAGTTGACGCTCACAGTTTGATTCGGGCAAATTCGACGTACTTGATAGCGGTATTGTATATGCAGGCAAACAACATCTTTTTTTTGACGCTGTGAGCAAGCCTGACCGAGCGGGAGACACCGCTCATCGGGGTGGAGGTCCCGGACGGGACGGCGTGGACGAGCATCTCGGAATGGGTCTTCTTACCGGAGTAAACGCGGAAGTGGTGCCCAAACTTATATCCGGTCCTCGGAATGTAGCCCTTCTGTCTGAGGTCGGAGAAGACCCGTTCTTTCTCCTGGATCTCAATGTCCTTCTCCGCCACCGCATCGAGGAACTGCTCTGCGGTCATCGGTGCACTGTCCCGCCTGACCGAGAGGCACCCCTGGCGCATGAGATAGATCGACTCGACCGGGCGGAGGAGCAGCCGCTCGGGATCGAGCCGTTTGCCATACCAGTCCTCTTCAAGTGGAGTCCCCGGGGGCAGGTGAGCCAGTGCGTAGGTTCCGAAGAGGGACGCCTCCACCGGTGTTGCACACCCTGCCGGCTCCCCGACCCCGGGGGGGTCCTGCACCCGCACTTCGTAGTAGGTCAGTTCGTCCTCGTCGTCCACGACCGCGAGGAGGTACTGCTTGCGCATGTTGACCGCGGTGAGCACGTCCTGGCTCAGCCGGTCGAAGTCGATGAGATCCCGCTCGGAGAGGACCCGGATCAGGTACTGGGACTTTCCGACCCCGGGCTTGTGACCGCGGCGGAAGACACGGAAGTCCTGGGGGCCGGGCTGAACCACGTACCCCCGCTCGCGGATGTCGCGGTAGACGAGATACCTGCGGACGAAGTTCGGCTGACCGGCGAAGAGACCGAGCAGGGCATCAAACCCAAAATCCTTCACGTCGATCTTGTTCCGTTCCATGAGGTAGAGCGCCTCTTCAGGGGCAAGGCGAAGACCTGTTCCCTCCAGCCTCCCGTAGCCGCCCTGTTCGTAGAGCGTGCGTCCTTCACCGCCGAGGCGCACCCAGGTTCCGTCGAATATCGCTAACACGTGCTCAACTATAGGGAGTTCACGTTCATTAATGGATTGATGAATTGCCAGCGCGTCCGCGGCGATGGACCACTACGTTTTTTGCATGCCGCACCGCACCCATGATCGATTCCATGACGAAAAGTTACCGATACCCCCGGTATTCCAGAACACTCGTGGCTGCGCTGCTCATCGCGGCGGTGCTGACGGTCGCGACCGTCACTGCAGCAGAGGCCGCAGATTCGATCACCTGGAACACGACGTTCTCGCCGGAGAAGAACAACAAGTTCGATGCCGTTGCGCCGACCGCGGACAGCGGCTATATCGCTCTCGGTTCCGCCCTTACGGAACTCTACGGGGGCAGGGAAGACCTGCTGCTTGTAAAGACCGATGGAGAGGGAAACGAGGTCTGGACCACGAGATTCCCCGATCTGGCTCCGGCATCCGTTGCTGAGACCTCCGAAGGGGGGTATATCATCGGGAGTTACAACATCTCAAGAACCGAGGTTGGTGAGAACCCCATCTATCAGGGTGTCTCGGTTCTTATCGGGACCGACGCCGCCGGAAAGGAGGAGTGGCGAGAGGTCCTGCCAGGGATGAAGGTCTCGTCCGTTGCAGAGACCGCCGACGGTGGATACGTCGCTTTCGGGTGGCTCTGGAGCCAGTCCGGGTCGATGGATGATACCACGGCGGTCGTCACGAAGACCGACAGCAACGGCACGCCCGTCTGGAACCGCACATTCTCCAGCGCCGCAGCGAACGCAGGGATCGTGACCGCCGACGGAGGCTACATCCTCGGGGGCACGAAGTCGCCCTTCAACAACGATATCGGGGACGCCTTCCTCATCCGTCTCGATGCCGACGGCAACACGCTCTGGCGAAACAATTACTCGGCGCCGACCATCCTGGACATTGCAGAGACCGATGAAGGCGAGTTCGTCTACTCAGGGAACTACTGGTACGGCCTCGTCGACGCGCAGGGCGAGGAGGTCTGGCTCAAGAACATGGAAGGCCTCACCGGATACGCCGTCACCCTGCGGCCTTCCGGGGGGTATATGATTGCAGGCACGGACGCGAGGAGCGGAGAGGGGTTCGCCCTCGGGACCGACGGAGACGGGACCATCCAGTGGAACACCACGTTCCCCGGGACCGGGGTCTACGCGGCCACCGATGCTCCCGGCGGCTACACCCTTGCGGGTATTCGGTTCCTCTCGCCCGAGACCAGCGCCGCCTGGATGGCCGGCCTTGAGGAGCCGGTGGGAGCTGCTCCGACGACACCGGGATTCGGTGCGATCGGGGCCGGGGCAGCGTTCCTCCTTCTCATGATCGCGGGAAGGAAGCGGGGAAGATAACCCCTATCTCGCAATCCTATTTTTATCACCAAAAATTGTTTCAGGGCTCCCCCTTCCGGAAATAGAGGAACGCCCCCGCACCCACGAGGATGAGAGCAAGCAGACCGGGGACGAGGGGCGCATACGGGAGACCCTGCACGGTATCCGGCTGCGGTTGAGCGCCGTCTGCGACCACCTGTGCTGCGCTGCCCCCGGAGGCCTCGACAAAGAGCGCATACAGGCTGAAGTGCGAGACTTCTGCCGTGGCGCTCCGGGTCTCCGGGGAGACGGTGGTGGGGACTTCTTCCCAGGCGTTCGCCGACCGGTTGTACCACTGCACCTGGAGTCCGATCTGCCCGCTGCTGTTGTAGGCGTCATCCCACTGCTCTCCGGTGAGATTGAACGCCAGGGTCGCGGGCGGTGAGAAGACGGCGCCCTCCGGACCGAGGGTGCAGGCATACCCGGCAAACGCATACGTTCCCTCGCCGGGCACCGCCGGCACGTCGGCTGGATCGAGCACGTCGAGGGTCACCGCGCGAAGCGGAGTCCCGGCGGCATCAACGGCCCTGACACCCTCCGCAACGGCGAGGCTCGCGACGCCGTCGGGCGAGCCGATCCTGACGAGGTCTTCCACGAGGCCGGTCTCCCCGAGAGTGAGCTGGCCGGGACGAGCCCCGGGGGCCGCGATCGGCGTCGTGCTCGTCGTTGGGGTCGGGGTGGGGGTCGGGGTGTTCCAGGCCGGGCTTTTCAGGCCGCCGCCACCGCCCCCGCCCCCTCCGCCGCCACCGCTACTCGAACCACCGCCGCCACCCGATGTCTGTGTCGGAGCCGGGGTGGCCGGGGCGGGGCGGACCGTGACGTACCCGGTCTTCACCACAGTATCCTTCCCGGCAGCGTTCCCTGCTGTCAGGTTGACGGTATAGTTCCCGGCGACGGTGTAGGTGTGCGAGGGGTGCCGGTCAGTCGAGGTCCTGGTATCACCGAAACTCCAGAGCCAGGAAGATGGTTCTCCGGTGGAAGTGTCGGTGAACGCAACCTTGAGGGGGGCCGTTCCGTTGAGGGGCGCGGCACTGAACCCTGCAGTCGGCGGACCGAAGGCACGGATCGGCAGGAATTTCGTTGAGCGATCACTGCCGTTGACGACCGTCAGGCTGACAGTGTAGTTACCGGGCTTCTCAAACACGTGGACCGGGTCCGGGATGGTTGACGTCCCGCTACCGCCGAGGTCCCAGGACCATGACCGGGGCTCTCCCACCGACGCATCCGTAAACTGGACTGCGAGCGGGGCGGCCCCGACGGTCACGTTGGCGGTGAACCCGGCAGCCAGCGATTCACGGACCGTGATGTAGTTAGTTCTGACCGTTGTGTTCTCTCCCGCATCGTTTGTTACGGCGAGGGTGACGGTATAAGTCCCGGGAGCCGGGTATATGTGCACGGGGTTTCGATCGGCCGAGGACCCGCCGTCACCGAAATCCCACGACCACAATTCCGTGCCGCCTGTCGACGCATCCGAAAACTTCACCGCAAGCGGGGCCCTGCCTTCGGTCACGTTCGCGGAGAACCCGGCCTCCGGCGGTGCAGTGACCCTGATGTATCCATCCATCGTCTGGATGTCGCTGTCGAGTTCATTCGCGGCAGTGAGCCTGACGGTGTAGGTGCCCGCGCTCCGATAGGTATGGGTTGGGTTCTGCTCACTCGACGAACCGCCATCGCCGAAATCCCACCGCCACGATTCCGGGGTGCCGGCGGACCGGTCGGCGAACTGGACGGTGAGCGGCGCCCTGCCCGCTGTCGCGTTCGCCTCGAACCCGGCAGCCAGAGATTCAACGACAGTTACGTACCCAGTGCGGGTCGTCGTATTCTCTCCGGCACGATTCGCGACGGCGAGGGTGACGGTATAGTTCCCGGGACTCCCGTAGGTATGCACGGGGTTCTGGTCGGCAGAGACGCCCCCGTCACCGAACTTCCAGGACCAGGATGCCGGGACCCCGGTCGAGGCATCCGTAAACTGGACTACGAGCGGGGCGATCCCCATCGTCGGGTTTGCGGTGAATGTCGCGACCGGCTGCTCAACCACGGTGATGTAGCCGGCCTTCATCTCGGTATCGCTCCCGGCCGCGTTCTCGACCTCAAGCAAGACGGCGTAGGTGCCGGCTGCCGTGTAGGTGTGCTCCGGGTTCTGAGCCGAGGAGGTCCCGCCGTCCCCGAACTTCCAGGACCAGGTCTGGATATCGCCGGTCGAGGAGTCCGAGAACCGGACGGTGAGGGGAGCGGTCCCGTTCCGGGTATTGGCCTCAAATGAGGCTACCGGGGGATCGATAACGGTGATCTGATCGAGTTTCGTGACGGTGTCGGACCCGAACCGGTTGCTCACCGTGAGTAAGACCGTATACTCACCGGCTGCCGTGTAGGTATACTCCGGGTTCTGCTCCACCGACGACCCCCCGTCGCCGAACTCCCACTCCCACTCATCCGGGTTGCCGGTCGATCGATCAGTGAACCGGACGGTGAGCGGAGCCGTGCCGACGGCCGGATCCGGCGAGAAATCCGCCGCCGGCGGCACTCCGTCGGCGCTGTAGGTGAAGGCATAGATATCTGCACTCTCACCGCGGCCATTCTGCCAGACGATCGTAGTGCCGGAGACAGACGGATAGATCTGCTCGGTACTGGACGGATACAGGGGCATCTGCACCTCTTTGCCAAGAGCGAGATCGCAGATGTAGATGTTCCATACCCCGCTCCGTTTATCCTCCCAGGCGATGAGGTCTCCATCGATCGCCGGGGAGACCTGCCCGGCGGGATCGTCGGTGATCCTCTCTTCCCCGCCGGACGGGTTGTCGAGATCGGAGAGGTAGATATCTGGGTTTCCATTCCGGTAGTCCTCCCAGAGGATTCGACTTCCTGATATCGCCGGGTAAGCCTGCCGGGCACTGTTTCCCGTGATCTGTCGTTTGATACCGGTCTTGATCTCAAATGCCCAGATGTCGCCGCCCCCGGTGCTCTCCTCCCAGACGACATACCTCTCCGAGAGCGCAGGCTTCCACTGGGTCACCGGCGAGCATTCAAGGTAGGTCTCCTGACCCGTTCCGATGGTGTAGAGACAGATATCGACCTCTCCCTTCCGGGAGTCATACCAGATGATGTGATCCCTGGAGACGACGGGCCTCAGCTGGTCAGTCGTGCTGTCGGTGATCCGCTTCTCGCCCCCCTGTGAGGAGAAGAAGTAGATCTCCGAGTCACCATCCCGACGGTCCTCCCAGACAATGTAATCTCCCGAGAAAGATGGGTACGCCTGTGCAGCGGAGCCGTCGGTGATCCTCAGGCCATCGCTGCCGGGGCTACCTGAGTGGTAGATATACTTCCCGTCCCGACCGTCTTCCCATACGACCATACCACCATCGATATCCGGATGCTCCTGTGATCCGCCAGCGGTACAATAAAACACCGTCTCTCCCGGGGCCGCCTCCACCGCCAGAACGGGCGGGGCCAGCAGCCCGGCGAGAACGACGGTGCAGACTACTATCAGCGTTATACGTCCTGCCATTCTTCGATCACCACGATGAGAACGCCCCCTTTCGTCTCACACGATGGTGCCTGCAGGCGGGTGGAGACTCCTATCGACCCGCCGGCGTGCAAACTGAGGTCCTGCAGGGTGCCGGAGAATCACCGGGTTCCACAGGATAAAGGGTTCGTGAAGGACATGATCCGGCTATAAATATATATCCCCTACGCCTCCCGGCTGCGGGAGAGAGCATCGGACATTTTTATAAAAATGAGGGAATATTGTCCGGGCCCGGCTCTGGAGAATACCTCACTCTCCCGCGAGTTCCCTGACCTTCGCGATGTTCCCCCCATCGTCCCGCCTTCCGTCAACCGGGGTTTCACAGATGAGGGGGAGGCTCCGGACGGTCGGGTGGCGGAGGATATGCCGGAAGCCTTCCTCCCCGATAGAACCGAGCCCGATGTGCTCGTGCCGGTCAAGCCCGCTCCCGAGAGCGCCCTTGCAGTCGTTGAGGTGGATGACCCGGAGATGGGAGAGGCCGAGCCGGTCATCGAGTTCCCCGAAGACCGCATCGACCCCTTCCGCGGTCCTGAGGTCGTAGCCGGCGGCGAAGGCATGGCAGGTGTCAAAACAGATCCCGACTCTCCCTCCCGCTTCGATGCCATCGAGGATCCGGCGGAGATCCGCGGCGGTCGTCCCCACGCTGTTCTTCTCCCCGGCGGTGTTCTCGAGAAGGAGCATCACGCTGTCAGCCCCGGCATCGGCGAGCGCCCGGTTGACGGCGGTGATGACCCGTGCCTGCCCGGCTTCTATACCGGCGCCGCGGTGGTGCCCGAGGTGGGTCACGAGGTAAGGTATACCGAGAAGAGCGCACCGCTGGAGTTCTCCGGTGAGCGCCGCGACCGATTTCTCGTAGATCTCGTCGTCGGGCGAGGCCGGGTTCGGGAGATAGGGCATGTGGTCGACGACCGGGCCGATCCCCGATGCACGCAGCGCCGCCCTGAACGCATCGGTCGGGCCCGCATCGAGGTCCTTTGCCTTCCAGCCCCGGGGGTTCCGGGAGAAGATCTGAAACGTGTCGCACCCCGCATCATGAGCCCTGCCGACCGCAAGGTCGATTGAGCCGGCGATGGAGACATGGCATCCCACGCGCACCATGCTGTAACTCTCGACGTTGAATTGTTTAGGCCTTCCTTCTCCCGACCTCGCTGAGAACCGCCGCCCCGAACTCCCGGGTGCCGGCGACGCCGCCGAGGTCGCGGGTCCGGATACCCCCGCGAAGCACCAGGGAGACTGCTTCCTCCACGGCCGCCGCCGATGCCGGGTCCCCGAAGTGGGAGAGCAGCATCGCGGCGCTCCTGATGGCCGCGATGGGGTTTGCGATATTTTGTCCCGCAATATCGGGGGCACTCCCGTGCACCGGCTCAAAGAGGGCGTGGTGCTCCCCGATATTCGCGCTCGGGAGCATACCCAGGCCTCCCACCTGGTAGGCGGCGGCGTCGGAGAGGATATCCCCGAAGATGTTGGTGGTCACGACCACATCATAGCGGTCCGGATGTGTCAGGAGGTCGAGGCAGAGCGCGTCGATGTAACTCGCCCTGCAGGGAACGCCCGCCCGGGCCGCCTCCGCCGTGCAGACTTCGACAAAGAGGCAGTCCGACTTCAAGACGTTTGCCTTGTTGCCGACGGTGAGGTGACGGCGGGACTTCGCGAGGGTGCAGGCATACCGGGCGATCCTTTCGCTCCCGCGCCGGGAGACGACCCGGACAGTGCAGGCCCGGTCCGGCTCCGTCCATTCGATGCCCGAGTAGAGCCCCTCGGTGTTCTCCCGCACGATGATGATATCAACCCCCTCGCCCCGTATCGGCCGGACGTTCGCGTAGAGATCGAGCGCATGGCGAATCTGCAGCATAACGCTCCGGTAGCCGGGGTCGGGCGGCGTTGTGACGGCCCCGAAGAGGATGGCGTCGGCCGACCGAAGTGCAGCCATCGTCTCCTCCCCGCAGGCGCTCCCGGTCCGCTCCCAGAGCCCGTACCCCACCTCGACGTCGAAGAACTCGAAGTCCGGGCGCACGGCCGCGAGGATATCGCGGGCGACGGGGACGACCTCGTGCCCGATGCCGTCGCCTTCAACGACCGCTACCTTCACCATGCTCTCTCCTCCACGCAGTTGCGACCTCTCTTGCCGCCGTCGCAATCTCCCACGACGATGCTCCCCAGTGAACGACCGCGCCAAACAGGCCGTTCCGGAGGCCGATCCCGGCCCGCTCGCTCCTGCAGCACCGTGCGATGAAAGGTTCGGCCGCGAGCGTCTCGAGCGGGCAGATGTTCTCCACGGCAACTTCTTTGCCGTAGCACTCCCGCAGTAGCTCCCTTGCCGTCAGGCACCCCGCCACGCGGTCGCCGGGCCGGAGCGGGTCCGCATCGACGGTGCGGGGGAACCCGGCTGCCCGGCAGGGATAGACGTCGGCTTTCATATCGCGGATATCCCGGACATGGTGCTCGAAGACGACCTCGAGGTCGCCGAAGAGCCCGGTCCCCTCGAGGTCGCCGAGCGTGGCCGAGAGGTGCGGCCGGGGAGGGGTGATATCGTAGACGTGGATGCGGAGGAACCCGGAGAGGTCCGGGTCGAGGACGAACGTGGTCTGTTCGCCGTGACCGCAGAACACGGTACACCGGTACCCGGATCGCATCGCCTCCTGTACTAAGAATGTCCGATCCTGAACGTTCACTCGATCCGGGTAGCGGTAGACCTCGTCGCCGGAGGCGAGCACCCGGGCCGAGAGAACGTCGCGCATCAGGCCGGTTCCGTTTGGGTCGGGCACCACCTCAAGCACCTCGGTGCCGTCGGCGGTCTCCCGGACCAGGTAGCGCGAGAGGAAGTAGGCCCGCTTCCCGCACGGTGTGCCGTTCGCGGACCCGACAAACTTGCAGTGCGATGGAAAGATCATGGGCACGACCTCCAGTAGGGGACCAGCCCTCCGGCACGGAGGATGGCGACCATCCTCGGGGAGAGTGGGCGGGCAGGGTGCCGCTCCCCATCAACCTCTACCCATCCCGCGTCGAGGTCGAATGCGACATGAGCACCTTCGGTGCAGGAGACCTCGGCCTCGATCACCGGAAGGCCGACATTGACGGCGTTCCGGAAGAATATACGGGCGAACGACGGGGCGACGATACCGACCACCCCGGCCCCCCGGAGGGCGACCACCGCCTGCTCCCGGGACGACCCGCACCCCATGTTCCTCCCGGCGACGATGACCGCACCGTGGAGGCGGCCGACAAGCGTGGGGTCAAGATCTTCAAGGACGTGCTCCGCCCAGACCGAACGGTCCTTCGTCCGCAGGTAACGGCCCGCGATGATGACATCGGTATCGATATCATTCCCCAGGCAGACCGCCGGTCCGGCTCCCTGCATTACGCTCCCTCCGGCACGGTGATTACGCCGGCTATAGCGCTTGCCGCGGCGGTTGCCACCGACGAGAGGTAGATCTCGCCGCCGACGCCCATCCGGTTTTTGAAGTTCCGGTTGGCGGTGGAGAGGCAGACCTCGCCTTCCCCGATCACGCCGGCGTGCGCCCCGAGGCACGGCCCGCACCCGGGCGTCGCCACCATGCACCCCGCATCCACGATATCGGCAAGGACGCCGGTGGCGATCGCCCGGGAGAGCACCGCCCGCGAGGCGGGGGCGACCAGGGTGCGGATCGCAACCTTCCTCCCCCGGACGATCCGGGCGAACCGGGCAAGATCCTCGTAGCGGCCGTTCGTGCAGGTCCCGACGAAGACCTGGTCGAGATGCGTCCCGGCGACGTCCGCCGCCTCGCGGACGGTATCCACCCGGTGCGGGACCGCGACGAGGGGCACGATATCGGCGAGATCGATCTCGACCGTCCGCTCGTAGTGGGAGTCCTCCGGTGCCTGCGGTGATGCCGCAAGGCCGTAGTCCGCGAGGTAGCGGATGGTGACCGCATCGGCGTAGAAGATCCCGGCCTTCGCTCCCGTCTCGACCGCCATATTGCAGAGGGTCAGCCGCCCGTCCATGGAGATTCCCGCCGCCCCGTCGCCCACGAACTCCAGCGCCCGGTAGGTCGCCCCCTCCATCCCGAGTTCTGCGACATACCTGAGGGCGACGTCCTTTGGCTCCGCGGCGCTGGAGAGCCTCCCCGAGAGATTGACTGCGATCGTCTCCGGGACCCGGAACCACGTGGACCCCGAAGCCCAGATCGCCGCCATATCGGTCGCCCCCACCCCGGTGGCAAACGCACCGAAAGCGCCGAGGGTGCAGGTATGAGAGTCGGCGCCGACGACGATCATGCCGGGACGGACGACTCCTTCACTCATCACCTGGTGACAGATCCCGCCCCCGGCGTCCGAGAGCGCGATCCCCGATGCCCGGGCATACTCCCGGAGCTCCGCCTGGAGCGTCGCCGTCGTCCCGGTGTTTGCCGGGACGATGTGATCGAAGACGAGGCGCAGGCGCTCAGGGTGGGGGAGGTTTTCTACGCCCATCTCCCGGAGCGCCTCCCGGGCGAGGACGCCGGTCCCGTCGTGGGCAAAGGCGATATCGACCTCGCGATCCACGTATGCCCCCGCCGGTGCGCCAAGGATCGCTTCAGAGAGTGTGCTCATACGAGAATCCCCTCCTTTGCCTGCTTGAGGATTCCACAGAGCACATCCCGGGTGACGCTGCACTTGCCCTCGCTCTTCTGCTTGACCTGCTCGAGCACCCACCGCGCCTCCTCATCGGAGAGGGTGAACCCGTAGGCTTTCGCAACGTGCTCGAGCGCCCGCTTCCCCGTGTGCTTCCCGAGGACAAACCGCCGCTCGCCGCCCACAAGTTCAGGAGGGACGTACTCGTAGGTCGAGGGGTCCTCAAGGATGGCGGCGATGTGGATCCCGCTCTCATGGGCGAAGGCATTCTCGCCGACGATCGGCCGGGTGCGCTCGGGGAAGACGCCTGAAGCCCGGGCAACCAGCCTTGATGTCTCCTGCAGGCCGGAGAGATCGTAGCGGTCGACGCCGCCCTTCATCCGCAGGGCGACGAGCACCTGCTCGAGCGCGGCGTTGCCGGCACGCTCGCCGATACCGTTGACGGTTGTGTGGAGCTGGAACGCCCCCGCAGCCGCGGCCGTGATGGTGTTTGCCGCCGCAAAACCGAGGTCGTTGTGACAGTGGATGCAGAGGGGGAGAGGCGCCGCACCGAGGATCTCCGAGATGACCGCGTGAATCTCAAGCGGGGTGAGGCACCCGACGGTATCCGCGAAACTGACAAGACCCGCGCCGCACTCGACGCCGCGGGTATACATCTCGATGAGAAACGCCGGATCCGTCCGCGACGCATCTTCAGCAGCGAACCTTACCTGCACCCCGTGGTCGGAGGCGAACTCCACCATATCGAGAGCGCCGTCGAGCACCTCCTCACGGGGCTTGCGGTACTTGTGCCGGATGTGGAGGTCCGAGGTCGCGAAGAAGATGCTGACCATGTCCACGTCGCAATCGATGGCCGCCTCGATGTCGGGCTTGAGCGCCCGCGCAAGGCAGCAGACCCGCGCATCAAGACCGCTGCGGGCGATGGCGGCGACGCACTCCTTCTCTATCGCCGAAACCACGGGAAAACCGGCCTCTATCACCTCCACGCCGATCTCGTCGAGCGATGTTGCGATCGCCATCTTCTCATCACGGGTAAACGAGACGCCGGGAGTCTGCTCCCCGTCCCGTAGCGTTACATCACAGATCTCAATATGCCACGGTTTCATGTCGTGCACCTTCAGGGCAGGCACCTTCGATCACCACCGTCCGGGGTCCCTCCCGCGGGGGGGAGAGAGCCCGGCGGAGCGCCGCAATGTCGTCAGCGTTGCAGACGACCGGGTTTGCCCAGGCGATGTAGCGAAGGACGTCAGGGATAGGGTGACCGCCGGTCATCCCCATCTGGTTGTTCGCGAAAACGATACAGAGGAGCGGGAAGTTGCGCTCGTAGACGTCGATGAGGGCATTCAACCCTGAGTGCAGGAGCGCGTAGTCGCCGGTGAGCGCGACGCCCGGGCCGGTCGCCGCCACGGCAACCGAAGACCCGAGGCCGTAGGTGGCGATGCCGACCCGGTAGGGCGGGTTCATCGCGAGGATGGCGCACCCGGCATCGCAGGTTGCCTGCATCCCGCGCTCGGAGAGGATGGCGAGAGCGGGGTGGAACGGGCAGTCCCGGCAGAATGTCCGCGAGAAGCCCCGGGACGAGAACCGTTCGGGCTCCCCGGCAGTCTCGGGGGGGGTGAGGAGCCGGTGCTCTCTGAGGAAGGGGCGGCCGACTTCAACGGCTCGGGCAAGGAGCTCCGGGTCCGCCGGCGGGGGGTAGACGGTGACGGGGCGGAACTTCCCGTCGGAGAAGCGGTTGAGGGGTGATGACCGCGACCAGGCAAACATCGCCGCAGTCCTCTGATCCGCTGCCCGCGCCCGGCCGCCCATCGTAAGGTCCGGGTCTGCGAGGCTCCCAGGCCGATCCGTGCGGAGCACGGGAGGGGTTTCTACGTCCGCATCAAGGAGACCGGGGGTGACCCGGACGATGGCCACCCGGGAGAAGGTCTCGGATGCTTCGAAGGCCGCCTCGATCGCCGGACCGAGCGTCTCGCCGTCAGGCTCAAGCACCGGCACCCGGGCAACCTCACCGTAGTAGCGGGAGTCCTGGACGACATCGGATCCGGCCGCGCGCACGTCATCGCCGGCGACGACCACGACGCCTGCTCGGAGGCCCTGCGCGGTGGCATGCACCAGTGGGTCCGCGCAGGCATTGAGGCCGACGTGCTTGACGATCACCGCGGCCCTCCGCCCCGATAGCGAGTCGCCGAGGGCATACTCGAGCGCTACCTTCTCGTTTGTCGTGATCGCGGCCCCGGTCAGGGCGGCAAGCCCTGAGACCGGGTAGCCGGGGACGGCATAGCAACGGTCGGCAGATCGCCGGAGCGCCATGGCGAGCGCTTCCGTGCCCTTCATCTGTCCCTCCCCGGCACGAGGTCGCACCCGGTGCATGCCGCGCACATCGTCAGCGCCCGGCGGGGGTCGAGCCCGGCCTGCTGGAGGATCCGCTCGTGGGTATCGTAGAGCGAGAGCAGACGGGCGGCGGGCGGGCGGGACCGGTCGGTGAGAGATGCCGCCGGGGTGAGCGGGCGGAGGACCGGGATAACCCCGATCGCGGCAAGGTCCTGCATAACCCGCTCCAGGTCTTCGTCGGTCTCCCCGAGGCCGACGATGACGTTCGAGAAGACCCTATCCCGCCCAAAGAGCGCCACGGATGACCGCAGTGAATCCCAGACCGCACCCCACGAGAGGTCGGGGCACATCTCGCGGAAGAGCACCTCCGTTGCCGCCTCGATGTTGAACTTCACCTCAACGACGCCAAGGGCATGGAGCCGGGCCGGGGTTTCGGAACCAGGATAGATCGAGACACCGATGGGAAGGCCGAACGGCATGAGCGCCGCCACGACCTCGAGGATGTAGGCTTCCTCCTCCTCGATCGAAGAGGCGACGCCGCTCGTGATCGAGATGGCATCAACCCGGTCAGCCACGCTCTCAACCATCTCCACGATATCGGCGATATCCTTACGCCTCCCGGGGAGAGCCGGGACACGGCAGTAGCGGCAGTGGAAGACGCAGGTCTCGCTGACCGTGACGTAGGCCTGGCGGGGGCAGTGGAGGGCAGCGGGCTCGAGGCGGCCGGGGACCTCCTCCCTGTCGATGATGAGGACCGCCTCACCCCCTCCACGGTGAAAAACCATAATGGGACTTGCCTCGTCGAGACCGAGACGGACCCTTCGATCGCCGACGGAGAAGAAGAGCGAGCCGGACTTCCTCCCTGCCGAGGGGCCGGCCGCCGAACGAGATACGTATTCATCTGCAGGCTCGCCGGAGAGGCGGGCCGCACCTGCCTCAAGCAGCCTGGCCTTTAACCGGATCCATTCCATAGCGCCAGCGCCTCCTCATACCGGGTGGAGAACGGGATCGCCGCGACCGCCCCGATCGCGCCCCGGCCGTTCATGATGACGGAGAGCCGCCGGTCGGCGAGAGCGGCAAGCTCGTCGGGCGCGACTTCGCCCCTCTTTACGCGGCAACCGAACTCCTCGAGCGGGGCGGGATCGAACCCCTGCCAGGCCGCCATCCCGGTCTCATCCGAGAGCGTGTACTCATTCAGGTAGTCGTGGTAGCGCCGGACCAGCCCCGCGGGATCGGATGTGGCAAATTCACAGGCGATGGCGACGCAGTTCTTGGTCCGGTAGGGGACAGGGTAGAGTTGCACGATGGTATGGGAGAGGTAGCGGGAACGGTCGTCCTCGACGGCCCGGGCGATGTTGTGGGCGAGCGTCCAGGTGGCGCCCTCTTCCGGGGTATCAGTGTCGTCGACCCCGATGATCACCCGCTCGCGCCGGGGGAGCCAGATCGTCGAGCCCGCGAGGCGTCCGCCGCCGGCCGGGTCGCTTCTGTGGCGGACGACACCGCGAGCGGTGGCGCGGCAGATGGATGCTCCCACGCCGCCGCCGCCGAGGCCGCGATAGGTGACAGCGATCTCGTCGTCCTCGACAGCGACGGCGCTGATACCCGCCGGGAAGACAGATCCCTCGAGCGCGAGGTCGGCGCTGCCGGTCATGAGGATGTAGCGGTTGGTCGCGCCCACGGTGCGGACGGAACAAACGAGCGGGCTCTGCGCGTAGTGGCGCTTCACCCACATCGCTCCGCCAGTGCAGTCGAAGAACTCGATGAGCTCCACGTGCTCCCCGCTCTCGTCGGCCACCGCCACGATCTGCGGATACCGTATTGTGTAGGGATCAGAGAGTCTCTCCATACAGACCAGCCGCCTCGACGCCCTTGTTCCCCCAGAGGACGGCACCCAGCGCTCCTATCCGGCCCTTCCGCGCGTTTGAATCGATGAACCGGACGCCCATCCGCGCGGCCTCCTTCTCCGCGTCGTCGATCGTCAGGAGTTCGGTCTTGACCCGCTTGAGATACGGGGACTCCTCGGCAAACGCAATCCCCCGGTAGACAGCGATACCGGTGTCGTTGCTGACCGCTCCCGACTCGACGAAGTCGCGGACATACTCGAGGAGCGCGTCAACCTTCCCGGGGCGGGCCGCGAAGTTCAGGGCGGACCCGACGCAGTTGGTGGTCTTCTTCGGGACCGCCGGATTCAACTGCACGAGGCGCATGTCCAGATACTCCACTCCGGGGATTGTGCAGGCCTCCGCGCACTTGAGCGCGAGGACCCAGGTGGCACCTTCCTCACGGGTGTCGGTGTCGTCGATCCCGATCGTCACCTTCTCGTAGAGCGGGGAGACGATTCGCACCCGGCAGACCCGGGCACCGCCGATCCGGAGGTCGTCATCGGACGGGTACTCGGCCCGGGTCACGCCCGGCGCCTGCGGCAGGCAGGCCGCGACGCCGACACCTGCTCCGGCAATCCCGGCCCAGGTCGTCACCACTTCGTCCCCGAGGACCTCGACCCCTTCGAGGGCCTGTCCGCCGATCTCCTTACCGGCAGCCCCGAAGCTCGCCGGGGATACACCCAGCCGGGCGAGCATCGTCATCGTCGTGCCCTCGACATGGCAGGACCGGACCGCACCTTTCGCCCGCACCCGGTTCGCCGCATCCCACTCGATGGTTCCCCGGGCCCGGCACTGCTCACGGATCTCCGCAAGACCGGCGTTCTGGTCGACCATGGCAAGGTACTTCATCGAGAACAACGGGCCGAACCGGCCCCTGACTTCATCAGGTGTGAGCGTGATCATGATGTCACCGAAATTATCGTTAACAAGAATGTCGTTGATAACGGTATTTAATGGGATCGATCGGGAGAAGCCGGCGGCGGGCGAAGGGCTGTTGACGTGTCCCTGAGCGCCTCCCGCAGGCGATGGTAGTTTACACCACCAACCCCATGGCCCCGATAACAAGGGCAAATAGAAGGCGAATTCGGGAACAGATACAAAAAAGATTAGAGATAGTCCGCCAGGACATCCTTCAGCTCGAACTTGAACGGTCCGAGGCTGCCGCCGAAGTTCCCGGCGCTGATGAACTTCACACCCGGCACCTTGGTCGCCGCCCGGATGCCCTCGGCCATCGCGGTCTTGATCGAGTCCTCGTCGACGCCGTCGATGACGATCTCGTAGATGGCCTTCACGCCCTCGGGCACCTTGCTCCCCTCGACCTTCTCCCGGAGCGTCGGGCAGTAGGCCTCGTTGGTGCTGGCACCCATGAACTTGTACTTCTTGCTACCGACCTTCGAGCCGCTCGCGACAATACCGCCGGGGAAGGATGTGATGACGCCGCAGACACCACTGATAGCGTCGATCGCTGCCGAGGCAGCCATAAGAGCAGCCATCTGATTCTCACCCATGATGAAGAAGTTACCGCCTGCAACACCCTTGACGATACCGAACTCCTCCTCACCGATATACTCACCCTCCATGATCGGGATGGCCCAGACCGTCCTGCCGCCGACCTCGCGCTTCTCCTCGAACCCGTCGCCAAAGAAGTGGAGTTTGACCGGGATCTTCTCCGGGACCTCGGCGACGACGTCCGCGAGGCCGTCAAAGACTGCCGTCGTCGGGGCGGTGAGGACACACTCGGCGAGCCGCTCAACGACCTGCTCCTTGAGTTTCTTCTTGCTCGCACAGATCATGATCGCATAGCCCGGGCGCCCGTCGGGGGTCTCGTCAGCGGGGACGAAGCAGTCAATACCTGCCTCCGCCGGACATCCGATGGTGGAGGTGGCAAAGCCGACGGCCTCCACTGCTGCCTTGTATGCCCATTCTTCAGTGACGGCAGTGATAATCGGCCGTGCTACCCAGGTTGGAAACGCCTCTGCATAGGTATCATCGATAGTAACGCCATTCAGTTCCATGGACAGAGTTCACCTCGTTTGCTACAATGTCACGATGCGGACAGAATAAGGTTTCTTTTTTTCCCGGCGGCGCGACAGCCGGCGCCGGAAACCCCGGGAGGCCGAAACCGCGCGGCACCCCCCCACCCACCGATATCCGCTATCCGTGAGGAGGAAGGATGGAGGGGACCGGCGAACAGATCGTGGAACACCCGGATTCCTCTCCGTTGCACATTTCAGATTAGATCTGGGCACATAGCCATACTTGCAAGGAGAGGCCGGACTCAACACGCCTCGAACCACGAGCCCTGCCGGGAGGCCCCGTCCGTGACGTGGCCGGGACCGTGGGCGGGGATCGGCGCAGGCACTTCAGGACGAAGCAGATCCGTTCTGCACGGGGAGTGGAGAACTAACGGATACCGAAACGGTTGCTACTCACACCGCGCACCCGGTGACACGGCCTGAACAGAGATGGTACTGGAATTGTGCCCGGTTTCCATGGAGATCCGGTCTGCACTCACCATTATCGACCTGAATTTGCCACCGATTTTCATCAAATCGTTGAAACTATAATTTAAGGGTTCCGGTTTGTTGTTTTCCCGGCAACTGTGTTTAACGGCGGCATCTTGAGTATTGGATTTGGATAACAATTCCTTTCACTTATAAAAATCGACGAATAATCATGGTTCTGAAATATAAGACTGCCGGATTTCAGAAAGTTTATGTATATTCTTTTACTATTCTTTTTATATCGATTTTTAATCGATCAGATCTGGTGCGTGATACCATGGCATTTGCATTGCACATCAATATGGAAAGATGTACAGGCTGCAATAACTGCGTGGTGGCATGTCCGGTCGACGCTCTCGAGCTCTATACCGAAGATCCGGTAACCAGGGAGAAGATCTACAAGGTAAAGGACGGTAAAGCCGTCATCCTTGACTTCAACTCCGAGCTCTGCGCCGGTTGCGGCGTATGCGTCCAGGCGTGCCCCTATGGAGTCATCAAGCTTGCAGGACCGTGGGAGAGCCGGGCGAAGGCCCGAAAAGTGGAAGCCTAGGAGTGAGACGAAAATATGGCATTGTTTCCAAAGTATTCCAAAACGCGGGAAGGACAGAACGTCATCATGGAGCAGAAGCTCCTGAAGGCGGTCAACAACCTGATCCTGAACGCAGAAACCTGCACAGGCTGCGGTATCTGTGTCGACGCCTGCCCCGAAGAGGCAATCGTGCTCGGACCTGTGGGTGCGACGCGCCGCGGGGCAATCGACTACGCAGAACCTGTCGACGTCAACCCCGAGAAGTGTTCATACTGCGGCGTCTGTGTCATTATGTGCCCCTTCAATGCGATGACACTCAAGGTCGACGGGGAGGAGAGGCTCCCGATCCTTGAGAAGGAAGGGTTCCCCACATACGACATGGTCACCGTGATCGATGAGGAGAAGTGCGACCGGTGCACCATCTGCGAGGAGGTCTGTCCGCGGGACGCCATCGCACGCGATGTCCCCGCGTTTGAGGGTGGCGACGAGGCCGGCAGGCCGCGCGAGACCGCACTGCAGACCAAGACTACGTTCACCGTCGACACCGAGAAGTGCGACGTCTGTGGCATCTGCGGCGAACTCTGTCCGAGCATCACCGTCGTTCGCAAGGCTGCAAACCCCGAGAGCCCTGAGGTCCAGGGGGATGTCCTGTGGGAAGAGAGCACCTGCGACGGCTGCACGATCTGCGTGGAAGCCTGCCCCCAGGATGCAATCACTCTCGAGCGCGAGGTCGTCAGCGACAGACTGCCCGGCAAGGTCGACATCGAGCAGGAAAACTGCTGCACCTGCACCTGGTGTGTCCAGTCCTGCCCTGAAGAGGCAATCACCGTCGAGAAGATCTTCGAGGGCGACATCGAGATCAACCCCGAGAAGTGCCCCGGCGGTTGTTCGACCTGTGTTGAGGTCTGCCCCTGTAACGCGCTCTACCTGCCCACCCCTGTCCCGGCAAAGGAGATGAAGGGAGAGATTGAGCCCAACATCGCCATCAACAAGGACTTCTGTATCTTCTGCGGTGCCTGCGTGAACGCCTGCCCGAGCGAGGACGCGATCGTCCTGCGGCGGACGGCCATCCGGATGCAGGATAAAGAGACGGATCTCTTCAAGCAGATCAAGGAGAAACTGCTCACCACAAGGACGTCAAAGGTACATGAGACCACCCCTGGAGAGGTCGAGATCAAGCGTCTGCGAAAAGCAGAAGAGGCGTGAGGGATAGTCAATGGCAGTAAAGAAAGACTACAAGGACCAGAAACTCGCTGAGAAACTCCGGGACAGGAAGTACTACATTCCTGACAGCAACCCTGAGTTCATCAAGGATGTCGAGAAGATCGGGCAGACGGCCGCCCATATGTGCTACCAGTGCGGCACCTGCACCGGATCGTGCCCCTCGGCACCCCGGAGTTCGTATCGTATCAGGCTGTTCATGCGCAAGGCAGTCCTCGGCCTCGAGGAAGAGGCCCTTACCGATCCGGACCTCTGGCTCTGCACCACCTGCTACAGCTGCACTGACCGGTGCCCCCGTGACCTCGCGCCCACCGACGCGATCATGGCGATGAGGAACCTGGCATTCAAGCGGGACATCATTCCGCGCAACTTCCTCCAGACCGTTCAGCTCATCTACAAGAGCGGCCACGGCGTCCCCAACAACGACGCGAACCGCGCCGCCCGGAAGAGACTCGGCCTCGATGAGGAGCCTGAGACGACACACAAGTACCCCGAATACCTGCCCGGCATCCGGAGGATCCTTGACCACTACAGGCTCAAAGAGAACGCAGACAGAATACTGGCAGAGGGTGAGTGAAACCATGAGCGCGAACAAACATCAGTATGCATTCTTCCTCGGGTGCATTGCCCCGAACCGGTATCCGGGAATCGAGGCAGCGGCCATCCAGACCAGCAAGAACGTCGGCATCGACCTTCTGCCCCTGAAGGGAGCAAGCTGCTGCCCGGCACCGGGTGCGTTCGGGTCGATCGACTTAAACGTCTGGTACGCAATGGCGGCCCGGAACGTCGTGCTCGCCGAGCAGATGGGCATGGATATCGCCCTGGTCTGCAACGGGTGCTACAAGTCCATCTGGGAAGTCAACCACAAACTGAAGCACAACGATGAACTCCGCGACGGGGTCAACGAGGTGCTCAAAGAGATCGATATGGAATTCAAGGGGACCGCCGATGTCTGGCACCTCGCCGAGCTTTACTACGACCCCGAGATCGTGGGCGTCAAGAAGCTCGCCGACAGCGTCACGCGCCCCCTGACCGGTGCGAAGGTCGCCGTCCACTATGGTTGCCACCTGATGAAGCCGAGCAAAGAGCGGCACTTCGGGAACACCGAGAGCCCGATGTGGATGGAAGAACTCGTCGCCGCTCTCGGCGCCGAGCCGGTCCAGTACCGGAACAAGATGCAGTGCTGCGGTGCCGGAGGCGGTGTCCGCGGATTCGATATCACGCACGCGCTCGACATCACGAATGAGAAGCTGATCAATATGGAAGAGGTAGGCGTCGATGCAGTCACCGAGGTCTGTCCGTTCTGTCAGCTCCAGTTCGACCGCGGCCAGATTGAGATCAAGGAGAAGTTTGGTGTCGAACACGGCATCCCCGTCCTGCACTACAACGAACTCCTGGGACTGGCACAGGGCATGAGCCCGGACGAGCTCGCACTCGACCTCCATGCCATCGATGTTCAGCCGTTCCTGAAGAAGATCCTGTGAGGTGCAAATACATGGCAGAAATCAAGAAATACGAAGAGCCAAGAATTGGCGTCTTTCTATGCCACTGTGGTACCAACATTGCGGGTACCATCAACATCGAGGCAGTAAAGGAATACGCCAAAACAATCCCAAACGTCGTCGTCGCTGACAACTACGCGTATATGTGCTCGACTCCCGGGCAGAACAAGATCGCAGACGCCATCAAGGAGCAGAAACTGACCGGAGTCGTCGTAGCGGCCTGTACGCCCCGTCTGCACGAACCCACGTTCCGTAACGCGACCGCGGCGGGCGGCTTGAACCCCTTCCGGTTCGAGATGGCAAACATCCGGGACCAGAACTCGTGGGTGCACATGCACCAGCCCGAAGAGGCTACCGAGAAGGCAAAGGATGCAGTCAGGATCGCCGTAGCAAAGGCCTCTCTGCTTGAGGACCTCGTTCCGAAGAGCGTCCCCGTAGAGAAGACCGCAATGGTCGTCGGCGGCGGTGTCGGCGGCATGCAGGCAGCGCTCGACCTTGCGAACGCCGGGATCAAGACCTACCTCGTCGAGAAGAGCCCGACGATCGGCGGCAGGATGTCCCAGCTCGACAAGACCTTCCCGACGCTGGACTGCTCGCAGTGTATCCTGACCCCGAAGATGGTGGACGTGTACCGGAACGAGAACATCGAGCTCCTCACCTACACCGAGGTCGAGGCGGTCGAGGGATACATCGGCAACTTCGATGTGACCCTCCGGAAGAAGGCACGCGGCGTCCTCACTCCGGAAGAGGCCGAGGCCCGCGGCATCGTCGGCGGCGGCTGTACCGGCTGCGGCGACTGCGCCGAGGTCTGTCCGGTCATCAAGCCGAACCCGTTCGAACTCGGGATGGCGCCGAGAAAGGCGATCTACATCTACCACCCGCAGGTCTCCCCGCTGATCTACACCGTCGACTTCGACTCCTGCGTCAAGTGCGGTCTCTGCGTCGAGTCGTGCGGCGACAAGAAGGCGGTCGACCTCGACGCGAAGGACGAGTTCATGACCGTCAAGATCGGCACCGTCATTCTCGCCCTGGGATACGACATCTTCCCCATCGAGAAGAAGTTCGAGTGGGGCTACAAGAACTACGACAACGTCATCACGTCGCTCGAGTTCGAGCGCCTGATCTGTGCGTCCGGCCCGACCGGCGGTCACCTCATCCGCCCGAGCGACGGCGAGACCCCGAAGAAGATCGCGTTCGTCCTCTGTGCAGGTTCCCGTGACTCGACCGGCGTCGGCAAGCCTTACTGCTCGCGGTTCTGCTGCATGTACTCGCTCAAGCACGCCCACCAGATCATCGAGAAGATCCCCGGGGCAGTGCCCTACATCTTCTACATGGACATTCGGTCCTTCGGCAAGATGTACGAGGAGTTCTACTACCGCATCCAGAACGAGGGTGCAAAGTTCATCCGCGGCAGGGTAGCCAACATCACCGAAGACCCGGTGACCAAGAACCTCCACGTCAATGCAGAGGATACGCTCCTCGGCCGGCCTATCGACATGGAAGTCGACATGGTCGTACTCGCGGCAGCTATCCAGCCCGCCGCCGAGACCGAGAAGACCCGGAGGCTCTTCGGTGTCTCCTGCTCGCAGGACGGCTGGCTCCTTGAGGCACACCCGAAGCTGAACCCGTGCGGCACCACCACTGCCGGTGTCTACCTCGCCGGCGTCTGCCAGGGACCCAAAGATATTCCTGACACAGTCGCCCAGGCAGAGGGTGCGGCATCCGCGGCATCCATCCCGATCCACAGGGGAGAGGTGGAGCTCGAGCCCTACTTCGCCCAGTGCATGGAGGACAAGTGCGCCGGATGTGGAATGTGCGTCCCGCAGTGCCCCTACAGCGCTCTCTCGCTCGTCGAGAAGGACGGCCGCACCGTCATGCAGGTCACTGAGGCCAAGTGCAAGGGTTGCGGTACCTGTGGCGGGTTCTGCCCCGGCGGTGCAATCTGGATGCAGCACTTTGCAACCCCGCAGATCGTTGCACAGATCGATGCGTTCCTCCTCGGAGGTGAACAGTAAATGGCAGACGAGAACTGGAAACCCAAGATCATCGCCATCATCTGCAACTGGTGTTCCTACGCCGGTGCAGACCTTGCCGGTGGCGCCCGCATTCAGTACCCCCCGGACATCCGTGCCATCCGTGTGATGTGTACGGGCCGGATCGACCCGCTCTTCATCCTGAAGGCATTCCAGGATGGAGCGGACGGTGTGCTGGTCTCCGGCTGTCACTTCGGCGACTGCCACTACCTTGAGGGCAACTATAAGGCGGCCAAGAGGATGTTCCTCTTGAAGAGTGTCCTCAAGAACATCGGTCTTGACGATAAGCGTCTCAGGATGACCTTTGTCTCCGCATCAGAGGGTGCAAAGTGGGGGACGGTCATGACAGACGTCGTCAAGACCATCAACGAGCTCGGCCCAAGCCCGCTCAAAGAGTTTGCCAGATAATACCATAGACAGGGGATGAATAACAATGGCAATCAGAGTGAACTTGATCACGGGTCGCACCATCCAGCAGGGGGTGTCAATGGAGGCGGGGAAGGAAAAACCCGCCTACACCACTGCCTGCGGGATCATTGAGCTGGACCCAGCGGACTTTAAAAAGCTGGGAGTTTTCCGCAACACGAACGTACGTGTCACCAGCGACCACGGTAGCGTCGTCGTCAAAGCGGTCGAGGCGACCCAGGGTCCCCACCCCGGTGTGGCATACATACCGATGGGGCCATGGGCGAACATGCTTGTCAACCCGGACACTTACTCAACAGGGATGCCAACATTCAAGGGTACGCCGGTTGAGATAGAAGTCGCCAAGAACGAACCCGTCCTCGGCTCACTGGAACTGGTGCGCAAAGGATGCAGAGGTGAACTCGCATGACACAGACTGTAACCGACGTTATCTGCCCGTTCTGCGGAACGCTCTGCGACGACCTTGAAGTCGTCGTCAGCAAAGACGGGAAGAAACTTCTCGAAGTCTATAACGCCTGCGCCATCGGCGCCGAGAAGTTCCTTCACTCCCAGGCAAAGGACCGTATCACCCGGCCCCGCATGAAGCAGGAAGATGGCTCCTGGAAAGAGATCACCTACGACGAGGCCGTCGAATACACGGCGAAGATGCTTGCCGATGCAAAGAAGCCCCTGATGTATGGCTGGAGTTCCACAAACTGTGAAGCCCAGTCTGTCGGGTCCGAGATCGGCGAGGCCGTCGGAGCGGTCATGGACAACACGGCAACCGTCTGCCATGGCACCTCGCTCATCGCGGTCCAGGATATCGGTATCCCGAGCTGCACGCTCGGCGAGGTCAAGAACCGTGCCGACCGGATCCTCTTCTGGGGGTGCAACCCGGCACATGCCCACCCGCGGCACATGTCCCGCTACTCGATCTTCCCCCGTGGATTCTTCACCGGTAAGGGTCACGCGAGCCGGAAGGTGATCGTCGTCGACCCGCGTGTCACCGACACCGCCCGTGTGGCAGACGTCCACCTGCAGATAGAGCAGGGGCACGACTACGAACTCCTCAACGCGCTCCGTGTGGCGTTCAAGGGTGAGAAACTTCCCGACGTCGTCGCCGGGATCCCAAAAGAAAAGATCTACGAGGTCGCCGAGACGCTCAAGAGCGGCCGTTTCGCGATCATCTTCTTCGGCATGGGCGTGACCCAGTCGATCGGCAAGAACCACAACATCGACGAAGCCATCGCGGTCACCCGTGACTTAAACGAATATACGAAAGCCGCCATCATGCCGATGCGCGGGCACTACAACGTCACCGGCTCCGGCCAGGTCTGGGGCTGGCAGTTCGGGTTCCCCTTCGCGGTGGACCTCTCCCGCGGCTTCGCCCGGTACAACCCCGGCGAGACGACGTCGAACGACCTGCTCCGCAGGGATGAAGTGGACGCCGTCTTCGTGCTTGGCAGCGATCCCGGTGCACACTTCCCGTTCAGCTCGGTGAAGAAGATCTACAACCTCCCATCAGTCGCCATCGACCCGCACGAGACCCCGACCACCGAGGTCTGCAAGGTCCACGTCCCGGTCGCTTTCGTGGGCGTCGAGATCGGCGGGTGCGCCTACCGGATGGACAACGTGCCGATCGAGACCAGAAAGGTCGTTGAGCCCCCTGAGGGCATGATGACCGATGAAGAGTTCTTGAAGCGTGTTCTTACGCGTGTCAAGGAGATCAAGGGGGTGTAACCGATGGCAGAGTATCTTATCAAGAATGGATTCGTCATTGACCCGGTCCTCGGGATCAAGGGCGATAAGGCCGATATCGCCATCAAAGATGGGAAGATCGTCGAGACCACGGCGGTCAAGAGCCCGAAGGTCATCGATGCGACCGGCAAGACAGTTATGGCCGGTGGTGTCGACGTCCACGCCCACGTTGCCGGCCCGAAGGTGAACATCGGCCGGAACTTCCGTCCGGAAGACAAACTATTCGGATACACGCCCGGGCGCGGTATCGAGCGGATGCAGGGCGGGTTCTCCGTCCCGACGACGATCCGGACCGGCTACAACTACGCCCGCATGGGCTATACCACCGTGATGGAAGCGGCCATGCCGCCGCTCTACGCCCGGCACACCCACGAGGAGATGCGAGACACGCCGATCCTCGACCAGGGTGCCTACCCGGTCTTCGGGAACAACTGGTTCGTTCTTGAGTACCTCAAGAACCACGAGATCGAGAACACCGCCGCCTACATCGCCTGGCTGCTTCGCGCGACAAAGGGCTACGCGGTCAAGGTCGTCAACCCCGGCGGCACCGAAGCCTGGGCATGGGGCCTGAATTGTGAGAACGTTCACGACCCGGTCCCCTACTTCGATATCACCCCGGCACAGATCATCAAGGGCCTCATCGAGGCAAACGAGTATCTCGGGCTCCCGCACTCCATGCACATGCACGCGAACAACCTCGGGAACCCCGGCAACTACACGACGACGCTGGACTCGTTCAAACTCTCAGAGGGTATCAAGCCGAACAGCAAGTTCGGCCGCGACCAGGTGATGCACCACACCCACGTCCAGTTCCACTCCTATGGTGGCGACTCCTGGGCGAACGTGGAGTCCAAAGCAAAGGACATCATGGGTTACGTGAACTCTCATGACAACATCACCATCGACATGGGTCAGGTGACGCTTGATGAGACCACGACGATGACCGCCGACGGGCCGTTCGAGCACCACCTCACCGAGTTGAACCACTTAAAGTGGGCAAACGCCGACGTGGAACTCGAGACCGGATCCGGGGTCGTGCCGTACATCTACAGCCCAAGCATCAAGGTCTGCGCCATTCAGTGGGCCATCGGCCTTGAACTCGCGCTGCTCGCGAAAGATCCCATGCGGGTCTTCATGACCACCGACCACCCGAACGCCGGGCCGTTCATCCGCTACCCGCGGATCATGAAGTGGCTCATGAGCACTGAAGCGCGTGAGCAGCAGTTCGATGCTTTCAAGCACAAGGACAAGGTCATCGATGCGACCAACCTCGCCGGTATCGACCGTGAACTCGACCTCTACGAGATCGCGCAGATGACCCGCGCCGGCCCGGCAAAATCGCTCGGCCTCGCGCACATGTATGGCGGGCTTGCACCCGGCCTCGAAGGGGACGTTGCCATCTTTGACTTCAACCCGAACGAGCCCTACGCACCCGACGCGATCGAGACTGCGTTCAGCAACGCGAACTGCCTCTTCAAAGCAGGGGTCCCGGTCATCAGCGACCATGAGATCGTCTCGAACGGCAACAAGCGGACGCTCTGGGTGAACGCCAAAGTCAACGAGAACCCGCAGGTGATGCGTGACGTTAAGGAGAAGTTCCTCCGCTACTACACCGTCACCCTGAACAACTACGAGGTTACCGGTCACCACTATGTACCCAACCCGTACGTGATCGAGGTTGATGCCACGCAGTGAGGGGAGAAGGATGGAAACCGTTACACTCACTATAAAGAACCAGCCCGGGCTATACCTCGAGGCTAACACCATCACACCCGATGCGTTCACCGGGAAGAAGGCGGAAGAGATCGCCGGCCTCCCCGTTTACGTAGGGCGAGAGGAGCACCGGCTTGGAGATTTCTTCGAGATCTCCGGCAAGGCCGGAGCAACCCCGGCTGAGACGAAGATCGTCGTCAACGGTGACCTCTCCCGGGTCAAATACATCGGCATGAAGATGACCGCCGGCGAAGTTGTCGTGAACGGCAACACCGACATGTACGTCGGTGCATGGATGCAGGGCGGCAAGATTACCGTGAACGGGAATGTCGACGCTTTTGCCGGAACTGGCATGAAAGGCGGCGAGATCGAGATCAAGGGCAACGCTGGGAACTACCTCGGCGCTGCATACCGCGGAGATTGGCGCGGGATGCAGGGCGGGAAGATCACGGTCGCGGGCAATGCCGGGAGCGATCTTGGCACGTTCATGAACGGCGGCGAGATCATCGTCGGCGGCGATGTCGATGTTCACGTTGCCACCCATGCCGAGGGCGGGAAGATCATCATCAAGGGCAATGCAAAGAGACGCCTTGGCGGCCAGATGGTCGAGGGCGAGATCTATGTCTTTGGAGACATCGATCTCATGATGCCCGGGTTTACCTACCGCGAGGATGTCGATATCGAGGTGAACGGCACCAAAGGACGGTTTGCTCTCTATGAGGGTGACCTGGGTGAGCGCCACCGAAAGAGAAAAGGCCAGACGATCTACGGCAAATTATACCAGCGGATCAAGGCCTGAAATTTCCCTATTTTTTTACCGCGCAGACGATGCGGCGGAGGCCTACAATGTTAGAGCGTGACCGCCAGGGTAAAGAGTAACACAGAGTATTACTGTTGCTTATAATTCATATCACCTGCCGGAGGGATATAATAATTTGCTTTTCTGTGCAATTGACTGTAATCTAGCAGATATTTGGTATTGCACTCCGGATATATACCTGATCATAGGTATAAATAGCAATGCTTATATCATCAGAGAAGGTTACTATCTCTTGTCCCACGAGGACGTGCAGTAGTTACCATCAGACACAATCAGCGATACTTTTAGCGTTCACCACACAGTTACGGACTGTATGCACTTAAAGAGGGTAATGGAGAAAGATTATGGCGAAATACAAGGAAACTATTGACCTGTACGATGATGCAGGCAAGCAGTTGAAGAGTGGTGTGCCGCTTGAAAAGATCAGCCCGCTGGTCAACCCGGCAACCAGGAAGCTCATCGACCTGACCAAGAGGACGGTTGCAGTCAACCTGAACGGCATCCAGGAGTCCCTGAAGACCGGCAAGGTCGCAAAGGGGAGCGTCCTTGGCCGCGAGATGAACCTCGACATCATTGGCAACAAGGATGCCGTCATCTCCAAGATCAAGGAGATGGTCCAGGTCGAGGAGGGTGACAACACCAAGATCCGCGAGTTCGGCGGCGGTAAACTCATCCTCGTCGAGGTGCCCAGCGTCCGCCTGGAGGCCGCATCCACCTACGATGCCGCGATCACCTCGGTCGCAGCCGCAACCACCTACTCGCTCGTCGAGCAGTTCAACATCGGAGCGTTCGACGCAGCGATGGTCAAGACGGCAGTCTGGGGTTCTTACCCGCACACGATGGATCTTTCCGGCGCTAACGTCACGTCGATCCTGTCGATCCCCCAGAACAACGAAGGTCTCGGCTACGCGCTCCGGAACATCCCGGTCAACCACAGTGTCATGATGACCAACCGGAACGCTATGCAGGGCGCCGCACTCTCGTCCACCTTCGAGCAGGCAGGAATGTTTGAGATGGGTAACGCCATCGGACCGTTCGAGCGCGCCCAGCTGCTCGCGTACGCCTACCAGGGCCTGAACGCGAACAACATGGTCTACGACCTCGTCAAGGCGAACGGTGCGACCGGAACCATCGGCACGGTCGTCCAGAGCCTGGTCGAGCGCGCCATCGAGGACAAGGTCATCACCCCGGGCAAGAAGGGCGGGTACTTCCAGTTCTACGACACCAAGGACCCCATGCTCTGGAACGCCTACGCCTCTGCAGGAACCATGGCAGCCACCATGGTCAACTGCGGTGCCGGACGGTTCGCCCAGGCAGTCTCCTCGACGCTCCTGTACTTCAACGACCTGCTTGAGCACGAGACCGGCCTCCCCGGCTGCGACTACGGCCGTGTCATGGGTACTGCCGTCGGGTTCTCGTTCTTCAGCCACTCGATCTACGGCGGTGGCGGCCCCGGTATCTTCAGCGGCAACCACGTCGTGACCAGGCACGCCGCAGGCGTGGCTATCCCGTGTGTGGTCGCTGCAGCGGCGCTCGACGCCGGAACCCAGATGTTCTCGCCCGAGAGCACCTCGAAGATCTATGCCGACACCTACGGCAAGGTCGACGTCTTCAACAAGCCGATCCAGCAGATCGCACAGGGTGTGTAAATAACATAAGGATGCTAATGACTGACGCCATATACCCTCAGGTTCGAATCGTTTCTGCGCGATTCCTCAGACCCGATACGGTAGAAGAACTCCTGAACAGACTTGTTCAGGTCGGCGGGATTCGCCGGATGTCCATCAATGGACCAAACCTCCCCGCCACCGTTCCGTACGGCCCGGCACGGGGGAAACCCAACCCCCATCCGGACCGTAAGGTTATCCGTGTCGGAGACCAGGACGTCCAGCTCCAGGTGCAGGTCGGAACAATCATCCTGGAACTCGAGGACGAGTCGTACATTCCGGTTATCGGGGAAGCAGTTGACGAAGTCTTTGCCGATAAGGACTTCTCCTGTATCGTCCAGAAGGGACGATACATGAAGACCCAGCCGACAACGTCCGACTACGCGAAGTACGGACCTGACGCCGACAGAGATATTCTCGGACTTGTCGATCCAAGAAAGAAAGACGGTCCCATTATCATTCAGGGAACCAAGTAAGATGCCTATCGGAAGAGTAACCCAGGTCGTCGACTGCCGCGAGAGCATGGGGATGGGAAAAGGAGGCGGTCTTGCCCAGCGCGGGACTATCTCTGAAGCCAGGTCCCCGGATGTGATCGTGATTGGAATGTCCCCCGGCCGCAGACACGTCACAAAACCGGTCTGCGACATCACCTCCGGCCTCCGGAGGGAAGGGACGGAGTTCTCCGTGACCACGCTTGTCCTGAACGCAGGGAGCGGAGTCCCGGCAGATTCACCTATCAAGGGTCATGTCCTCGGAGCCTACTTCGGGCTAACGGAGAAGGAGATTGCTCAGATCGAGCAGCACAAGGTCGCCATCCTGCACCACGGGAATGTCCGCTCTCATGTGGTGCAGAAGATCCGGTTTATCCTTGAGCACGTGAAGATCAGGGCGATCGTCGTTTCTCAGGTCCCGATAGACTTTGAAGATCTCGCAAAGGAGGGAGTCAGGACAGCGGTTGTTATGCCGCCGCCCGACCGGGTTAAGACGAAAGGCATGGTGATGGATATCGTCAGCGGTGTGACACGGGGTCAGACCCCTGGCAGGGAAAAATTGGCAGAAGTCGTTCGTGCCGTTATGAAAGTGCTAAAAAGCCCAACATGAAGGTGAATTGAGACATGGCATACAAGCCCCAATACGGACCGGGTACATCCAAGGTCGCCGAGAACCGGCGCAAGCAGATGAACCCCAACCAGAAGCTTGAAAAGATGCGCGATGTGACAGACGAGGATATCGTGCTGATCCTCGGCCACAGGGCGCCGGGAGCCGCCTATCCGACGGCCCACCCGCCGCTCGCCGAGCAGCAGGAGCCCGACTGTCCCATCAGGAAGATTGTAACCCCGACCGACGGTGCCAAGGCCGGCGATCGTGTCCGCTACATCCAGTTCACGGACTCGATGCTCTTTGCGCCCTGCCACCCCTACCAGCGGACATACACCGAGTGCTACCGCTTCCGTGGCATCGACCCCGGCACGCTCTCCGGTCGTCAGATCGTCGAGTGCCGCGAGCGTGACCTCGAGAAGTACTCAAAGGAACTCATCAACAACAACCTCCTCGATGCGGCCCGTACCGGCATCCGCGGTGCGACCGTGCACGGCCACTCGCTTCGTCTTGCCGAGAACGGCATGATGTTCGATATGCTTCAGAGGAGCGTCCTCGGTGAGGATGGCGTCGTCCGCTACGTCAAGAACCAGATCGGCGAGCCGCTCGACCGTGCGGTTGCCATCGGCAAGCCGCTCGATGAGAAGTGGCTCAAGGCCAACACGACGATCTTCCACTCGCTTGGCGATGTCAAGTACCGTGACGACAAGGAGTATATCGAGTACGTCCAGCGTATCCACACGCTGAGAACGAAATACGGGTTCCTTCCGAAGGAGGCATGAAGATGGCAAAGATTGAGAGAACCCAGAAGCTGTTCCTGAAGTCCCTCAAGGAGAAGTTCCAGGGACAGGATGTCGAGGCCGAGAACACCGAGTTCTACAAGTTCAACGGCTACCACCAGTCCCCCCGCAAGGAGGAGTTCGTAAAGGCCAGCCGTGCCATCGAGATGGAGCGCAACATATCCATGTATGACCCCGTGCGCTGCCACCTTGGCGGTATCCCGCTCGGCCAGCGCCAGCTGATGACCTACGAGGTCAGCGGCACCGGAGTCTTTGTGGAGGGCGACGACCTGCACTTCGTCAACAACGCTGCGATGCAGCAGATGTGGGACGACATCCGGCGGACTGTCATCGTCAACATGGACCTCGCTCACCAGACCCTGCAGAAGCGTCTGGGCAAGGAAGTCACCCCCGAGACGATCAACGAGTACCTGCACGTGCTGAACCACGCCATGCCCGGCGCGGCCGTCGTCCAGGAACACATGGTCGAGACTCACCCCGGCCTCGTCGACGACTGTTACGTCAAGGTCTTCACCGGCGACCAGGAACTTGCCGACGATATCGAACCCCAGTTCGTCATCGACGTCGAGAAGGCCTTCCCCGCCAAGCAGGCCGAGGCTCTCTCCGCCGCCGTCGGAAAGTCCCTCTGGCAGGCAATCCACATCCCGACCTCAGTCGTCCGGACCTGCGACGGTGGAACGACCTCCCGGTGGTCTGCGATGCAGATCGGTATGTCCTTCATCGGCGCCTACCGCATGTGCGCCGGCGAAGCAGCCGTCGCCGACCTCTCCTACGCCGCGAAGCACGCGGGTGTCATCCAGATGGCGTCCCACCTGCCCGCCCGGCGTGCCCGTGGCCCGAACGAGCCCGGTGGCCTTGCATTCGGTCTCTTCTCGGATATCGTTCAGGCGAACCGGAAGTACCCCAACGACCCCGCCCGGGCCTCCCTCGAGGTTGTCGGCGCCGGAACCATGCTCTACGACCAGATCTGGCTCGGCTCCTACATGTCCGGCGGTGTCGGATTCACCCAGTACGCGACCGCGGCCTACACCGACAACATCCTCGATGAGTTCACCTACTACGGTATGGACTACATCAAGGACAAGTACAAGGTCGACTGGAAGAACCCGAGCCCGAACGACAAGGTCAAGCCGACCTACGACATCGTCAACGACATCGCGACCGAGGTCGCCCTCAACGGCATGGAGCAGTACGAGCAGTTCCCGACCATGATGGAGGACCACTTCGGCGGGTCCCAGCGTGCCGGTGTGCTTGCCGCCGCCTGCGGTCTGTCGACCTCCATCGCGACCGGAAACTCCAACGCCGGCCTGAACGCCTGGTACCTCTGCATGCTCCTGCACAAGGACGGATGGTCGCGTCTCGGCTTCTTCGGCTACGACCTCCAGGACCAGTGCGGTTCCGCGAACTCCCTCTCCATCCGTGGAGACGAGGGCGCGATCGGCGAGGTCCGTGGTCCGAACTACCCGAACTACGCGATGAACGTCGGTCACCAGGGCGAGTACGCCGCGATCACCGGTGGTGCCCACTACGGCCGTGGCGACGCGTGGTGCTTCGACCCGCGGGTGAAGATCTGCTTCGCCGACCCGGCGCTGAAGTTCGACTTCGCCGAACCCCGCCGCGAGTTCGCGAAGGGTGCAATCCGCGAGTTCATGCCCGCCGGCGAGCGCTCCCTCATCATCCCGGCGCGGTAATCCTAACTCAACTTTTTTTTCCCTAGTGTAACCACATATGTCTAATACGGGTATTCCAGACGAATTTTTACATTTCATTGCGATATCGGCGCAACTTTTCGAAACCTTTAATTAAGTCATAAACAACTGTTAAATGAACCAAAAAGGTTTTGAACTTATACTCTGGCGCAATGCGCATCAGAGGAGGGTGCTGAATGGAAGAGATCGTATTTGGCATCGGCATTACAGCATTGGCAGGTGCTCTTGCAACCGTCGCCGGCGCTGCGGAAGACGTTGAATCTGACATCGGATCACAGGGTGACCCGAACTCACAGGTTCAGCTTGCTCCGCAAATGGGATATATTCACCGCATCTTTAACAAGGCGATTGCCGGTGAACCCCCAGCGTACGGCTTATGGGTTACTCTGGGTGCAGGCCTTGCCTGGGCATTCATGGCGATGCAGATAAACCCGATACTTGCAATTGTGCTCGGGAGCGCTCTCGCGGTCTTCGTGCAGGGCGTCTATGCAACGACCGCATATCTCGGCCGTACTGCAAGTCTCGCTAAGTTTGGACAGCCGGTCTATATCGACATCTTGAAGTCGATGACGACCGTGACCATGGCGCACGCGTTCGTAGCTATCTTTGCCACCGTCGCGATGTGTCACCTGATGATCAGCGCGCTCGGCCACCCCTTCCCACTCCCGCTGCTGGGCCTCGTGTGGGGTATCGCGCTCGGTGCAGCCGGGTCTGCGACCGGTAACCCGTTCTACGGAAAGGAGCGGCAGTACCAGGAGCAGAAATTCGGAGCTGGTGTTCCGATCTCCGCGTCCGGTAACATCGTCCGCTACGCCGAAGCCGGCCAGCGGAACTCGCTCGACAACGGTTTCTTCAGCGCCAAACTCGGCGGTCCCGCATCGGGGATCTGCTTTGGCCTGATCGTCTTCTTCGAACTCTGGCGTACCGTTGTCTTCGAGCCGCTCGCCGCCGGATGGGGAGCGGTCATCATCGGTATCGTTATCATCCTGATCTTTGCCATCATTGACCGTTACATCGAGGTCTGGGCAAGGAAGACTTTCGGACCCTACACGGCCCCTGAGGAGGCATCATCATGAGCGCACTCGGTGGACCTAAACAGACTGGAGGTGTCCAGTCCCCGACGGGAATGGGCATCGCTATCAGCATTGTACTTATCATCATCGCACTTGTGCTTGCCTTCTTCTTCGCACAGATGGCTGGACTGATCGCGCTCGTCGGTATCATCATCGGCGGTGTCCTGGTCGGGTTCGGCGTCCACTTCGTCCCGGTCGGCGGTGCCCCCGCTGCAATGGGACAGGCACCAGGTATTGCGACCGGTGTCGCGATGCTTGCCGCCGGTGCCGGCCTTGCCGGACTCTTCGGTGGCGCATGGGCCGCCCCATTCGGACTTCCCATCGCCCTCGCTGGCGGTGCGATCGGCGGCGGGCTGCTGATGGCGGTCACCTGTACGATGGTCAACGTCATTTACGTCTTCGGCATGGGTATCCCGGCAGCTTCCGGTAAGGTCGCAAAGGACCCGATCACCGGCGACACCTTCCCCGAGTATAAGAGCCAGGGTACCGAGGGGCACGGCCTCCCGTTCATCTCCTGGGTTGGCGGCGTCATCGGCGGCGCACTCGGTGGTCTCGGCGGAACGCTCATCTACCTCGAGCTCCTCGATATCTACCAGGCGCAACTCCCGGTCATCCTGAACGCAACGGTCGAGCAGATCGCGCCCGTCGCCATCTCGCTTGCCGGTATCTTCGCGGTCGGTATGTTCCTGATGAACGCCGTCCTCGCTGCGTACAACATCACCGGTACGATCGAAGGGCCGCACGACCCCAAGTTCAAGCGGTTCCCGAGAGCGGTCATTGCCGCCGCCGTGGCATCCGCTGTTGCAGGCTTCTTCTCGATCGCACTGCTCGAACTGGTGGGGGTATTCTAAATGTCAGTGAAAGTTGAAGCAGGAGCAGGGGGCGGCATCCCGCACAACCAGATCCTGATCTACGGCCTCGTGGGATCGCTCGTCCTCGTCTACCTGACATACCTGAACACGATCACCAACACCGAGTACTTCTCGTTCTTCGGCGGGCTTGCTGCCGTGGTCGCACTCCTCTGGGGTACCGACACAATCAAGCACCTCTGCAGTTACGGTCTCGGTACCGGCGTCCCGTCGGCGGGTATGATCGCGCTCGGGTCCGGTGTTATCGGCGCGCTCTTCGGGGCGACGACCGGCATCGCTGCGCCCATCGTGACGCTCATCGTCGCTGCGATCATCGGTGCAGTCGCCGGGGTATTGGCGAACCACGTGGTCCGGATGGATATCCCGGTCATGATCGTATCCCTGACGGAACTTGCGATCGTCGGCGCGATGACCATCCTCGGTCTCTCGGCGATGGCCTGCGGAACGTTCGAGTTCCTCGGCATGATCACCGGCGAGATCGCGATCCTCGGATTCGCTGTCACAACCTATGAGTTCTCCCTCGTCGGCGGCAGCATCATCGCCGTTATCTTCATGCTCGGCGCCATCGCCATCCAGCACTCCTTCAACGCCTGTCTCGGGCCGGGGGAGAAGCAGGACCGGACGCTGACGCTCGCCGCAGAGTGCGGGTTCCTCTCCATGATCCCCATTGCGATCATATCGTTTGCGTTCATCGCGTTCATACCGGCCCTCATCTCTCTGCTGGTCTCACTCATCGGGTGGATCTACACCTACGTGCAGTACATCGCGCTCTCGAAGCGTGACGCCTACGCGTGGCTTGATGCGCAGCCGATCCTGGAGCCCAAGGGAGGTGCCTAGATGGCATACATCCAGGTACTGCCCGAGTACGGGCTGGTTGTCGACCCGCTGGTCGGCGTCGTCACCACCGCCGGTGTTTCGTACACCCCCGTGCTCGAACAGGTAGCAGAACTCGAGAAGATCACCGACGACCTGGTCGGTATGCTCTCCGGGGAGGGCAACTTCCTGGCATCATTCCCGAACAGGGAGGGAGTTCTCAACATCGCCGGAGGCGTGACCGCATTCTGGTATGGCATGGCAATCGGCCTTCTGGTTGCTGGTGTCGTCGTATTAGGACTGCTGTGAGGTGAAGGACATGGTTGAAAAGAAATCACCGGCCAGCGGATGGCCGATCGTTCAGGGCGACTTCCACACGGGAGATGCACAGAGTTGCGTCGCTGTCGTCACCATGGGATCCCACCTCGACGAGCAGGGCATCTGCGATGCCGGAGCGGCAATCGCCGGGTCCTGTAAGACCGAGAACCTCGGCATCGAGAAGATCATCGCGAACGTCA
>NZ_JAVBWL010000007.1:0-252259 GCF_036677455.1 Methanoculleus sp. | reverse complement strand
ATGCACGGTGATGCGGCAGAACCGGTCTCGCTCAGGGACGCTATAACGGCGGCGGAGGTCTCCCGCCGGGAAAAGAAGAAGAACCCGGCGGTGGCCGCGGGGCTCTCGTTTCTCTTCAACGGCCTTGGCCAGGCCTACAACGGCCAGTTCGCACGGGGCGTCCTGGTGCTGTTCGGGAGCCTCTTCGGCCTCTTCCTCCTGATCGTGCCGGGCGTGGCAGTCTGGCTCTGGGGCGTCTACGATGCCTACCGGACGGCGAAAGGAATGAACGAGGGGCTCGTCCCCTACCAGGAGACGAGTCCGCTCGCGATCATTGCGTTCGTCGTCGTCTGGGCGGTGACGATCTTCGTACTCTCGGCAGCGTCGGCGATGCTGCTCGTCGCGATGGGGCTGCAGGGGATGGTGTAGGCAATGCGGCGAAAGGAGAAGGAGATCACCGACCCGGCCCTCCTCTCCGCGGTCCTCCGCGAGGTGTTCGTCTGCAGGATCGGGCTTGCCGACGGCGATGAGCCCTACGTGGTGCCGGTGAACTTCGTCTACGCCGAAAGAAGCCTTTACCTCCATTCGGCATGCGAGGGGAGAAAGATCGATATCCTCGCGCGGAACAACCGGGTCTGCTTTGAGGCCGAGACCGGCGTGGAACTCGTGCGTGCCGAGAGGGCCTGCGACTTTTCGATGCGGTATATCTCCGTCATCGGGACCGGCACGGCGTCGTTCGTCACGAACCCGGGCGAGAAGAGCCGGGTCCTCGACCGGTTCATGGAGAAGTACGCCGGGGGCGGGGACTGGTCCTATCCCGGGGCGGCGCTCCGGGGGGTGGTCGTGATCCGCGTCGACGTGGAGACACTGACCGGGGAATCGTCCGGCTATACGGGAGAGGAGGTGCGTCGCTTTCTTGCCGGGGAGCCGGAGGGGTCGTGAGCGGCCGGACGTCATTCATATGTCACGGGGCAGCATCCCGATATCCTCTAAATCACCCGATTTTCAGACTTGTTAGCACAATACGAAATATTCATATTACCCGATCGACAACAGAAAACCCATGTTGCGTATCCCGGCGAACCGTCTCTTCTGCATCGCCCTCCTGCTCATGATCGTCCCGGTCGCCGTGTCCGGCGCATCGGTCGCCCGGACGCTCTCTACGACCGAGCCGGGGGCCGGGGAGGTCTTCGAGGTCTCGCTCTCGCTCGAAGGGATGGCCCTCGGCGGGGTGGTCGAGACCCTGCCTGCCGGCTACGCCTTCGCGGGGACCGACCACCCTGACGACCGGGTCCTCGTCCGGGGGCAGCAGGCCGGGTTTGCGGTGATGAACGAGACCCGGATCACCTACTCTGTCCGGGCCCCGGCAACCGGGAGCGGGGATCTCACCGGGACATGGGAGGACTTCCTCGGTGAGTCTGACGGCGCCGTCGCTGCCTCGCACGTCGCGGTGGACGGCATCGAGACCGTGGCGGAGAGCGGCGGAGCGTATCCCGCCCTCCCCGCGGCGCAGGAGGCCGCCTCACCGTTTGCGGCCGGAGCGGCGGTCGCCGGCCTCCTCATCGCGGCAGGGTGGGGTGGTCGCCGATGAGACGCTGGCCCCTCCTCGCCTTCGCGCTCCTCCTCCTGCTCGTCGCCGCCCCGGCGGCGGCAGAGAGTATCCCCGGCGACGCCGACGGCGACGGATTGCTCACTTCCGCAGAGTATGTCGGTGCAGCGCTCACCTACCTCGATTCGGCCTATATGGGCGGGGCGGGAGACCTCAGCCGGACCGATGTCCGGGACGCCGCCTGGGTCTACACCCACTGGGACGGGAAACCCCTCGAAGTCACCGACTCGACCGGGCAGACGGTGACCCTCTACCGTCCCCTGCGCCGGGTGGTGACCTTCAGCGGCGAGTCCCTTGAGACGCTGCGCTCGATAGGGTTTGATATGGAAAACGTCGTCGCCGTCGATAAATACAGCCACGGAAAGGAGACTTTCTTCCCCGAGTGCCGGGGTACGGTAAACGTCGGGTCGATCTGGTCCCCCGATATGGAGAAGGTTCTCACCGTCCGGCCGGACGCCGTCTTCCTCTACGCGACGATCAGCACCGCGGCATGCGACGATATCCAGAAGCGGCTCGAGGCGAGCAGCCCCGGCGTTCGGGTCTTCCGGTTCGACTGCTTCAAGCCCGCGACCTACCCGGGCGAGATCCGCACGATCGCCACGATCGCCGGCCGCGAGGACGAAGGCGAAGCGTTTGCGTCCTTCTACGAATCGACGATGGACCGGATCCGGGACGGCACGGCCGATATCCCGGACGATGAGAAGACCCGGGTCTACTTCGAGTACTGGTTCGATTACACGACTGTTGCGGCCAGTGCGGGGTACAACGAGAAGACCCGGATAGCCGGCGGAATGAACCCCTTCGCCACCGGGACCGCCGAGTATCCCGTCGTCGACCCCGAGGCAATCCTCGTCGCGGACCCGGAGGTCATCGTGAAACTGGCCGGGCAGGGCCTGGCCGCCGGCGGGTATGCCGGGCACGACATCGCCGCGCTCGACGCCACCCGGGCTGGCATGCTCGGCCGGCCCGGCTGGTCGGGCATCTCTGCGGTGAAGGACGACCGCGTCCACGTCATCCACTCCGACATCCTCGGCGGCGCCCAGCACTTCATCGGGACCGCCTATCTCGCGAAGTGGTTCTACCCCGACCGGTTCGCCGATCTCGACCCGCACGCCATCCACCAGCGATACCTCACCGAGTTCCAGGGTATCGACTTCGACCTCGCGTCGGAGGGGACGTTCGTCTACCCATGACCGGTGGAGCCATGGAACAGAACGTCGTCATCCAGACCGGGTATGCCCGGCTGAAGAAGACCCGGGCCCTCTTCATCGGCGGCCTCCTTGCCGCCCTCCTCATCCTCATCGGCGTCGCGGTCACGCTCGGGTCCGCCGACTTCACCGTGGGCGAGTCCTACCTCGCGATCCTGGCCGGCCTCTTCCCCGGGGTCTTCAGCGCCCCGGATCTCACGAAGACCATCATCTGGGACTACCGTCTCCACCGGGTGCTCTTCGCGGTCCTGGCCGGGTTCGGACTCGCTATAGCGGGCTCGGTGATGCAGGGCATCCTCCGGAACCCGCTCGCGAGCCCGTTCACCCTCGGGATCGCCTCGGCCGCCACCACCGGCGCCTCGATCGCGATCGTCCTCGGTGCCGGGGTCGTCGGTGGGGAATACCTCGTCATCGCGAACGCCTTCCTCTTCGCCCTGCTTGCCGCGCTCGCCATCTACGGGATGGCCCGCTACCGGGGGATCGGCTCTGAGACGATGGTCCTTGCCGGTATCGCCGTCATGTACCTCTTCTCGGCGGTGACGTCGCTCCTCCAGTACGTCGGCAGCGCAGAGCAGCTCCAGGCGGTGGTCTTCTGGACGTTCGGCTCGGTCGACAAGTCTACCTGGCCGAAACTCGGGATCGTCAGTCTCGTCCTCGCCTGCACCGTCCCCTACCTCCTCTACCGGGCCTGGGACCTCAACGCCCTCGCCGAAGGGGACGAGGTGGCGGCCAGTCTCGGGGTGCCCGTGGAGCGTTCGATGATCCTCTTCATGGTGATCGCCTCCCTGATCACCGCGGTGATCATCTGCTTCACCGGAACGATTGGGTTTATCGGGCTCGTCGCCCCGCACATCACCCGGATGGTCATCGGCGGGGATTTCCGCACGCTTCTCCCGGCTTCCGGCCTCGTGGGGGCGCTTCTCCTTCTTGCCGCCGACAGCATCGCGCGGAGCGTCCTTGCGCCGCAGATCCTCCCCGTCGGGATCGTGACCGCGTTCCTCGGCGTGCCGTTCTTCATCTACCTCTTTCTCCGGCGGAGGGATGCCTGATGACATCGCGGCTCTCGGTCGAAGACCTCTCGTTTGCCTACCGTGACCGGGAGGTGCTTCGTGGGATCACCTTCCCGGTCGCCGCCGGCGAGGTCCTCGGCCTCGTCGGGCCGAATGGGTGCGGGAAGACGACCCTCATCCGGTGTGTCGACGGCATGCTCACTCCGCGGGGGGGAAGAGTGCTTCTTTCGGGCCGGGAGATCCGCACGATGCACCGCCGCGAGGTCGCCCGGGCGATGGCCTACGTGCCGCAGTCGGCCGGGAACCATACGTCGTCGACGGTCTTTGAGACGGTTCTGATGGGGAGGCGGCCGTACCTGAACTGGACGGTGAGTCCTGAGGACGAGGAGAAGGTGGCGGAGGCGCTCGACCTCCTCGACCTCCGGGGCCTCGCCCTCCGGCAGGTCGGACAGCTCTCTGGCGGGGAGCGCCAGCGGGTGATGATCGCCCGGGCGCTTGTGCAGGAGACCGGGGTGATCCTCCTCGACGAACCGACGAGCAACCTGGATGTCTGCCACCAGATGGCCGCCATGGAGGTCCTCTCCGGGCTTGCTGAAGAGAGGGGGCTTGCCGTCGTCATCGCGCTCCATGACCTGAACCTCGCCGCCACCTACTGCCACCGCCTGCTCGTTCTCTCGGCCGGGTCGGTCTACGGCTACGGGGCGCCGGAAGAGGTGCTCACGGAGGAGATGCTCCGGACAGTCTACGGCATCAAGGCGGTCGTCAAACGGGACCTTTCGGCACCCTACATGGTCCCGGTCCGGTCAGGAAGGCTGGGGGAGGGGGTATAAGACCCCCTCTCATCCCTTCAGGATCGATAATGCTTTTTTTGATTCCATGACCGGGTGCATCTCCCCGTAGCCGAGGTCGCCCCAGGGAAGACTGAGCCTCATGAGGGCGACGGGATCGTCCGTCTCGATCAGCCGGAAGACCGTGTTCCCCACGAGGTCGACCCACTCGTTGATCACGGTCACCCCTTCCGGTATCTCCTCCCTGGCCCGCGCCTCCATGATCTCGGCCGTCTTCCCGGGCTCCCAGGTGAATATGTTTATGAACTGCATGCTCCTCCCCCCTCGTTGCCGCATCCCGACACACCAGGATAGACGGTCGACGTCATGATTCCGAAGTATAAAAATCTTGTGCAGGGCGGACCTACGCCGACCGCTCCTTCACGGCGGCACCGATGAACATGGCGGTGACGGCGGAGATCACGAGGAGCACGATCATGTTCTGGTCGGCCGTGCCCACGACCACGACGAGAAGGATGGCGGTCAGGGGTGCCCCGAGCGCCAGGGTGATGGCGGCGACCTCGATACAGAGCACGAAGATAGAGACCGGTATGCCCGGAAAGAGCAGGTTCAGGGCGAGCCCTACAAGCGTGGACGAGAAGATGACCGGGAAGATCGGGCCGCCGAGATACCCGCTCTTAAACGAGAGCGCAAGCAGGAGGATCTTCAGGATTGCCATGAAAAGAAGCATTTCAACCCCGAACCGGGCAGGGTCGGCGAGGATCCCGCCGATCTGTCCCTCCCCGGAGAAGAGTATTTCAGGGATGAAGTAGCCGATGCACGCGATGATCACCCCTGCGGCGAGGACCCTGAGGATGACCGCATCCCCAAACACCCTCTCCATGACCGATCCTGCGGCCTGCATGGAGAGCCCCATAAAGACCGCGAGCAGCGCCCCGAGGATGCCGAGGGCGACCGCGTAGAGGATGTAGGCGAGGTTCAGTCCGCCGATCGGCTCAAACGGGATGCTCCGGGCGAACGAGGGGAGCCCGAGGAGCAGGTAGAAGAGGTAGCCGATGGTGCCGGCGAGCAGGTTCCAGGTGAGGAGCCGGAAGGCGTCCTTACTGCCGCCGACCTGGAACTCGGTGGCGAATATCCCCGTGAAGAGGACGTTACCGACGATGCCGTTGAAGGCCGAGGCGAGGGCTGCGACGTCAAACCCGAGTGCGGCGGCCGGGGAGCCGATCTTCAGTCTATCCCGGGTGTAGGACGATATGTAGCCGATGAGGACGGTGATGACCCCTTCGGGGCCGACGCTTGCCCCGGAGAGGAGAGAGAAGAGCGAAGAGAGGAAGGCGCCGGGGAAGGTCCGATAGTCAGGTTTCTCACCCCCGCCCTTGAGCGACTCCGTGAACCCGCCGTGGATCACGGTCGGTGCGCGGAGGTATCTCCGGCAGAGGCCGACAAGGAGCGAGAACGTGAGGACACCGACGGGGATCGCCCAGCGGGGTGGTTTCAGGACGCCCTCCTCGAACCAGATGAGGTGGTTGAGCAGCCCGTAGATCTCCAGGTAGACGACGGTGAAGACAATGGCGACTATGGCGATGAGGACGACCTGCCATAGCCTGAGAGTTCCACCATCGGCCGGCGTTTCGCGCGGCGCCGGACCGCCTGCGGATGCGGGTATGGGAGGCACGATGCCGCCAGTTCATCCTTTTGCGTAATCATCCTTGCGGTTGCCCCCCCGGCGCTCTGCCCTGGCGGCGAGGAGGCAGGCTCCCGAGCCTGCCGGAAAGAGATGTTGCCGCCCGGGAAACTCTCCCGTTTCGGATTATCTCCGCCTGGGCCGCGTCTCGACCCGCTCCGTCGTGACGACCTCCGGCGGCGGGGTTTCCGTTTGCTTCACGGCCTCCACCTCCTCCCGGCTCGGCGGCGTCATGGCCCCGGCCGACTGGATCAGGCCAAAGTCCGCTTCCCGGGGCCAGTTGTCCTCGTCGAAGCCCTGCTCGTCGTCCAGCCGCTGTTTGTCGATGTTCACGACGAAGTTATCGTCCCCGGGACGGTAGATCACGGCCTCTGGCGGGACGGCGAATCGCTTTGCCCCCACACCGAGCATGCCCCCATACTTGAGCACCAGGTACTGCACCTTTCCCTCGGGGAAGGAGATTCGCATGTCCGATATCCCCCCGAGGTCGTCTCCCTGCGGGTTGATCACTTTTTTATCCAGGATATCGTCGGCCGACATAAACCACTCTTCCCCGGCTGTCCGTGTCCTGCGTTCCAGAACTACCTCTGAACGTTCCTGCATCTTCTTCATCTCCATCGCCTCCTGAGATCCGGATGGGTACCCCCGCCTCAGGTGGCGTGCAGTGAGTGCCGGGCCTCCTTAAAATGATTGTGCCCGTACGCAACAGATTCACCGAATCCGACCCTGCCTGATAGGGAGCAGGTGAACTCCTGAGGCCTTTTTCGAGAAGGTTAGTGCTTATTTGTTGAAAGGGGCCTGCTGCGGACTCAGGAACAAATGGATGGGATTATGTACTGCGTGCGTTAATCCCCTCTTCATGGAGCCTACTGTCAGACTGGATCTCACCACGATCCTCGAGGCAACAGGCGAGTTGCAACACTTTCTCGACCTGGGCGCTGCCCGCCTGCGGGCGAAAGGGCCGTTATCGGAAGAAGCATCCGAGGAGTTGATCTTCTCGCTGGCCGACGAACTTGAGGACCACCTCCGGGAGATGCGCAGTCGGCAGGGGTCCGCCAGCATCAGCGACCTCCGGACCTGGACCCGGGCCTGGATCGACGAGCGGCAGGAGGCGGGTCCGGAGGGACCTCGTAGAACCGCACCGTGACGAGGGCGGCTTCCCGACCCCATGATTTATCAGCCCCTGCGCCAATGCGGCCCCGATGCCTCACTTCGACCTCTTCTTCAAGACCGAAGCACTGCGGCAGAGGCTTGAACCGCACCTGCGGCTCATCCCGCCGCTCTTTGAGTTCACGGTTCGGACCGGCACCCCGGAAGTCCGCTACTTCGACCAGAAGGACCCGATGTGGAAAGGGTTCCCCTTCCCGGTCCCCGATGGGACCGTCTATGTCTTCGATGATGCGATCCCCGCCCGCGCCCTCGGGGGCGGGATGCAGAACCGAGCGAGCATCCGCGTCACGCGCGAGGATACGGATGATGAGGCGCTCATCCTCCGGATCTGGCACGAAATCCTGCACGCGATCGGGCAACCGGCAGATGATATGGCCAGACGGGCGGGCGAGTGGCAGAGTCTCTCCGAACGGGTGATGTGGGCAGCCTGGCAGTCGATCTCCCGGCCGGTCGACGTGCCGTTCTGGCACCGGAAGTTCTATTCGTGGCTGACGGAGCGGGCGGCGAGCGGGGCGGGAGGAAGGTAGATCCGCGGGCTCGCCGCCCCGGCGCTTCCGGAGGGGTGGGCGGCCGGAACGCGGCTATCGGGAACCAGCCTGCCGGCAAATCCTATATGCAGGCGAAACCAACCTAGAAGAATGAGATCTATCGCGATTTCATTCACAGTCATGCTTCTTCTTGGCCTGTCGCTGATCTCGGCCGGTTGCATGCAGAGCGGGTCCGGTGCCGCTCTCTCGACACCGGAGAACACCACCGTACCGGAGGTGCAGTACACCTCGAACGAGACGCTCGTCGCCTTCGTCGAGAGCGCGGTTGCCTATGTGAAAGAGAACGGCAAAGAGGCCGCACTTGCCGAGTTCAACGACCCGAACGGGTCATTCGTTCAAGGCGAGCTCTACATCTACGCGTACGACTTCAACGGCACCACCCTCGCCCACCCGGTCAACCCGGAGAAGGTCGGCGTCAACCGCTTAAACGAGACCGAGGGGGGCGTGGGGATCTTCCTTGCGGAGATGAACGATGCGGTCAGGAACGGGGACGGTTTCCACCGGATCGCATACATCAACCCCACGCGTGACCGGACGCTTGAGTCGAAACTAGCGTACGCGGTGCAGGTGGATGAGGACTGGTGGCTTGGCTCCGGAATATACACGGGACCCCTCGATCTGCCTGCGGCGGCCCTCGCCGGTTATCCGGAGATGATCGGGACCTGGAGAGCGGACGACGGAGCCGTGTACTTCCTGAACGAGACGGTCGAGAAGGTGCCCGCCGGCGAGAACACGTGGGTGGTCACCGCGCAGGACGGCCGGGTCATCAACGGGTTCAAGGTCTTCTCCCTGCCGGACGGAACGGTGAAGAACCAGACGTTTGTAGGCATATTTGATCCCAACAAAGAGACCATATCGTTCATCGACCAGCCGGGAGGGTGGGCGACGGGGTCCCTGGCCGATCCGGATACCCTCTTCATCGCCTGGACGAACCCGGGCGGTGATACGGCAACGGTGGCGGGCGCCCTGACCCTGCACCGGGACAATACCGCATAATATCCTCTAATTTTTGGTACAGCAAACCCGGGACCGGGCCCTTCAAAGTCTCCCTGTGGATACACCGTTCAGGTCTTCCCGCGTGCTCTCTATCGGGACGGCGGAGATCCCATCTCTTCATCCGGGCCCTCCGGCAGGATTGCACCGGATCTTCGATTCTCTGCATACTTCATTCTCTGTCCTCTCCAATATCGGACGTAATGCCCGAGCAAGCCCAAATTCCCGTAACGCTTCATTTATCCGGATTTTTCGGGAGTTTTCCCGCAATAGGCGGTGATACATTTCGAAATCCTCAAAATGCCGGAAGAAAATCTGTACTGGTTGACGGATGACCCTTGAACTCCTGATTATCCTGCTGTACCTCGCATCGATGCTTGCCATCGGTTTCATCGTCCAGCGCCGCGGCGGCGTCGAGACGTCGAAGGGGTACCTGGTCGCCAACAGAAATGTCGGCCCCCTCCTCATCGGCGGGACGCTGTTTGCCACATTCTGGGGCGGCGGGACGCTTCTTGGCGGCTCCGGTGCGGCCTACGGGGGGCACCTGCTCGCCACCATCGCGGACCCGTGGGCCTCGGGTATCACGCTCCTTCTGATGGCGGCCTTCTTCGTGACCATCTTGCGGCAGATGAAGATCGCGTCTCTCAGCGAGATGTATTACCTGCGGTACGGGGCGCGGGGAGCATATCTCGCCTCCTTCCTCTCCGTCCCCACGCTCATCTTCTGGACCTCGGTGCAGATCCTCGCCATCAGCAAGATCCTCACCGTCCTCGTCGGCCTTCCCGGCAACGAGAGCGCCTTCGTCGCGGGGCTGATCGTGATCACCTACACCTACCTCGGCGGCATGCTCGCCGTCATCATCACCGACAACATCCAGATGGTGCTCATCCTTCTCGGGCTCGTCGTCCTGATACCGACGGGCGTCGCATACGCCGGCGGGATGGATGTGATCGCGGCAAACACCCCGACCGACTTCTGGTCGATGCTCCCCAGCAACAACTCTCCGAGCGGCCTCGGCTGGACGGTCACCGGCGTCATGGCCTGGCTTGCCGCGTGGTGCGGCATGGGGCTCGGCAGCCTCGCGTCGCTCGACATCTCGCAGCGGGTCTTCTGCGTCCGTGACGACCGGACGGCAAGAAGAGGCCTTTTCCTCGGCGCCATACTGTACTGGGTTGCCGGCATCGGTCCGATCTTCATCGGCCTGCTCGGGATCGTGATGGTCAGCACCGGCCTGATCGACGGGGCTATTCTTGCCGAGGACCCCGAACTGCTCGTGCCTTTCCTTGCAAAGACGCTGCTCCCTCCCTGGATGATGGCCATCTTCATCGCTTCCCTGATGGCGGCGATCATGTCCACGGCGAGCTCCGCGATCTTCGCGGCGGCCGCTGCGATCTCGACCGTCTTCCTTCGCGGCTCGGTCTCCGACGGCGTCACGGACAATAAAGCCGTGCTACGGCTCACCCGATCGCTCGTCGTCGGTATCGGACTCTTCAGCATCGGGATCAGTTTCGTTGCGCCCGGCCTCTACGACCTGATGATCTTCGGGTTCACCCTGCTCTTCGCCTGCCTCTTCTGGGCGCTCGTCTGCGGGCTCTTCTGGAAGCGGGCGAACGCACCCGGCGCCATCGCCTCGATGGCGGGCGGCTTCCTCACGACGATCGCGGGAGCCGTCATCCTCTCGGTGCAGCGGGGAACGCTGACCCTCGTCCCTCCGGACAACGAGTGGACGATCTTCTTCACCTTCGGCCCGACGCTCGTCTCCGGGAGCGCGATGTATGTCGTCTCGATGCTGACGCAGAAGACGCATCCGCCCGTCCCGCTGAAGGATACGGACGGTGCCGTCCTCAAATGGCCGGAACTCGAGACGACGGGCGTCGTGACGGAGAGGGGGTATCCTGTGGCCGTTGCCCCGGCGGCGGCCGGCGAGGAGGAGTGAGGGTTTTTTCCTCGCTTTGTGGCCGCGACGATACCAAAACCCTTATTTTCGCAAATGCGGTACGCTCTCTGTGAAACACCTTCTCGTGACCCTTCTCCTGATCGCCTGTCTCGGAGCCGCCGGGTGCTCCGCCCCCGCCGGGACGGTGGTCCCCGATGCCGTATCGCAGGCCCCGGACGATGGATTCGCCCTCAACGAGTCCGTCCGGCCGGGCGACGACTTCTACGCTTACGTGAACGATGCATGGATTGCAGAGCACCCCATTCCGGCCGACAAACAGTATTACACGACCCTCACTGAGATCCAGGACCGGGTGGACGACGATCTCCATGCTCTTCTTCTGAACGCTTCGGCCCTCACGGCGCAGGACGCGAACCGGAACACGGCCCTCATCGGGCAGTTCTACCGATCCGCAATGGATACCGGGACGATCGAGCAGGAAGGGCTTGACGGGCTCTCCGAACTTCTTTCGGCGATCGATGCGATCGATTCCCGTACCGATCTGGCCGAAACCACGATCGTTCTCCTGGAAGAAGGGTTTTTTCCGGTATACTTCTACGGGGCGGGAGCCAACCCCGAGAACAGCACCGAGATGGTCCCCTACCTCTACCAGGGGGGGCTCGGCCTGCCGGACCGGGATTACTACCTCCGGAACGACACGGAGAGCCTCGAGATACAGGAGGCCTACCGGGAGCACATAGCCCGGGTGCTGGCGCTCGGCGGCGAACCGGACGAACAGGCTCGCGCCGGCGCGGACACTGTCTATGCGATGGAAGTGGCCCTTGCCGCGGCCCATCTCAGCGCGGTGGAGAACCGCGACCTGCAGAAGACCACGAACGTCTATACGCTTGCCGAACTCGAGGAGCGGTATCCCGCGATCGGGTGGGAGACCCTTGCCGCCATCCCGGGCTCCGGGCCGGTGAGCCGGGTGCACGTCTACCAGCCGGGCTACGCGGAGGGGCTCGGTACCCTGCTCGAGAAGGCCCCGGTCGAGGACTGGAAGGTTTACCTGCGCTACCGGCTCATCGACCAGGCGTCCCCCTACCTCAACGCATCGTTTGAAGAGGAACATTTCGCCTTCTACGAGACGACGCTCAACGGCGTCCCGGAGATGAAACCGCGGTGGCAGCGCGTCGTCAATACGGAGAGCGAACTCCTCGGTGACCTGGTGGGCCAGGCATACGTCGCCGAATACGTGGACCCCCGGACCCGCGATATGGCGTCGGATATCTTCCACGCCATCCGGGAGACTTTCGATGAGCGGCTCGCAGACCTCACCTGGATGAGCGAACCGACGAAGGCCGCGGCCCGCGAGAAGCTTGCCGCCATGGGGGAGAAGATCGCGTATCCCGACCAACGGACCGACTACACCAATCTGAACCTCTCCAACTCGTACATGGGCAACGTCCGCGCTGCTGAGGCCCACTCCTTCATCCACGGGCCTGAAGGGCTTGAACGGATAGGCGGGCCGGTCGACCGGGGTGTCTGGTTTATGCCCCCGCAGACGGTCAACGCCTACTACGACCCGGCCAGAAACGAGATGGTCTTCCCTGCGGGTATCCTCCAGCCGCCGATCTTCGATCCCGATAGAGACCCCGCTTTCAACTACGCGGCTCTCGGCTGGGTGATCGGGCACGAGATGACGCACGGCTTCGACGACATGGGCCGGCAGTATGATAAGGACGGGAACCTGAAGGACTGGTGGACAAAAGAGGATGCCGCGAACTTCAATAACCAGACGGCGCTGCTCGTGGCCGAGTACGATGCGTTCGAGGCCCTCCCCGGCCTCTACGTCAACGGGAACCTCACCCTCGGCGAGAACATCGCCGACTTCGGGGGCCTGACGCTCGCCTACCACGCCTGGAAGAAGACGGAGAACCTCTCGGACGGCCCCGAAGCGGACCGGCGGTTCTTCCTCGCGGCGCCGCGTATCTGGAGTGCGAACGACCGGGAGGACTCACTCCGGAACCAGGTGCTGACCGATCCCCATTCCCCGAAGAAGTTCCGGACAAACGGTGTCCTCTTCAACATCCCGGAGTTCTATGAGGCATTCCCGGAGATCCAGCCCGGCGATGCGCTCTATCGGGAGGCCCGGGAGAGGCCGGTCATCTGGTGAAGAAACCCCTTTTTTATGAATAATGCCGGAGAAATGATGATCAATGAAACTGCCGTACGGGAACCTGTTCGGGAGGAAGAGTGTGGCAGAGAACCCGGTGATCTCGCCGGGCGAGTTCTCGCAGAAGCTTGCATACTCCCGGGCCGAGGCGGAGCAGATCCTCAAGACGGCAGAGGACGACCTCGCGACCCTGAAGGGGGTGAAGTGGAGTCTTCGTTATACGTCGCCCATCCTCGGAGCGGCGGTCCTGCTCAATCTGGGGCTTTTACTCGCGTATACCCGGGAGTATTACCTCTACTGGATCATGGCGTCCTTCATATTCCTGATGATCAATCCCTTCCTCCTCCTGCTCCCGACCAACACCGGCGACCTGAAGTCCTACGTCAGGTACTTCAACGATCTCAGGAACCGCGAGAGGAAGAGCCTTGAAGCGATCATCTCATGGGAGAGTCTCGAGAGGAGCGCCGCCGTCCCTGCCGATGCGATAGAGATGCTCAGACAACTCACAGAGCAGAGGAGCTCTCTCTATGAACTCGGCTGGAACCTCTTCTTCATCAACTGCCAGCCCCTCGCCCCGGGCTTTCTCGTGCTCTTTGCCCTCTCCTCGGTCTTCGCACTTCTCGGCTGGATCCTGAACGGCGCGTTCGCGCCGTACTCCGCTGTGATCGTCGTCATCCAGTCCGCCGCCATCATCGTCTTCTACGGCGCGATCGTGTATGTACAGCCGTATTCGCGCGGCTTCTTTGCAGGGATTCTCGGTATGCAGTCACGCATCAAAGAGCGATATAACGAGGCCTGGAGCCAGGGGCTGAAGTACGCGCTCACTGTTGCCGTCGTGACCACTGTTGCCGGGATCATCTCCATCGCGGCGATCGTCCTCCCCGGGATGACCTACGCCAGTTTCATATCAGCCGAGGCCGAGACCGAGCTCGGGGCCGGTATGTTTGCCCTCATCTTTCTGACGCAGACGATCATCGTGCGGCACCTCCAGGGAGATTACAGCCGGTCGCTCGTTCATTCCCTCCTATCGTCCCGGATCGAGACGATTCGCGAGGAGGTGCTCCCGGCCCTTGAAGACCTCGCATCGGCGTCGCGGAGCGGCGCCGTGACCCCCGGGATGGCAGAAGACCTCGAGAGGATAACCCTGGACATGGCCCGATGCCGGGCGCTCAAGATCGACTATGCGTCGCTCTTCGGTTACTTCCCTGTCTGTATGGTGACGCCGGACGTCGGTGCCATCATGCGTGTCACCGAGACGGTGGCTGGCGACCGCGGAAGGATCAGGGCCGGCGAGGCGGCGGCGTAATCCCCGGGGTCGATAGGGGACGCCGCGTCACGGCAGTTCGGGACGCGCGGCCGAATTGATCCTGGAACCAGGTGATGGTCCCGGATATCCTTTGTTCTCATGGTTTCCGGGAATGAGTGAAAAACGGAATTTTGGGTCTCCGCGCACCGTCTAATTCTTTGTGGAACTCGAGTTCTTTCCGATGTTAAGGTAGACGAATATGGTGCTGATTGCCGTGATGATATAGCCTACAAGCAGCGCGGAGATTATAGTTCCTTCCCCGAGGCCTTCCAGGGTACCAAAGGAAACATACGAGATCAATCCCGCAGTGCAGCAGAGTGTCGTGTCGAAGGCAATCTTCGTGTATCCAAATTTTTTGCCGGCTTTATCTGCAATGATCTTCACAATTGCATCGGCGGGATAGACGAACGTCTTTGAAGAGACCTCCAGGTAGACCCCGAGGGCCAGGGCGACGCAGCCGGCGAGCAGCGTGACGATCTGTCCGGCATACACGGTAGGCTCAACGAAGAAGAGCAGGTGCATGCTGAGATCGATCGAGGCGCCGAGGAGCAGGCCCACGAAGATCTGGAGGATCTGTATCTTCGGGAAATCCTTTCCAAGTATCAGTATCTCGAGGAGTAAGAAGAAGACGCCGAGTAAGAAGGCGAATGTACCGATAGAGATGGGAAATATCAGGCAGAGGACGTACGGGATGCTCGAGATCGGCGATGTCCCGAGGTATGACTTTGTGATGAGGCTTATGCCGAAGCCCATGAAGAAGAGTCCGGCGACCAGGAGGGCATATTGTTTAATTGTTGTTCTGGTGATCATGGTTAAAGGTTTATATAAATGGGATTTGCGCGACGATATAGGTTGGCGGTGTCGGAGCCTTCACGGGGCTGTATCGGCCGCCCGGTCGACTGGTGGGGATACCCTTCCCGGCGCAGTCCGCTCCGTGGGTGTATCTTGAGCCGATCACGCCCTCGCGAGCGGGCCTGCGCTCCGAGGGAACAGTTCCGGTCGTGGGGTGGAGAGCACGGGTAAAGGGGGTCACGAGCAGCGAGACCCGGGAGGCACCATGCCGTCGGTCTCATCGAGCGGACCGGGACTGCCCCCGGGCCGGCGGAGCACGATGATGAGGGAAGGGGTCCGATCGTCGTGCCGCCGGGGATGCATGCTACCGCATGGAGGGAATAAGATAAACGATCCCCGGACACAGATCTCCCATACATCCACCATGTCGACGGAGATAAAATCTTCACCCCTGAAGACCACAGCGGGGGACGAAGCAGATGCAATCGTGCAGATGGCCCGGCGAATGGCGGCCGCAATGACGAAGGGCGAACTCGGATTGATCCTCGCCGGGGAAGTCGGCCGCTACTCGCTCGGTGATCTCCAGATCCTCGGGGGAAGGTTATACGCGGAGATGATCCGGTTGCCCGAGCCTTACCGGAGCAAGGTCCGCCCCTACATCACCGAGCAGTTATTCGGCGCTCACCACCAGCTTCTCGCCATGCATCGTTCGGGCAGATTCCTCTCCATGACCGAACCGATAACCGATCGTGAAACGTTCCTTAAGTTCTGCGACATGATCTCCGACGGGTGCTTCCGGTATGATGAAACCACAGAACGGATCCCATTTCGTTTTACGCCCCGGCACCGAGCCTTTTACTACCTGATCTCGGCTTTTACGATGTTCGTGCTCGACCGGCCGGGCCATCCGGTGGGGACGCCGTTTCCGGGAGGGTTCCGGGTCGAGGAGCGTAACGGTTCATTCTACTGTCTCATCCGCGACCATGAAAAGGAGGTCCCGTTCTCGATCTGCAACTTCTGCCCTGCCCTGCAGACCGAGGACGGGTAACTCCGGATCTCCTGTGCAGATGCAATCGCCCCATCCCCAAATCTCGATCGAAACCGGAGCAGAGTTGATCCCTGTATGAACTCATCACCCGTCGTTGACAGCATCCTCTCGGCGCGTTACTTCCGGAGAGGAGAAAAGACGTTCGAAGACATCTGCCGCCGCGTAGCATCGGCACTTGCCGATGAAGAGGCCGAGAAAGCCGCCTTTTTTGAGGCGATGACTTCCCTGAGGTTTCTTCCGAACTCCCCCACCCTCATGAACGCCGGAACCGAACTCGGGCAGCTCTCCGCCTGCTTCACCCTTCCGGTCCCGGACTCCATCGAGGGGATATTCGACGCCATAAAACTGGGGGCGATCATCCACAAGACCGGTGGTGGAACCGGATACAACTTCTCCCATATCCGGCCGGAAGGCTCTCCTGTCCGGTCAACCGACGGGGTTGCGTCAGGGCCGGTGTCTTTCATGCGGGTCTTCAACGCGGCAACCGATGCCATCAAACAGGGGGGGCGCCGTCGCGGGGCAAACATGGGGATCCTCAACGTCTGGCATCCCGACATCTTACCGTTCATCGCCGCAAAGCAGACAGAGGGTGAGCTCTCCAACTTCAACATCTCCGTGATGGTGAACGATGAGTTCATGAACCTTGTAGCGGCGTGTCGGTTCGATGAGGTCTGGCTCACCCGCCCCTACTTGGGCGTAGCGGTTACGGTCGGCCGGATCTGGACCGCCATCGTCGAAGGAATCTGGAAGAATGGCGAGCCTGGGATCCTCTTCTACGATGAGATAAACCGGCACAATCCTACCCCGCAACTCGGTGAGATCGATACGACAAATCCGTGTGGTGAACAGCCGCTTCTCCCCTATGAGAGTTGTGTCCTCGGGAGTATCAACCTGGCCGCCTGCATACGCGGGGGAGCACTCGACGAAGAGATGCTCGCGAGCACCGCCCGTATGGCCGTTCGGTTCCTCGATAAGGTCATCGACAGGAACGTCTACCCGATACCGCAGATCGAGGAGGCGACGAAGAGAACCCGGAAGATCGGTCTCGGTGTTATGGGCGTCCACGATGCCCTGCTCATGCTTGGCCTTGCGTACGATTCTGCTGAGGGAAGGGGCTGGTGCGAGCATACCATGCAGTTCATAACCGAAACGGCAGTCGACGAGTCGCACCGGCTCGCGGGAGAGCGAGGGACGTTCCCCGGGTGGAAGGGGAGCGTCTGGAAGGATTGTCCTGTCCGCAACGCCTCGATGACGACCATTGCCCCTACGGGAACCATATCGCTTCTTGCGGGCTGCTCCAGCGGCATAGAGCCGGTCTTTTCGTTTGCATACACCCGGAAAAATACAGTGGGGAAGACATTCATCATCGTGAACCCGGTCTTCCGGGACGCTCTTGTCCGGACTCTCGCGGAGATGAATCTTACCGGAGACGAGCAGGCAGAGAAAGAAGACGAGGTCATCGCCCACGTTCATGAGACCGGGACGATCCAGGATCTGCTCTGGCTCCCGCAAGAGTTTCGTGCGCTGTTCAAGACGGCTTTCGACATCTCCTGGCGGGATCATGTGCGGATGCAGGCAGTCTTCCAGAAGCATGTCCATGCCTCGATCAGTAAGACGATCAACATGCCCGGCTCCGCCACAAAAAACGACTGCGAAGAGGCGCTCCTCATGGCGTGGAACCTCGGGCTGAAGGGCATCACCATCTACCGGACGGGGAGCCGGGAGACGGTTGTTCTCGCCCTCAAAGAGCCCGCGAAGGTGAACTGCATCTCTGCCATCGAAAACCCTTCATCCGAAGGCCACTCGTGTGCCGATGTCGTCGGGCGGTGCATCGATCTCCCGGCAAAAAATCAGAGCATCACCACGTTGCAGGACCGGGAGATCGAAAAGACCGGAGAACAGCGGCTTTGTCCCGAATGCCGCGAACCGCTTGACTTCGGCGAGGGATGCAACCAGGGGATCTGCAAGCATTGCGGCTGGAGTGGGTGCAGTTGATGTACGCTCCGCCTATGAAGATCTGCAATCAATGTGGGTATATAAATCGGGATCCGACACCCTCGGGTCGAGGGTGGGAAGCCCCGCCCGAGAGCGCGGGGTAGTTCACTCGAAGCCTTCTTGGTTGGTACAACGATACGGGGAGATTTATAAGAAAGAAAAAAGAAATAGAACCAGCCAGAGACGTAGCGAGGTAACACTGTATGCCGACGAGCAAGAAACAAATGGAGAAACTGAATAAAGCGAAGAAGGCCAAGGCAGAAGAACTCGCGCAGCAGGCGGCTGCGGGTAGCGAGGCCGCCAAGAAGAAACTGAAGAAACTCGAGAAGAAGATCAAGTGAGCCGCCCGGGTTTTTCAACTGTTTTTATTTTTAAGTGTTAATCGAACGAACATTCTCTACAAGCCGCACTAGACTCGTATTCTGTATGAATCTAGCCGTTCTAAAGAGTCTTTGAACCTTCGCTACACCCGGATCAGGGCACTCACCTCGGGGTATCTGAACGACATCTCGGACTGGATGAGTGAGACAGCTTTCTTGGACAACCTCATTCACATTGAACCTGATTTTATCGCTGGTGATGGATGCATACCCTACCTCCTCATTTATAGTGCCTATCAGTATCTATCAAAATGTAACAAACTGATAGATACTGATAATACGGATCGAAGTGATAGATAAAGTTTAATCATGAAACCTCCCCGCACGCCGGAATACTCTCCGGCAGATATCGAAAAAGCCTGGGAGTATGCGGATACTAAAGAAGTAATCAACGCGGTTTTCAAATACAACCAACAATATCTGCACTGGGAAGAGTTGAAATGGCGCAAACTCCCGGTAGATCCCCTCTCTGTCTGGATACTGATGAAGACCTTCAGAGAGAGGAGTATGAAATACGTAACGTTCAATGATCTTCAGCTCAAATACAGTCTTCTGGATGATTTTCTCGAAAAACTTCATTTCCTTGACAAGTCGGCAGCGGGAAGCATCTCATCCGGCCTCGATTCACTGCCTCAGGATCGGAACCAGGTCATCATCAACTCTTTGATGGAAGAGGCGATTGCATCGAGTCAGATCGAGGGAGCCGCAGTCACGAGGACGATTGCAAAAAAGATGCTTCGTGAAAAGAGGAAACCCGCCACGAAAGACGAGAGGATGATCCTGAATAACTACATCACGATGAAGAGGATCACTCAGATAAAAGATGAAAATTTAACCCCGGAACTGATCTTAGAGATCCATAAGACCATCACCTGGGATACGCTTGAGGATCCGGGCGACGAAGGGAGATTCAGGGATAACAACGAGATCAGGGTCTTTGATATGCGGGGCAATGTCTTGCACACGCCCCCCGATTTCGCGTTGATCGAAGGACTCATTAAGAAACTCTGTGACTTTGCAAATAATGACGGCGGGCAGTTCATCCATCCTGTGATCAAAGGCATTATCCTGCATTTCTTGATCGGATATATACATCCGTTCAATGACGGAAACGGCCGGACTGCACGAAGTGTCTTTTACTGGTATATGCTCCGGAGGGATTACTGGCTTTTTAAATATATGGCGGTATCGAGAGCGATAAAAGACACGCAGGGGCAATATAACCTCGCCTACCAGTATACCGAGAGTGATGAGAACGATCTCACATATTTCATCCGCTACAACCTCGTAGCAGTAAAAACCGCGGTCGACAATATCCAGAAGTACATCGAGAAGAAGCAGAGCGAGAGCAAGCAGGCATTAATTATTCTTCGGCAGAGCGAAGGGCTCAGCCTTCGTCAGGCAGAGATCATCAAATCGCTCATAAAAAAACCGGATAAGCCGATCACGATCAAGGAGATCGTCGAGACATATCGTGTGGCGTATGGGACGGCGAGAAGCGATCTCTTCCATCTCGAAGAACTGGGGTATCTCGCGAAGCAGAAATCGGGCAGGGAGTACATCTTCATATTCAGGGGGTTGAAAGAGTGACCCCCTACACCTTCACCGAATCGGAAGTCGAAGAGGCCGCCCTTGCGTGGCTCGCCGGTTTCGGCTACCTGTTCCTCTCTGGGTCCAGTATTTCACTAAACTATTTGAGTCAGCCCTCAGAAGACCAAGCGACCCGAGGCGTGTTGGCGCTGCCGGGCGGTCCCAGGGGGATGAGTCCGCGTGTTGCAGCAATAGGTGCCTCATCAGATCTCGCCGCAGTGAAAAATCGTTGAACTACTCAGTTTCGGATATCGGCGGTTCCAGCCTGCTGATATCTTTCAGATACCTATGGTAATCAAAGTACATGGGAGTTGTATCTTGGACCTTCGCTCGCGCTCTCTTAAAGCCGAATTGCTCGTAAAAAGGTTCCCTCCCCGATTTCGCGTCCACGGTAATGATTCTGCAGCCAGTGTATTTTGATAGTTTTACCACGACACTGGTCGCTTTGGTGACCATATGCATGCCGATTCCTCTGCCTGTATAATCATCGTGTGTTGCAAGTCTTGCTATTTTTATCGCAGGGTACCTTCTGGCTTCAAATCTCCTGTCACCGTCTTCGCCCGTTATCGCATCTGCAAATATGCTGTCGTTTACCAACGTGAAATATCCAACCAGAGTACCGTGATAATAGGAAAGTCTTGTCGATGCCAATCTTTCCTGCTGGTAATACAGCGCATCGTCGCGGAGAAACTCATTCAAGTCATTATCCGAACATCGAAAAGAATGGAGATCCGATCCCTCCGAAAGGAAATCGAAGTACAGTTCGTTTAGAGGGATCTTCATACAATATATACTGCTAAAGTTGCTCTTTCTCGGCCAACCGAACCGCTACCCGCATCATTTCACGCCCACGTTGCGGCAGCTCTTCGTGGCCTTCCATATACCGGTGAAAACGCAATGCATCCTCCCCGGTCAATTCCAGTCCAAGTTCCAACGGTTTTGCCATGATTCCAACGCCTCCTCACGGGACAACTATGATATGGACAGTGGGTCGTTAGCTTGAAAAATATCATATTTTACCCACTGTTGACATGCCTACTGTTAGTTTTCGGGCATATATATGTTTTGAGTTGTCATAAAACTCGCGCCGATTATCGGCGCCGCTGGTGTTACAGGCATGGGTGCTAATTCTATAATTTATAGGTACTATCCATTCTTCCTTCAACATTCGATACAAATTGAGGGAAACCATCCATCTGTTGCAGAATCTCTTTCTGGAGGAGGAATTCAAGGTTGATTCTGTCATCTTTCAGGCCCGTTCCGGTAATGTACAGCGAATTCCCATTTTTAGCGACATGCAACGTATCCGGAGTGCAGTAAACCTTCACAACAGGTTCTGAAGGCACTTCAATCATTAGATTCTGTATGGGTACGTGTTCATCTAAGAGCATGAAGTTAAAATGTGCATTACTATCATCATATTCGAGTGGCGGATGGATAATAAACCTATATTGAACAGAATATGTTCCTTGATTGAAATTTTCCATCTTATACATCCCCACCTCGTTTTTCAATGCTAGACTACTTATTGCGTTGTGAACAGTTGATGGGATGGCTACAGTCGTTCGAACATCGCCCTTAAAATTTTTGGCGTATCCTATCGTGTCCTCTGGGCCGGAAACACTAACATGTTCGATGTATGGCTGGTTCAGGGATTCAAAAGAAAGTGGAACTCCCAGTACCGGAAAAGCATTCTGTAGACTCCTGGTTCCTTCACATTATAGGTATACGTTTCGATGAATGTGCCGTTCCAGAAGAGCTTCGCGTTGTACGTTTCAACGATTAGATTATCTTTACTCAGATCTTCACTAACAGAAATTTCATGATCACTACTCGTAACCGCGGTCGTCGAAGTAGGGTTCTCTAGACTGTGTGGAACCTCTACAGTATTCTGCGTACATCCACATGTTAATAGTACGATAAGAAGTGCCAGCAATATATATTGAGGGGCTACTCTCATAAATGACCAAAGTCCAAGCGAAGATATTAACTTTTCGAAAAATTACGGACCCATAGCAGCTTTTTCGGTAACATTTGCCCGGTGTTTTCTACTACTGTTTTAATAATTGGCATTAATACGATTCGTACTGTAAAATACGGCTTATCTCTTCTCGGTATTTTTCCTTGCTGCAATACATACTGTAATGCGGTATTTTCAAAATTCTGTAATCATCCGTGAGGTTTCTCACGAGGACCTCATGGACCACATTGCCAAAGGCGATAATAGTAGGGTCACGGGCACCTAAATGTTCTATTTCCTTCCGAAATAGTTCTACATTCTCTATCTCAAACTGTTTGTGTGTTCTCAAGTAACTCCTGACTTTTCCAGATACTTTCTGATCAAAATCTTTGATGATATCTGTCATGTATGCGCCCCAGAAGGGAGAATTCCTCAATGCATACCGGATCTTAAAATCCATCGCTTCAGGCCTTGGATCATGAAAATTTGCCAGTGGGTTTTGCATAGGCCCACGCGATATATTCAACCCGACCAGAATGATATCCGGGTTCACTTGCTCTAAGAGAGCGGGGTTGTGCTTTATATCAAAAACCCTCAGATCGCCCATATTAGATTTTGGCCTTTCCCCCGCATCAGCCCATATTGCCCAGCTAGAGCACCACCCATACTTCTCTTTGATGGATTCGAATTTTTCGTAACTAACCATACATGAGGACATGCCTGCTTCTGGTTGTTAATATTTGCCCTAATCCTTAGTGTCGCTCTGTGGAATTTAGCTCATAAAAAGTAATCGCCGCGCTGGGCTTGTTTGAGGGTGTCAAGAAAAAGCGGTTAAAAATTAAATAAGGTCCAAATCAGCCACCACAACGCAGCAATTTCTTTCACCATCCTTCACCAGTGCCCGGATCGCCTCCTGGAACATGAGCGGGATGCACTCGAGCGAAGGGCTGAGTTACGGGCTATCCCTGCGGATTGCCTTCCGGAAAAAGGTGGGTGGAGGTGGCACACGGGTAAGAAAGGTGTAGTTGACGTAATGCTACATGAAGAGTAGTGAGGCAGACAACAAATATGGCGACAATACCTGTCCCCACGGGTGCTCTGCAAAAAATTGCTAATGCGAGGAGAGGGATTCGAACCCGCGAACTCCTTCGAGAGTCGATCTTGAGTCGACCGCCTTTGACCGCTTGGCTACCCTCGCGCCTGTACTAATAGCACCTCCAAAGTAATGAGCTTGATGGCGGCCTGCCGCCGCTCACCCCTCATCCGGCACCTGCCGCCGGACGAACGCCCCGACCCGCTCGATCGCCGCCGCACCCTCAGGGAGGACTCCCGCAAACATCTGCCAGCAGTGAAACATCCCCTCCGCGTAGTCGAACGTCACGGGAACCCCCTGCAGTTCCGCGGTGCTCGCAAACGCGCGAATCCCGTCGATCAGCACCCCGCCGCCCCCTGCCTGGACCAGCAGCGGCGGCAACCCCTCAAGATCCGCGTAGAGCGGCGACGCCAGCGGGTCGACGGGGTCGTGGGCGGCCAGGTAGTCGTCCCGCATCTCGGCAAGGTACTCAGGGCTGAGCCAGTCCGTCTCCCGGTTGAAGATCACCGACTCCCCGAGGAAGAGCATATCGACCGCCGGAGAGAGCAGGACGCCTGCCGCCGGCATCGGAAGCCCTTCGTCCCGGGCGGCAAGAAGCATCGCAAGGACGAGCGTCCCCCCGGCCGATATCCCGACCGGCACCACTCGTCGAGGGGTGTAGCCCTCCCCGAGCAGGTGCCGGTAGACGGCAAGGCAGTCCTCCACCGCCGCCGGGAAAGGGTGCTCCGGCGCGAGCCGGTAGTCGACCGATATGACCTCGGCACGGCACGCATCCGCAAGCCGGGCGCAGATATCGAAGTATTCGGCCGTCGAGCCGCTCCTAAACCCCCCGCCGTGGAAGAAAAGGACCGTCCGATCGGCTCGTGTTGCAGGCGTCGTCAGCCGGTATGCGGGGATGCCCGGCAGCGGCTCCACCTCCGGCCGCCGGCGGTCGGCCGGGATAGGGACCCCGGCTTTCAGGGCAGCAAGAACCTCATCGACCTTCATCCTGTCTTCCTCACATGAAGTCCGCAAGCCCCAGTTGCCGTTCCGGGGGCTGGCCGAAGGTGGACTCGATCTGCATGAAGAGCACCTCCACCCGCTGCTTCGTATACTCCGATACCGCGTAGGTCGCGCAGATGTTGCGCGACATCTCCAGGTACTTCTTCACCGAGCCCTCGTGGACCGTCGGGATGACGTTCCCGCCGCAGCGGGTGCACTTCCCCGCAAGCGGCATCCGCCGGTACTTCGCGTTGCACTTCATGCACCGCACCTTCTGCTTCGAGAACGCGTTGAGATTGCCCTGGAGATCCCGGATGAAGTGGGTGTTCAAGACCCGCTCCGCAACGTCGTCGGCATCCACTGCCCGGATCCTCTCTGCGAGGTCGAGTTCCGCCTCGAGTTTATCGAGCATCGACCCGAGTTTTGTGTAGGTGGACTCGAGCGGCCCCGCCGAGATGTCCGAGGTCGGGTGGGTGAAGAGGAACCCCTCGACCTGAGCCGGGGTCCCGAGCCGCCGCTCCACCCGGTCGACGTATTTGTCGAGGTCCTTCGGGTGAGCGTAGGCGAGGCAGCCGTTGTAGACCTCGATCGGATAGTGGTCGCAGACATCGACGTTCAGGCTCTCCTTGTCGACCTCCGCCGGGTCAATCCGGGTGGTCAGGACGAGCGGTGCGTCCATCGTCCCCCCCCGCGTATCGGGGAGGTAGGCCCGGGAGAAGTTGATCAGCCCGTCGAGGAGGAGCATCACGCAGTCCTCGTCCCCGTCGCACTGCCCGCAGAAGATGCCGTTCGCGACAAGGGTGTGGTTATCCGCAACCGTCAGGCAGTAGACCCGGTCTTCGAGCGCCTGGACGGTCTCGCGGCTCGCGATCTCGTCGCTGATGACGAACCCTCCCTCCTCCACCGGGACCCGGTCACCGATCTTCACCTCGAGCGCCGGGATCTTGCGCAGGTAATCGGTATCCCAGACCAGCATCGCGTGGTCGGGGGTGACCGTGAGGACCTTCCCCCGCCTCGTCGAGAAGAGGATGAGGTGCTTAGGAGCCCGGTGGACCGAGACGGAGGTGACCTTCTTGATGCTGACCGACCCTCGCGGATCGATGCTTCTCACGTAGAACGGCTGCCGGGGGTCGGAGTAGAACGTCCCCACGTGGTCCAGCCCCGGTTTTGAGAGATCGAAACTCTCCACCACGAACTGCCGGATCGGCATCGTCGCCCACTCCCGGCCGTTATAGACGGTTATCTCTGTCTCGCCTGCAAAACAGTTCCGCCGTTTCGCCGCGTGGAAGAACGGGTGGCCGTACCCGACCGGGGCCTTCGAGAACCCGATCAACCGGACGAGGACCCCGGCACTGGTGTGCGGGGCGAGCCCCATCAGGAGCTGGCCCACGAGGTCGAGCGGTTTTTCCGCCCTGTAGAACGGTTCGAGCCCGTAGAACCTCACCAGAAGGTCGTCGACGAACTTCGCCACCCGGACCAGCCACTCGCCGCAGTCCTCCGATACCAAGATATCCTGGTGGCGGAGTTCCAGCACCTGGTCGGCGCTGGCGAGCTCCCGGCCGTAGATGTCGTGGGTGTAGCCGAGCTCCCGGAGCCTCTCGATCGGGACCCCGACCTCGTCCGGCCGGAAGTGGGTCAGAGGAAGGTCGATCATGTCGTAGCGGACAGTCCCGTCCTTGAAGACATAAAGATTCTGCAACGCCCGGAGGATGCCCTTCTCGATCGGCTCCACCGGCCGTTCGCGGGATATCAGCCCTTTCACGCCTTTCAAGAGCGATATCGACGATTCACGCACCCCAACCCGCTCGAGAGCCGCAGCATACTCGGTCTTGAGGTTGATCGAGACCTTCTGGAGGCAGACCGTCGGCACGTTGCATCGGGGGCAGAGGGCCTGCCCGACGTCCTTCCCGCACTTCGGGCAGCGGAAGACCGGAACCGTGTGCGCACCGCACTCGCAGAGGTTCCTGTAGGTGAAGGTGCCGCAGGCGGGGCAGCGCCGTTCGCCGACCTCCACCTCGACCACCCCGCCGTCCGTGTTGGACCGGGGCCGGGATGCGCAGGCCGCCTGGAACGACCGGCGCGAACCGCCGTCGTCCCCGATGGGGAAGAGCGAGTGGGGCGGCGGTTTCATCTCCCGCGGCTTCGACTTCCCCGGCCGTCCCATCCGGCCGCCGATCCGGGTGCCCGCCCTTGAGCGGACCAGAAAGCCCGAGAGGTGCATCACGAGGTCGAGCGAGTTCTCCATCGGGGCATCCCGCCACGCCGGCCTTCTCTCGAGGTGCAGTGTCAGGCCGAGGCAGGCGAGCAGCACCAGGTGCTCGTGGATGGCGATCCGGTCGCCCGAAAGAACGTGCGGCACCAGGAGTTCCTCGAGGATCGCCTTCACTTCCGGGGTATTCGGGAGCATCAGCACCCCGTCCTCGACCCTGCCGTCGGCGCTGACCCGGTCCGCGAGGAGGGCGATATCGGCCGGAGCGACGTCGTCCCACATGCAGGTGTAGTCGGGGTGGAGGGGAGCCCCGTCGAGCGCGAACTCGATCGCCTCGAGCTCATTCTCCGGGTGGCGGGGACCACCCTCGAGCATCCACCACTCCTCGCAGTAACTCGGGGGCATCAGCGGATGGTTGTTCTCCATGAACTCCCCGAAGCTGATCAGGATCTCCCCGACGTCCAGGATCTCATCCACCTGGCCGGCGAGTCGCCGGGCCTCCGCCGTGTCGTCGACCCGGAGCACCTCCCCACTCCGGAGTTTGACCGTCGGCCCCTGGATCGAGTCCACCGGCACGATTCCCGCCGCCTTCCCCGGCCGCTCGACCTTCATCTGGGTCCCGACCGCCAGGAAATCCCCGAGGATGTGCATCGTCGCCGGGTTCAGGCCGGCGGCCGCAAACCCGGTGTTCCTTGCCCGGCCGAGGCGGAGCCGGAACCCGCCCTTCCGCATCGGGTAGGAGAAGACCGGTCGGCCGCCGATCAGGTCGCGGATGTATTTGTCCTTCGGCTTGATCGCGGCGGATGGATCGTCGTCGCTCTTCGGGCCGCCGCTGATCATCTCCTCGATCCAGTCCCAGCCCTCCATCTTCATCTTACGGACGTTCTTTAAGATCTTCGGGGCCTTCAAAGCCAGCCCTTCCGCGACGACGAGCGCCATCCCGCCCCGGACGGTGTTCGTCTCCACCCGCTCCAGGTTCCGGTAGCCGCTCACCTCCTGCTGCTCGGTCGGCTCGCCGTCGATGCAGACCGGGCAGTTCTCGATGATCATCCGGAGCTCCTTCTCGCTCGGGAGGTACTGCAGGCTCATGATACCGTTGTACTGCCGGATCTCCTCGATGTAGCGTTCCACCTCTTCGGGGCGGGGGATGTAGCGGCCGATCCCGAGCGCCTGCCGCACGTAGTCGCCCACCAGCACCGAGAGTGCCTGCGCCGTCCCTCCGGCGCTCCGGATTGGCCCCGCGTAGTAGATCTTCAAGTACTCGGTCCCGTCGTCGTTCTTCCCCAGGTTGACTTTGCCGATCCCCTCCGTCGGGGCGGCCACCACCCCCTCGGTCAGGAGCGCCATCGCCCCCCGGATGGCGTGATCGAGGATCTCCTCTGTCGTGGTCTCGCCGAACTTCCGTGCCACGAAATCGTCGCCTATCTTGAGCGCCGCCTCTTCTCGGGACATCGTTTCTTCGAGTTCCCGGATCCGTGCCGCTATCCCCGGGTAGCCGAGGAGCGCCTCCACGCGGTCGGCGAGGTCGCTTGCTATCGGGATCTCGAGTTCAGTCCTCGGATCGAGTCCGCGGGTCCGTGCGGCAGCGGCGATCTCCATCGCGGAGTCAAGCCCGGCCTCGAGGTCTTCGAAGTACCGGGCAGTAGCGGGTGAGACCTCCATGCATGATGTATGGTCCCTTCACGCATTTAGAGGGCTCGCTCCGGGCCGACAGACCCTCTCTCCGGCGGATCCATTCGAGGCCGGATGGCTAGAGGATCCCGGCGATCTTGATTATTCGCTCCCGGATCCCCTCCGGCGGGAGCATCTCGTCCACCTTCCCGGTCTCGAACGCCGCACGGGGCATGGCGTGGATGGCGCAGGTCCGGAGGGTCTGTGCAAGGGTGGTGCCTCCGATAGCCTTGACATGGCGGATCCCCTCGACGCCGTCGCTCCCCATCCCCGAGAGGATCACCCCGACGAGCCGGTCGTTGCCGATCTGCTGAAGCGATCGCATGGCGACGTCGATCGAGGGCCGGACGAACCGGACCTTCTCGTCGTTGAAGAGGTGGATGGTCCGGTTCTCCAGGAGTTCCAGGTGAAGGTCGCCCGGGGCCACGTAAATGGTGCCGTGCTCCACCGTCTCGCCGTCCTCACCAACCTTGACGTTCATCCGGGAGATCTCGGCAAGATGCCTGCACAGCGCACTGTTGATGTGGTGCGGCATATGCTGGACGATGATGATGGTGGCGTCGATGAGGGGAAACCGTGAGAAGATCGTCTCCAGCGTTCGCGGGCCGCCGGTCGACGAACCGATGACCACGATCGTCCGTCTTTGGCTGGCGGTTTCGGGGTTCTCCATCTGTTCCCACCTCTCACGCGAGATAGTTGAGGTAGCCCTTCACGATGGTCACGATCTCGTCCGCTTCGAAGGGTTTCGTGATGTAATCGATGACGTGCTCCGTGAGCGGCTCCAGCTCCGAGTCGGGGACATCCTTTGCGGTGAGCATCGCAATGATATTCCCGTCGGCCAGGCCCCGGGCGATCATCTCCTCGATCGTCTCCCATCCGTCCTTTCCGGGCATCATGACATCCATCAGGATGACGCCTTTGAACCCCTTCTCCAGTTCTGCGATGCACGCGTCCCCGCTCTCCGCAGTGACGACATCGATCCCCTCCGGTTTAAAGAGTTCCTCCATCACCTCGTGGATGAAGACGTCGTCATCGACGACCATAATCTGCCGGCACGACACTTCCGCCACCTGTCTGGCACACGTGGTGCCTCTGGTAGTTCTCTCTCACCCGGGAGGGTTATAAGTCTATGGATTACGTTCACGGGGTTTCTATCGCTTCAAGAGAGAATAGGATGGTGGATCCCTCTCCTTCTCCGGCACTCTCAGCCCATATGCGGCCTTTGTGCCGCTCGATGATCCGCTTGCAGATGGCGAGGCCGAGGCCCGGGGATTCGAGGTCGTGCCGGGAAGGGTCGGCCTTGTAGAACTCGATGAACGCGCGCTCGAGCTGCTCACGGGTCATACCGATGCCGGTATCCCTGACCGCGACGATCACGACCCCTCCCTCCCGGGCGGCGTCGATACTGATGGTCCCGGTCCCGTTCTGCATGTACTTGACGGCGTTGGCGATCAGATTGTCGAAGATCTCGCCGAGGAGGACCCTGTCGGCCCGGACCGTGACCCCCGCCGGGACATTGTTCTCGAGGGTTATGGCTCTCGCTCTGAACGGGATCTCGTAGTTTCGCAGGACCTTGTTCAACTCGGCACGCAGGTTCAGCGGTTCGAGGTCGAGTTCGATGTACAGGGAGTTCATGCGGGCCAGTTTCAGGGTCTTCTCGACCAGGTCCTTCATGTAGGTGACGTTGTGGGCGGTGATCTCAAGGAGGCGCCTGAGCTCCGGGTCCTGTTCCCGTTGCAGGATCCGGGGCATGAGGGCGACCAGGGGGGTCAGGGGCGTCTTGAGGTCGTGACCGAGCTGCGATATGAACTCGTCCTTCTGGGTGAGGAGTTTCTCCACATCGGCGGTCCGTTCCCTGACCATCGCGTCGAGATCCTTGTTGACGACAGAGAGCTGGCTCCGCAGCACCTCGAGCTCCTGGTTCTTTGCCTGGAGATTTCCAGCAAATCCCTTGAGCGCCTCCTCCGCCTGCACCCGCTGGGTGATCGCAAACCCGAGCTGCAGCATCAAGCACGACCCGTCCGTATCGATGAACGGGTAGGCGTGGACCTCGTAGGTCTCTCCATTTGTGTGGTCCCACTCCCACCGTTGCGGGCTCCTGAGGGTAAAGACCAGCGCCCCGTGGCAGGGGGTGCATGGCCTGCGGGAACCCTGCTGCACCTCGTAGCAGGTCCGGCCCCCGGGGTCGCCGAAGGTCTCCCGGAACGCCCGGTTCGTGAACCGGAAGGTGTGGTCCTCCCTTTGCAGGGTGACGTAGGCAGGGAGGGTATCCAGGATCGAGATGAGTCGGCGGTGTTCGGCGTTCAGGGCCTCTTCCGCCTCTCTGTACCGGGTGATCTCAGAGACCTGGCAGGATATGACGCCGTCGTTACGGCAGAGCCCCGAGAGGGCGAACCAGTGGGAGGCGCCGTCCCGGCCGACAAACCGCGTCTCGACGGCTGTGGACCGCCCTCCCGGTATCGTCGTCGCAAAGAACCGTTCGCGGTCGTCAGCGTAAGGCCAGATCCTCGATACCGGCATGCCCTGAAGGTCCTCCCTCGCGTAGCCCAGGACCCCGGTGAAGGTCCGGTTTGCGTCCTTTATCATCCGGTCCTCGCGCCCCAGAAGGAGTGCGCCGCCGGGTACCGCTTCCAGGCCTTCCCGGCGGCAGGCTCTCTCCCGGGTCGAGTAGCCGATGGTTGCGGCGAGTGCCGCGAGCGCGATCATGGCAACGAAGGGAGGGAGTGCCACGAAGAGGGGCGCGGTCGGGTCGGGGTATGCGCGGAGCGATATGACGCCGAGCGCGGCGAGCCCGAGCACGGTGGCGGCGGCGATTCCCTTCTCGCGGTAGCGATAGCCGGCGAGTACGGCGAAGATGAAGAGGGGGGACCAGAAGAAGAAGCTGGTGCCCGGGGACTCTGTGAGGAGGGCGGCAATGGCTGCTGTAAGCGCAATGCCGGCAATCAGAGCCGCCCGGTTTCTTCCCGGACCCCCATCCCGCACGAACCGGGAGAGGGTCGTCGCCGTATCTTCTGCCATCAGACCGTATTGATCTGATGGCTACGGGATCATTTATTGTTCGCGGATTGTCCGCCGCACCGTTCGCCCTCAAGCGCCTCGGTGAGCGGGACGCCGCCCGTCTCCCCCATCTTCCAGAGGAGGAGGACGGCGCGCTCCTGCGTCTTCGGGTCCGGGCTCTTCATCAGGCGGAGGAGCGGCTCGACCGCCGGCTCGCCGATCCTGCAGAGGGCCATCGCGGCATACGGCTGGAGGTCCGGATCGGCGCTCTCGATGACGCCGACGAGGGGTTCAACGGCGGCGGCGCCGATCCCCGCGAGAGCAGCCGCGCCGTATCGCCGGAAGTCCCGGTCCTCTCCGGCACGCATTGCCGTGAGGAGGGGGTCGACTGCCCCTTCGCCGATCTGCATCAGCGCGCGGGCGGCATACCATCGGAGGTCGTTGTCGCCGGTGAGCATTGCGGCGATCAGCGGCTCGATCGCCGCCTCCCCCTTCGCCCCGAGTTCAGCGGCCGCCGCACGGCGCACCTCAAGAGGGCCCCGCCGGAGGTCGGCGATCAGGTCATCGATCCGGGTCTCGTCAGTCATGGACTTCAGGTTAACCTTCGCTGATGTTATGCCTTCCTGATGCTGCCAAGCGCCGCCCGGGCAGTATCGCGCACCTCTGCCTGCCCGTCGTCGAGCGACTCGATCAGGGCGTCGACCGAACCGGGGTCGCCGATCTCCCCGAGGGCGCTCACCGCTCCGGCACGGAGACGCCAGTCGCCATCATCGAGCGCCGCGATGAGCGAGTCGACGGCCGGTCGCCCGATCCGACCGAAGGCGGCGATTACCCCGGAACGGAGTTCCTCGTCGTCTGTCCGGAGCGCCGAAAGAAGGAAGGGGACGGCGGGTTCGCCGATATCCCCGAGCGCTCCTGCGGCCCGCTGCCGTACCCCCTCTTCAGGGTCTCGGAGGGCACCGATGAGGGCCGTAACGGCGCTCTCTCCTCTGATGCTCCCGAGCGCCAGCGCCGCTCCCCCCCGGACCCGTTCTTCCCCGTCGTGAAGGGCGGCGATGAGCACCTCTTGCGCGGCCTCGCCGATGGCCCCGAGCGCAAGGGCGGCCCTGCTCCGAACGTAGGCGTCCTCATCGTTGAGCGCCTCCACCAGCGCCGGAATGGCCTCCGGGTCGCCGATGTCGCCGAGAGCGACCGCGGCCATCCACCTGGCGTCGACGTCCTCGCTCTGGAGGCTCTCGATGAGGGGCTCGACGGCCGGTGAGCCCAGTTTGCCGAGCGCCTCCGTTGCCTTCCACCGGACACCGCTCTCCGGGTCATGGAGGAGGGCGGCGAGCGGCCCGACTGCGGCCGGGACACGGGCATCGCCGAGGCACCCGGCCGCCTGGTAACGTTTCTCCGGGTCGCGGCTTTCAAGCCGGGCGATCAACCGTCGCGTATCGCGGTCGCACGTGGGGGCTCCGGGACCGGGCTCGCCGATACGAAGGTGCAGGCCGCCCCGCCGCCTCTCCGAGACCTCGAAGAGGTATCCGAGGAGGTATCCGACGGCGACGAGCATCCCTGCGTTCACGATCGCCCCCGGACCGGGAGGTCCCGAGAGTAGGTATTCGACGGCGAGATGAAGCACGGCGAGCAGGATCCCCATGTATACTGCGCGCCTCTTGTACCAGAACGTGGCGAGGACGAGCACCAGATAGAAGAACGGGAGATACGGGACTTCGGTGCCGAAGAAGAGGCCCAGGAGAAGAGCGAGTGCCGTGACGAGGGCGATGATCGCAGGCCTGCCCCATACCGGCGAGCCTCCTGACGGACCTGCGGCGTTCATCCTAGAATGGAGATGCGGCCCACGCCCATAAAGAGTTTGTGTGGCGGTCTTCCCGCCTCAATGCTGCTCTGCAGCCACGGCTTTCGCCTTCCCGCCGCCGGCGTCCTTGAGTTTTGCAAGCGACGCCTCGATGAACGCAGGGATATCGTCAGGTTGCCTGCTCGAGACCAGGTTGCCGTCGACCACCACCTCGCGGTCGATATACTCCGCACCGGCGTTCTTGATGTCCTGGGCGACGGACTTCCAACCGGTGATCTTCCGGCCGCGGAGCACCTGTGCATTGATCAGGAGCTGGGGCGCGTGGCATATCGAGAGGACCGGTTTACCGCTCGTAACGAACTTCCGCACGAACTCCACGGGCGCGTCGTGGGCACGGAGTTTGTCGGGCGAGTAGCCGCCCGGTATGAAGAGCGCGTCGAAGTCGTCCACCGAGACGTCCGATGCGGCCCGGTCGATGGTGACCTCTGCCAACTCTCTCTTCCCGTGCACGGTCTCTCCTGCGGTGAGACCGACGTGGACGAGGTCATGACCCGCTTCCCGGAACGCCTTCGCGGGCTCCGTATACTCGACATCCTCAAACATATTCGTGATCAGGACTGCTATTCTGCTCATCACCATTCCTCCCCGGGCCCGGAGGCCCGACCCCCGGTCAGGGGGTTTTGAGTGATATAATGCTACCGGAGACACGGCAGGTCGGGTCCCATCTGCCCGTCCCGCCCACGGTTGCGGTCTTCGTCTTCTCGATGGAGTGCTCGCTATACTTTTTATAGCACGGCGCTGAACTGAATTTATATGGTCGTGCCGACCCGGAACCCGGAAGAGGTCCCGTTCACTGAAAGGGCCTCTCCGATAGACTGGTACACCCTCTCCGCAGAGGATATCGGGCAGAAACTCGGTACCGGCCCGTCCGGGCTCTCCATGGAAGAAGTCGAGGGGCGACTGCAGCGCTATGGGGAGAACGTCCTCCGTGAAGAGGCCCGGGAGACCCGCCTCCAGGTCTTCCTGCGGCAGTTCAAGAGCGTCCTGATCGCCATCCTGCTCATCGCGGTAGCAATCTCGTTCTTCGTCGGCGCATACATCGATGCCGTCGCTATCCTGATCATCGTCTTCTTGAACGCGCTCCTCGGGTTCTCGCAGGAGTGGCAGGCCGGCGAAGCGATCGAGGCGTTGAAGAAGATGCTCGTCCAGCACGCCGTGGTCATCCGCGACGGGAGACAGGAGGAGATCGACGCGTCGGGGATCGTGCCCGGGGATCTCGTCCTCCTTGATATGGGGGAGCGGGTGCCCGCCGACCTCGTCATCATCGAGGCGACCTCGCTCGAGGTGGACGAGGCGCCGCTGACGGGTGAGTCGTCGCCCGTGGACAAGGCGCCGGGGGTGCTCCCCTCCGGGACCCCCCTTGCCGAGCGGAGCAACATGGCGTTCTCGGGCACGACGGTCGTCAACGGACGCGGACAGGGTGTGGTCGTCGCCACCGGGATGGAGACGGAGTTCGGCAGGATAGCCGGCCTCTCCCAGCGAGTCGAGGACGAACCAACGCCCCTCGCCCGGCAGATGGACCGCCTCGGTCGCGACCTCGGGTTGATCGCGATCGCTATCGCGGTGATCGCGGTCGTCGTCGGTCTTCTGCAACAGCGGGAGTTCCTGGAGATGTTCCTCATCGGCGTCTCACTCGCGGTGGCGGTGATCCCGGAGGGGCTCCCGGCGGTCGTGACGCTCACGCTCGCCCTTGGCATCAAGAGCATGATGCGGAAGAACTGCCTGATCCGTCACCTTCCGGCATCGGAGACCCTCGGCGCGGTCTCGGTGGTCTGCACCGACAAGACGGGGACGCTCACCCGGAACGAGATGGCGGTCGTCCGGGTGAGGACGCCTGATGCCGAGGTCGCGGTGACCGGGACCGGCTACGCCCCGGAGGGAGAGTTCCTCGTTGAGGAAAAACCCATCGACCCCCTCGGGGAACCGGGGCTGCGGCAGTTCCTCCGCACCGTCCTCCTCTGCAACCACGCCACCCTCACTCTTGAGGAGGGGGGGTGGCGGATCCTCGGTACGCCGACCGAGGGGGCGCTCGTGGTCGCGGCGGCCAAAGCCGGCCTCTCCCGTGAGGATGCCCCGGAGGCAGCAGAAGAGTTCTCGTTCAACTCCACCCGGAAGCGGATGACGATCATCTACCCCGAAGAGAAAGGGGATGTCGCCCACGTGAAAGGGGCGCCGGAGGTTCTCCTCTCCCGTTCGTCCCGGGTGCTCCTTGAGGGATCGGTGGTGCCGCTCACGGAGGACCTTCGCGATTCCCTCCTCGCGGAGATCGAGGCGTATGCCTCCGGCGGGCTCCGGGTGCTCGGGGCGGCCTGCCGCCCGCTCCCCGCCGGTATCGAGTGGACCGAAGATGCGGTGGAGGAGGACCTTATCTTCCTTGGGTTTGCCGGGATCGTCGATCCCCCGCGCCCCGAGGCGGCGGAGGCGATACGACTCTCTCGGAGCGCCGGGATAGACGTGATCATGATCACGGGAGACAACCCGCTGACCGCCTACGCCATCGCCCGGGATCTCGGCCTGTCAAGTGAGGGGGCGCTGACCGGGGCCGATCTCGAGGCGATGACCGACGATGAGCTCGAAGCCCGCCTCCGGACGACGAAGGTCCTCTCCCGGGTCACGGCGGAGCACAAACTCCGGGTGATCGATGTCCTCTCCCGGGAGAAGGCGGTCATCGCCATGACCGGCGACGGCGTCAACGATGCTCCGGCGTTGAAGAAGGCGAGCATCGGGATCGCCATGGGCATCAAGGGGACGGATGTAGCGAAGGAGTCGAGCGACATGGTGCTCGTGGACGACAACTTCGCAAGCATCGTCGCCGGCGTCGAGGAGGGAAGGCGGGAGTACGACAACATCGCCCGGTTCACCCGCTACCTCCTCTCCTCCAACGTCGGGGAGCTCGTCGCGATCGTCGGCGGGCTTCTCCTCGGGCTGCCGCTGGTCCTCATCCCCATCCAGATCCTCTGGATCAACCTGGTCACCGACGGCCTCACCGCCATCGCGCTCGGTCTCGAGCCCGCCGAGCGGGACGTCATGCAGAGGCGGCCGCGGGACCCGGGCGAGTCCATCCTCACGCGGAACGCCTACCTCGTCATCCTCATCCTCGGGGTCTGGCTCGGTCTCCTGACCATCTATGTCTTCTCCGGCCTCTACGAGGTCGACATCGGCCGGGCACGGACGATGGCTTTTTCCGGCCTCGTCATCTTCGAGCTCTACAACGTGCTGAACTTCCGGTCGTTCCGGTTCCCCCTCCACGGGATCGGGTTCTTCACGAACCCCACCCTGATCCTCGCGATCCTCGGGACCCTCGCCCTCCAGGCCCTGGTGGTCTACGTCCCGATCCTGCAGATCTTCCTCGGGACGGCGCCGCTGGCCCTCGCCGACTGGGGCCTGCTCGCCCTGCTCGGCCTGCCGATACTGCTCGCGGGAGAGGCTTACAAGATTCTCAGGCTGCGGCTCGGGGAAGAGGCGCCCGCGTCGGCCTGAACGGCTCCTCCCTTCCACCGCACCCCTGCCGGTCCCTACCATTGAGCGGTGGAAGCACCGGACTCTTTCCTCCCGATGGGCGATAGATATCGGCATGATTATAGGCGGGTTATTCTAAACAGAATCCTACTATCGGTATTCAGGGATCCCATGACTGTCAGAACCTTTCATGCAGCACAGACCGCCACAGGTCGTCCCAGCCGTCACCGGGGTGACGAAAGATGATCGTCACCCCCGAACTGATCGCCGTCGTGGTCTTCATCATCACCTACGCGCTCATCATCGACGAGCGGATCCACCGAGCGGTGGTCGCGATGGTCGGCGCATCGGTCGTCGTCTTCCTCCACATCGTCCCCTGGGAGATGATCCCGGAGTACATCGACCTCGGGACCATCTTCCTCCTGATCGGGATGATGATCATCGTCAACACCGCCCGCGGTAGCGGTCTCTTCGAGTACATCGCCATCAAGACGGCGAAACTTGCAAATGGGAGCCCGATGCGGGTGCTGTTGCTCTTCTCGCTCGTGACCGCCATTACGAGCGCTTTCCTCGATAACGTCACGACGGTCCTCCTCATCACCCCGATGCTGCTCTACGTCGCAAGCGTCATGAAGACCGGCCCCATGCCCTTCCTCATCGCCGAGATCTTCGCCTCGAACATCGGCGGGGCGGCGACGCTCATCGGCGACCCCCCGAACATCATGATCGGCTCGGCCGCCGGCCTGACGTTCAACGAGTTCATCGTCAACATGGCGCCGATGATGGTGATCAACCTCGCCGTCGTCATGGGAATGCTCGCCCTTATCTACCGAAAGGACCTCCACGTCTCGCCCGACGAACGGGAGGGCATCGAGAAGACATTTGCGGAGTTGAAGGAGCGTGAGGCGATCCGGGACTGGCCGCTCTTCAAGAAGTCGGTCATCGTCATCGCCCTCGTCATCGGGATGTTCTTCGTCCACAACCAGCTCGGCCTCGAACCCGCCCTCGTCGCCCTGATCGGCGCGTCGATCCTCCTCTTCTGGAGCAGGCAGTCCCCGGAGGAGATCTTTGAGAAGATCGAGTGGCCGGCCCTCTTCTTCTTCGGCGGGCTCTTCGTCGTCGTCGGCGCCCTCGTCGAGACCGGCGTCATCGCGAGCGTCGCGGAGTTCGTGGTCGAGAACGTCCACTCGGAGGGAGAGGCCATCCTGATCATCGCCTGGTTCTCGGCGTTCGCCTCGGCCATCGTGGATAACATCCCCCTCACCGCCACCCTGATCCCCCTGATCCAGGGTATGAGCGGGGCGATGGACATCTACCCGCTCTGGTGGGCGCTCTCGCTCGGTGCATGCCTCGGCGGGAACGGCACGGTCATCGGCGCGTCGGCAAACGTCGTCGTGCTCGGGATAGCCGCACGGAACGGTTACAACATATCGTTCGTGGAGTTCCTGAAGATAGGGATGCTCGTCCTTCTGGTCACGGTCGCGATCGGGACGGGGTTCCTCTGGCTCAACTTCGTCATCCTTTAAGCCGCATCTACCCGGTCGGCGGGGTTCTGGGTTCCCGGGTCGCCTCGACCTCCTGAATCCGGCCGACCAGCCATTTGTACGCGGTCGCGGCCGCTTCCCGGGCCGAGGTGCTCGGGTCCTCCTTCCGCATCCGGTCGAGCGGCTCCTTCGCCTTCGGGTCGGCGATCGTCCCGAGGGAGAGGGCTGCCTCGGTCCGAACAAACTCGTCGGGGTCGCCAAGGGCCCGGATCAGCCCGTCAATGTCCCGGCCGTCGCGCATCGTGTTGATATCGTCCAGTGTCGTCATAACAATCCTGACGTGCACGTCCCCGGTGTATATATGCCTTTTCGGGAGGGCGCCGGCAGCTCATCCGCGCCCTCCCGGATCTCGCCGAAGCGCCCGGCGGGCCTACCTATCAAGGCGCCAGCCTTCCACACCCTTCTTCTCCGCAAGTTTCGCGGCAACCTGCGAGTGGGCAAGCGACGCGGCCCGCCGGACATTCATATCCGGGTCCGTGAACTTCAGGTGCTCCAGCACCTCGATCGCCCGTTCGTCGCCGACGGAGCCGAGGGCTTCGGCCGCCGTCAGCCGCATGATATCGTCCGGGTCTGACAATACCCCTATCAGCCCGTCGATATCCCGTCTCCGTCGCATCGTGTCGATATCCTTCCTCTGCGTCATAAGCATCCTCGTTTGCCAGATAAGACGCATCTACGGCACGTGGCATTAAGAATATTGCGGAGAGGCATCGCGCAGGAAGCTCCGGGCCGGCTTGCCAAAAAAAAGGTTAGTATGTCGCGAGATACCGATCGAGCTCCCAGGGGTGGACCGCCGTCCGGAAGGCATCCCATTCGGCGTTCGCAACATTCGTGAGCGCCTCGACGACGTGGGGGCCGAGCGCCTTGCAGATGAGGTCGTCGGCGAGCAGGGCCTGGTGGGCCTCGGCGAGGCTCGCGGGCAGGGTCTCGATCCCGTTGTGGTCCCGCTCGGTGGGCGTCATGTGGAAGATGTTCTTGTGAACATCGTGCGGGGGCTCGATCCGGTTCCGGACGCCCTCCATCCCGGCGGCCAGCATCGCGGTGAAGGCGAGGTAGGGGTTACAGGTGGGGTCGGGGCTCCGGAACTCGACCCGGGTGCTGTTGCCGCGGGGCGCCGGGACCCGGACCAGGGCCGACCGGTTGCTCGCGCTCCAGCTGATGTAGCAGGGGGCTTCGTAGCCGGGGACGAGCCGTTTGTAGGAGTTGACCGTCGGGTTCGCGACCCGGGTGATCGCCGGCGCGTGTTTGAGCAGCCCGCCGATGAAGTGCATGCAGGTCTCCGAGAGCTGAAGGGGTGCGTCGGGGTCGTAGAACGCGTTCTTCCCGTCTTTCGCGAGCGAGCAGTTGACGTGCATCCCGCTCCCGTTGATGCCGTAGATCGGCTTTGCCATGAACGACGCGTGCAGGCTGCGCATCAGCGCCATCGTCTTGGCTGCGAACTTGAAGGTGATGACGTTGTCGGCGGTGTGGAGCGCATCGCTGTACTTGAAATCGATCTCGTGCTGGCTCTCGGCGACCTCGTGGTGGGACGCCTCGATCTCGAACCCCATCTCGATGAGCGCGAGAATCGCCTCGCGCCGGAGATCCTCTGCGAGGTCGGTCGGCGCGAGGTCGAAATAGCCGCCGACGTCCTGGAACTGCGTCGTCGGTCGCCCGTCGACCATCCGGAAGAGGAAGAACTCCAGCTCCGGTCCGGTGTTGAAGACGTAGCCGTCTTTTGCGGCGTCCTCCATCGCCCGCCGGAGCACGTGGCGCGGGTCGCCCTCGAAGGGTTTGCCGTCAGGTTTGCAGACGTCGCAGATGAACCGGGCGACACTCTTCTCCCGGGGACGCCAGGGCAGGAGGGTGTAGGTGGAGAGGTCAGGTTTGAGGATCATGTCGGACTCCTCGATCCGGACAAACCCCTCGATCGATGACCCGTCGAACCCGATGCCGTCAGTGAGTGCTTTCCCGACCTGCTTCGCCGGGATAGCGACGTTCTTCGGCATGCCGAGGAGGTCGGTGAACTGCAGTCTGAGGAATCGGACTTTGTCCTGTTCGATTCTCTCGAGCATCGCCGAGATGTTGTCAGGTGACATATGGAAGGAAACTTCCTTCCAATAATATTTATACTTAGTGGATATATAGTGATCGGAGCGTTCCCCTACCCCCTGGAGGTGGAGGGGGCGGGTCGACCGTGATGGAAATGTGTGGCATAATTGGCGTAATGGATAGAACGCGCCGGACGATGGACGGTTCCGGCATCCGACAGGCCCTCTCCATGATGAACGAGCGTGGCAGCGGCGAGGGGGCGGGGTACGTCGCCTACGGCATCTACCCCGACTACAGCGACTGCTATGCCCTCCACGTCTTCTTCGACAACCCTCGCGAGAGCAAACCGGTCCTCGATGCGGCGCTTGCACAGTGGGGGACGGTCGAGCACGACGAGCCAATCCCCACCCGCGATCAGTTGCGTCTCCGGGCGGTCCACACGCCCTGGCGTTACTTCTTCAGACCCGACCGCTCCCTCGCACTGCCGGGGAGCGCGACCCCGGAAGACGACATCGTCAGCGCTCTCGTGATGCGGGTCAACGCCGCCCGCCAGGGCGCCCTCGTCTTCTCCTCCGGCAAGAACGTCGGCGTCTTCAAGGCCGGGGGCTGGCCCGAGGACGTGGCGGACTTCTACCGGATCGAGGACTACGAGGGCTACATCTGGCTCGCGCACAACCGTTATCCGACGAACACCCCCGGCTGGTGGGGCGGGGCGCACCCGTTCAATCTCCTCGACTGGAGCGTCGTCCACAACGGCGAGATCACCTCCTACGGGACCAACCGGCGCTACATCGAGAGCTTCGGCTACACCTGCACGATGTTCACGGACACCGAGGTCGTCGCTTACCTGATCGACCTCCTGGTGCGGCGGCACGAACTTGACGTCGACCTCGCCGTCCGGGCGCTCGCCCCTCCCTTCTGGAAGGAGATCGACCGGATGCCCGGAGCGGACCGGGAATGGAATTCCGCTATCCGGCTTGCCTACGCACCGGCGATGATGAACGGGCCGTTCGCCATCGTGGCCGCAAACCACGAGATGATGGTCGGGTTCACCGACCGGAGCAAGCTCCGGCCGATGGTCGTCGGCGAGTGCGGCGACCGCCTCTACATATCAAGCGAGGAGGCGGCGATCCGGGCGATAGAACCCTGCGTCGAGTCGATCAGGATGCCGGCCGCGGGAGAGCCGGTGATCGGGAGGGTCGTCGCATGATCGGAAGCCTCCCTCCCCGCTACCGGATCAGCATCGACCCTGTCCGATGCATGGAGTGCGGGCGGTGCATCGAGAACTGCTCCTACGGCGTCTACCGGCGGGACTACGACCGGATCCTGGTCAACTCCCGGAACTGCACCGCCTGTCACCGCTGCATCGCCTGCTGCCCCCGGGACGCGATCATACTCGAAGAGCAGCCCTGCGACTACCGGAGCCACCCGCTCTGGACCCGCGACGCCCGGGAAGCGATCTACAACCAGGCCCGGACGGGAAAGATCGTCCTCGCCGGGATGGGTAACGCCCTCGACTACCCGGTCATCTTCGACCGTCTGGTGCTCGACGCCTGCCAGGTCACGAACCCCAGCCTCGACCCGCTCCGCGAGCCGATCGAACTGGTGACCCATCTCGGCAAGAAGCCGGCGAGGCTCGATCTCCGGCGGCGGGAGGGCGGCGACGTCGAACTCCGGACGCGGCTCACCCCGAACCTCCGTCTCGAGACCCCGATCATGATCGGGCACATGAGCTACGGGGCGATCAGCCTCAACGCCCAGGTGGCCATGGCCCGGGCGGCGAAAGAGGCCGGGACGTTCATGGGCACCGGGGAAGGCGGTCTGCATTCGGCGATCTACCCCTACCAGGACCGGATGATCGTCCAGGTCGCCTCCGGGCGGTTCGGCGTGAACATCGATTACCTGGAGCGCGGCGCCGCGATCGAGATCAAGATCGGCCAGGGCGCAAAGCCCGGTATCGGCGGGCACCTCCCCGGCGAGAAGGTCTGCGAGGGGATCTCCAGGACGAGGATGATCCCGGAGGGGAGCGACGCGATCAGCCCGGCGCCGCACCACGACATCTACAGCATCGAGGACCTCGCCCAGCTCGTCCGGGGCCTCAAGGAGGCGACGGAGTGGAAGAAGCCGGTCTTCGTGAAGATCGCGGCTGTCCATAACGCGGCCGCGATCGCCGCCGGGATTGCGCGATCACCCGCCGACGCCGTCGTCATCGACGGGTTCCGGGGCGGGACGGGTGCGGCGCCGAAGGTCTTCCGCGACCATGTGGGCATCCCGATCGAGGCGGCGGTCGCGAGCGTCGATGCGAAACTCCGCGACCAGGGGATCCGGAACGATATCTCGGTCATCGCGAGCGGCGGCATCCGGGGGAGCGCCGATGTCGCGAAGGCGATCGCTCTCGGCGCCGATGCGGTCTACATCGGGACAGCAGCCCTTGTGGCGATGGGGTGCCGGGTCTGCGGGAACTGTTACCGGGGCCTCTGTCCCTGGGGGATCGCCACCCAGCGCCCGGACCTGGTTGAGCGCCTGGACCCGGATATCGCGGCAAAGCAGGTGGCGAACCTTATCCGTGCGTGGACGCTCGAACTCGCCGAACTGCTGGGCGCTGCCGGGATCAACAGCATCGAGAGCCTGCGGGGCAACCGTGACCGGCTCCGGGGGTATATGCTGGATGAGAGCCTGATGCAGGTGCTCGACGTCAGGCAGGTGGGGGCGTGAGGTCAGAGAGTGACGTGAAATCGCGGAAGAGTAACAATCAGGAGGCCATGATGCCGAGAAGGGTCACATGGAGAGATACGGCGCCGCCATCTGCCGGACGCCGGTTAGAGAGGCGGTCCTCCGCACCATCCGCACGGTCCTTGTGAGTTTCACCGAGATCGAGGCCGGGTACGTCTTCGGTTCGTTCTGCAGGGAGGATTTTGGCGACGTGGATGTAGCAGTCCTGGTCTTCGGGGCAGGATGATCCCGGGACATAGGGTTAATATAGTATCGCATATACCGGCCGTGCGCTCTGTCTGACCTGGGGCGGATGTTTCATCGTGCGTATGTCCCGCACACTGTGAAAATAGCCGGGTTGGATTGGAGCCAGTCAGAGGATGTGACAGATATGCAAAAAATGTTGCTGAGGGGCAGTATCCTGTTAAGTATTCTCATCGTCACGTGCGCATTCGCCGTGACGGCAGTGCCGGTGGGGCCGCCGCAGATCCCGGGAGGCCCCGTCGCTTCAGGCATGGAGAATATCATCATACCCGGGACGGTCCTGACATACGATGCGTCGATCTCCAGGATCACGACCGACCAGTATGGCATACCGAGCCAGTCCCCTGTCGCATCCTTCGACTGGGTCGTGAAGGTTGAGGAGGCGTCAGGAGGTCGCTATGCGGGAACTGCGGAGCTCATCCCGCGCAGCCACGCAATAACTGGCGGGGTGTACCGGTGGTCGTACACGGAGGGTCAGCAGAATCCCGATTGGTTTGGACCCCCGCTCTGGGTTGACCCGGGAGCCCCGGCAGAATCCGCGGGAACGTATGGAAAAGGTACCTGGCAACTCCTTGGGGACCCCATGGGCCTGAAGATGCCCAACCCCCTCACCGGCGTCGAACAATCCGTGAACCAGATGCAGACGACGGGCCCGGGGAGCCTGCGGTATATATCGTATGACACCGATTACGGGACAGTCCTCCTGTATACCGAGAAGACGGACCAGTACTTCATGTCCTTCTGGTTCCGGTCCCTGAATGAGGGCGGCCTGACCGGGCCGTTCGGAGGGATAGTCCCGTAACGCACCGGGTCATCCCGGCGCCTGCGGCGGACCGCCGATATCCCCGGGCGACTTCGCGAAAGGGCAATATACGGTTTAAGGGGAGGGGCGGGCGGCACGGAGCGCCGGCCCCCCTTCACGACGTCGCGACCTCGACGCACTCTTTCCGCGTCCCGATCCGGGCGAGCGCCCCGCACATCCCGGGAACGTAGGCGAGGGCTTTGCCCGAATCCACCATGATCGATGCGAACTCGTCCATCCGGGGCGAGACGACCATACAGGTGTCCGGGATCACCCGAGCGCCGCTCTTCTCGATAGCGGCGACGAGGTCCGGGTTCGCCTTTGCAACCCCGCGGGCCGCAAAGATGTAGAAGGGTTTTGTCGTCCTCTTCCCCTGGAGGAGGTCCGCGATCTCCCGGAGTTCGTCCGGCGAGCAGTGCGGGCACCCGACCGCGACCGCCTCGACCTCGGTCTCCACAAAGAGGTCCTCGACCTCGTCCGCGGTCACCGTCACCCGGTCGAGGTCATCGGTCTCAAACGAGAAGACCCGGGCTTCCGGGGTGATCTTATCGACGTGGAAGAGGGCGACCGCGCCGGTCGCCGCCATTGCGGCGCCGAGGGCCTTGAGACTGTCGCGGGCGGGCCGGATACCCGTGAATATCGGGATCCGGTTCCCGACCTTCTTGCCCGCCACGTGGCCGATCGCGCCCCAGTGGTCGGCGTGGAGGCCCTCCCCGCCCTCGACCTCGACGACGACCTGTGGCCGCCGGTTTGCGACGATATGGAGGCCGTAGTACGGCGTCTTCCCGATGATCGCCGCCGCAAGGGCGCTCGGCCCGCCTTCCCGGTTGGTCCGGGCGCCGAGGACCGAGTTCGCGTAGGCGACCGCCGAGGACTCCGACCAGGCCAGGTGCTCCCCGTACTCCGTGATGCGGAGGTAGTAGGGCGTGCAGGTGCACTCGAGTTTGATCCCGAGTTTCCGGTAGGCCTCGACGACCTCCGCCTGGTGGCCGGCGAACTCCTCGCCGATCCCGAACTCCTGCCACCCCTCCTGCGGCATCCCGATGGGGTTCAAGACCGTCGGGACCGCCACCCGGGCGTCGAGGCTCTGGAGCCAGGCGAGCCCCCACTTCCCTATGGTCTTGTAGGATGCACCGCTCACCTGGGCGCTCGCGATCGGGACGAGTTTCTCGGCCTCGTAGACCCCTCCGAGCGCGACCAGGATCTCCATCATCTTCTGGCGTGTCTCACCGAACTCTCCGGCGAGCACCCTCTCGTCATCCTTCTCCAGATACATGGTTATGGCCACTCCGCTCTCTTGAATTCGTGCTCCTTCCCCATAACCATCGTGGCATCGACCCCGACCTTCACGTTCGTCCCGTCGCCAAGGCGCGTCGGGTCGAGCGACGAGCCCCGGACGCCGGTGATGACCATGATGTCGGTATCGCCCCGGACCCGGGTCGCGATAGCGTATTCGACGTCGTGGGGATCGTGGATATCGATATCCTCGTCGACCACCACGACGTGCTTCAAGGAGGTGTGGGCGGCAAACGCCGCCATGATGGCGTTCTTCGCGTCACCTTGCGTGTTCTTCCTGATCTGCACCACCCCATGGAGGTAGCCGGCCCCGCCTTTTGTGAGGAGGACGTCTCTTGCCGTCGTCACCTCGTTGACCGCGCGGTAGATCTTCGGTTCATAGGGGGCTCCCATCAGGAGTTTGTGTTCGTCGCCGGCGGGCAGGATGCCGTGGTAGATGGGGTCCTCCTTGCAGTACATCCGGGTGAACTCGATCACGTGCTGCTGCCGCACCGGGTCGTAGGTCCCGGTGATATCGACGAACGGTCCTTCCGCCGCCGTCTCCGCACTGATGTAGCCTTCGAGGACGATCTCGGCGTCGGGAACCCGGACGCCGTTCTCACACTCATGGACGGCGAGTTCCCCGCCCATCAGTTCCGCCGCGTAGGCGAGTTCTTTCCCCTGCGGGACCCGGGTGCAGGCAGCAAACGTCACGAGCGGATGGGTGCCGACGGTGACGGCGACCGGGAGTTTCTCGCCCCGGGCCAGGGCTGCTTTCAGCAGCGTGTGGGTGTGCCTCCCCTCCACCAGGCGGGCGACGACCCTTCGGTCATCGAGAACCATCATCCGGTGAATGGAGGCGTTCTCGGCGCCGTCATAGCGCGAGAAGACGATCCCGGACGTGAAGTAGCGCCCGGCGTCCCCCGGGAAATGCTTCATGACCGGGAGGCGGGAGAGGTCGACAGGAACACCGCCCTTGAGCCGGCCCGCATCCACCACCCGACCGCTGTAGGTCGCGGCCGCGAGGTGTTTGACCAGGTCCTGCTCGTTTACGCCGAGCGCTGCGGCAAGCGACCGCCGGTCGGAGAGAAGGTTCATCACCGCACGGTGGCCGTCGAGGTCGTGGAAGAAGAGGATCTTCTCGGTCCGGCTCGAGAGCCGCGGTGCCTCGTAGATGGTCGAGCAGGTCCTCTCGATATCCTCGACCATGCCCTGTTCCCGCATCATCGCTATGAAATCACGCATCGTATCCATTCCATCGGGCTCCAAGGTTGTGCTCCACCCCCATGTGGTCGAGCACCCGGGCCACCACCATATCGACCAGGTCGTCGATGGTCTCCGGGTGCTGGTAGAAGGGGGGGCTTGCGACCATCACGGTCGCGCCGGCATCGTCGGCAGCAAGCATATTCTTCAGGTGAATCCGGGAGAGCGGCATCTCCCGGAGGAGGAGGAGGAGGGGGCGCCGCTCCTTGAGGCAGACGTCCGCGGCCCGTCCGATCAGGTTGTCGGCGAGGCCGTTGCTGACCCCTGCAAGCGTCTTCATACTGCAGGGTACGACCGCCATCCCGTCGTAGCGAAACGAGCCGCTCGCGATATCGGCCGCGAGGTTGCTGTTCTCGGCGTATATGGCGTCAAACCCGGTGAGGTCCACACCCTCGATCCCGGCGATCTGCCGGGCGGTCTCGGATATGACGATATGCACCGTTGCCTCTTCACAGAGCACCTCGAGCAGGCGACGTGCGTAGATGACCCCGCTTGCCCCGGTGACCCCGACAACGAATTCCTTCTTCATTGCTCTCCATCTCTTATGTCACTATGAGTTTATCCTGCTTTGTCGCCCGCTTCACCCGGAGGACCTCCATCGCCGCTTGTTCCACCGCGTGGCGGTGCTCTCGGGTGGTGTAGATGCCGAGGCGCCACTGCTGACGCCGGGTGTCGTTTAAGGTGTTGATGAGGGGCGAGACCTCCTCGATATCCACCATCGTGTGGCTGTTCCTGACCCGGACCTCCATCGAGAGGGTGCCCGGGAGCCGGGGGATGTCCACGAGGACCTCATCCCCCGGAACCCCCGCGGTCTCGGCGATGGCGAGCGCAAGGCTCCGTTCCCGGGCGGGACCCAGGTCCTGCTGGAGGGCCGCGGCGTTCACCCGGTCTTCGCCGACGTAGAGCGCCCGTTTGTAGAGGTCCCGGGCGTAGACCCGGCAGGCAAGGTCGCGGGTGATCGGGTGAGGCGAGTGCTTCAGCCGCTCCATGCAGGCGGCATCGTCCATCCCGACGAGTTCGTGCGCATCCGCACCCGGGACGTTCTGCACCTCCTCGCGGAGGGCGTGGACGAACATGCTCGTCGCGATCCTGCTCACGTGGTGGAAGTAGACCGCCGGGCGCATCAGGGTCCGGGCGATGAGGAGCGACTCGGCGGCGTTGATCCCGCCTTCGGAGAGAGCGATGCCGGACCCGGTGAGGATCGCGCACCGGATCAGCCGGTGGGCGTCGACCGTCCCGTAGGGCACGCCGGTGTAGTGGGCGTCCCGCATCAGGTAGTCCATCCGGTCGACGTCCAGGCTCCCGTGGATGATGCTTGCGAGGCGGTGCCTGCCTTCGACGACGGCGCAGACCTCGGCGGGATCGATCCCCTCCGCTTCGAGGGTTCCGGCGATCGTTCCCTCCCTGACGAGGCGGTCGATCTGGTGGTGGCTCCTCCCCGTGAACTCTTCCATCACCGGTTCGGTGACGTGGGAGAAGGGGCCGTGGCCGATGTCGTGGAGGAGGGCGGCCGTCGCAACAAGCCTCGTCTCGACGTCGTCAAGCCCGAGCTCGCTCGCCATGAGGCCCGATAGGTGCATCGTCCCGAGCGAGTGCTCAAAGCGGGTATGGTTTGCGCCGGGGTAGACGAGGTTCGCAAAGCCAAGCTGGGAGACGTGGCGGAGCCGCTGGACGACCTCTGAGTCCAGCAACCGGAGCGCGAGCGCATCCGCCTCGACGTAGCCGTGCACCGGATCTTTGATGATCTTCATCAGTTCCGTTAAGGTTCTTGATAGATAACTGATAAAGGTATGGAGCGATGATCACCTTCCTCTCGGGCGGAACCGGAACGCCCGCGCTCATCCGGGGCGCCCGGCAGATCCTCTACGACAGCGAGATCACCGTGATCGCGAATACCGCCGAGGATCTCCGGGTCTCAGGGAGCCACGCTGCGCCGGACATCGACACCGCCATCTTCCTCTTTGCGGGTATCCTCGATACCGGCCGGTGGTGGGGGATCAAGGGGGACACCTACGCCACCCACAACTACCTCCCGAAGGTGGCGGGCGGCGAACCCTTCCCGGTCGGCGACCGCGCCCGGGCCGTCCAGATCGCCCGGGCGGCCCTCCTCGAAAAGGGCTTCACCCTGACGGAGACGGTGCAGGCGCAGTCCCGGGCCCTCAGCATCGGGGCGACCATCCTCCCGGTGACCGACGACGATGCCGCCCTCTTTGTCGATACCGGCACCGAACGCCTGCCGCTCTATGAATACTGGATGGCCGCCGATGCCGCGACGGAAGTGCGGGAACTCATCCGCACGGCCTCCCGGCCGCCCGCGATCACGGACGAGGTGCGGGCGGCGGTCGAGGCGAGCGACGCCGTGGTGATCGGCCCGGGGAACCCCGCCCGGAGCATCCTCCCTATCCTCGACTGCGCCGGCATGCGCCGCCTCCTCCGCGATACGTTCGTCGTCGCGGTCTCTCCCTTCCGGGGGGGCGGTGCGCCGGACCCGAAGGACGCCGCCCTCATGTATGCCGTCGGCGAACCCCCGACCGCTCCCGCGGTCGCCCGGCTCTACGGGGATATCGTCGACGTCTTTGTCCAGGATATCCACGACCCCGATGGTGTCCCGGGTTCGCTCCGCCTGGAGACCCGCCTCCTGCACGAGCGGCAGGCAGAATCACTCGCCTGGGACATCATGGCGGTCATACGCCACGCGGTTTCGTGAGAAGGGAACCCACGTTTTCCGGCTCGATTAACAAAATTCATATACGGTTGCATATGATACGCTGATCAACCAATGATAACCTTCCTCTCGGGCGGAACCGGGACCCCGAAGCTCCTCCGCGGCATGCAGGAGTTGCTGGACGAGCGCGAGATCGCGGTCATCGTCAACACGGCCGAGGACACGTGGCTCTCCGGCAACCACCTCTCCCCCGACCTTGATACGGTCATGTACCTCTTTGCGGGTATCCTCGATACCGGCCGGTGGTGGGGGATCCGTGACGACACCTACATCACCCACGACCTCCTCGCGAGGCTCGGCGTCGAAGAGTTCATCGCCGTCGGGGACCAGGACCGGGCGGTCCACGTTGCGCGTGGGGAGATGCTCCGGGGCGGGATGCGGCTCACCGAGGCGACAGCGGCGCTCTGTGGAAAACTGGGCGTCAAGGCCACCGTCCTCCCGATGACCGACTCCGTCGTGACGACCTATGTCCGCACCCGCCGGGGCGAGATGCACTTCCAGGAGTACTGGGTGAAGCACCGGGGGGAGGTGGCGATCGAGGGCGTTTCGCGGCGGTTCCGGGAGCCGCCGGTCGCGACCGCCGAGGTTATCCGGGCGATCGAGGCGAGCGATGCCGTGGTGATCGGACCGAGCAACCCGGTCACGAGCATATCGCCGATCCTCGAGTGCGCCGGGGTGAGAGAGGCGCTCCGCCAGCAGCACGTCATCGCCATCAGCCCCTTCATCGGCGACGCGCCGGTCAGCGGCCCGGCGGCGGCCCTGATGCGGGCCTTCGGAAAAGAGGCCTCATCCGCCGGTACCTGTGGTCTCTACGAGGATTTTGTGGATCTCTTCATCCAGGACACCCGGGACCCGGTCGGGCTTCCAGGGGCTCTCCGCCTGGACACCCTCATGGTCAACCGGGGGAAGAGCCTGGATCTCGCCAGGAACATCCTGACGCTGGTCTACGGGTGCTGAAGAGCCCGCTTACTTTTCCTTCTGCCGGTAGTCCTGTATCGCCGCATGGAGCGCGTCCGCCGCGAGGTTCGAGCAGTGCATCTTCCGGGGGGGCAATCCCTCGAGTTCGGTCGCCACGTCGTCGCGGGTGATCTTCAGCGCTTCATCGAGCGTCTTTCCTCGTGCCATGTCGGTCACCATGCTGCTCGTGGCGATCGCCGATCCGCACCCGAACGTCCGGAACTTGATATCATCGATGACGTCGTCCTTGACTCTGATGAAGATCTCCATGATGTCCCCGCAGACGGGGTTGCCGACCTTGCCGTAACCGTCCGGGTTCTCGATCACCCCGACGTTGTGCGGGTTCATGAAGTGCTCCATCACCTTCTGGCTGTAGCCGATCTGGTCTGCCATGTTCTCTACCTATAACGGTGTAATAGCCCGCAGGCGTTTAACTTTTGGGGTTGAAGGGGCGAAGCGGGAAGTCCCCACCGTTCAGGGTGGGGATGACACGGAAACTTCCTGCGAAAGTTTCCTGTCAGGCACAACCGGTTAGGTTGTGCCGTGTACTTCAGATGGTGAACTACACCCTCTGGAGTAACCTTCGTGCTCTGTCACAGACAAAGAAACGAGGACGGAAGATCGGCAACCTCCGGTTCAAGAGCGCATCCCGGTACCGGACGCTCAATTACAATCAGTCCGGGTTCAAGATCGACCGTGAGCATAGTTCGATCACGTTCTCGAAGATCGGAATAATCCCCTTCGTCATGCATCGACCGTACTCGGGAGTTGTGAAAGGTGTCCTGATCACCCGTTCCGGTGGCAAATGGTACGTCATCATCCAGGCGGAGCAGGAAGTTTCCGAACCGAAGAGGGAGGGACGATCGGTTGGGATCGATCTCGGGTTGGATTCATTTGCGGTCGATAGCGATGGCGCAGTAATCGAGAACCCCCGGTTCTATGAGCACTCACGTGACCAGATCAAGAAGTTGCAGCAGAGCGTTGCTCGGAAGCAGCGTTTTTCGCAGAACTGGAAGAAGGCAAAAGGGAAACTTGAAAAGGCATATGACCATATCGCGAACCAGAAGAACGATTCCCTGCACAAACTTTCCCGTCGGTACGTTGACACCTATGCAACGATCTGTGGTGCAAGTATTGGCCATGAAGCAGGAAGCCCAGCCCTTCAGGGCGGGGTAGTTCACCTGTTTCTCCGGCGGCCCTGACGATCCGGGGCACCTCCTCCGGGCTGTTCCCGCGGCCGGGTCTCGCGACCATCGATCCGTGCGCCTCGTCGTGAGCGAGCCCGATGGCGACCGTGAGCACCCGCCGTCTGCGAGCCGGTGCATCCCGGCCTGATGAAGGGTGCCTGGCAGTAAGTCCCCCGGGCATCCACGTAGCCTTCGGTATCCATCCGATCACTTTGCTTCGACCGGGGCCACCCTTCCCTTGCGCATGATGATGGTCGTCACGCCCGAGGTGACATGCTCCTCCTCGATGGTATGCCCGCTCTCACCGGCCCAGGACCTGACCATCTCGACAAGGTCGGGTTTGTCGGTGGTCACCTGCAGAACCTGCCCCTCGCTCAGTGTCTCCATCTCCGTCTCGATCGAGAGCATGGGCGCCTGGCAGATGCCGACGCAGCTCACCGTTTTATCAGCGTACATCATGTTGATCACCTACTTCATCTTCCGGATGTAGAACCGCATGACCCCGTCATCTCGAACTTCACGATCTCGTGGACCACCCGGTTTGCCCGGCGCCGGATGTCCTCCTCTGCGGCAGGGCCGTCTCCTGTTCCGTCTCTCCACCTTCGTGGGTGCGTGGAAGTCCGGGTGCCTGACGTGTCAGCGTTACACTCCCGGTCACACCGGATCACGCACCCTCCCTTATAAGCATTCCCGGGGGAGGGGCGTCGATGGGAGGGGCGGGGCCGGGTGGGACCGAAGAGAGAGCAGGAGCCGTGCCCGGGTAGCGGGGCCCGTGAAGTCGCCCCGGGGACGGCCCCGGGCGTTCAGTGGGGCGGGGGCGGTGCCCGGAGATACCCGGCGGGAAGTGCTCCGGACCCCGCCCTCGAAGATGCGCCCCTGCGCCCGGGCCACCCGCGGGGTGCGCTCTCCCTCCTCACCACAAACCCGCAGACGGTCCCCGATATAGATGGTTCCGGTAGCGATCCCGGTTCGGGCCGCTTTAGAGGGGACGATCGGCAGGCTCAGGCTCAACCCCCGTCACTGCAATGCACCGGAGTTATCTGCATATTTTCTCGTATTTTACGATTTCTCCTCATTTTACTGGTCTAATGTTAAAAAAGGTCGAGATTTTGCTCTATTTTCAATTTGTGCTTGTTATCACCGAAAATCTTAAAAAAGTCAAACGATAAGAAGATCCTTAATGTTCGTTCCGACCAAGTGTTTCTTTACGAAAGGTGTGGGCGTCCACAAAGACAAACTGGCATCGTTTGAACTGGCTCTCAGGGAGGCGGGTATCGAGAAGTACAATCTGGTCTACGTCTCAAGTATCTTCCCCCCGAACTGCCAGCTGGTCTCGCCGGAGGAAGGCTTGAAGGAACTCTCCCCGGGCAGCATCGTCTACGTCGTCATGGCCCGCGCCGAGACCAACGAGCCGAGCAGGCTCGCTTCCGCCGCCATCGGCCACGCGATGCCGAAGGAGAGCAACACCTACGGCTACCTCTCCGAGCACCACGCCTTCGGCGAGACGGCGGAGGTCTCGGGCGAATACGCCGAGGACCTTGCCGCGACCATGCTTGCGACGACGCTCGGCATCGAGTTCGATCCCGACCAGGCGTGGCAGGAGCGGGAACAGATCTACAAGGCGAGCGGCCGGATCATCAACACGACCCACACCTGCCAGGCGGCGGAAGGGGTCATGGACGGCCGCTGGACGACGGTCATCGCCGCAGCAGTCTTCCTCTGATCCTGCCCCTCGCCGGGCACCTCGTTTTTTCTCGTATCGCACCAATCCGGCTCCCCGGCCGAAGCGCTCTCCGGCGTTCGAGCGCAAGACAAAATACCTCCCGGGGCCCACACTGTACCCAGGTTTTCAGCATGCGTATACCAATAGGGGCCGTAACCCCAACAACCGAATCTGCCGAGATCATCGGCTGGGTGCACGAGGTCCGCGATCTCGGAGGGCTCGCGTTCTTCCTGATCCGCGACCGGACCGGCATCATCCAGGTGACCATCCCGAAGAAGAAGGTCTCAGCGGAGATCCTGGAAGTCGCCCGGAACGTCTCAAAAGAGTCTGTGGTCAGGGTCCGGGGCAGGGTCAAAGCGATCGAGAAAGCCCCCGGCGGGCGCGAGATCGTCCCGGACGAACTTGAGATCATCAGCCTCGCAGAGAGCCCGCTCCCGCTCGACGTCGCCGAGAAGGTGCCCGCCGAGATGGACACCCGGCTTGATTCCCGGTTCCTGGACGCGAGAAAACCGCGCGTCCGCGCCATCTTCTTCATCCGCTCGGCGGTGACCTCTTCCGCGACCGCGTTCCTCGCTTCCCGGGGCTGCATCAACATCACCACCCCGAAGATCGTCGCCGCCGCGACCGAGGGCGGCACCGAACTCTTCCCGATCGCCTACTTCGAGAAGGAGGCGTTCCTGAACCAGAGCCCGCAGCTCTACAAGCAGATGATGATGGCTGCCGGGTTCGAGAGCGTCTTCGAGCTCGGCCCCATCTTCCGCGCCGAGGAGCACAACACCGTCCGGCACCTCAACGAGGCGACGAGCCTCGATGTCGAGGTCTCGTTTGCCGACCACAACGACGTTATGGAACTCCTCGAAGACCTGATCGTCCACGTCTACGACTACGTCGCAGAGCACTGTGCCGAGCACCTTGCCGAGCTCGGCGTCGACCTCAAGACCCCGGCACAGCCGTTCCCCCGGATACCGTATACGGAGGCGATCGAGATAGCAAACCGCACCATCGAGGAGAAACTCACCTTCGGCGACGACCTCTCCCCGGCGGCCGAGCGGGCGATCGGCGATACGGTCGGGCAGCACTACTTCATCGTCGACTGGCCGACCGATATCAGGCCTTACTACGCGATGCCCTACCCGGACAGGCCGGAGTTCTGCAAGGCGTTCGACATGATGCACCCCCGGATGGAGCTCTCCTCCGGGGCCCAGCGTATCCACGATTACGACCTCCTCGTGGAGCGGATCCGCGCGAAGGGCCTCTCCCCGGAGAGTTTCGAGTTCTACCTGAAGACATTCCGCTACGGCATGCCCCCGCACGCCGGGTGGGGGCTCGGCATCGAGCGCTTGGTGATGACGATGCTCGACCTCCAGAATATCCGCGAGGCGGTGCTCTTCCCGCGTGACCGGCACAGACTGACCCCATGATGCTCGTGAACAAATGTCTCCCGACCACCGTGGTCGGGAGTTACCCGGTGGTGAAAGGCTCCGGGCTTCTCGCCCGCATGGACCCGCTCAAGCACGCGGTAGAGACAGCGGTCGCCGACCAGATCAGTGCCGGGATCGATATCATCTCCGACGGCCAGGTCCGGGGCGACATGATCCGCGCCTTCACCTCCCACCTCGCCGGCATCCGCGGGTCGTCGGTCGTCGGGAAGGTCCAGCCTGCCCGGGGGCCCATAACGCTCGCGGACACGAGGTATGCCCTCTCACAGCACCCGCGGGTGAAGGGGATCCTCACCGGCCCGAGCACGCTTGCCTACGGGCTCTCGATCGAGACGACGTTCTACCGGAACAAGGACGAACTGGTCCAGGACCTTGCTCAGGTGCTCGCGGTCGAGGCGGGCCACCTCCAGGACGCCGGGGTCACGCTCCTACAGATCGACGAGCCGATCTTCTCCACGGGCGCGGCGAACCTTGCCGTCGGCCGCGAGGCGGTGAACGCGATCGCGGGGCAGCTCAAGGTCCCCGTCTGCCTCCACGTCTGCGGAAACCTCGGGGCAGTCATCGACGACGTCCTCAAGGCGAACGTTGCCGTATTCGACTTTGAGTTCGCGAACAACCCCGAAAATCTTGAGATCCTCTCCGAAAAGGACCTGCGCGGCCGAATGGTCGGCTACGGTTGCGTGGACTCCGCCGACCCCACTGTCGAGAGCGTCGAGACGATCGCGAAAAGGATCGAGGCAGGCATCGACGTCTTCTCGCCGGAGGCGATGCTCGTCGATCCCGACTGCGGCCTCCGGATGCAGACGCGGGATGCGGCACTCGGGAAACTGAAGAATATGGTTGTTGCGGCAGGGCTCGTCCGGGCCGGGCACCCGGACTGAGCCGTTAACCGTCCGACGGCGGGCCCCGGCCTAGACTACCCGTGAGGTCGTCGAGAGTTCAAGGCCTCGTGCGACGATGTGGTAGGGGATCACTCGCTGTGGGACGTCTGAGCCTTTGATCTTCTCGATGGCGAGCGTCCGCTCGACCTCATTGCCGTGGACCTGGTGCCTCAGGGTGATGAAGATGTCGGCGGCACGCATCATCCGCGCCTCCTCAAGGGGGCTGTGGAGACCGGTGTAGAGGAGGTGGACGATGGTTGCTCCCGAATCAACGACCTTGCGGGTGTCATGCAGGACAAAATCGGTGGCCGTGTCAACCCCCCAGACGGCGATCAGCGTGGAGAGGGAGTCCACGACGATCCGCTCTCCCTGCATCGCCCCGGCGAGCGTTGCGGCATCCATCCCCCGTGCGTCGATCATACCCTCGGCCGGTACGGCGTCGAGCATCAGGTAGGTGCCTCTTCCCGCCCGCCAGAACTGCTGTGCCAGGAGTTCAAGGCCGCTCAGGGGAGATCCGGAGATAACGACACGCGTCGCCAGCGGAAAACCCCCGTCGAGTGCAAGGTCAAGGCCCGCGATCCCTGTCGAACGTCTGGTGGTGTCTGCCACGTCTCTACCTCGGGTATCTCTCGGGACTATCTATGCACGGTCCTTTTCTTAAAACTACTCCTCGAGTACGGCCTTATGCACCGCCGGCGGTGCAGTACTCCTCCCGGAGGCGCTTCCTGAGGAGTTTCCACCCGTTCACCCGGGGGATCTCGCCGGTGAAGATGATCCGGCGGGGAACCTTGTAACCCGCGAGGCGTTCGCGGGCGAAGGCGATGATCTCATCAGGCGTCACACCGTCTCCGGAGGTGACCACCACGGCCACCGGCACCTCGCCCCGGTGCTCGTCGGCGCACCCGAAGACCGCCGCGTCACGGACGTCCGGGTGCTGGATGAGGACGTCCTCGACCTCGGTCGGGTAGACCTTCCAGCCCGACATGACGATCATGTCCTTCTTCCGGTCGGTGATGTAGAGCATTCCTTCGGTGTCCAGGTGGCCGACGTCGCCGGTCAGGAACCAGCCGTCGGGGAGGAATACGGCGCGAGTCTCTTCCGGCATCTGCCAGTAGCCGAGCGCGACCGCCGGCCCCCGGAGGGCGATCTCGCCGTCCTCGCCGGGCGGCAGTTCCCGTGCGGGATCGTTCGCATCGACGATCTTCACCTCGGAGAAACCGACCGGGGTGCCGACGCTCTTGAACTCGTCGGCGGTCGCGTAGTGTTCGGGGCGGATGGCGGTCCCGGTCCCGACGACGATCGTCTCGGAGAGGCCGTAGGCGTTGACGATCGGGACCCTGAACCGTTCGTTGAAGGGTTTCCAGACGCCGGGCGTCAGGGGGCCGCCGCCGCTGATCATCGCCCGGGCGGTGGCGAGCGCCGCCTCAGTCCCCGGCGGGGTCTGGATGAGGGAGTGGATCACCGGCGGCATGCCGGCGACGATCGTGGCCCGGTAGTCCCGGGCGAGGTCGAGGTAGCGGTCAAGGTCGAACCGTTCCATGACGACATAGGTCCCCCCGGCCCGGAGGGTGGCAAGCCCCCAGCTCACCCCGACGTGCCCCATCGGGTAGATCCCGAGGTAGACGTCGTCGGCGGTGATCCGGAGGACGTCACGCTCGGCATCCATCGCCGCGATCCAGTTCCCGTGGGTGAGCATGGCACCTTTGGGCTTTCCCGTGGTGCCGGAGGTGTACTGGATCTGGCAGAGGTCGTCGAACCGGCAGTGGGCGGCACGGAGGTCCGCCGGGGTCCGGAGGAGATCGGTCCAGGAGGTAGCGCCGTCGGCCTTCCCCCCGACAGCGATGACCTGCCGGAGCGCCGGAGCCCGGTCCCGGATGCGGCCGACGAGGGCCGCACCTTCTGTGTCGGTGATGACGGCGACGGCCCCCGCGTCGCGTACGGCGTAGAGGACCTCGCTTTCCCGGTAAACCCGGTTTGTCGGGACGGCGACGGCGCCGATACGCCAGAGGGCGAGGTAGCCGATGAGGTACTCCGCCGAACTGTCCAGGTAGATGCAGACCCGTTCCCCGCGCCCGATGCCGAGGTCGAGGAGGCCGTTTCCGACCCGGCAGACCCGGTCAAGGAGGTCGGCGCGGGTATAGGACTCTCCCCGGGAGGGGACGATGAGGGCGGTCTTGCTCGGATTGCAGGCGTTGGCATCGAGGAATGTGGTGCAGTTCGGCATGGGAGGGCTCCGCGCGGCATGCATGCGCTTTGATGTACGTTGTTGTATACAGTTCCGTAAATAGATTGTCCCGGGATGGATCGCGGGGCGGACTCCCGAAAGAGATCGCAAAACCCAAATCTCCTCGCGAAAAGAGGTTCATCTGATGATCGCTCTTCTTCGATACCTGGACCCGGCAAGGACCGGGCTGATCGCTCTCCTTCTGCTCACCGCTCTCACATCACCCGCGTGCGCCGGCCTCTATACCGACTCGTGCGGGATGGTCTGGACGGACGCCTCCCTCCCCTTTGAGCGGGAGAACGAGACGGCCTACAACGAGGAACTGATGGCGTCCTACGCGCCGATCATGGCGAACCTGACGGGAGAGGTCCCCGACTTCACCGATATGACCTGGAGCGATGCCTTCCGCGAGACGTGCGCCTACATGGAGGAGCGCTACGCCTTCACGGAGTGGCGCGGCGTCGACTGGGACGCGCTGTATGCGACCTACGCGCCGAAGATCGCGGATGCCGAGAAGAGCCGCGATGCCGCCGCGTATTACCGCACGCTCCGGGAGTTCTCCGACGCCATCCCGGACGGGCACGTCATGGTCGCCGCCCGCGATGATTTCGGGGCGAAGCATGCCGATATCGGTGGGGGTTACGGGCTTGCCGTCGCGAGGCTTGATTCCGGAGCGGTGATCGTGACCTACGTCGCGGAGGGGAGCGATGTGGAGCGGGCGGGGATCCGGTTCGGCGACGAGGTGGTCTCCTGGAACGGCCGGCCGGTCGGGGAGGCGATCAACGCGACCTCGATCATCTGGGCCCCGGTCAAGCCCTCGACCGCGGAAGGGATCCTCCTCCATAAGCAGCGGTTCCTGACCCGGGCGCCGGTCGGGACCGGGGCAACCATCGGGATTGCCGGCCCGGAGGACTCCGTCCCCTGCACGGTCAACCTGACCGCGGCGGACGATGGCTACGAGACCCTCGCCCGGACGAGCATCTTCCTCGGCCGCGAGGTGAACGACGGTGCGGCCGGGTCGTCGTCGGCGCTCAAAGCGATGATCGCGAACGAGACCGTGACCGCCCGGACCCTCCCCGGAGGCATCGCCTACGTCGCGGTCTACGAGGAGTCCTATGACGTCTACCAGCCCTTCAAGGCGGCGGTGGAGAACGCGATCGCGGACGGGGCGCCCGGCATCGTCATCGACCTCCGGTTCAACCGGGGCGGGGACGACAACCTGGCCGCCGCCTACGCCGGGTGGTTCGTGGACCGGCCGGTCTTCTACGAGTACGGCACCACCTACGACCCCGGGACCGGGGAGCAGGCGGTCCTCTGGGAGTCCTGGAGCAAGCCCCGACCCGACCGTTACGCGGGCCCGGTCGCCCTCCTCGTCAGCCCCTACACTATCAGCTCGGGCGAGGGCCTCCCGAAGGTCTTTCTCGAGACCGGGACGGGGACGATCGTCTCGTGGTACGGGACGAACGGGGCGTTCGGGATGGAGTCCCTCGGCCCGGTGCTCCCCCTCGGGGTCATGACGGCCTTCCCGACGGGTGCGTCGCTCGACGAGTACGGCAGGATCCAGGTGGACAGCAACGCGTCCCTGGCCGGCGGGGTCGCCCCGACGGTGCGGGTGCCGATGGATGAGGATACCCTGGCGCGAGCGATGGCCGGGGAGGACGTCCAGCTCGCCTACGCGGTCGACTGGATCTGGACGCAGGCGGAGGAGACGACCGCGGTGCCGACACAGGCGGCGGCACCAGGGTGGGCGGTCGTGCTCGGGGCGCTTGCGGTTGTTGCGGTCTGGTTCGGAAGGCGGTGATGGCGGGGGTAGCCCCCTCACCGCGATGCATAACAGAGACCGTTCAGCCCGCGCAAAAAAAGTTCTCCGGGGTCCCCCCCGGAAGGCTGCTCACTGGTATTCCGGCGGCTGGACGTCCTTCGGGAGTCCGCCCTTGAAGTGCTGCTGGATCTTCTGGTAGTACTGCCGCAGCCGCTCGTTCATCGTCGCGTGCACCTTCTCCTGTGCCCGGTCAAAGTGCGACTGATTCACGAAGGAGGCTTCCTCCCGCATGGCAAGCATGGCCGCCTCCCGGCCGAGCGCCTCGAGGTCCGATCCGACGAACCCCTCGGTATCGGTCGCGACCTTCTTGAGGAGCCGGTCCCGTGCGGGGTCGTCGAGGGTTATGTTCTGCTGGGCGAGGAGGTCGACGAGTTTCTTCCTCCGGAGATGGCGCCCGAGCCCCTCGTCTTCGCCTGCCGGAATCACGGCACGGTGGCCCCGCACATCCTCGACGCTCACACGGTGGTTCGCTCCCACGGCCAGGATCAGGTCCTCGATCCCGTTCTCGGTCAGCCCCTCCGTCATCTCCACGAGATCCTCGATCGTCGAGCCCTCGAGCGGCATATGCCGGGTGTGGATCGCGAGAATCCTCTCCCGGTCCTCCCGCCCGGGCTCGCCGATGTAGACGAGCCGGTCGAACCGCCCGGGACGGAGCAGCGCCGGGTCGACGATATCCGGCCGGTTCGTCGCTCCCATAACCACCACGCCCCGGAGTTCCTCGAGGCCGTCGATCTCGGTGAGGATCTGGTTCAAGACGCTCTCGATGACGTGCGACTCGCCGCCGCCGCCCCGGGCAGGGGCGAGGGCGTCCAGTTCATCGAAGAAGATGATGGACGGCGCCACCTGCCTGGCCTTCTTGAAGATCTCACGGACCGCCCGCTCGCTCTCGCCAACCCACTTCGAGAGGAGCTGGGGGCCCTTGACGGGGACGAAGTTCGCCCCGGTCTCGCTTGCGACCGCCTTCGCGATCAGGGTCTTCCCGGTCCCCGGCGGTCCGTAGAGGAGGACCCCCTTCGGCGGCTCGATCCCGAGGTTCTCGAACCGCTCCCGCTGGGTGAGCGGGTACTCTACCGCCTCGCGGATATCCTGCTTCGCCTCTTCAAGGCCGCCTACGTCCTCCCAGGCGGTGTGGGGCACCTCGAGGAGGATCTCCCGCATGGCGCTCGGGCCCACTTCGCGGAGCGCGTCGCGGAAGTCCCTGGTCTGCACCTCCATCTTCTCCAGGGTCTCCGGCGGGATCTCTTCGGCCTCCAGGTCGATCTCGGGGAGGTAACGCCTGAGCGCCTTGATCGCCGCCTCACGGGCGAGGGCGGCAAGGTCCGCCCCGACAAACCCGTGGGTCTGCTGGGCGATGGAGGTGATCGTCACATCGTCTGCGAGCGGCATGCCGCGGGTGTGGATGTGGAGCACCTGGGTCCGGTCGTCCTCAGACGGAACCCCGATCTCGATCTCCCGGTCGAACCGGCCGGGCCGGCGAAGGGCGGGATCGATGGCGTCGAGCCGGTTCGTGGCCCCGATCACCACGACCTGCCCCCGTTCCTCGAGCCCGTCCATCATCGTCAGGAGCTGGGCCACCACGCGCCGCTCAACCTCCCCGGTCACCTCCTCGCGCCGGGGGGCGATCGAGTCGAGCTCGTCGATGAAGATGATGGCAGGAGCATGCTGCCGTGCGTCCTCAAAGACCTCTCTGAGCCGCTGCTCGGACTCGCCGTAATACTTCGAGATCACCTCCGGCCCCGCTATAGAGATGAAGTGGGCGCCACTCTCGCTTGCGACCGCCTTCGCGATCAGGGTCTTTCCCGTCCCCGGCGGCCCGTAGAGGAGGACCCCCTTCGGGGGCTCGATCCCGAGCTTCCGGAAGATCTCCGGGTGGCGCATGGGGAGTTCGATCGTCTCGCGGACCCGCTGCAGTTCCCCCTTCAGGCCGCCGATATCTTCGTAGCTGATCCTTTTGACGCCCTCAAACCCGGCGGCCGGCTTCTCGGAGAACTCGATCTTCGTGTTCTTGGTGATGATGACCGCATTCTCCGGTTCGACCACCACGGCCTTGAACGCGACGAGCTGGGGCTGCATGAACGGGAGCCCCGCCTGGATCGGCACGGAATCGTTCTTCACGATCGGAAAGTCGATCAGTTTGTTGACGACGTTGCCGTAGTTGATGGGGAGCTGTTTGGGGAGGTCTTCCGGGGGTGCCAGCACCACCCGTTTCGCCTCGACCTCCTCGTCCAGCGTCTTTATCTTCACCCGGTCCCCGATGCTGGCGCCGGTGTTGAGCCGGGTAAAATTATCGATCCGGACCTTACCCTGGTGCCAGTCGTTCACCATGGCACGCCAGACCTTGGCCACGGTGCGACGCTTTCCCTCGATAGCAACGAGGTCTCCGGGGCTGAGCCTGAGCTGCAGCATGGTGTCTGGGTCAAGCCGTGCCTTGCCCGCCCCCTGATCCTCCGGATAAGCGCTATCTACCTTCAAGTATATCTCGGGCATTACCTCTAGTTCTTATATTTCGGGGATTTATAAGTACTGGAGGCGCATGAACACACTTCTCTTCGACCCGTTCAACGGGGCCGCGGGCGACATGATCATCGGTTCTCTCCTCGATCTGGGGGCGGATGAGGGGCTTGTGCGGGCAGCGATGCGTTCCGTCGTCGGCGAACCGACAATAGAACGGGTAGACCGTTCCGGCATCCGGGCCGTCCAGGTGAGAGCGCATGCTCCGGTCGATCATCGCACCCTCGAGGAGGTGCTCGACCGGGTGGCGGAAAGCGACGCTCCCGCCCCTGCACGGGAGATGGCCCGGCGGGTCTTTCTCCGGATACACCGGGCCGAGGAGAGCATTCACGGGATCGGGACACATTTTCACGAGGTGGGTGCGGACGACGCCATCGCTGATGTGGTGGGGGCCTGCACCGCCCTGTACTCCCTCTCCCCCGACGGGGTCGCCGTCCTCCCGGTCGCCCTCGGGAGGGGGTTTGCGGTCGGGTCACACGGCACCTTCCCGATCCCGGCTCCCGCGACCGTGGCGATCCTTGCCGCATCGGATCTCAAGACCGCCCCCGGTGAGGAGGAACGGGAGCTCTGCACCCCGACGGGGGCCGCTCTCCTCGCCGAGTTCTCGACGGTCCGGCCGGAGGACCTCGGTCCTGTGGGTATCCGGGCGGTCGGCTACGGGGCGGGGAGCAGGAACCCGCCGGGAAGGCCGAACGTCCTCCGGTCGATGCTCGTCGGGACGGAGGGTCGGGCTCACGGCGATCGGGTCGACATCCTCGAGACGAATGTCGACGACGTCACGGGGGAGGCCCTCGCCTACACGCTTGGCCGCCTGATGGAGGAAGGGGCACGGGACGCAAGTGCTACCCCCATCGTGATGAAGAAGGGGCGGAGCGGCCACCTCGTCCGGGTCGTCTGCCGTCCCGACGCGACCGACCGCCTCGTAGGGGCGATGGCCGCGGAACTCGGGACGCTCGGCATCCGCTGTATCCCGATGGTCCACCGGGCGGTCGCCGAGCGGACGATCGAACCGGTCACGGTGACGATCCGCGGCCGGGAGTACACGATCGACGTCAAGTGCGGCTGGTCGGGAGGGAGGATCACCTCCTTTAAGGCGGAGTATGAGCAGGCGGCGGCGTGCGCGAGAGACCTCGATATCCCGTTCCGGGAGGTTGCCGGAACGGTCGAAGCGGCGGCACGAGCACGCTTCATCGAGCGGGGTGTGCTCGCGCCATGAAACCGGAACGGGTCAGCACGGGGAGCCTGCCCCTCGACGACCTGCTGGGCGGCGGGCTTGAGCGGCGGACGATCACCCAGATCTACGGCGAACCCGCGAGCGGTAAGAGCACCCTCTGCCTGATGGCGGTGGTGGCCTCCCTCCGGGCGGGAAACTCGGTCATCTACATCGACACCGAAGGGTTCTCGGTGGAGCGGTTCAAGCAGATCGCCGGGGAGAACGCCGGTCAGCTCGCAAACCGGCTCTACCTCTTCGAGCCGATCGATTTTGCCCAGCAGGGGACGATGATAGCCGATGCGGAAGGACTGCTCCGGAAGAGCGACGGCGCCCCCGTCGACCTCCTGGTGATGGATTCGGCGACCGCCCTCTACCGGACCGAACTCGACCTCGGGCGGGAGGCGGTCCGGAAACTCTCGCACCACATGATCAGGCTTCTCGGCCTTGCGAAGAAGTACGACATCCCGGTCCTGATCACCAACCAGATCTATATGGATGTGGAGCGGGACCGGGTCGCAGGCCTCGGGGGGACGGCGCTTGAGCATATATCAAAAGCCATCATCCGGCTTGAAAAGAAGGACAGCATCCGGCGGGCGATGCTCCGGAAGCACCGGTCCCGGCCGGAAGGGCTCTCGTTTGATTTTGTGATCACCAAAAACGGTATCAGAACTGTATAAAACCCTCGAAGACCATCTCGGCGGGGCCTTCCATGGTGACGGCCTCGCCGAAGCGGATGACCAGCGGGCCGCCTTTTGTCTCGACCTGCACCGTCTCCCCGGCCTTGCCGAGGTGGCGGGCGACCGCCGCCGCCGCGGTTGCGCCGGTCCCACAGCTAAAGGTCTCATCCTCGACGCCGCGCTCGAACGTCCGGATCCGGAGCGTCCCGTCGCCGGCAACCTCGACGAAGTTGACGTTCGCGCCCTCGGGGAAGGTGGGGTGGTTCCGGATGGCCGGGCCGGCCGTGGCGATATCGACCGTGCCGATCTCTTTTACGAAGACCACGGCGTGGGGGACCCCGGTGTTTACGGCGTAGACGGTGAATCCCCGGATCTCCTCTTTGTATTCGCCGTTCCCGGTTGCCGGGATGGCGCTCCGCTCAAACGCAGGCGCCGGCATCGTGATCGTCGCGGTGAACTCGTCGTCCGTGTAGCCTGCCGAGACCCGGACGACCCCGGCCCCGGTCTCGATCGTGCAGGACTCCTTGACGTAGCCGGCGTCGTAGGCGTACTTCGCGAGGCACCGGATGCCGTTCCCGCACATCGCGGCCTCGCTCTCGTCGGGCTGGAAGAGCCTCATCCGGGCATCGGCTTTATCGGACGCCTGGAGGAAGAGGACCCCGTCGGCACCGATGCCGAACCTGCGGTCGCAGTAGAGTGCCGCGAACCCTCCCTTCATCTCCTCGGGGATGGCTTCCTGTTCGAATTCGTCGATCAGAATAAAGTCGTTGCCGTTTCCCTGCAGTTTGGTAAACCCGAGTTCCATATCCATAGTGTGGCCTCTCTATCGTAGGTATTGGGGGCGGCGGGTGATAAACGGTGGTGCCCGGGTGGATGGAGGCGGGGCCGCCGCTTCTGTCGCGGGTGGCCGTCGGCAGTCGCACCACTCCCGTCCGGGTTGTACTGGTGAACAGTTCCTGCCCTTGTGCAGTCACCGGGGCTCCTCTGGGTAGTTGTACCGATTTACCAGGAGGGCGTATCCGCCGTCGTCGGTCTGGATGACCGAGACGGCGCTGCCGATCAGCTCGAATGTGGTGTTCAGCTCCGTATTCCACTCCTGCATCCCATCAGAGTTGAGTTTCATGATGTGTGGGACGCCTACCTGGCCGGGGAGGATCAGAAACCGGGGTGCGGAACGGTACGTTATAGTGCCGTATACATATCCTCCAGCAGCCGTTCTGACGATCGGCATCGACGCATTGAGTGTTCTTTCCTCGATCACACTCCCGGCCCGGTCGAACACAACCTCCTCCAGCGTCACGTCGTTGTAGATGACGGCGCATCCGCCCCCCGGCGCCTCGTTCATGAAGGCGACGGTGTTGTACTGTGACGGGCTCCCGAGCGTCGCATCCCGGATCAGATCGCCCGAGGAATCCAGCCGGAGCAGCCACACATCGGAGCCGTTCCGATCCGGAAGATAGGTCGTGCCGCCCACCAGGTACTCGCCGTCGGATGTCTGGATGATGGTCTTTGCACCGTCCTGGTCGTCGGTCCCGTAGGTCTTGCGCCACTCTTCCGTCAGGTTTCGATCCCTTTTAAGCACAAGGAGGTCTTTGCCGTCGGCCCCGGCGGCGACAAATCCACCGTCGGCGGTCCCGATGACCGACCGCAGGGTGCTATCGGCCTCGGCGTCGCTCTCCAGGATCTTCCCCGCCGGATCGAGGAGCAGGGTCCCTGATTCACCCACTGCGACGATGATGCCCCTGTCGGTCTCAGCAACGGAGAAGATCGGGCCCCCTCCGCCGGTGGCGTTCCAGACGGAGGAACCGTTGCCGTCGAGTCTGAAGACCCCATAGGACTGGTCCTCGCGCCAGGGCAGGACCTCTCCGCCGACGATATACCCGCCGTCGGCGGTCTGGACGATGCTCGATGCGCTATCGTCGCCTCCGGTATCGATGACCGTCTGCCACTGCTCCGTCCCTCCAGCGTCGACCTTGAAGACCATGATGTCGCGGCCTACCCCATACTCCGGCACAAGGCATCCCACTGTGAGCACCATCAGAAGACTGAGTGTGGCCATCAGAATGCCGATTCCGTTAAATGCAGTTGGTTTCATATTCACGTTGTTCCAATGGGCTGCCCGTTTCACCTTTGCTCCAGGAATGAGCAGCAATTGAGTGCCGGGAACTCGGAATTGTTGCGCGGGTAGCCTGGACGTACCCGCGCTCTGCCACGCACCAGATGGTCACCAACGAAACGCCGATCATCAGGCAGCGACCCTGGAAGGTTGTGGATTTCCTCCCGTTGCATCACAGAGACTCATCCACCTTGAGGAATCCATTCGAGGACCCAGGATCAACTCCGGCGGGGAGGTGAATATCGTGAACTTCACCGGGATCTGCTCAATTCCCATCACCCTTGCCCGCTCATCGAGCATCGCATACACTGCCTCTATCGAGGAGACGTTCTCCGGCGGGGGCGGACCGTTCCAGATACTCACCCGGAGATACCCGTCGACGTCGTAGCCGAAACCGATGATGGACCCGTTGGGGTAGAGGTAGCGTTCTCGTATCTGCCCTCCCATGGCGGTGGCGAAGTCCGGGAGAGATACGCTTTTTCCGCCTTTCGAGCAGGGGAGCCCGCCGAGCGTGACGGTAAAGGGCTCTTGCTGGTTCAGGCTGGCTTTGAGGGGGTTAACGTCCAGTTCGGTGAATACTGATTGAGCGGATTGGAATTTTCCGGTGGACGTTGCCGGCTCCTGATCCCACAGATACAATCCCGTGACGAGGCTAACTACAAGGATGACAAACAGTATCGGGACCGAATAGTTACTCATGGGTGTACATCCTCAGCCTTGCAGGCGCAGCCTGCGGCACGTATAGTTGAGAACTCAACGTTCTTTTATACCTCTTTTCTGTTACGATCATCTACACATCAAGGCGTTTCGACCCTTTTGCCTCTGAAGCAGGTCGCAACCGGCCGGGGTCTATGGTGAGATGGTCGATAGGAGAGCCTGATAGGGGAGATCTGGTACCAGGGAGCCTCGCCTGCTGGTATTCGGCGGATTCCGGATAACCTCTCTCCCCAGGAGCTTCCTTTCACGGCCACGTCGTCAGCACCACGTAATACGCCCCCTCGTACTCCAGGTGCGGGTAGACCCATGTCTCCCGGTCGGGGCCGTAGGCGTCCTGGAGCGCTCTGCTCTCCGCGTACGAGACGTTCGTCCCCCCGATGAAACGCCGATCGCTGGAGCCCCACTCCCACGCTGACGGGTTCCGCTCCTCACCGCGGATGACCGCGTCGAGTGCCGGGTGGTCGGCAAAATCCTGCTCGGTCAGGGGGACGATCCTGTTCTCTCCCGGCTCCGCCTGCTCCATGACGTAGAGCATCGGCTGCCCGCCGGAACTCTCGTGAGCGTAGAGAGTGAGGGCGTCGGCGAGCATGAGGCCGAGCGCGATGGCGACGATGATCCCCGCTGTTTTGAGCAGGTTCCTGGATTTCGGATTTTTATCTTCTTCCATTCTCATTGCACCTGTTTCGACCCAATCTAGTGTATCAGGGTACGAATGTAGTAATACGCACCGTTGTACTCAAGGTACGGTGGATTTTTTGCATCGATACCGAACGACTCAATGAGTACAAGATGTTCTGTACCCGTTACCGGAGCTCTCCCAATCGTGCGTTCGTCGGGATCGTCATTGGGGCTGCCCTCCAGTTTCCACGGGTGGGGATCTCTGTTATCTCCCCGGATCACCGAATCGAGCGCCGGAAACTGTTCTAAATCCTGGTCGGTCAGGTGAATGATGGAGGCGTTTTCCAGATGCTCTCCCCTGACTTCCCGCACATCCAGATCCTGCGGAAGGCCATCGACTCCCGTGATCAGGGCAACGAGGGTGGTACATGTGAGCGCGACCGTCGCGACAAGGAGGGCAGCGCCGATGAACGCAAGGACTCCCATTATAATCAGACGTCTGTTGAATTTCGATTCCATATAACCGCCCTCATCTCCTTCATCGGATTCTGCCGGAAGGGGATCGTCCTATTTCCATACCAGTGGTTCCCATTCATTTTTCTAACACGCGTTTTGCTTCAGATTTCCGTACCCAAACCTACAGAGGCAGGATAATATCTTTTTCAACGGGAAGAGCGGTGCATTCATGGTCTCACAAGCCCGCTAAAGCAGAGATATTCAGCTTTCTTTCGAGTATAGTCGATGTGAGCGAAAATCGCCCTTCTCCAGGTTTGGGTGAGGAAAGCGATACGCTCATCAATCCCGAACCCATCTGCCCGGATTCTAGAGAGGTGCTATATGGTCTCCCAGCAGGATCCCAGACCGTCAGGATGAAGACAGCTATTTTCTCGTCGTTGGGCTCATCGTTCCGGATGTCCCTCCACGTAGCTGTGAAGGTGCTCCCTCCGATCCCGGTCTCAACGAAAGGAACCGGGTTAGAAAACGACATGTTTCTCCCGGGGTCGGCAGAAGCATCGCCGAGATAAAAGGTACCATGGGAGATATTGTCCAGAAAGACAATTCTGCCGCCCAAAGTGGTAGTATTCACCGCAACGTCCTCCCAAGCATACGACATCACATACGCCAGAGCACCGGCAAGACCTACCATCAAGACGATGACACACACTATTTTCCTGTTCATAATGACCACCACTGCGGTTCAAAAATAGTGCATCCATGCACTCCCTTTCAGGCAAAGTCAAGGTCGCCGATATAGGGACCCCCAACAGCCATCGTCGTATCAAACCAGTCGTGTGTCTCACACCACAGTTCATACTGGGCATCGCCGCTGCCCTGTGAATTGAAGGTCACGCTGATTGTACCGCTGGTCGCCCAGTCAACCCTTTTTTCGGTAGTGTGCGCCACGCCCAGGGCGTCCCATACCGTCAGACGGTAGATTGCCCCCTGGCCGTCATTGTCCCGGTCGTTAACATTGCTGTACGTCGCCGTGAAGGTGTTCTGCCCTGCCGGAGCAGTGACGGATCCCACACCGGCCACGTTTGCCGTATTGCCGTCGCCATCGGTAGACATGCTTCCCAGATGAGCTGTGGCCAGAATCCCGATGTCGCCCGTATTCTCCTCCACTGGCATTTCAGAATCGGCTTGAGCCGCAGAAACTGTCCCGGCGGATACCGATATAAAGAGCATCAGCACTGCCAGCATTGACAGAAGCCCGTTTCCTTTCTTCATCATCTGTTACCTCCGTTTTCGGTTCCCGGAGGCACACGCGCACTTTTAAGTCCGCAGAGTGCGTACACTCTCATTGCCTCCAGGCACGCGGGACGTTCACCCGACCATCGGCAAACCGGCTGGGTGAACCTCCGCACTGGTGCAGGCGCCGCCTGCGGCGCCCATAAGTGTTCACTTATCGGTTTTGAGATATACCTTTTCTGGGACAAACACCAATTCGACACGCGACTTTTCTGGAAAATAACAGGGATAACGCCCCGGGATCGCCATAGACAACACCGCCTGCATGAGACCCTCGCAGGAGAATTCCCTCTCAATAGGGGATGCAGGGCTGGTATGAGCAGTATTGTTCCAGCAGATTCGGTGCTGAAGTCCCCTCCTCGTGCGTTGCGCGCAGGCCGTCCCGGTACGCCCGCACCGCACTAATTTCTTCAGATATAGTGGCTCCAGGCACGGTACGGTCGTGTTGGTTCTCAAATATGTTTGTCTTCAGGAAAAGTGAGGGTAGAGACGAGAATAGAATTGGTGTTTGTCCCAGAAAACTCATAAAGTGCGGATCACAACTATCCATCATGGCATCAGCAAAGAGAAAATGTATGGCTTTTGCCCTGTTGCTCGTCGTATCCTTCCTTGCCGTGCCCCTCGTATCGGCAATGAAGTGATGGATACATGGTTCAGACGTTAGCCGTATACACTCCTTCGCGGGGGGAGACTCAGCGCGTTCTGCGGCAGCAGCGATGACCAGACGAATAATATCTGGATTCATGTAGACATCGACCCGAATAGAAGTTATGTGGGCCAGGATATGTGAACATTGGATGATGTATACGGCGAGAAAGTTTCATCAGAGAGATCATACACCTTCAACGTCTACCAGTATTAGGCCAGGCAGACTTCTCCGGCTGTTCACCCTCTCGGTCCTTTTTTTAGTGCTGCTGGTAACGGTTGCCGATGCCACCGAATATACGGTCCGGCCTTCAAGAAACGTCGGAAAAGAGCCCGGCATGTCCGCATCTGGCGAAAAGGTGCAGGAGATCGACCCGATCCCGCTCTGGCTCTTCCTGTTGCTGTCTGTCTTCCCCCAGCTGGCAGCGGCCCCGATCGAGACCCTCCTTCCCCTGAAGGCTGTCGGATACCTCGGGTATAAGCGGATTCGCAGGGATAATGCCCTCGACAACCCGCGGAGGCTTGAGCTCCTCAATTTCATCAAGGCAAATCCGGGGCTGCATTTCAGGGAGTTGCTGAGAAAGATGTCCGTAGCAAGAGGGACGCTTGACTACCACGTCAGGGTCATGGTCTCCGAGGGCCTTTTGAAGGCAGTGCCGGAGAAGGGAAGAATTCATTATTTTTCTGCCGATTCACGATACTCGGCCGAGGAGGAGACCCTTATTGTCGCGATGGAGAACGACAGCCTGAGAGGAATCATAACACGGATCTACCTGAAGCAGGGTGCACGCACCGATGAACTCGCAGAGGAATCGGGCCTCTCCAAAGCCACGGTATATAAGCACGTTAAGCACCTGGAAACCCTGGGGATTGTACGATCGGAGAGGACGGGGCGGTCTGTGCGGTATACCCTCACTGACAACTACTCCCGAATCCTGATGGAGCGTGCGCATACCCGCAGTCCCGAACTCATCAGCGTCCCGGCGGAGCATGCCGGGTGAGTCGGCCTTTCAAACGGGTGCCCGCATCACGGAAGGGTATTGGGGGCATGCCCTCGCCGTAAAGAACTTTTTGCGTTCCCTGTCTCCCTGGATTTGACGGCGATCGTCATAACGCCTGGTCCTCGTTGCGGCGAGCAGGTTCGCGCGCTCTGCCTGCAGCCGGTAGCCGGATGAAGTGCTGGAGTATCAGGCTCCGATGCCTCTAGGCCCGATCTTTTCCCTGAACCGGAGCCTTCGAGCGCCCGGATGAGTAGCTGATTGTCACAGAAAAGGTATATGGGGGGACGCCGACGTCTCCATCGGTGATACCGCGTACGGTATCCCGCGGGGGCCGGGGACCTCGATCGGCGTCGTGTCCCGGCTCCCACCACGTGCCCGGAGGGCAATAGGGCTGTTGGCATCCGGATGGGATAGCCGTTGGGGTTCCGCGGCCTTCCCGGGTAAGCATAAAGGAGGAATGGAACCATGAATTTGAAATCTCTTCCCGGAATCGTGACGGTGCTTCTCCTCCTGGCCTGTGCGGCAGCATCGGCGGGGTGTACCGGGACAAATGTGAGTGAGAACGAATCGGCTGCACCGGCATCGCCGGAGGCGACGGCGTCGCCCCGGGAGACACCGGCCCAATCGTCGCCGAACGGCCTGATCGGCGAGGAGGAAGCGCGTTCGCTTGCCATGACCGCACTAGAACAGGAGATCTCCGGGGCCCGGATCAAACGGGTGGCTGCCGAGCCGTATGATGTACAGAATTACGGAGACATCTGGCGGTTCCGGGTGAAAGCGGAAGATGACCCCGACCCGGAAGGCGATATCAGGGTATGGATCGATGCCCTTACTGGAGAGATGGTATATTTCCAGGATGGCCGCGACTATTTCCGGGCCACCGATCCCGCAATCACGCTCGACGAGGCGGAGAGGATTGCCGAGGCGTATCTTCGGGACCGAAACGAGAGTTCGGATGTCGTGAAGACCTTCGCCGTACTCTCTACAGCAGATACACCGCTCGGAGAGCGGAACGGGCCGTATCATTTCGTGTATCGGCGCTCGATCGACGATGTCCTCTGCCTGTATGATAAGATTACCCTTGAAATTGATTCAATCGACGGCCGCGTTGTTTCCTACTATAAAATCTGGAGAGTATCAGACAATGACACTATGGCCGATCCGGATCCTTCGATCACCGAGGACGCGGCGCAAGAGCGGGTTCTGGCGTATCTCAATGACACGTACGGCACGGACCCCGGCGACATCGCCACCCGGGCGACTGAGTTGCGGTGGTACGATCTGGCTGCACAGCACCGCCGGTCGCAAGAATCGATTACGCTGCCTCTAGCCTGGCGCATCGAGTTCGATGACGAGTGGTACCGGTCGCAGGATCCACCGCGAACAGCCGAAGTGTGGATCGACGCACATTCGGGGGAGGTTCTTAGTGCTGCATATAATCACCTGAGACGGTAGTGGTGCAGCAAAGCATGAGCAGCATAAAACCCTTGACTGCCGGTCTCGTAATCCTGGCGTTCATAGCGGGAGCCGGGGCCGGGTGTCTCCTTGCAACCCAGAGCGATCCCGCCACGGCAGGGGTTACGGATACGTGTCCAGCCGGGGTCACATCTCTCGATGCGCTGACCGTGGCGCTTCGCGACCCTGCGGTCCTTGACCTGCTGGACAGGAAGGATATCAGCACGATCGCGTTCTCAAGAGGTTCTTACAGCGAGAAGGACATGAATTACACCCAGATCCTCTTTCGCCCCCGGGATCCCGACCCCGACGACCGCATGACCGCCTCGATGATCGTCGTCCAGGTCAATGATTCCTGCATGGTCTACTCTGTTTATGAGACGTACCCGTCGTATATCCCCGAGGCTCCCCCGGAGACGTAGGATCTCAAATGAAACGAAGCCCCCGCACCCGAACCCTGCTCATCGCCATCCTCCTCCCGCTGGCCTACCTGGCGTACTGGCTCCTGCGGATGAGTTCATTTCCCCTCATCGCCGACATTGTGCTCGCCGGCGGCGTCATCGCCGCCCTGGCCCTGGGAATCGCTCTGCTCCGGAGGGGAACGGCGGTTCAGCGGCTCGCGGCCTCGGTCATCATCGGAGTCGTTCTCTGCGGCCTGATCTTTCTCGGCCTGAACGTCTGGGCCGGGTGGTACGAGCACCGTCCCGGCCTTGTCGGCTACGAAGTCACGGTAGATGGCCTTGAAGGCCGGACCGGAGGGCTCATGACGACGATCCTTGTTCCCCTCCCGGTGCAGGACGGGGAGGTGCTCATCCCGGCATCCGAACTTGAAAACCGGACGTTCGACGGCTGGACGACGACGATCGTCAGGACGAAGGATGGGGATATGCTTGCGTTCCAGAACCGGAACAACACCCTGACCGATATCCGGGCTCACTTCGAGCACTCTGAGGAGACCATAGAAGGGACGAAGCGCCTCCCGGTGGAACATTTCTTGCCGGTCCTCTCGACGACCGGCGATGACCGGTATGCAACGGTCATCTTCGTTGACGAGGGCATCAGCCCACCCGGAGAACTGAAGGTCTCCCTCACGCTGACGGCCGGGTCCGGCCTCTTCCACGGGATGGGGCAGGAGACCTACCAGACAGAGGTGCGTGAGACCGTTCCCGCCGGGACGACCGGGCGGATCGTCGTCGATGCGGCGGTCGGGAAGATACGTTGACCGTCCGGGCTGTGAGCGGGGACGGCAGGTGTTTCTCCGTCTCTCCCTCTCCCCTTAACTCCGCCATGACCTCCTCCAGGGTATACACCCTTCCGGCTCTGAGGTCCTCGAACGACCGTTCGATCTTCCGGAGCATCTCTTCATCGAGCGGCTCCTCATCGAACACCGTCCTCACCGCAGCTCCTCGATCTTCCACCCGAGATAATCCCGGATCACCGTGAACGCGAGCCCCGGCGGGATCGCCCCCTGCTCGGTGACGATCAGGTCGACGTACTCCGCGGGCGTCACGTCGAAGGCCGGGTTCCTGACCCGGACGAACGGAAGCCGCTCTGCCTCCTCGTGGGGGAGCACTTCATAGGGGTCCCGCTCCTCGATCTCGATCAGTTCGCCGAGGATCGTCCGGGGTGCAAACTTATAGGTCTCGGCCGCCACGATGACGTTCGTCCGGGCCTCGTGTGCGGCGTGAGCAATCTGGGCGGTCCCGATCTTGTTCACCACCGCGCCGTTCACCGCGATCGCGTCGGCACCGACGACGACCAGGTCGACGTCGTTGATGAAGTAGCGGACCGCCGAGTCGACAATATAGTTTGTGCGGATCCCGGCATCGTTCAGGGTCCTGATGGTGATGAGCCCCTGGCCCCGGGGCCGGACCTCTGTTGCGTAGACCTCGATCTCCTTGCCCTGCCGATGGGCCTCGAGGATGCACCCGAGCGCCGCCTCGGAGTTGCAGTGGGTCATGAGGACATCGCCGTCGGAGATGTGACGTGCCCCGATCGCCGCTATCCGCTCGATCGCGTGCTCCGAATGGTCGATGAACTCCGCTGCCCGGGCAAGGACGGCATCTCGCGCAACCTCCACGGACTCAAACGAGTCTAGAGCCCGCATCACGGAGCGCACCGCGTTCGGGAGCGAGACGGCGGTCGGACGGGTCGCGGTGAGGATATCGGCCGCATTCTGCATCTCTCGCTTGAACGTCCCGGGGTCGGATGTATCCAGAGTGCGGGCATGATCGGCCAGTGCCTCCACTGCTGCCCGGGCGATCCTGCCGGCGCCCCGGATCTCCATACTCTTTATGTTTGCTGCCGTCTCACTCAGTACCATAAGCTTCACTGAAAGAGACGACCAGAGACTAGATAGACCTATTGACGTGAGCGTGAATGTCGGTTGCCGTTGTTTTCGATAGTGCAGGCACACTCCTGCGGACCTACCGCGTAGCACGTGATCTCCTTCACGATCAGATGCTCTCCGAGGTCGAGACAACAACCCTCACCTTCGGGGACGAGGCACGGGTACTCGTCGTCCTCCACCTCCACTCCCGTGACGTCATCGAGGCGCCGGAAGACCAGCTCCTCTCGGAGTTCTTCCTCGAGCGGTCGGTCGGGTTCGGGGTGGCCTGTTCCCGGCGGGTCATCCCTGCCGAGGAGGTCGCGGAGATCCTCTACACCGACAAACATGCCCGCGTCGGCGATATGCAGGCCTGCATACGACAGGTCTGGAGCTGCTGCAAGAGAGAGTCAATCGTCACCATGAACAGCGGCGTGATCCTGAACATGGACCTCTCCCGCATCGAGTTCACGGTGACGACCGGCGGGAGGCCGTTTGACGGCGCGAGAGAGGCCGTCAGCGAGCTGCACCGGATGGGCGTCCCCGCATACATAGCATCCGGGGACCGGGTCGCAAAGCTCGAGCGGATGGGGGACTACCTCGGCATTCCCCGGGAACGAGTCTACGGTGTCGCGACCCCCTCGATGAAGGCCCGGATCGTGGAGGACCTCAAAGAGCAGTACGACCGGGTCGTCATGGTGGGGGATGCCATCAACGACCTGAACGCCTTCCGGAAGGCGGATCTCGCGGTGCTCACCGAACAGCAGTCCGACTGTAAACCCGATATCCTCTACACCACGGCGGACAGGGTGATCCACAACGTCAGCGAGGTACCCGGCCTCGTGGCGGAACTTCTCGCGGAAACCACGGAGAGCGGGAAAAGTGCAACAATATAAACCCTAATATGATCCCACGAGAAGATTAGTTTAACGAGGAGCTCAAGATGACCCCACTCATTACGGTAAAGGACCTCTGCATGGAGTTCAACGGGACCGTTGTGCTCAACGACATAAATTTCGAGGTGGCAGAGGGAGAGACGGTCGGCATCATCGGGAGAAGCGGGGCCGGCAAGACCGTTCTTATGCACCTCATGCGGGGTGTGGACCAGCCCCCGACACGAGGTTCGATCATCTATCACGTCACCGCCTGCGATGCGTGCGACTACATCGGTGTCCCGAGCGAGGCGGGGAAGCCGTGTCCCGCCTGCGGCGGCGAACTCAAGCCGGTGGATGTCGACTTCTGGGCGGAAGAGAGCGCGGGGATGAAACGGCGGCTCATGCGGAGGACCGCCATCATGTTCCAGCGGACCTTCGCCCTCTACGGCGACGACCGGGTGATCGAGAACATTCTGCGGGCGCTCGACGACGTCGGCTACCCGGCGGAGAAGGCGGTCAGCAGGGCCGCCGACCTGATCGACCAGGTCAGGCTCTCCCACCGGATGATGCACATCGCCCGGGACCTCTCCGGCGGCGAGAAGCAACGGGTGGTGCTCGCCCGGCAGCTCGCCAAAAACCCGTTCATGCTCTTTGCGGACGAACCGACCGGGACGCTCGACCCGGAGACCGCCACACTCGTTCACCGGATGCTCATCGAGAGTGCCGAGGCAAACGATATGGCGATGGTGATCACGTCGCACTTCTCTAATGTCATCGAGGATGTCGTCGACCGGGCCATCCTCCTTGAGAACGGTGAGATCAAAGAGATCGGGGCGCCGAACGAAGTCATCCGCCGGTTCATGGAGAACTACAGCGACACCGAGCAGCATGAGGCTGCAGAGGTCGGCGAGAAGATTCTTGTCGCCCGGGACGTGATCAAACGTTACCTCTCGGTCGACCGGGGCGTAGTCCGGGCGGTCAACGGGGTCTCATTCGAGGTCGCCGAGCAGGAGATCTTCGGGATCATCGGCAAGAGCGGTGCGGGTAAGACAACCCTCTCGCGGATCATATCCGGGATCCTCGAGCCCACCAGCGGCGAGATGAACATACGGATCGGGGAGGACTGGATCGATATGACCAAACCCGGGATCGAGAACCGCGGTCGGGCAAAAGGCTACATCGGCCTCCTCCACCAGGAGTACGACCTCTACCCGCATCGGACGGTGCTTGACAACCTCACCGATGCTATCGGCCTTGAATTCCCCAAAGAACTGGCGATGAGGAAGGCGATCATCACCCTCGGGATGGCCGGTTTTGCCCCCGAGAAGAGCCGGGAGATCCTGGACCGCTACCCGTCCCAGCTCTCCGAGGGCGAGAAACACCGGGTGGCGCTTGCCCAGGTTCTCATCCGCGAGCCCCTGCTCGTCGTCCTCGACGAGCCGACCGGCACGATGGATCCCATCACGAAGATCGACGTGAAGCACTCGATCCTCCATTCCCGCGAGGAGATGGACGAAACGTTCATCGTGGTCTCGCACGACATGGAGTTCGTGCGCGATATCTGCGACCGGGTCGCCCTCATGCGGGGTGGCAAGATCATCAAGATGGGCCCGACGGAGGAGGTGCTCGCTCACCTCACCGAGGACGAACGACGCGTGATGGGGGCAGGCGCCCCCTGAGGTGTGAAGGATGGAGATTCACCTGGACGGAGAACGTGTAGAAGTCCCGGCAGGTGCTCGGCTAGCGGATCTCCTCCCTGGACGGGACGAGCGGTGCAGCGTCGCCGTCATCCGCCCGGGCGTCGAGGAGGGTGCGGCGGAGTCGCAGGAGGTCAGGTTCGCCACCCCGGCCGGCGATATGGTCATTGAGACGGCGGAGTCGGCGCTGGTCTCCCGGCCGGACCTGGCCGGGCAGCTTCGTGCCCACTGGCAGGACCGCTACGCCGTCGCCTTCGGGCCGTTCGAGTCGGATATCAGGCCGGCACGGGAGCCGGGGCGGTATGAGCGCGGCGACGTGGTTCTCGGGTGCGGCGGCTACGACCCGTCCCGGTCCTACCTGATCTTCGTACGCATGCGGCATACCGCCGATTACGGCGCTCCGGCGGGCGGCGGCGTCATCGGCAGGGTCGTCACCGGCCGGGGGCTGGTCGACCGCATCGGCGACGGCGACCGGATCGCCGAGGTCGAGCGGATATTCAGGCGCGCCGACCGGTCGCATGCGGTCGTTACCCGCGATGCGGAATTCCTGCTCGAGGACGGGATGCAGGTCATCTCCTACGTGAAGGCGGAGGTGCAGGGCACCGGGAGCGATGGGATCGATACCGGGACCGCCCGGAGCGTCGAACATTTCCTCCTCTCCGTCCAGAGCGGCAGGTTCCCGGTGGACCGTTCTAGCAGCACCTACATCGCCGATACGCACCTCGTCCCGACGAAGGTCCCGGCGGAGTTCTCCGGGCCCCGGCTCGAGGGGACCATCACGGTCAGGACTGCCGGAAAATCCTCCGGAGCGGTCTACATCTACACACAGGGCGTATCGGCAAGCCCGGTGCATACCGTCGTCGGCCGGGTCCTTCACGGGCTTGAACTCGTCCGGTTTGCGGGTGAAGGCGACCTCCTCGCGGTCCGGGCCGAGCCGGAACGGTTCGATCTGGTCGGCCTCACCCTGGCGGAGGCAAGAGAGGTCGCCCTCCGGCGGGGGATCGCCTTCACCGCCGATGTGGACGAAGGCGACCGCGCCGTGGTCGGCCAGACCCCGGCAACGACACTCGAGGTGCTGGCCGCAGGAAAGGTCAACGTCGCAACGGAGCTCTCCAGTAACGTCGTCAACATCACCCTCGACGAGACTGCTGCACCCCGGTCGGTCACGATCTTCCGTGAGGTGACCGGGCTCAAGCACCATGCGGTCGGGAAGATGCCGCTCGCCTTCAGGTTCGAGGACGTCTTCCTCTTCAAGCCGAGGATCGGGAAGGGCGTCGGGATCATCCCGGAGAACACTCCCACGGGGGAAGTGCCGGCGTTCACCCTTGCGATGACGAACGATTCCCGGCGGGGTTCCGGCATGGTCGGCTTCCGCACGACACCGAACGCCGAGTTCGGCCCGACCTCCGAGCCGCTCACGGGTACAAACGTCATCGGGAAGGTGCTCTATCCGGGAGACCTTGCCGGTATGCGAGAAGGGAAAGCGGTGCACGTGAGGGAGGTGAGGTGATGGCCGAATACATCCCGAAATACGTGGGCACGGTGACCAAGTACGTCTTCGTCGAGTCACCGACGATGACCCCGGGCGAGCTCGCGCTCAGGGCCTACGAGGCGTCCGAGGGTGTCCTGATCAAGGAGACCTGCTTCGGGTTGCAGGTGACGGGTGAACCGGCGGCGGTCGACCGCCTCATCGAAGAGATCCGTTCCTTCGATCCCACCCACATCTTCGTCAAGGACCGCGGGTTCCCGCCCGGAGACCCGCGGCGGTGCCGGGCGAACCTCGGCGGAGCAAGGCCGGGCTACCTCGGTCACGAGCGCGAGTTCCGCATCCTCCGCTACATCACCCATGGCCTTGAGGAACTCGACCGGCGGGGCGAGGAGACGGAGGCGCCTGAAGAGGCACCTGAACGCGAGAAGAAACCCATGCTGGATATCAAACGATTACAAGAACTGATAGAGACAGAGGAGCCCTGAAGAGAATGGCAAAGGTGTTTATCTACCCTGCAACGAGCCTCATCCTCTCCGACCTGGTCGCCCGGTTCGGCCATAAACCGCTTGGTGCAGCCCTCGGCATCCGGGAGCGGATACAGACCGGCGGGGTCGACTCGCCGCCCCTGCAGATCACGCCCGAAGAGCCCAAGCGCGGCCTGAAATACGCAGCCGTCGAGGTGCCCTCAGGCGTCCGGGGCCGGATGGCGATCTACGGCCCGCTCATCGAGGAGGCCGAGGCCGCGATCATCGTCACCGAGGCCGACCTTGCGTTCGGGTGCATGGGATGCGCCCGTACCGACGAGTTGATCCTCTTCTCCCTGCGCCAGAGCGGTATTCCGATCCTGGAACTGGATTACCCCACGAACGAGGAGGAGGGCGTGCAGTTTGTTGCCGCCGTCAGGAATTTCCTCGCAGGCCTCCCGAAGGAGGGTGAAGCGTGAAGAAAGTGCGAATCGCCCAGCTCACCTGCGGCGCAGAGTACAGCGGCGTTCAGAAGGAGATCTACGATGCCGCCGAGGCGGTGGGCGCCGAGGTCTTCTTCCCCGACATCGCCCTCGCCGATGTTGAGCGAGCGGTCGATGCCTTCGGGCTGGATGTCAAGAGTGCCGACTTAAAACTGATGATAGCACGGGCCATGGCTCTCGTGGAGGGGAAGGTGGAAGCGGACGGGGTCTTCATCGGCACCTGCTTCCGGTGTGCCGAGGCGGCGATCGTCAGGAATGAACTCCGGCGGTATATCCCCGAACATTCGAAGCTCTCGGTGGTAAGTTACTCCTTCACCGAGCGGACGACCGCAGGCACCCTTCTCACGAGGATGGAGGCCCTGACCACCATCGCCCGCCGGAGAGCGCTCCTCGCCCGCGAGGAGCAGACCGGGATCACCATGGGCGTCGATTCGGGGTCGAGCACCACGAAGGCGGTCATCATGAAGGACAACAAGATCGTCGGAACCGGCTGGCTCCCGACGACCGAGGTGCTCAAGAGCGCCGAGGGCGCGGTCAACCAGGCGCTTGAGATGGCAGGGCTCACTCGTGAGGACATCCAGGCTATCGGGACCACCGGGTATGGGCGGTTCCTGATCGGAAAGCACCTTAAGGCCGACCTGATCCAGGAGGAACTGACGGTGAACTCAAAAGGCGCCGTCTACCTCGCCGACCACCAGCGGGGCGCCTCGACCGTCATCGATATCGGCGGCATGGACAACAAGGCGATCAGTGTCATCGACGGTATCCCGGGCACCTTCACGATGGGCGGGATCTGCGCCGGTGCGAGCGGCCGGTTCCTGGAGATGACCGCGAAGCGTCTCGGGGTGGATATCACCGAGCTCGGTCCCCTTGCCATGAAGGGCATGGGGAAGAACGTCCCGATGAACAGTTACTGCATCGTCTTCGGGACGCAGAGCCTGGTGAACGCGCTCGCGGCCGGCTCCTCTCCGGAAGATGTGGCGGCCGCGGCCTGCCACAGCGTCGCCGAACAGGTCTTTGAGCAGCAGTTGCAGGAGATCGATATCAAGGAGCCGGTGATCATGGTGGGCGGCACCTCGCTGATCGAAGGGTTGGTCCATGCGATGGGCCAGCTCCTGCAGACCGAGATCGTCGTCCCGCCCTACTCGCAGTACATCGGCGCGGTCGGCTCTGCCCTGCTTGCGTCCGGATTCGTCAAGGGAGAGTAGATGCCCCCGTTGAACTACTTCGTGGTCGAGTCACCCGATGCGACCGGAAAAGAGGCCTACGAGCGGATAGCGGCCGATGTTCTCCAGGACCTCGACCTGATCAAGGTGATCGACAGGCTGCACATCTACGTCGACCCGAAGGTGCCGATCTTCATCGCTGCTGGGCTGCTCCGCCATATGCCGCGGGCTATCCGTGTCAGCGACTTTGCAAACATCAACCCGGGCGAAAAGGGGATCGTGCTCGATATCGGCGACGAGACTTACCTTGCGCCGCTGCTCCAGAAACTCTGGGTCCTCTTCGGCAAAGAGAACGTCGAGCAGCCGGACCGGTTCACCGTCGTCCTCCCGGCGGGGCTGGCTGCGGAGGAGGTGCTTGAACAGATGGTGGTGACCGACCCGAGCGAGACGCTTCATAAGGACATCATCTACGCCCTGCAGTATATCGCTCCCGAGGGGTTCAAGGTCCGCCGCCAGTATATCCGGGACGAGAAGTTTTACTACGTGGCGAGTGAGGATACCCTGGAAGGCGACATCGTGGAGACGATGGTCGCGCCGATCTTCGAGAAGATGGGGGTGACACTGTGACGACGCTGGTTCCGGTGACCTACAAGGGAGGCGTCTACCGGCACGACGAGATCATGGACCTGATCGACGACCTCGGGGGCTACATCGTGCAGAAACACGTCATGGCCCAGGACGTCGTGCTCCAGTCGTTCGTGCCGCGGGACGATATCGAGCTGATCCGCCTGATCGCAAAACCGCTCGCCGGCGAGGTGACCGAGGCGCCCCTCGTCGGGACGGAGATCGCCGTGGTCAGCCCGAGCCTGGAGATCCATCACCTCCCGCACACCGCCTGCGACATCGCCGAGTACCTCCGGAGCGCCGGGGCGAAGACCAACATGGTCGGGCTTTCCAGGGGGTTCGGGAAGCGGATCGCAAACCTCAACGACGAGGAGCGGGACATCATCAACGAGCACGACCTGGCCGTCTACGCGCTCGGGAACTTTGAGGAGTGTATCCGGCAGAAGTTTCCGGCGCTCCGGCAGGGCGTCCACGTCCCGATCGTGGTGACCGGCGCCCCGGACCGCGAGACCCTTCTCCGGATCATCGACCCGCCCGTCGAGGGTTACGTCGGAGGGGTGGGGAGGATCATGCACCGGTTCAAGCGCCCGGAGGAGCTCGCGAAACTCGACGAGCTGGTGGACGAGGTCTCCCGCATCCTTGATGCCCGGCGTGACGCCCTTGCACGCGACCCGCTCTCGATCTTTCCGCCCCGCCTGATGGCGATCATCGAGGAGCGGATCCATGAGGTCAGCATGCTGACACACCCGACGCCGGTGACCGCCCAGATGGAGGGCCTCCGGGTGAAACTTCCCTATGACCCGTATGCCCCGGCAGTCCGGTCGCTTGAGGTCGCCGACGGGGTCACCGTGGGGGATATCGCCGACGTTACGCCGTCACGGATGCGCAATTACATATTGATACGAATTAAACCATTCTCGGATACCAGGATATTGGTGTAGCGATGGATTTTGAGAAGATTCTTGCAAGGGTTGCGGAGCGGGGGTCGGATGCCATAGCGGGGGAACTCCTCCGGGATATCGAGGCCGAATATGGCAGGGTTCCCCTGATTTTTGAGCGGATGTCTGAGCGGCCCGAGATCCTCATCTCGCACCTGTTGTATAAGGGCGCCGTCACCGAGACAAGCCAGCTCGAGCCGAAGGTGATCGAGCTGATCAGCCTTGCGGTGGGGGCCGCGCTGAAGTGCAGCCACTGCGTCGAGTACCATATGCAGTCGGCGATAGCGAAGGGCGCGACCCGGGCCGAGATCCTGGAAGTGATCCTGATCGCGGGGATGCTCGCGAACTCTGCGGTCCTCGCGGATGCCTACCGGGTGGTGGACGGTTCTGGCCCCTGCCCCTCCTGCGACATCAACGGCACGGGTCTCAACAAGACCTGTTCCGACGAGTGACCTGCCTCAGGTATCCGGAGCATGTGCGGTATTGCCGGGCAGTTTGTCCTGAACGGGGGGGAGGCGGACGCGGGCCTCGTCGGGGCCATGGCGGAGCGACTCTCCCACCGGGGTCCCGACGGTGAGGGGAGGTATTTCTCCGGTCCGGTCGGCCTTGCTCACCGGCGCCTCGCGATCATCGACCTCTCCGAAGAAGGCCGGCAGCCGATGGGGAGTGAGGATGGGTCGCTTCAGATCGTCTTTAACGGCGAGATATACAACTACCGCGAGCTCCGGGAAGAACTCTTCGCCGCCGGCCATCGTTTCGCTTCTGCAACCGATACGGAAGTGATCCTGCATGCCTACGAGGAGTGGGGGCGGGATTGCCTCGCCCGGTTCAACGGGATGTGGGCGTTCGCCCTCTGGGACGGCCGGCGCCGCGAACTCTTCTGCGCCCGGGACCGCCTGGGCGTCAAGCCGTTCTACTACACCACGGCTCGAGGGTCGTTCCTCTTTGCATCTGAGATCAAGGCGCTCCTCGTACACCCTGAGGTGGGCAGGGGCGCAAACGACCGAATGCTCATGACGTTCCTTGCCTGGGGGGTTGCGGACCATACCCCCGAGACGATGTACGACGGCGTCTTCCAGCTCCCGCCGGCCCACTCGCTCGTCGTCTCGGAGGGCGGCATAGGCGAACCGGAGCGTTACTGGGACGTCGTGATGAACGGCGCCTCGCGGGGAGCCGGCGATGACGAGGCCGCCCGCCGGGTCCGGGACCTCCTGACCGACGCGGTCCGGCTCAGGCTCAGGAGCGACGTCCCGGTCGGCACCTGCCTCTCGGGCGGCATCGACTCCTCGACGGTCACCGCCCTGATCAACGTTCTCCTCCGGGAGGAGGGTCCGGAGAGCGTCGGCGAGCGGCAGAAGACGTTCTCGGTTTGTTTCGACGATCCCCGGTTCGACGAGAGCAAGCATATCGATACGATGGTTGCGGCGACGGGGGTCGCGAGCCACCGGACCACCCCCGATACGAAGGGGCTCTGGGAGGATATCGAGAGGCTCCTCTTCATGCAGGACGAACCGTTTGCGTCCCTCTCGATCTATGCCCAGTACTGCGTGATGCGGCTTGCCGGAGACGAGGTGAAGGTGGTTCTCGACGGACAGGGGGCCGACGAGCAACTCGGGGGCTACATCGCCTACCAGGCGCCCTACATCCGGGGCCTTCTTCGGCGCCGGGAGTTTCTTGCTGCCCTCCGGGAGGGTATCGGGAGCGCGAGGCGTCATGGGTCCTTCTTCTCGTGGGCGGCCCGGCAGTCCCGGGTCCGGTCGAAGCGCCGCTGGCTCCTCCGGGGGGAGGCGCCGGCGGTTCTCCGGTATGCGGGATCGCTCGACGAGGTGCTGAAACGGGAGGTCACTGCCTCAAACCTCCCCCTCCTGCTGCACTGGGAGGACCGGAACTCGATGGCCTTCTCGATCGAGGCCCGGGTCCCGTTCCTTGACTACCGGCTGGTGGAGTACCTCGCAGGGCTCCCGCTCGACCAGAAGGTTCGCGGCGGCGTCACGAAGTACGTCCTCCGGCGGGCGATCCGTGGGCTGGTCCCGGAGGCTATCAGGTGCAGGATGGACAAGATGGGGTTCGTCACCCCCGAAGAGGCCTGGATGAAAGACGAACTCGCGCCCGAGATCCTCGCTCTCTTCTCCTCGCCGGAGTTTTCCCGGCGCCCCTACTGGGATGCGGACCAGGTGCTCCGGAACTACCGGGCATTCCTCGACGGGAAGAGTGAGTATTCCACCGAGTTCTGGCGGATAGCCTGTGCTGAGTTGTGGCTCCGACAGTTCGACTGAACGACGGCTCCCATCACTCTTTCTCTCCCGGGCAAACCCTTCCTTTCTCCCGGAGACCTCTTCCGGCATATACCGCGAGCAGGACGGAGAGGACGCCGGTGACGAAGATGCCGTCGAATATCCCTGCGCCTCCTATGGCGAGGACTGTCGCCTGGCCTCCGGCGAGCGCCGCAAGCACGTCCGGGTTTATGAGGTTGAGGATATCGGCGCCGAGCAGGGTACCCATGGTCCCGCCCGCGTAGGCAAGTCCGGGTGCGGTCTGGCAGCCGCGAGCGAGGAGGAGCCCTGTGATGGCGCCTGCGAGGGGTGCGATATAGAACGGCATGGTGATCCCGAGGCCGGGGACCGGCGTTGCGAAGACGTAGGCGACGAGCGATACGACGGCGACGGCGACGAGAATCTTGTAGCGCGAGACCCTGCCTCCGGCGACCGTTGCGGCGGTCACGATGATCGGGATGACGGCACCGCCGACGTTGACTGCGATGACCGCTTCTCCCACCGGTATGAGCGGTATATCGATCAGGCTGCCGAGGAGCGCGCCTGCGGTCACGAGCATCGCCTGGTAGAACCGGAGCCCGATCGATTCAAAGGCCCCTTCGGTGATGAGGAGCAGGTTGAATATGACCAGGGCCGGTATCAGGACGGCCAGGGCGATGAGGATATGCTCCGGGCTGAACGGAACCGGCAGAATCGTGATTGTCGGGAGTTCAGTCTCCATGGGCCGGGTATACTGGACTGATCATCCCATATAGGTTGATCGGCACTTCTGGGTGATCCCCGGGCCTGCAAACTGATAACGGTGCCGTTCTGCTTCACTCAACCGGGATGCTATGCTGGAATTCGGGCATACTTAAACGCTCTTACTCTGGAAACAGCATTTTATAGAAAATAGAAACCTTAACCGACGCTTTTTATATCCATTTCTAAATAGATATATTCATATGGTGATAACAAAAATAGTGTAAACCGATAGTTCCTTCTCCGAATTGAATAACAGGCACCGGATAGCACATCTCCAGGATATCCAACGGAGATGAGCCATCATCCAGGAATACCTGGCGTATATGTCGGAACTATGGGCGATTGAAGATGATCTCGTTCTATCTGACCGGCCGTATCTGTGTGGAGGGGCATGGCTGCCTTTACCGTTGAGGATCTCGTCCAGCACCTGGAACGGCTTCAGGCACGAGGCCCGATCCCGTTCAGCGTGAAGAGCGGAGAGGTTCTGGGTCTCCTCTGCACGTGTGGCCGGACCCGGCAGACTCTGATCGCCATTCTCATGACGATCCTCTACCCCGTCCCCGGGTTTGCCGAGCATTCGCCTCTTTCAATCCTTGGGAACCTCGGGGACGTGCGGCGGAGCATGGGCATCGTCCTCCGGGAGCCGGTGCTCGATCCTGCGCTGACCGGCAGGGAGAACCTGGACTTCCATGCACGGCTGCAGGGGCTGGGTGAGCGGGCCCGGGACCGGAGAATTTCTGATACCATAGACCTCTTCGGGCTCGCCGAGAACGCTGCCGCTACGGTTGAGACCTATACCCCGTCTCTGGTGCAGCGCCTTGAGATCGCCCGGGCGTACCTTGCACACCCACGCGTCCTTCTCCTCGCCGGGCCGACGGTGGGGCTGGATGAGTCCGGTCGTCGTGAAATCTGGATCCTGCTCCGGCGGTTGAACCGCGAAAGGAGGGTGACGATCGTCTTTACGACCGACGACCCGGAAGAAGCGACGGCGGTCTGCAACCGGGTTGCGGTGGTGGATGGCGGGGAGGTTGTTGCCCTGGACACCGCGGAGACCTTCCGCACAATCATGGCCGTCAAAGGTGCCCAGCTCGAGTTCGATGATACCGCCTAGGTCTCCGGGCTTTGCGCTGGTGATTGAACGCTACGTATACAGGCGACCCGGTGAACCAAAATCTATTTACACCTGCAACCGCGACATGGATGCATGACCAATTTCCGTTCTCCGCTTACGTCTTTGTTCATCGCCGGAAGCACTATTGCGGCCGTTTTGATAGGCGGATGCGTTGGAGGTGACCCCGCTTCGGGAGACCGGGTCAACCGGACTTTATCCCCGGCCGAAGCGTCCGCCCTGATCGAAGAGATGAAACAGGATCCAAAATTCGTCATCATCGATGTCCGGAGACCGGATGAGTATGCCGGCGGGCATATTTCGGACGCAATCAACATCGACTCGGCACAGATCTCCGAGCGCCTTAATAGCCTTGACCCGGACGGAACCTACCTTCTCTGTTGCCAGCGGGGCGGGCGGAGCGCCGGTGCCCGTGAGGTGATGGAGGAGGCCGGATTTGAGAACGTTTACGAGGTCAAAGGCGGCATGAGCGCCTGGCAGGCTGCCGGGCTCCCGGTGGTCAGGGGTTGACCCCCCTGGTCCTCATCCGTTGCGCTTTACGTAAGTGACGCCTTCCGGCTCTTTCTCCCGGGTCTCTCTATCATGACGGTGCGGGAATTCGGTTGAAGAGCCTCAGCTTTGACCCCGGCATGGCGAGTTACCCGATCAAACAGTCGAAGATGAGGAGAAACGCTTTCCTGAAACTCTCGATTGCAGCGGTACTAAACCCGATGTCCTCCCCGGTGGGGCGTTATAAAAGCGCAACGTGGCGGTCTTTCGGCCATATGCGAGATTACTGCCCAGGGATCTGGAAAAAAGATGCTTTATCCGATATAACTGAGTTCTTCCCGGCCCCGGGCTTCTTCGGCTTCCTGAATATTGGCGATCATCTGCTCCATATCCGCGGCCCGCTGCTGCAGGGAGGTATGGTCGACCTCGATCCCCATCAGGCGTGAGAGAACGGTGAGGAGGCTGTCGGCGCTCTTCGGGTCGACGATGTAACCGCTCGTCTCGCCCATCAGGCAGACCCCCTCGATACCCCGCTGTTCGCCGAGGCCGAGCAGGAGCCCCGACGCCCCCACGATCATCCCGCCGCTTCCGGCGTTCTCAAACGACCCCCCGGCCGCCTCAACGTCCGGCCGGAGATGCTCCATGTTGACGGAGCAGAGCACTCTCGGGCTCTCGACCAGGTGGCCGACGCCGTATCCCCCGAGTGCGTAAATCCGCTGGACACCGAGGTCCTCGGCGATATCAAGGTAACTCTCGGCGAGGATATAGTGCCCTTCCGCCGAGGTGCTCTGGAAGTCGCCTACGAGAAAGAGGACTGCCCTCCCGTCTCTCTCAGAGCGGTAGATCTCGTTCTTGACCAGGCGGGTGACGCCCCGGTCGTCGACGATCACCTGCGGGGGGAAGTGGATGGAGGAGATCTCGCCTATCTTCTCGGCTTCGAGTTCGTGGATCAGGTGGTCGGCAACAAGTTTTCCGACGTGCCCGATGCCGGGCAGGCCCTCGACCAGGATCGGGGCATCGATATTCTCGTCCCTTGAAAAACTCACTCTGACGTGTTCCATCTGCGTACCGCCCTCCTGTAGTTGCCGTACCTGTCCTGCGGGGAAAAACGGGCCGGATGGGCCGGTCGTGTCGGCCGGCCGCAGACCGGGCAGACCGAAGAGAGTGTGTAGTTCCGGTCGTGCGGACAGCGGCGAATGCGGTTACTCATGCAGTCTTATCCGGCCTTCTGCTTCCGGACAAACTTGCCGGAACCGCCCGCCCGCTCAACCACACCGACGGCGGCACTTGCCGCCTTCTCGATCGCCTTCTCAGCTTCCTTATAATCGGGTGCAGTCACTTTTATCCGGTATTTTGGAGCTCCAACGTAGATCAGGTCGATCTCTACGTCGTCAACCTTCGGCTGCGCACTCCGGAGCGCCCTGCGGATCACGTTGACACCGTCGGGCCGGGCCGATGTCAGGATGAGGTGCCCGGTGATGGTCACCTTCGAGACCTTCACGTTCTCGTGCGCTATGGCGATGAGCGATTTCCGGACCGGTTCATCGAGTTTCAGCCTCTCTGCCGCCTCGCCGCCGGTGGTGACGATATCCTCGAAGGCCGGGTACAACAGGCCGTATTCGCGGTATATGGCCCCTTCGATCACCTTCTGGTCCACTCCCGTTGCTTCAGATGCGAACCCGACCCATTTCGCGGCCTTCTGCTCGCTCTTCCACTCGTGAACCTTCTCGCGCCGCTGGTGCTCGTTTACGTCTTTTAACGAGAGATCGATGTGGCCGCGGTCAGGGTCCACATTCAGGACTTTACAGACGACCTTCTGTCCTTCTCGTACGTAGTCCCGGATGTGCTTAATCCAGCCCCGCGCTATCTCGGATATCGGTATGAGCCCTCTTCGCCCGTCGTACTCATCCAGGGTCACGAACGCTGCAAAATCTTTGACGTCGGCGACCGTGCAGACGACGAGTTCTCCTTCTTCGGGCCACTCTCTCTCGTGCATGGAATTCTCACTCAAGTACTGCCAGTATCTCAGCCTTTATATCTGCTTTTCCGCCGTGAGGTTCTGCAAGGATACGCCCGCAGACGCTGCACTCCACAACGGTACTCGCTCTCTCAAAGACTATCTGTTCATTCTCACAGTCTGGGCACTTTACCCGGAGGAATGTGCTCCTGTTCTCTCTGTTCAGCCGGACCATAATAACCTCACTCCGTAAGTTCAAATTTCCCGATCCTGAATCCCGGCCGGAGATGCTCTTTGCCGCAGACCGTACACCGGTATTTCACGTTGATCTTCTTCGTCGGCTTGTCGCCGCCGGGCACCTTGCTGAATTTGCCCATGTTGCCAACCATGCTCCTGCGCCCCTTCTGGCGGTCGATCCAGTTAAAGTGGCGTACCTTGCCCTTCTTCACTTTCACGACTTCATGAACCTGGTGGTTCCTGCAAAACGGGCAGTACGTCTTGAATTTGGACGGCATTTTCATGATAGTAACCTCTATTCAATTAATTCGAGTACCTATATCACTTGTTAAGCCTAATATTTAAGGCTATGTCGTGCTCGCAGAGCACGTCTGCATTGTTTTCCGGGAGAGTGACGATATCCCCCTGCTTCAACACGTAGGTCCTGCCGTCCACTCCCATGAATGACTCCATATCGGAGCGGATGTGCACGAGGGCGTAGGGAGACTGGATGGGGCGGGGAGCAGGGGTTCCGAACGCCTCCGATCCGGAGGCTTCCGGGGCTTCGTCGACGATCCCGGCTTCATCGCTCCGGAGAGCGGCAGCCGCGCCGTCACCGAAGGGGTACTCCCCCCCGTGGACGAGCGTCTCCCGGCACCCCTCGATGGCCTCGATGATCTTCCCGTACATCGCTCGTTCTGCCGGGAGCATCTTCCGGGCCTCTTCCTTATCGAAGTACTGCCCCTCGATCTGTTGGAATGCAAGACCGAGGATCTGCCGGGTCCGGACCGAGAAGATCTCCTGGACGGTCTCGGTGACGCTTCCAATCTCCTCGATGATCAGGCTTCCCGCCCGGCTCTCCAGGGGGTTTTTCAGGCCGTAGTAGTCCGTCTTGAGTTTCTCGACGTACGCCCGGGCATCGTCGTAGAGGTCGGGCTCGATATCCGAGAGCCTTCCCGAGTGCTGCATGTCAAGCAGCATCTGCCGCAGTTTCTCAAGGAGGTTCGCGGCCACCCGTCATGCACCTCCGGTGATCTCTGCCATGTTCCGGCAGCAGAGGAAGACTGCAAGCGCCTCGGGAACGTTCGCAGGCCCGGTCTTGAGCGCGTAGGTGTTTCCGAGCAGGGATGTGGTGAAGTTTGCCTTCATCTCCACCCGCACCTCCCGGTCGCCGAAGGCCACCGCGTCCACGAGCGGGTCGAAGTCCGTGAGGTCTCCGATCTCGAGCGGCACCACGCGCATGCCGCTGCCACCGTGGAGCGATCCCGGCGTCCGGATCAGCCGCTTGATATCGGTCGTGACCGGCTCGTCTGCACGTGCTCCCGCGTCCCGGACCCGGTTCTCGAAGTCGGGTGCGGCCGCGATGGCCCGGACAACCCGGTTCTGCAGGAGGTCGCCGGGGTCCTTCCCGGAGAGGGCGTCGAGGTCCGCGAGGAACTCCGCGGCCGCCCGCTTGCTGATGCCCGGGAGCCCCGTCAGGGAAGCCGTTGCCTCGGTGGGATCAAGACCCGGGAGCCGGAGCAGGTGGGACCGGAGAGCATCGATGTAGCGTCGCCGCCACCCGGTCCGGGTGCCCCCCGGAGCAAGCATCACGGCGGGGTCAAGCCCGATGCCGCAGACGTAGTCGACGACCTCGCGCCGCTCCGGGCTCCCCCATCCCCTGACCGCGATATCGGTGACATGGATATGGTAGCCGCGCCCCCCCGAGAAGGCGATCCGGATATGGTTCCGGGCAAAGCCGAGTTCATCGATCAGCATCTCGACCAGTTTCTCGGTCTCTTCCTTGACCCGCGCAAGCATCATCGCGTAGGGGCCGCGGACGATCTGGTCTGCATCCAGGTCGAAGATCAGGTCGGCACCGGCCCAGTTCTTATCGTTCATCGTCGGTGCCGACGGTGTCTGGTAGTAGGCCGTCGAGTAGTAGACGTGGGCGGGGACCAGGTTCCTGACGTATGCGGCAAGTTCTTCGCGGTCCATAAACGCCATATGCCGCCGCATCCGGACTTCGGCCGCGGCGTCAAAGAAGACAAACCCCCATTCGCGCTGCTCAAGGGAGGACGGAACGGTGAGGTTCTGCCTCTGGTAATACTCGGTGAACCTCTGTTTCACAAACTCGAGCGTCGCGGGCCTCATGGGAATGTCTTGATCATGTATGGGCCCACTTGTTCATATCCCTGTTTCCTGTAGTAAGGTCGCACCCCGACACCGCTCATCACCGCGAGGCGCCGGCAGCCGTGGTCGCGGGCCTCCTCCTCGGCCGTGGAAAGGAGCCGGGCGCCGAAACTGCGGTGCTGCCACTCTTCGGCGCCTGCCTCGGTGCTGATGGGGACCACGCTCCCGTAGACATGGAGCTCGCGCAGGAGCGCCGCGTCGGCGAGGTCGCCCGGGAGGGGGCGGTCCGGGAACCGGAGCCGGGCGAACCCGACGAGGGTGTCCCTGGTGCCCGCCTGGATGAACCGCTCCTCCCCGCCGCAGGCCCGGTAGGCATAGGTCGAGACCTCTGCCGCCTCCGGCGCGGCTGTCCTCCCTACCTCGCGGCACCGAATGCACCGGCAGCGGAGCCCCTGCTCATGGAGCCGCGCCTCTGCAAGTTGCCGGAAGTTGCTGTGCCGGGAGCCCGCGACGATCAGTTTTGCCGGGATGTCCCGCTGGATCCGCTGGAGACGGACATACTCCGGAAGAAGCGATTTCGCATAGGCGATGAGGTCTATCAGCTCCTCCTCGGTGTAGGGCCGGTACTCCCCCCGCTCCCAGAGGCTCTCGATCTCTGATCCCGGTGTTACCAGGGTCGGATAGATCTTCAGGAAGTCCGGCCGGAACCGCGGATCGGCGAAGAGGTCCTCAAACATCCGCCGGTCGTCTGCCAGGCTCGCTCCGGGGAGGTTCGGCATCACATGGAACCCCACCTTCAGCCCGGCGTCGCGCAGGAGGCAGTTTGCCGTGACCGAGTCCGCGACCGTGTGGCCCCGCCGGTTGTAGTCGAGGATCCGGTCGTCCAGGTGCTGGACACCGAGCTCCACCTTGGTCACGCCCATCGCGAGCATCCGGTTGACGTGCTCCTCCCGGCACCAGTCGGGCCTCGTCTCGAAGGTGGTGGCGACACACCGGACCCGAGATGACTCGTTTGCTCCAAAGATGGCCGCGAGATCGGGCTCTTTCTGCGGTTCCCCGGCCCGGGGGTAGTCGTTCATCGCCTGCACGGCAGCGCCGACGAACCACTCCTGGTACTCGACCGGTCGGGCGGTCATCGTCCCGCCCATCACGATCAGCTCCGCCTTGTCGACATGGTGCCCGAGCGCCTCGAACTGTCCGAGGCGGGCCTGCACCTGATCGTAGGGGTTGAACGCGTGTTCTCGGGCCCGGAGCGCCGCGGGTTCCTCTCCCGTGTAACTCTGGGGGGATTTGAAGGGATGCTCCGGTCCGCCGGGGCAGGGGAGGCACTTCCCGTGCGGGCAGGGGTGGGGTGAGGTCATCACCGCGACGGGTGCCACCCCGGAGATGGTCCGGGTGGGTTTGACCAGGAGAAGCGGTCGGAGCCGCTCATGCTCCCCCGGGGTAGCTCTTGCGAGGACAGCGGAGTTTTTTGGCATATTGACGCTGTGTTCCCGGCAGACTTCGAGTTTTATCTTCTGAATATCGGCGTTCTCGCCAAAAGAAAGGATGCGGGAGATGATCTCCCGGAGTGGATCGATATCGTTCATTGTTTACAGTTCGGTTGCAATCCGTTCGGAGGACTGAAAATCGGCGTGGTATTCGATGTAAGGATCGTGGTGAGCCCTGATATGGTGGACGATCTCGTCACCCAGGGTGAGGATAGCTTTTTTATGCGTTACCTTGTTCTTATGGATATGGACGGGTGAGATGTGGAGAGCGTTATATCGGTCGGTCTCGATATCCTCTTCGGTTGTGGTTTCATAATACTTCTTGATGTGGACTAACAGCATGTGTAAGTGGAGAAGCTCTTCCTTTTGCACAATATCACCTTTCCTCGAAGAATACTACTGTGTCCTCAGGTAAATATAATTTGTTGGTGATGTTTTTATATGAATGAGATGCGGGCGGTCGGGGCGTTCATCGGGCTTGCAATCGGGGATGCTCTGGGCGCGCCCCTGGAAGGCCTACCCCCGGCCCCTATCGCCGTAACGGAGATGCAGGGGGGCGGCATTCACAACACCCTCCCCGGTCAATACACCGACGACACCCTGCAGGCGGCGGCACTTGCAGAGACTCTTGTCCGGTGCGGGAGGTTCGACCCGGACGACTTCGCCCGTCGCCTGGTTCTGGTGTATCGAGCCCATCCGGAGTTCTTCGGGCCGACGTCCCGGGCCGTCCTGGACCTGATTGAGAACGGCCTCTCGCCGTTCGTTGCCGCGAGGACGGCGCATGAGGCGCGAGGAGGAAGCAGGAGCAACGGGAGCGTGATGCGCGGGGTCCCGGTCGGGATCGTCTACCCCCCGGATGAGGTGCGGGAGGTGAGCCTCGCCGCATCGAGGGTCACCCACTTCGACCCCGTCGCCGGTGAGGCATCGGCGTTCGTCAACCGGATGGTCAGCGGGATCTGCCGGGGGGAAGAGGTGGATGCGGCCTTCAGGCAGGCCTTTGCCGCCTGTCCTGATCCGGAACTCCGGGGGCTGCTCGAGGATTACCGGGCATACCCGCCCGAGCCCTCTCTCGATGCCGTCCTCTGCACCCATTGCGCCGTCAGGGTCTTCATGGAAGCCTCATCCTTCCGTGAAGCGGTCGAGCGCGCGGTCAACCTCGGCGGCGATGCCGACACCGTCGGCGCGATCGTCGGCGGTCTCGCCGGGGCGCGGTTCGGGTTCCAGGCAATCCCCGCGTCGTGGCTTGAGGTGCTCTCTGACCGCGAGGAACTCCTCGACCTCGCCCGCCGGCTCTGGTCCGCGAGCCGGTTGTAGAGAATAGTGAACGAGCCTCCACGTGGAGCCGTAAAGAACGGATCGATGCCGCAGCCCTAGACCGGCCGCAGTTCCACCAGTTTCAGGGAGCGGCCCCGTTCGCAGACATCAGGAGCGTTGCCGAGGACCTCGCCGACGACGTACTTCTCCCCCTCGATGATGCCGTCGGGGCGGCAGAGCCGGTAACTCCGGCAGCCCGTCCTCGGGCAGGAGAACTCGTAGCTGACCTTTGAGTTCACAATCGCCATATCGGCGCCGATGAGCGCGACGACGGGAGCCTCCACGACATCGATCGCGACCGCCGCCTCGTGGTGGACCGGGCAGTCGTGCCGCGTGTTTGAGCGGATCGCGACGATCCGGTACTTCTTCCCGGGCTGCAGGTTATGGCAGGCCTTCTGCACCTTGCAGCCCCCGCACTCGGTGCACGTGCTGCCTTCGTACACGAACTCAGTTCCAACTCTCGCGAGCATCGCCCCGATCAGCGTCACTTTTGTCTTCTCGTTTACCATTTCGTCTCACTCCCGGTAGAGCATCTTCACGAGGCTCCGTGCCGACTCCCTTGTTAACCCCATATCCAGTATCGTGAACCGCTCCGGCCGGATCGTCCGGGCGGCGAGGAGCGCCTCTACGGCCGTCTCATCGTCGACACCGATCTCGGCGGGGGTGGTCGGTGCGCCGATCTTCCGGAGCGAATCCCGGATCGCCTTCCAGTCCCCGCCGTGGAGATACATCGTGATGATCGTCCCGATACCGCATTTCTCCCCGTGGAGGCCCATATTCGGCGCAAGCCGGTCCAGGGCGTGGGCAAACTTGTGCTCGCCGCCGCTCGCGGGACGGGACGATCCCGCGATGCTCATCGCAACGCCTGATGAGAAGAGCGCCTTTGTCACAATCCAGGCACTCTCCTCCGAATGCGGTTTGATGAGATCGGCGTTCCGGAAGAGGATCTCGGCGGTCATCCGGGAGAGCGTCAGCGCGTACTCGGAGATCGGCTCTCCCCTGAGGCGGTGAGAGAGTTCCCAGTCGAGGATTGCAGTATGGTTTGCTATGATATCCGCACACCCGGACGCGAGCAGCCGATGAGGCGCCGATGCGATGATGCCGGTATCGGCGATGACGGCGATCGGCGGTTCGGCGGCAAGCGATACGTTCCCGTCGGCGGTCGGGACCGAGGCCCGCGACGACGCGATGCCGTCGTGCGATGCGGCAGTGGGAACGCTGATGAAGTGGCGGTCGGCGTTGTAGGCGGCGATCTTCGCGGTATCGATGACCCGGCCGCCCCCGACACCGATGACGAACCCTGCCTCCACTGCCGCCGCCTCGGCCTTCTTGATCGTCTCGAGGGGGTCGCCTCCGGCGGTGAGCGTTGCAACGTCGTAGAATCCGGAGAGAAGCGTCTCGACCCTCTTCCCGGCAACATCCCGTGTCTGGTCCCCCGAGATGATGAGCACAGACTCACCCAGAGTAAGGTCTTCGCAGACAGCCGGGATCTGCTCGAGGACATCGTGGCCGATGACGACGTCCCGGGGGAGCTGCATCCATTTGGACTTGTCGAAGACCTTGGTTCTGAGTAGGTTTATGCCGTCCGCGCTCATTTAGATCAGTAATGATTAGGGAGTTCCTCTACAAATATTACATCGATCCCATCCGTTACGGGCAGGCGTATACGCTCGTCGATACGCTGACCTATGCCCTGATCCTCATCGTAGCGGTCTACCTCGTCTACCGGGGACTCCGGCGGTATAAGATTGCCGTCGACGGCGAACTCGTGCTTGCGACCCTGCCCTTCGTCGTCCTCGGCGGGCTTCTCCGTGTCGTCGAAGATACCGGGATGATCACTTCCGACTTCCGGTTCCTCCTGATCACCCCCCTCATCTTCTTCACGATATTCGGTATCGCGGTAGTCGCCCTCTTTCTCGGGAAACTCGCGGAGAACGCCGGGCTCGTCGCCCGTTACAGCCGGGTCTACGGGGGGGTGGGCATCGTCGCCTCCCTTCTCGCCGCTCTGGCGCTCGTCTGGTTCGGCCTGACCGAGACGACGATTGCGCTCGACGTCCTTGCCGTCATCCTCACCCTCGCCCTCGTCTCGTCGCTTGCCCTCTGGGCATTCCTTGTTTACGTGCTGAAATGGGACTACGCCTCAAACATCCTCTACAAACTTCTCATCTTCGGCCACATGCTGGATGCGAGTGCGACGAGTTACGGCATCGATCTCCACCCCATCCACTACGTGGAGCAGCATGTCGTGGGTTCGAGCCTGATCGAGTTGACCGGCACCGCGTTCTCGATGTTCCTCCTCAAGCTCGCGGTGCTCATCCCCGCCATATACGTCCTCGAGATGTACCGGCGGGAGGGGAACCTTGAACTCTGGCATCTCATCCTGCTTGCCATGATCGTCGTCGGCATGGCGCCGGGGATACGGGACCTTATGCGGATGGTGCTCTATGTCTGAAGTCCCGGTCGCCCGGGCCACCGGCCTTGCGGCTCTCTTCTTTGTCGTCTCGATCGGTCTCGGCGTCGTTGCCGTGGCGAGCGACCCGGGTCTCGGCGAGGAGGTTCTGGCCCTCTTCAGCGACCAGGTCGTCGGCCAGCTCCTCTCCGACTCCCCGGCGGTCCTTGCAGGGAAACTCTTCCTGAACAACCTCTCCGCCTGCCTCCTCCTCTTTCTCGGGGGAGCATCGCTCGGTCTGGTCACGATGCTGATCCTCTCGGTCAACGGGCTCCTGATCGGTGCGGTGACGGAACTCATGCGGCAGCAGCAGGGTATGCTCTTCATTGCGGCGGCGCTTGTACCGCACGGTATCTTCGAGATCCCCGCCTTCCTCATCGCAGGCGGCCTCGGTCTTCTCCTCGGGCAGGGTCTCATCGCCGAGTGGCAGGGACACGGTGATGCCGCTGCTCTCGCGGTGCCTCTCGCCAGCCGCTTTCTCCGGATCGTCGTCCCGCTCCTCGCGATTGCCGCGTTCGTGGAGGCATTTATTACGCCGGCAGTCCTAAGTATGATCGCTTAAATGAGCGGCAGATCACAATTTTGAGGTACGAGAGGGATGGAAGAAGATACAGGCGCACTGCCCCGGAAAGAGGATTTTTCCGCGTGGTACAACGAAGTTCTCTGGCGAGCCGAGATCATGGACGTCCGCTACCCGGTCAAGGGGCTGTACGTCTGGTACCCCCACGGGTTCGGCATCAGGAAACGTGCATACGGGATACTCCGGGACCTGATGGATCGCGACCACGCCGAGACGATGTTTCCACTCCTGATCCCGAAGACCGAGTTCATGAAGGAGGCCGAGCACATCAAGGGCTTCGAGGACGAGGTCTACTGGGTCACCCACGGCGGTACGAACGAGCTCGACGTGCCGCTTGCTCTCCGGCCCACGAGCGAGACCGCTATCTACCCGATGTACTCCCTCTGGATCCGGTCCCATACGGACCTGCCCCTGAAACTCTACCAGATCGTCAATACGTTCCGCTACGAGACGAAACATACCCGCCCGCTCATTCGCCTCCGGGAGATCACGTCATTTAAGGAGGCGCATACGGTGCATGCGACGTGGGAAGAGGCGGCGGCGCAGGTCGAGGTCGCCCTCAGCCTGTATAAGGAGTTCTACGACCGCCTCCGGGTACCGGTGATCGTCTCCCGCCGCCCGAGCTGGGACAAGTTCCCGGGCGCCGACTACACCATCGCGGTCGACACCATCATGCCCGATGGGAAGACCCTCCAGATAGGGACGGCGCATATGCTCGGCGACCACTTCTCCCGCACCTACGATATCACCTACGAGGATACAAACGGGGAGCGACAGTACGCCTACCAGACCTGCTACGGTATCTCCGAGCGGTCGATCGCCGCCGTCATCAGCGTGCACGGCGACGATAAGGGGCTTGTGCTGCCGCCGGAGGTCGCGCCGATCGAGGTCGTCATCGTCCCGATCATCGTCGGGAAACGGCGCGACGAAGTGCTCTCTTCCGCCGCGGCGCTTGAGGAGGAACTCCGGGGTGCCGGGTTCGTCGTGAAACTGGACGACCGGGATATGCGCCCGGGCGCGAAGTACTACCATTGGGAGATGCGCGGCGTGCCGCTCCGGATCGAGATCGGGCCGCGTGATATCGACGCGAACACGGTCGTCGCCGTCACGCGGAGCGGCAGAAAGATCACGCTTGACCGGCGCGGCGTCGTTGAGGGCGTCTCCTCCGTCCTCGCCCAGTTCGGGGAGGAACTCTTGCAGGCAGCGCACCAGGCTATGGCGGGGCGGATAGCCGTGGTCGGAACGCTTGAGGAGACCAGCGAAGCGGTGAAGACCGGGGTTGCCGTCGTTCACTGGTGCGGCTCGCAGGAGTGTGCAGAAAAGATTGAGACGGCGGTGGATGCAAGCATCCTCGGGTCTGATATCCGATCGGACCTGATCACCGTCTCGGACGGTCCGTGCATCGCCTGCGGCGGGAAGGGCACGTCCACCCTGGTTGCCCGGACCTACTGATCAGCAGGACGGGCAGGTATACGTTCTTTTGTGTTCGGGGGACAAGAGGTCTCCCGATATCTCCGCCTTTCCTCCGGAGAGGAATATTCTGCCGCACTTTGCGCATCTCTTCGGGAGCAGCCGCTCCCAGCCACTCATCGGAACTTCCAGGTTGAACGGCATCTTCTCCGCGTCGGCGGGGTTGCACTGGGCGAGCTCCTCATACCGGGAGAGGACCTGCATGACCTGAAGCGGGCTTGCTCCCTCGTTGCAGAACCGTTTGAAGACGTAGAATTGAAAGATCATCCACCCAAGGTCGGAGCGCTCGAGGGTCTCCTCGTACTCGCTGCAGGTCCCGTCGTCTTCGTCGAGGGAGTAGCCGCAGAGGGGGCAGCGCCCACCCACGAGCTCGTCCAGGAAGACCTCTTCATGGCAGCTGGGGCAGGTGGTGTGGGGGGTATGCATTCTGGAAGTCATGGTTTGTACTGGCCTCATACCTTTTACTCTTCCAGGAACACATGGCGGGGCCACGTGCCTTCTGGAAGCATTCCACGCAAGGGTGCGCGGTCTCTACGAGTGCTCTGAGGTTTACTACGTATTGCGCTCGGTGTGCTCTTATACGTGTCGAATGCGGTGATCGGATCCGCGGAGCCCCGCGAGGTTGAGGTCCTGGCTCCCGGAACCGCAGAACCCGCTAAAATCGGTGCCTGGAGGCTGTCCGGGGAGCACTGGCTTCTTACGGTCAGGCCGCCCTCACCGCCGCACGCCCGGCTGACCGGCTCCTCACGCGAACCTGCAATGTCCTCAAATCAACCTCGTTATCCCGAACCAGGCCGCCTGCGGAGAGGATGGCGCATGATTTTTATAGGTTGGCGGGCCCTCTTACCCGTATGGCATCTCCGGCGGCATCAGAAGTCTACATCATTGACGCATCGGATCGGCACCACGCCGTTGAAACGCTCTGGCACGAGATCGGTCCTCCCCCCCTCGAGGGGAAGACCGCTGCGGTCAAGGCGAACTTCAACAGCGACGACCCGTTCCCGGCGACGACTCACCCCGATATGCTGGAGGCGGTCCTCGGAGAGATCCGCGACGCCGGTGCCCGGGAGGTACGGCTCGGGGAGCGGAGCGGTATGGGGACAACCCATGCGGTGCTGAAGAACCGGGGCGCCGTCGAGATCGCGGCCCGGACGGGAGCAGAAGTGGTGGCACTCGACGGTCTCTCCCTCGATGGGTGGGAGGCGATCCCGCCGGACGGTCTCCACTGGGAGCGAGGGTTCCTGATCGCCCGGCTCTTCCGGGAGGCCGATGCGGTGGTCCAGACCTGCTGCTTGAAGACGCACCGATTCGGCGGACACGTCTCCCTCTCCCTGAAGAACCCGGTCGGGGCCGTGGCGGAGAGGGATCCCGGGACAGGCTACAACTACATGGCAGAACTGCATGCTTCGCCGTACCAGCGCAGGATGATCGCCGAGATCAACCGGTTCTTTCCCTGCGACGTCGCTATCCTGGATGCAACGGAAGGATTCTCGAGCGGGGGCCCTGAACGGGGCGATATCATCGCGCCGAACGTCATCCTCGCGAGCACCGACCGGGTCGCCCTCGATGCCGCAGGGATCGCCCTCCTCCGGCGCTACGGCTCGACGCCGGAGGTGATGCGGGGCCGGATCTTTGCGATGGACCCGATATCCCGGGCGACAGAACTCGGCATCGGTGTTCGGTCGGCAGAGGACCTCAGGCTCGTCGCACTTGACTCCGAGAGCAAAGAGATCGCCCTCGATATGCGACGGATCCTGGACGAGGCCGCGTAAATCAGAAGAAGAGGTGGTCGAGCAGGATCCGGAGGCCGATGCCGATCAGGATCACCCCGCCAAGAACCTCGACCCTCCTCCCGAAGACCCGGTCGAGCGAACTCCCTATCAGCACGCCGACGGCGGAGAGGATGAAGGTCACGACGCCGATCGTGACTGCGGGCCAGAGGATCGGCGTATCCAGGACGGCAAACGTGACGCCAACGGCGAGCGCGTCGATGCTCGTCGCAACGGCGAGCAGGAGGAGCGTGGCCACGCTCCCGGCGGCGAACTGCACGTTCTCGCCGTCCTCCCGGACTGCCTCGACGATCATCTTCCCGCCTATCAGGGCAAGCAGGAAGAAGGCGATCCAGGGGGCGTAGGCCCCGACGAACGAGGCGAGGCTCACCCCCCCGAGCCACCCGAGCACCGGCATCCCTGCCTGGAACCCGCCGAAGAGCGCCCCGATGATGAGGGCCCACCGCCCCCGGTCTTTCCGCACGGTAGCCCCTCCGCTGATCGAGACGGCAAAAGCGTCCATCGCGAGCCCGACGGCGATGAGGAGGGTGGTTACAAACTCCATTGCTTCCATAACACTCCAGCGCGATGCCTGATAACGCTGTTGTCGGCGGTTGTTATATGGCTGGAGTGCCCTACCGATACGGAGAGATGATACGATGAGCACGCAAACGATCGGCCTCATCCAGACAGCGGTGGAGAGCGACCCCGACCGCAACCTGGCCCACATCCTCGATATGGCGAGAGCGGCAATCGCGAAGGGTGCGCGGATCCTCTGCCTGCAGGAACTCTACCGGTTCCCCTACTTCCCGCAGTATGAGGACACGGACGCCTCCATCTACGCCGAGACCATACCGGGTCCCTCGACCGAAGCGTTCGCGGCGCTTGCCCGGGAGCACGAGGTGGTCATCGTCGTGCCGCTCTACGAACGGGCGGCATCCGGCGAATACTACAACACGGCGGTGGTGATCGATGCCGATGGAAGGCTGCTCCTCCCAGCCTACCGGAAGGTGCATATCCCCTACGACCCGCTCTTCTACGAGAAGGCCTACTTCCGGCAGGGGGACCGCTACCGGGTCTACGACACCCGGTACGGCCGGATTGCCGTGCTCATCTGTTACGACCAGTGGTTCCCGGAGGCCGCGAGGACGGTTGCACTGCAGGGCGCGGAGCTCATCATCTACCCGACCGCCATCGGGAGGATCGCCGGGGAGGAGGCGCCCGAAGGCGACTGGCGCGAGGCGTGGGAGACGATGCAACGGGGCCATGCGATCGCAAACAGTGTCCACATCGCCGCCGTCAACCGGGTCGGCGCCGAGGGGGATATCCAGTTCTTCGGGAGCTCGTTCGTCGCCGATGCCTTCGGGAACGTTCTTGCCCGGGCGAGCGAGACCGCCGAAGAGGTCCTCATCGTCGAGGTCGACTTCTCAGAGAACGAGACGATCCGGGAAGGCTGGGGTTTCTTCCGGAACCGGCGGCCTGAGACCTATAAGGCGCTCACCCGGCGGCTCCCGCCGGGCCGGACCCCTGCTCTCTCCGGCTACCGCATGCTGGCGGAGTGGGAGCCGCACGATGCCGTCTGGCTCTCCTGGCCCCATGACCGGGAGACGTTCCCCGACCTTGCCGGCGCGGAGCGGGCCTACGTCGAGATCATCGCGGCGCTCCGGGGGTCTGAGACCGTTGACCTCCTCGTCACGAGCGAGGCGATGCGCACCCGCGTCACAGCGATGCTGGAAGAGGAGGGCATCGATACGGCCGGCATCCGGTTCCACATCGTCGATTATGCCGATGTCTGGTTCCGGGACTACGGGCCGACGTTCGTGGTCAACCAGAAGGCGGAGAGCCTTGCGATGGTGGATTGGACGTTCAACGCCTGGGGGGAGAAGTACCCGGAACTCATGAAGGACACCCGGGTCCCGCTCATCATGAACCGTGACCTGGGCCTCCCCATCTTCACGCCCGGGATCGTCCTCGAGGGCGGTTCGATCGAGGTGAACGGGTGCGGCACGGTGATCACGACGGAGGCGTGCCTCCTGAATCCGAACCGGAACCCGCACCTCTCCCGTGAGGATATCGAGGCCTACCTGGAGGCCTACCTCGGCGCCGGTCACGTCATCTGGTTGAAGGAGGGTATCGCCGGCGACGACACCGACGGCCATATCGACGACGTTGCCCGGTTCGTGGGCCCGACGACGGTTCTCTGCGCCGTCGAGGAGAACGAGGACGACGAGAACTACGCCGTCCTGCAGGAGAACTACGATCTCCTCCAATCGTCGACCGACCAGGACGGCAATCCCCTGACGGTCGTCCCGCTCCCGATGCCGGGAAGGGTCGGCGGGGAAGAGCGGCTGCCGGCAAGTTACGCGAACTTCTACATCAGCAACACCGTCGTGCTGGTGCCGGTCTTCGGGCACCCAAACGACGAGGTCGCTCTTGCGCGAATTCAGCAGGTCTTCCCCGACCGGGAGGTCGTCGGCATCGACTGCACGGCGATGGTCGCGGGTCTTGGCGCGATCCACTGCATCAGCCAGCAGCAGCCGTCGCCGGGGTAGGCCTCGATATCCTCACGGGAAGAGGCGTCACCAGGCGTTCCGGTGGACCCGGTCCTCGCGGTAGCGATCGACCGGCGGAGGACGTGCGGCCGGATAACCGATGGTGACGAGGGCTAAGGGGGCGATGGCCTCCGGGAGCGAGAAGAGGTTTGCAAACCCGAACATCCTATCGGGGTCCGGATAGACGGCGGTCCAGGCGGCTCCGAAGCCCAGCGCATGGGCGGCGAGGAGGAGGTTCTCCGTCGCTGCGGCACAGGCCTGCACCGGAAAGCCGCCCCCTCCGGGGTGCTGCAGGTCTGCACAGATGAGGATTGCGAGCGGTGCGGGGGTGCGGACCTCTGCGTAGGGGCTGATCGCCGGGATACTGTCAAGAATGTAGGGGTCGTCGATGACGATGAAGTGCCAGGGCTCCTCGCTCCCGGCGAACGGGGCCTGCATCGCGGCGGCGAGGAGGTGCTCCGCAGTGCCGGCCGGAACCGGGCGGGCGGCATACTCCCGCACGCTCTGCCGGGTCATGATGGCTTCGAGGGCATCCATTGTGGCGCTCTATGGGCGGGTTGTGGCTTGAATCATTCGATAGCGAGGCCCTGGGTGGTGTGCCACCCCTCCATGCTCCTGCCCCGCGGACCGGGGCTATGGGCGCCGGGAATCCGGGGACTCTGCCCCCTCCCCCTCCTCGGCCGTCTCTTCTTCGGGCGGCTCCTGGCGCCTCCTCTTCTGGAGGTTCCTGATGGACGAGAAGGGGAACTTCACCATATCCCGAAGACCCCCCGCCGGGGAGAAGTTCTGCATATCCCGCCGGACACCTGCGATGAGTTCGTTGACGACCTCCTGCTCCATCGCCTCACCCTCCTCCTGCACTGCCGCCAGGCGGTGGAGGGAGTAGAGCCCGAGGAGGAAGGCGAAGAGGAAGAAGAACTCCCACTGCTGCAGGTCGAGGGTGACAAAGACGAGTTCTCGCACGGGATCTTTCCAGATCAGGGTCCAGATGAGCTCTCGCTCGGCAAAGAAGTCCACGAAAAGCCCGCCGAGGATCGGCGCGACGCCGGCGGCGACCGAGTTTGCAAAGGTGCTCGCTGCGAGGTAGCTGGTCGCCTGACCCTTTGGGGCTAGTTTCAGGCCGATGTTTCCCGAGGCGAGCGAGACCCCCGCAAGCGAGATCCCCATTAGGATGTGAATGAGGATGAGGAGTGGATAGGTCAGGACGTAGACATCCGGGAGCGTGACGAACATCCAGGCGAAGATCGCGAGCATGAAGAGCGGGCCGCTCACGGCGAGCACCGATTTGTTGGAGAACCGGTCGGAGACCCTGCCCCATGACCGGTAGAAGATGATGTTCATGACCTGGCTGAGGACGCTGAGGGCGACGACGAGCGAGATATCAAGGCCGATCCTCTGGAGCATATAGACCGTGAAGAACGGCGACGCCAGGTTGACGGCAAAGTTCCACGAACCGAGGAAGATGACCAGGTTCCTGAAGTTGAGGTCCGCAAAAGGCTTTCGGATGGCGGCGAAGAGGCCGTCTTCCTCTTCTTCGACGACCATCCGGGGCTCGGGCGTGCGGACGAGGAAGGTGATCCCGATGAGGCCGGCGATGAGCCCGAGGAGGAAGAGGAGGGAGTAGCCGTAGGCTGCAAGGTCCGGGAAGACGGCCTCCCAGGAGTCGATGAAGAAACCGGCGACGAGGCTGATGACGAGCGCAACCGCTGTGGAGAGGGTCAGGCGGTGGGAGAAGAAGGCTCCGAGCCGGTCCTGCGGTATGAGGTCCCGCATCCAGGAGTTCCAGCCGCAGTGGGAGACCGCTGAGAAGGACGAGTAGAAGGCTATCGAGAGGATGAGCACGAATATCCCCTGCTCCGGCGAGAGGAAGAACGGTATCAGGATGATAGGTATCCAGCAGAGACGGGCGGCAAGCGATGCCGCGACGACCACCAGTCTCCGCCTCCGCACGCGCTCGACGATGTAGATAGCAGGCATCTGCAGGAGTTCTGCGAGCGGCGGGATGGCGGCGAGCAGGCCGATGATGGTGTTCGATGCCCCGAGTTGCAGGGCGAAGGCTACGAGGAAGATGCCGCCGGTCAGCGTCACCATCGCCTGGGTGGCAAGACCGTCCTTTATGACGAGTTTTAAGCCGTGCTGGACTTCTTCGTCCGTCAGGTTCTCCTTTGCCTCAAAGACCATACGTAACCCGGGTATCCTCTTCTGGTGCTCACAGAATCGTTCGCTTCGGGGCTACCCGGCGGAGGGGGTGGAGCCCTCCACGCCGGAGACCCGGCAGCAGGCCCTGCACGGGCGCCCTTTTTCGGGTCATATTGTATAAAAATGGAATTATATTAATCTGCTTGAATAAACCCCGTGGCTTGCTGGAATCCTCCGGCGGGGTTCCGGAAGGAATCACGGTTGTTCCTGGATTGGGCCACGGAAGATCTCCTGTGGCTTCGACATTCCCTCAACTCCCCGAGGACCATGTCGTCCTGAAGTCGGCATAGAGGGTCAGCCCGCCGTCCACATGGATCGTCTGCCCGGTGATGTAGGCGGCCTCATCGGATGCAAGGAAGGCAAATACTGCAGCAACCTCCTCCGGCTGCCCGACACGGCCCATCGGGATATGCCCTTTCGCCTCCGTCTTCTTCGCATGGTGTTCTGTCCACTCCTGGTTTATCGGTGTCTCGATCGCACCCGGAGCGACCATGTTGACCCGGATGCCGTCTCCGGCGTACTCGAGCGCGAGCGTCCTCCCGAGGGCTCCGAGTCCTGCCTTGCTCGTGGCGTAGGGGGCGTAGTGCGGTTTCGGGATGGTCTCGTGAACCGAGGAATTGTTGAGGATCACGCCCCCGCCCCCGCGGTCGAGAAAGTGCCGCACCGCCTCCCGGGAACAGAGGAACGCGCTCCGGAGGTTCACCGCGAGGACCCGGTCGTAGTCGTCCATACTCATCTCGTGGGTCGGGCTCTCGGTCTGCATGCCTGCGTTGTTGATCAGGATATCGAGCCTCCCCCACGCCGTGAGAACTCCCGCGAAGATGCGCTTGACGTCCTCTTCACGTGCGACGTCCCCCTGGATCAGCATCTCCCGACGCCCCTTCTTGCGGACGCTGCTATGGGTCTCCCGCACCTCCTCAAGCGTGATCGCCGCCTCTTTCTCGCTTGAGCGGTAGTTGATCGCGACGTTCGCGCCTTCTTCCGCGAACCTGATCGCTGTTGCCCGGCCGATGCCGGTCGAGCCGCCGGTGATCAGGACGTTCTTTCCTTCCAGTCCTCTCATCTCGTCTCATCTCACCTCATGGTCGGGCAGGGTCGCCCGTCCCGGGTCGCAAGGGCCCGGGTGGGTTATGAAAGTCTTGTCCGGAGTTCATTGCCACTCATCGATCACCTTCCGGACGAGCGCCCTCCGATCCGGATCTTCTGCGGTGAATGCCTGGAAATGCTCTTCGTAGATCGGTCTTTGGACCGAGTAGAACGTTCCGAGCGCGATCGGCGCCTCCCGGTCGTAGTTCCATTCCCGGATCTTTTCCTGGGCGCTCTCAAACCGGCCGGTCTCGACCTCGCCCTCTGCGAGCTCGTAGGCGTGCTCGTTATAGTAGTCGGTCAGATTGAAGTAGGTCGCGCAGATCTGGAGGACGTCAATGAGCGAGAACCCGCGGTGCATGATCGCCTCCTTGAAGAGGTCTTTCAGGTGCCTGACCTTCTTCGTGTAGCCCCGCGCGATGTGGGTTGCCCCTGCAGCGAGCACCATCTCGAGAGGGTTGATGGGGTGCTCCGTGATCCCGCCGGGGGTGGAGCGGCCTTTGAAACCGGACGGCGACGTCGGGGTGTACTGCCCCGTCGTCAGCCCGTAAACCCGGTTGTCATGGACGATGACCGTGATATCGCTGTTGCGTTTCGCCGCGAAGAGAAGGTGGGCAAGCCCTTCGGCGTAGGTGTCCCCGTCCCCGACGTGGCAGATCACCTTGAGATCCGGGTTTGCAAGGCGTATCCCCGTGGCCGCCGGTATCGCCCGTCCATGGATACCGTAGAAACTGTTGACGTTCAGATAGTCCATCAGTTTCCCATGGCACCCGATCCCGCCGAGGAGGACGAAGTTCTCGAGGGGTATCCCCTCCTCCTCCGAGAGTTCGGCGATGGCGGACTTCATCATGTGCTGGATCGAGAAGTTGCCGCACCCGGGGCACCAGGTGTTCTCGGCCCGGGTGATGAGGCCGCCGGCCGCCTTTCCGGCGGGCTGCTCCGGCCTCATCCGAAGACCTCCCCGAGCCGTGCAACCAGTTCGTCGACCGCGAACGGCCGCCCGTCGTGCTTCAGGACCGATCGGCCGGGGTCGAAGCCGTGCTGCCGGAGGAGGCGAGCAAGCTCGCCCGTGGCGTTGTTCTCGACGCAGGCAACCTTGCCGGCCCCGATCATCGCTTCCTTCCACTGTCGGATGGGGAACGGCGCAAGAACGAGCGGCTGGACGACCCGGCACCCCAGTTTTTCGGCGGCCTCGATGCACGCCCACTTCTCCGACCCCCAGCAGACGACCGTCATCCCGGCGTCCCGTGCACCGTAGGTCATCACGGCGGGGTAGGCGGCAAGTTCCGCTGAGAGGCTCTCCTCTTTCCTGTGTATCTTCTCCCGGGACCTCAGGACCTCTTCCGACGCCTCCGTGGTGAACCCGGCCTCGTCGTGGGCGTAACTGTTCACCTTGACGACGGCACCTTCTCTTCCCGGGAAGGCGAGCGGCGAGATTCCGCTCTCGGTCCCGGCATACCGCCGGTACTCCCCGCTCCCGTCCCAGAGCACGGGTTCCCGGTCCGGGTGCGGGACGACGGCTCCAATATCGAAGGAGTAGGCCCCCTCCGCGAGCGTCTTGTCGGTCAGGATGATCGAAGGCACCTGGTACTTCCAGGAGAGCATCAGGGCGGTCGCCGACCAGGTGTAGGTCTCCGCGAGGTCGCCGGGGGCGACGACGAGCCGGGGGAACTCTCCCTGGCCTGCGTTCAGGACGAAATGGAGGTCGGTCTGAGAGGTGTAGGTCGGCATGCCGGTGCTCGGGCCAGGCCGCTGCCCCATCACGATCGTCACGGGGATCTCCGACATCCCGGCAAGGGAGAGGCCCTCGGTCATCAGGCAGAACCCGCCGCCCGAGGTGCCGACCGCTGTCTTCTCGCCTGCGTAGGCGAGCCCGAGTGCCATCAGGATGACGCTGATCTCGTTTTCGGGATGAAGGACCTTGATGGAGAGGTCCTCGGCACGGTTGGCGAGGAAGTGGAGGAGGTTTGATGTCGGGGTCATGGGGTAAGCGACGTAGGACTCAAGCCCACCGTGAACGAGCCCGAGCCCGGTCACCTCGTTCCCCGTCAGGACCGGGAGTGCCGGTCTCTCGAGCCGCTCGACGGTGAAGACGTCTCCCACGGCGTCGTAGCCCCGCCCGGCGACCTGGAGGTTTGAATCCAGGTGCTTTGCAGGGACGCTCGCCCGGAGGACATCTTCGAGGACCTCCCGCCCGATGCCCGCCACCCGCGCGAGCGCCCCGAGCATCGCGGAGTTTTTGGTGATCGGGGGCGCTTTCTCTTCTTTGACGATCTGGTCGAGCGGGAGGCCGTAGCCCTCGCCCCTCACCACCTGCGAGGCATCGTAGATGACCGTCGTGCCGGCATGGATCCTCTGGCGATGGTTCTCGATACTCTTCTGGTCGAAGGCGAGGAGAACGTCGACCGGGGTGCGGTGCGCCCCGATCGTCTTCTCTGAGGCCCGGATGATCGCGAAGTTGTGCCCGCCCCGGATGAGCGAGGGATAGTCGAAGTACATGCAGGTGCGGTAGCCAAGGCGGGAGAAGAGGCCGGCGATGGAGAGCCCGGCTGTGTTGATGCCCTCCCCGGCCTTTCCGCCGATCAGTACGGAGTATTCGCTCATGGTGATCAGGCGTGGCGTTGCCTCCTCGCGGGTATATAGGTTGTGCCGCAAGACGGATCTGGTCTCGCGTGAGCCAGAACAATCGACGGATTGTGCTAATTTCTCGCGCGAGTTCTCATCGGACAATCGACGATGCCGTCTCGTCGAAGGGGTTGCTCCGCATCGCGAACGAGAAGAGGTAGGGGTAGTTCCGCTTGAGGTACTCCATGTAGCCGAGCCACTCTCCGGTGAGAAGACGGTATACCCTCCCGATATCCCCCTCGAGGTGCCTGATGTCGCTCTCCGGGAGCCCGGCAAAGCCTCCCCGCCGCTCGAGTTCCTCGGTGAGGTGGAAGGTCGCCCTGAGGAGGTTGGTGAATGTTTCGTGCTCCATAAGGACCGGGTTCTCAAGCAGGCGAAGGAGGAAGTCCCGCCGCCCTTTGAGGTAGCGGCAGAGTTCCTCCAGGTCCGCGGCATCGACGGCGACACCGTAGCGGTGGTGCTGGAGGCGGTCATGCATCCCGGAGAAGATCTCCGGTGTCCAGGCATCCGTCACGATAAGATCCCGCCGAATCTCCGGGAGACCCGGGTCACGGTTCGAGAGGAACGTGAGGAGCCCGGTCCCGACCTCCGAGAAGAAGGTGCCGATGACCATGTTCAACTTATCCAGTCTCTCGCGCTTTGCCCGGACGCTCAGGAGTTGATTCAAGATCAGGGTCACCAGAAGGACGTTGATCGGGAGAAACCCGAGAGCGTTGAATATGTACTGGTAGGTGTTCTCGAGGTCCCCGAGCAGGAGGTACTTTACGGTGTACGTGGCGACCGATAGGGCAACCAGGACGATCCCGAGCCGTACTTCCCAGGTCCGGAGACTGAGGCGCATGGTACAGGAAGATACGCACGGCAAGAAAAATAAAGGTGAGCCCCGGACGGCTTTCAGACCTGGAGGCGCGACGATTTCTGCGTCCCGAGGGGTGCAGGGACCTTCTGCTGCTCTATAAGTTCCATCTCGACCCAGGAGACCAGGTCGAGCAGGCCCGTCTCGAGGGGGACTTCCGGGGCGTAACCAAGGGTCTCCCGGGCGTGGCTGATGTCCGCGATGCAGTGACGGATATCGCCCACGCGGACGGCCCCCGTCACCTCGGGGGCGAGGTGTGGCCGCCGGGTTATTGTTGCAAGAAGGTTCGCGACGGTCCGGAACGTGTGGGGGCGGCCGCTCCCGATGTTGAACGTCTCCCCGGCGGCCCCGCGCGACTCCAGGGCCAGGCGGAAGGCGCGCGCCGCGTCGTAAACGTTCACGAAGTCACGCTGCTGATATCCGTCTTCAAAGAGGCGCACCGGGAGACCCTGGAGCAGGCGAGCCGCATACTCGGTCAGCATGCCGGAGTAGGGGTTGGCATACCCCTGGTGCGGGCCGTATACCGGAAAGAGCCGGAGGATCGTCGTCGGGATACCGTAGGCCTCGCCGATCATCCTGCACATCTCCTCCTGATCGTACTTGGAGATGGCGTAGACAGAGTGCGGCGACACCTCCTTCGTCTCCGGCGTCGGGAGGGGGTAGAGCACCTCCCCGTCCGGGCTCCGGGGCTCCCAGTCGCCCCGTGCCGTCTGCCGGGGGGAGCGCCGGACATTCGGGTAGGTGGTGCCGTTATACGAGCAGTAGAGCCCTTCCCCGTAGACGGCGCTGCTTGACCCAACGACGAGGCGCTTGATTTGATGGTCCAGCAACGCCTCAAGGAGGACGGCGGTCCCGGTGGAGTTGACGTTCATATACTTCTCGAGTTGGTACATGCTCGCTCGCTCCCCGACGACTGCCGCCAGGTGGATGACGGAATCGATCCCCTCGAGAGCCTCCTGCACGCTCTGGGGGTCCCGGATGTCCCCGACGGCGACCTCCGCCCGCCGATCGAGATGACGGGGCTGGAGCCGCTCCGAACCGTGCACCTGTGGCGTCAGGTTGTCGAGGATACGGACGTGATAGCCGTGCTGCAGCAGTTCCGAGGCGAGGTGCGACCCTATGAATCCTGCCCCCCCGGTGATGAGGAGGGTCGGACTGGTATCTGTATCCATGATGTATCGGGCATACCTGACGCACGCTTCACATTAAATATTATCGCGATAGTTAGATAAAATAGATAATTGGAGATTAGTGGTATCAGGTGCATTCTTGACCTGATTTTCCCTGCCCGGGAGACCTGCCCTGCGAGCCCCCAAGTCCGGCCGGGAGGGGTGCCTCCCCCCGCCCGGAACGCTCCCCGGCTTACGAGTCGAGGACCGCCTCGGCAGCGTCGCGGTAGGCCCGCATCACGTACGGGATGCCGGAGACCGCTTCCGCCTCTTCGGTCAGGGCCATCAGGTCGTTTCGGGCGACCGTGCTGAGATTGAAGTTCCGGGTCCCGGCCATGATCTGCTGAAGCCCGGTCCTGAACTTCTGGGCGTAGGTGTAGATCCCGACCGCCCCGAGCGGGATCTCGTCTATCCGGCCGGGGTATCTCTCCTTGAGCTGTTCGTAGCAGACGAAGATCTCCTCCCTGGTTCGGCCGTACTTCGAGACGGTCTTCGGGAGTTCTCCTGCTTCGAGCCACTTTGCGATGTTCTTCCCGACCATGCCGGGGATCATGAGGGCGCGACCCATACAGACGGCCCTGATATAGGGGCTTCCCATGGCGAGCCCCTTGAAGACGTTCGCCTCGTCTGCGAACCCCCCGGCGATGGCCATGTCCGGGACCCGGATGCCCCGTGCCCGGAGCCGCTCGGCAAACTGGTAGGCGAGGGACTCGATGTAGAAGGTCGGGATGCCCCATTCGTTCATCATTGGCCAGGGACTCATCCCCGTGCCGCCGGGCGCGCCGTCGATGGTGAGGAGATCGATCTTCGCTTCGGCGCCGTAACGGATCGCCATCGCGAGTTCGACGGCCGAGTAGGCGCCGGTCTTGAGGGTGATCCTCTTAAAGCCGATCTCCCGGAGCCGGTCGACCTCCTCGAGGAACCCCTCCCGGGTGACGAAGCCGAGACGGGAGTGCCGCTCAAACTCTTTTATGGCGCCGTCCTGGAAGGCTGCCCGGACCTCGCGGATCTCGGGGTCCGGGAGAACGATGTAGCCCCGGTCTTTTAACTGGTTCGCCCGCCCGAGGTTGTCAACCATGATCTCGCCGCCGATGCACTTTGCGCCCTGGCCCCATTTCAGTTCGATCGTCTCCAGGTTGTGCTTTGACGAGACATACTCGGCGGTCCCGAGGCGTGTGTCTTCCACGTTCAGTTGAACCAGGAGTTCGCCGTACCGGTCGTGGAACCCCCGGTAGATCTCGATGCGCCGGTCCATCTCGGGCGACCTGCTGACCTTTCCGTTGTGGTCGAGCACCAGGTCCGGGTCGACGCCGCAGACGTTCTCCCCGCAGACGAGCGTGATGCCCGATATCGCGGCCCCGATGGCGAAGTGCTCCCAGTTTACCCGGGCACTCTCGGTCGACCCGAGCGCCCCGGTGAAGATGGGGATCTGCATCGGAACCTTGATGCCCCATCCGTACTCGGTCCTGGTATCGACGGCAGAGAAGACCGCGGTGTCGGGGCCGGCTTCGACGCCTTCCGGCAGCCCCTTTGCACCCCTGGCATAGCCCTGGATGTTCAGGTGCGAGTAATCGACCGGGTAGTTCTTGTCCGCACCGGCAGTGATCTCGCCGTAGGGGCCGGGATAGAGCACTTCTCTGCCCCGGAAGGAGGAGAGCCAGATCTCGCAGGCTCCCTTGCACCCGTCGACGCACCGGCTGCAGATGCCGGACATGGGCGTGACATCCCGGGAGCGGTTGGTCGTTCCCGTCGCTTCGTTCGCATTCGGTCTTCGCAGGTTCATGGTTGCACCGCTATTTTATGGATAGAAGGTTCCTTCCTACAAATATAAATTTTTCTAATGAACCGCTATTCGATCCTGGATAGACCGAAACCTCCTGCGGGTCTCCTCCGCCGCTGCCCCGGTCGTGCGGCTCCAGGGATCGCGCCACCCGATAGCACTATCCAGCTACTTTATATCTTTGTATCTCCGGTATGCCGCGAGGATGGCGAAAAGGTGAAATACCTTGATGTGTATCAATGCTTTATGAACTTCAGGTTGCTATCTGCTCTGACCGTGCTCCTGGTCGCATGTTTGCTCTGCGCCGGCTGCACGGGTACCACCGATACTCCCGCGCCGTCCCAGACGGGGACTCCGACGGTCACGGCAACACCTGCGCCCACGGCCCCGGTCTCGCTGACACCCGGCCCGACACAGACGATGCCGCCGGGAAAAGAGATTAGTTTCCAGATCACCGAAAATTACCCCTCGCGGGTTACAAGCGATCTCACGGTCACCTTCATTGGCGGTGCCGGCCAGAGTTACCTAACGAGCATCGATGTGCGCGTGACCAAAGCAAACGGGGAGGTCGTCACCGATTCGATGGAGATCACCCGGGGGAAAGAGTTCACCATCAAGAACGCAAAAGGGGAGAACCGGGTCGAGATAACCGTTGCATACGTCACCGAGAATGCTCCCTTCAAGATTATGGATAAGATCGTGAAAGTCCCGTAACCTTCACGACCTTTTTTTGCGATCCAGCACGGGGCAGGGGGGCTCTTCCTGCCTACTGCCTCTCCACGCTCCATCGTATGAGCAGGCCGTCGTCGAGCCGGACTGCCTCGATGATGCGTAACTGTGTAAAATCCGCCTCCCGGAGAAACCCGGTGCCGTCTGCCGGCGTGGGCGCGTCCTTCCCACCGATGACGATGTTGCCGACGAACGTCTGGAGTTCGTCGACGAGCCCTTGCTCAAAGAGCGTCCAGATCAGGGTTCCGCCCCCCTCGACCATCAGGCGCCGGACGCCCTGTCGGTAGAGTTCCTCAAGAAGGGCCGCGAGATCGACGGCCTCGTCACCGGCGGTGATGATGGTGGCGTGCTCTCGAAGAGCCTCCACCCTTTCGGGGGGTGCCCTTGCTGAGACGGCGACGATACGCTTCCCGGTCCCTTTGTGGAGGATGTCCGCAGAGAGGGGGATCCTTCCCTCGCTATCCACCACCACCCGGATGGGATGCTCGTCTCTCCCGGCCGCTCTCCGCCCGGCCCGGCGTTCCTCCGACTTGACGGTGAGCGAGGGGTTATCGGCGAGCACGGTGCCGATGCCGACCATAATGGCGTCGCTCTCCGCCTTGATCCGGTCGACCCGTGAGAAATCTTCGTCTCCTGAGATCCTCACCTGCCGCCGCTCTCGCGTCGAGATCTTCCCGTCGGCACTCATGGCGACGTTGATGAAGACAAACGGGCGCATGTTCTAGGGTTACACGACGACCTTCATATAGCTCTCTTTCTGGGCGATGCGGAACCCCGTGGTTACTCGAAGCCTGATGGCTTCTCATGCTCCGGACGTCTCGTCCGTCGCATCTCGCACCTCGCGGTGCTCACGCTCACTCTGTTCGCGCCTCGAAGCCTGATGGCTTCTCGTGCTCCGGGCGTCTCGTCTGTCGCACCTCACACCTCGCGGTGCTCACGCTCCTCTCCGGGAATCGGGGAAATGTTTGGTATCCATCCCCTGAACTCAAAGAATAATTCTTCTTTTCTGGAAATAATGTCTTTCGTTCGACTGGATTCCGAATACTCTATATACATCCCCTAGGATACCTTCTCTATTCTGTATGTCCCGGAACCGATATTCCTTGAGTCGTTTTCAAAAAAACCTGTTTACCGGGACGGATATCGTCAAGATGATCGTGTTAGTGTCATTCTCGGCGGTATCGTTGATGCTGACGTCTGTTGCGCCGGATTACAACGCCATTCACATCTACCCCCTGATCTACTGCATCCCAATACTCCTTGTCGCTCTCTGGTTCCCGCAGAAGGGGGTCTGGGTAACCGGACTCCTGGTTGCAGGATTCGCACTTATCCAGGCGTATCTATCAGTCCTCGGCGTTACCATAGATGTTGTAATGACGGGGTTGCATATAGCGCTCTTCTTCTGGGTCTTCGGAGCCACGACGCTCTTTTCGCGGAGTTCCCGCCTGACCGCCTCCCGGTGCAGGCAGATCCTCGGAGATACCCATGATACGAAGTTTCTCTGCGACCCGCAAACACTCCGCCTGCTCTGCGTCAGCAAGCGGTGCGCCGATATCCTCGGGTACACCCCACAGGACCTCATAGGTCTCCCGGCGGAGATGTTCTGGGCAGATGAGGGCGACAAGGCCTGGTTCATCGAGGAGATGAAACGGGAGGGTTACATCGGGAATGCCGAAACGACGTTCCGCACACAGAACGGCGATGCCCGGGCGGTCCTCCTCTCCTGCCGGGCGCTGGTCCCTGAGAACCTCTTTGAGTGTACGGTTGTGGATGTCGGCAGCCTCGAGGCCGAGCACAACAGCCTCATACGGTCAAACGAGCGCCTGACTGAACTCATCCAGCAATCAAACGACATCTTCTTCATACAGGATGCCACGGGGTGCATCCTGCACTTCTCCTGGCTGCGCGCCTCTGAGCACGGGATAATTCCCGGCGACCTCGTCGGCCGGGGTGTAGATGCCCTCCTCCCCCCTGACCTTGCTCGCCGGCATATGGAATGGGTTCAAGCGGTGATCCTTGAGCAGATGAGCGCTCAATACGATCTTGACCTTGCAATAGCTGGTGTCCGGCACACCTTCTCCGTCACCCTTGCCCCGTATGCCGGGGCGGACGGCTCTCTCATTGGTGTTGTAGGGTCGGCGCGCGATTCAAGCGAGATCCGGCGACAGAGGATCGCCTGCAGGCAGATGGCGTGGGAGGTTGATCAGTGGAAGGGGCTTGTTGCCACGCTCTCCCACGAACTGCGCACACCCCTGCAACCGCTCATCGGCTACCTGGAGATGCTTGTCGAGAACCCCGAGCACTACGGTCTCGCGCGAGAGACGGAGAAGTTTCTTGCGACCTGCCTTGCGTGCGCAGGGCAGGAGCGGGCGGTGGTCGAGCGGATGGTCGCGTTGAGCCTGCTGACGATGGATCCCATCGAGCTTGCTGTTCAGGACATGCCCCTCCGCCGACTGGTCGACTCCGTCATCTCCGATGGTGCGTACGACCGAGAGGCTCAGTTTTACAACGAAATACCGGAAAGCACCCATATATGGGGGGATCGTGATCGGCTCTACCTGGCAGTGGAGAGCCTGATATCGAATGCGGTTAAGTATAATGAACCGCCAAAGAAAGTATGGATCCGCTATGCCGAATCAAATGACAACCATTATATTATGGTGTGTGATAATGGCATCGGTATCCCCAAGGATAGTATCGACGCGATCTTCGGGTCGTTCTATATCGGGGACCCTGGAAAACAGGACCCCGAAGGTGATCGGATCGGCCTGGGGCTCCCGATTGCGGAGGGATATATCCGGTTGCATGGAGGAGAGATAACGGTGACGAGTGCGGTGGGCGAGGGGAGCACTTTCACCATCAAATTACCAAAGGAGGCATAAATTTGGGAAAGAAGATCATGGTCGTCGACGATGACCTGCCGACGCTGGAAGTAATGGAACTATTACTCAAGAAGATCGACCGCGAACCTCTTCTGGTCCATAATGGGTGGGATGCTCTGCGGATGCTCAAGAAAGAGAAGCCCGCGCTCATCATCCTCGACGTGATGATGTCCCCCATCGATGGATGGCAGTTCCTGGAGGAACTGAAGCGGAACGAGGAACTCAAGCATATCCCGGTCCTGCTCTTCACCGCAAAGCATGTCTGGCCCGAGGAGTACTCGCGGTATGCTGATGATATCGTCGGCGTCCTGGAGAAGCCTATCTCGCTCGCCGAGCTGAAGACGGCACTGGAGAAGGCTGTTCCCCAGGATGCCTCTTCTCATACGGACGACGACGCTCACTACACCCCGCAGGTCCGAAGCGGATAACTTTTCAGGCCCATACCTTTTCTGGCACCTTTCCCGGGCCTGCATGCTCTCCACCGAAAGGCATTTTATAAGCCCGGAGCGTATTGCCCGGTAGTGGAACTCGCATGATCGTTACGGATCTACCTGGTTGTCCTTCCCTCAAGGAATATGAACGGATCGTGGGAAAAGAACGATTTTCGGCCGTTGAGGAGCTTGCCGAGCGCCTCTCAGGCGTCAGGATGCAAGAGATCAACTCGACCCGCCACGGGGGCGGCGTCGCGGAGATCCTGATCTCCTACGTCCCTTTCCTCAACGCACTCGGTCTTGAGACAACCTGGAGCATCATGGAGGCCGAACCTGCGTTCTTCGATGTCACGAAGACGCTCCACAACTTCCTCCAGGGGCGGGACGGGTTCTCGTCGTCGATGGTCGAGACCTACTGGGAAGCCCAGCGGCAGAATGAGGGGCTTATTGAGGACGATTGCGACGTCGTGACGGTTCACGACCCTCAGCCGCTCGGTCTCATTGAGTTCCTGACTGCCCGGGAACTCGAGCAGAAGAGGCTGCTCTGGCGGTGTCACGTCCAGCTGGAGACGGTGCCCACCACAACGGTGGGGAGCATCGGCCATATCTTACGAAGGCTGGTCGAGAAGTACCATGCGAGCATATTCTCAAGTTTCCAGTACCTTCCCCTCTGGGATGTGCCGAGTTTCATCATCCCGCCGTTCATCGACCCCCTCTCCGAGAAGAACCGCGACCTCCCCCAGACCGAGATCGACGCAGTCCTTGCGAAATACGGCATCGACCCGGAGAAGCCGATCGTCACCCAGGTCTCCCGGTACGACGTCTTTAAGGACCCGGTCGGCGTCATCCAGTCGTTCAAGAGAGCCCGTCAGAAGACTCCCTGCCAGCTCATCCTCGTCGGCGGGCGGGCGTGCGACGACCCGGAGTGCTTCCTTGTCCTGCGCGAGGTCCGCGAGACGGCCGAGGACGATCCCGACATCCATGTCCTCGACCTCCCGCCGGACAGCCACCGGGAGATCAACGCGCTCCAGCGAGCTTCGGACGTGATCGTCCAGAAGTCGATTAAAGAAGGGTTCGGACTGACGGTGACCGAAGGACTCTGGAAAGGAAAACCGGTCATCGGCGGGAACGTCGGCGGCATCCCGCTCCAGATCCAGGATGGCTGGAACGGCTACCTGGTCTCGACGATCCAGGAGACCGCTGACCGGATCCTCCACCTCCTCCGGCACCCGGAGCTGGCCGGGGAGATGGGAACGCGGGGCAAAGAGTTCGTCCGGGAGCACTATCTCCTTCCCCGGGGCGTGCAGGACCACCTTGCCGTCGTCGACCAGGTGGTCAACGGGAGGATCACCGCCCGGGACAGCGTCATCTGCTATCACCCGCAGGTGGTGACGGCCAGAATGGCTACATGCCCCACGCGGTGACGGGGCCCCCCGGTCACTCGATGGAGACCTCCTTCCCCCCGGGCCCGGACCCGGCCCTCATCTTCTTCAGGTGCATCTCGAGGACACCGTTCTTTAACCTGGTCCTGGCCCCTTCACCCGTTACGCTCGCCGGCAGGCGTATCAATCGGCTCAGGACGCCGTTCCCGCGCTCTTGGGTGGCATAGCCTCGCCCCTCCTCGATCAGCCCGGCGCGCCTCGCCGTTACCCGCAGGGTCTGCGGGTTGAGCAGGTTGATCCTGATAGCGTCTTCCTCTACGCCGGGGAGGTCTGCAACGACGATCACCTCATCGTCGTGGTCCAGGATGTCAACCCGGAAATCTGTAGAGGAGTCGGGAAAATCGCGGCTGTCCCCGCGGGAGATCGGCGACAGCCTGCCGGTCTGGGTATCTGGGGTCTCCCGGTCGTTTACCTTCTCATCTGACCCCGGTCTCCCGGGGTCCCGGAGTTCGTCTTCTCTTCCTGTCATAGCCCTTGCCTCCTGCCGTCTGGATCTCTCTTGAGTCGACCCACTTAATCTTTTGTACCGAGCGGATGCGTGACCGTCTCCACCTGCACAGCCGCATCTTCGGGAGTGTATACCTTGCGGTCTTCTGGTTGACCGGTACTCCGGCGGGCAGGGAAAAGTCCCCGGTTCCGCCGCTGATAACGCAGATTCTCCCGGGGGTGGGTCTGTATGGCACTTCTCAAGATCACCCGTTAGGTTTTTGTGGCGTGGCCGGTATGAAGCGGAACCCCCGCCCCTCTTGCGATGTGGTAACGTCCGGAACGGCTTATCGTTCGTGCCGCAATCTGGACAGAGACGCCCGTCCCGATGGCTCTGCGGGGGTTATGGAGGGAGAACGATGGCTCAATTCAGACCGTTTGATATGGAGGGCATGCCCGTCGAGGAGCAGCCCATGAGCTGGAAGGACATGATCAAGACACCTTACGACAAGAAGATGGTCGACGCCTACACGCGGACCCGGATCATCCTCATGAACGGCATCGAGAACAACGCTGTCCTCATGTCGCACGCGATCGAGCGGATGCACCCGGATCCCGGGGTGAAGAAGGCGATGGCCCTGATACGGCGGATCGACTCTCAGCAGCAGGAGACGATCAACTGGCTCAACCCGGCGGACCAGTCGATCATCGAGACCACCCTCGGCTACGAGCAGGTTGCGGTCGACCTCACCGCGAACCTGGCGCAGAACGAGCCGGACCCCTACGTGAAGCAGACGCTGGACTTCGCCCTGCTCGAGGACTTCGATCACCTCTACCGCTACAGTTGCCTCTATGACTACATCGAGGGCGGCGACCCCGACTCGATCGTCCAGGGCAAGACTGAGGTCAAACCGGGCCGGCCGACGAGCATCGAGCACCGTCACCCCTTCGACTCAATGCGGAAGCACTACGACAAGGACACGGCCGATATCAAGACGAAGATGAACTACATCACGATCACCGCGGGGGAGCAGCAGACGATGCTCTACTACCGGGGGCACGGGTTCATGTACCCCGACGAGATCGCGCGGCAGTTATATGCGGAGATCGCGGAGATCGAGGAGCAGCACGTGACCCAGTATGGGCTGCTCGGTGACCCGAATGAGACAATGCTTGAGAAGATGGCGATGATGGAACTCAACGAGGCCTATCTCTACTACTCCTTTGTACAGCAGGAGAGCGATCCGAGGATCCGGGGGATCTGGGAGATCTTCATGAAGATGGAGGTAACCCACTTCAACGAGTGCGCGCGGCTCATCAAGCAGTACGAGGGGCGGGATATCCAGGATCTCGTGAAGGCAGACGTCATCGAGCCCCTGGTCGTCTTTGAGTCGAACAAGGACTACGTCAACAGCGTCATCGATGCTCAACTCGACCTTGCGCCGAACAACATGGAGTACGTGCGGATGCGGGACCTCCCGGACGACTGGGCGAGTTTCGGTTACCAGCGCGTCATGAACGCAAAGGGTGTTCCGAGCGAGGAGGTCGTCGGCAAGGCGGGCCGGGAGCTCGCGGAGCGCGACCAGGCAGAGAATATCCGGAGAGTCAAGCAGGAGATGGCCCGCCGGGTGCAGAAGGGCATGGCAACCGTGCCGGCCCGGTAACTTCCCCTTTTACAGCAGAGGGGGTCCAGGTAGATCTCCGGGAGCGCCGCCTACGCTTCCGGTCCCGGGGGCTCGCAGCCTTCGGCCTCCCGGAGGGTGAACCGGAACGCCGCCCCGCATTCGGGGTGATCCGGTATGCGGTCCTCAACCCGGATACTGCCGCCGTATCGTGCAACAAGCATCCCGACGATATACAGGCCGAGACCATGGGTGCTCTCCCGGACATTCCGCTGCTCGAACCGAGCAGATATCGCTTCTTTGGCGCTTTCAGGGACCCCTGGACCCGTATCGGCGACGGTGACCCTGACCATTCCTTCCTCCTCCGCCTCCTCGACGGTTATGGCGATCTCGACGTCAGGCCCGCCGTGCCTGGCAGCGTTGCCGATGAGGTTCGTGAAGACCTCCGGCAGGAGGTCGTCGGCGTGAACCACCATACGCGGCCCGTCATACGTGATGCGGGCATCCGGGTGGTGGGCGATCTCATCCCGGATCACCCGGTCAAGGTCGATCGGAAGAACCCCTGTCCGGTTCTCGCGGATCTTGCGGATGGTCGCGACGTTTGAGGTGATCTCGATGCTCTTTGCGATGCCTGCCCGGAGTTTCTTCAGGTACTCCTGCTCCTCCCCTGAAAGCCTCTCGCTGAGCAGTTCGGCGTAGATGTTTGAGATGTTGTCGGCGTTCCGGATATCGTGGGTGAGGATATCGAGGTAGAGGTTCGCCTCCCGGTTCGCGGCATCGAGCCTCTGGTAGAGCAGTCCCCGGAGGACCCCGGCCCCGACCTCCCGGCCGACCGCCTTGAGGATCTGCCGGACCTCCTGCGGGATCTCCCCCCTCCCGGTGCTCCCGAGTATGAGCGCCCCGACGACCGAGGACTCGGCGACGAGCGGGATGCAGGCGAGCGAGACGACCCCGAAGTCCGCGAGCGCGTCCTGGTCGCTGCCTGAGGTCTCATCCGTCCCTTCGATGAACCACGGCTGGCCGGCGACAAAGACCCGGTTATAGGGCCAGTGGTGGACGTCGAGAGTCCGCTTCTGCATCAAGGTGAAGTCGGGAACCCCCTGGTGGCACCTGACGACGGCCCGGGCCCGTTCCCTCCCCTCCAGCATGTAGATCAACCCGACGTCGAACCCGAAGTTGTCGAGAACCGCATCGAGTGTGTTGTTGAGGAGTTCATCCAGGGTGAACGCGGATGCCGACGCCGTGATGACCGCGTTTAATACGGCAAGCCTCCGGTTCCGGACCTCTTCCTCCGCCCGTATCCGTTCCGTGACCTCGGCAAGCGAGAGGACCATCCCCTGGACGCTGCCTCCTGCACCCTGCACCGGTACGAGGCTCCAGTCCCAGTAGGTCGTCCCGCGTTCGGGCTGGTCCGGGTAGGTGAACGGTTTTGCATATGCCCTGAACGTCTCCCCGGTATCCTGGACCCGCTCAAAGGTTGCCTGGTTCTCCGGGTTCGGGAAGAGGTCGAAGTGCCCGCGCCCCAGGAGTTCCTCCTTCGTGTACCCGGAGCCTTCTGCGTAGGCTGTGTTCACGCGGATGAACCGGAACCCTGCGTCGAGGAAGGCCAGGTGGACGTCGGTATGCTCCATGACCGTGCCGAGGAGGTCGCGTTCCTCCGCCAAGTCGGCAGCGAGCGACTGGTTCTCGGCGAGCAGCCGTTCCCGCTCCGCATCCACCTGCACTCTCAGGGTGATGTCGCGGGCGAGCCACCTGACCTCCGCAAGGCCCCCCCGGTCGTTGCGGACGGCCGTGGCCGAGAGGGAGACGGGAACGGGTTCCCCGGCTGCCGGCTGCATCCAGACCTCGATCCCGCGCAGGGGCTCAGGGGCCATGGCCTCAAGCTGCGAGATCAGGTCACGGCAGGCATCCCTGCACTCCGGGACGATATAATCCTCGCCGTACGTCCCGATCAGGCTCTCCCTCTCCCTGCCGAGAAGAAGCGCTCCCGCTTGGTTCACGTCGATGATCAGCCCCGAAGCGTCGCAGATAAAGTAACTGTCGGGGGCGAGGTCGAAGAGATCCCGGTAGCGCCCGTGCTCCTGCCGGAGCTGCCGGTGCTTCTCTTCGCTCTCCTTCTTCGCGGTGATATCGATGATGAGAAGGGCCACCATCCCGTCGTCCGTGACACGGACCGAGCATGCCACCCAGCGGCCGCCGGCGAGCCGGCATTCCAGCCCGGAGATCGGGGTCGATCGCCGGAGCGCCTCAAGCAGCCGCCCGGCCAACTCCGGATCGGCGATGAGCGGGGCGATGTGGGTGCGGATGAGCGCCATCCCGTCCGCTCCGGAGAGGTCACGGTCGTCCGGCAGGGATAAGAGACGGCGGAAGGCCCGGTTGAGTCGCACGACCCTTCTATCGGCGTCGAGCAGGAGCAGGCAGCCTTCGAGTTCGTCGAGAGCGGCGCGTGTGACTGGCAGTTCGTCAGGCATTGATACTTGAGACATGATGCGTTCGGCCCTCTGGCGTCTCCGGTGGGGGTGGAACCTGATCCGCAGTAAAGTTTGTCATCGGAGGTTCGGAGGTTGCCTCTCCCGCGGCCGTCGGCAGAGGACGGCCCTGCCGGGAATACGGCCGGAGGTAGCCAGGAGGCGCAGGTCAGCGACCCCGGAAGTGCGGCAGAGGAAGATGATCCGGCCGGCGGGCGAAGGCGCCGCTGATGAACGCCCGGCGTCGGAGGGAAGACGGGAAGGCCAGGGTCGACCCCGGGCTCTGCGTTGACTGCCTGACCTGTGTCGACGAGTGCCCGTCCGGCGCTATCAGTCTCGATTGGTACCGGCCGGTGAGCAGCAACTCCTTTTACACGATTTCAAGGAACTACGGCCTGCGAGATCTGCTGCCGCAAAATCCGGGTACGGATATCCATGCCGGATAGGGTGTGAGTGGAAGAGCGGGGGAGAAGGAGTCCGGTGCCGGTCGCACGGGGAGGACCGGCAATCCCCACCGGACCGGAACCTACCGTCATCAGTCCCGCTCGTTGCCGATTCTGACGACCTCCTGCACGAGGAGATCAAAGTCTTCCTGCCTGCTGCGGTGGTTCGTGATGGCAACGTGCAGGTAGTTTCTGCCCCGGATGCTGACGGTTGAGGGGACGGCTATCCCCCTCTCCTGGAGTTCTGTCTCGATCCGCTTGTTCAGGCCGTTAAGTTCGGCATCGGTCAGGCCGGGCCGGACGTAGCGGAAATTGACGATGTTCAGCGAGACCGGCAGCGCGAGTTCAAGCTCCGGAGCGGACTCGACCAGTCCGGCCAGGTAGTGCGCCTGGTCGATGTTCTGCTGGATGATGCGCCCGTACTTCGCGACGCCGTGCTCTTTGAACGTCATCCAGGCCTTGAGCGCGTTAAAGCCGCGCGAGAGTTCAAAACCGTAATCGGAGAGCCAGGGGACGTCGATGCCGGTCAACCCGCGCTCTCCTTCGCCGTGGGCGAGGTACGTCGGGGTCAGCGAGAATGCCCGGCGATGATCGTCGGCGTTCCTGACGAGGATGCAGGCGATGGGGTACTGCAGGTACATCCACTTATGCAGGTCGAACGCCAGGGAGTCCGCCCGCTCCATGCCGGCGACGAGATGCCTGTACCGGGGAGCGATGGCCGTCCAGGCGCCGCTCGCACCGTCGACGTGGAACCAGCACCTCTCCGCGGCGCAGATATCCGCGAGAGCGTTGAGATCGTCTATGGCGGCCGTGTTGGTCGTCCCGGCGGCCCCGACGACGCAGGCGGGGAGAAGCCCGTTCTCACGGTCGTCTGCGATAGCCGCTTTCAGCGCCTCAAGGTCGATCTGCATAAACTCGTTCACGGGAATCCGGCGCAGCGCATCGTTCCCGAATCCGAGCAGTTCGACGGCCTTCTGGATCGAGGAATGGGTCTCCTCCGAACAGTAGACGGTCATCTTCTGCGGTGCGTCGGACATCCCCCTCTTCCGCACGTCGAACCCGGCCATGGCGTTCCGCGCCACGGCGAGGCCGATCAGGTTCGAGGCCGAGCACCCGCTGGTGAGAAGGCCGCTTGCTGTAGGAGGATACCCGAGAAGCGCCTTGAACCAGTCGAGGACCTGCATCTCGACGTAGTTGTTGCTGACGTAGGAGAACGCTCCGCTGACGGCGTCGGTCGAGGCCGCGAGCATCTCTGCGTACATCCCCATCACGGTCCCGGAACCGGCAACCCAGCCCCAGAACCTCGGGTGGCTGTTGCCGAGCTGGTAGGGGAGAATGGAACGGACGTACTCACCGTAGACCTCCTCGGCCGGCTGCGGGTCGAGCGGGGGTGGCCCTTCGAAGTGATCTTTGACCTGCTGCGGCGCATGTTGCCAGACCGGGTGGTCCCGCAGCGTCTCGATATAGTCCATTGCATCGTCGAGGATACGGTGACCCAGGGCGCGCATGGACTCCCAATCCTGTGGATCCAGAGTTTCTTCGGAATGCGCTTTTGTCTGTCTCTCCATGGCGGACCTCCTCGCAGATTGCCTTTGGCGGGATAGCTTGTCCGGTAAGTAGCCTTGCTGTTTGTGTTATTATCGATGATCGTTTGAATGGAGGGGCCTCCAGGTCCCTTCGTCCGGTTCCGGGGCCGGGATACGCTCGTAAGCCGTCACTCCCGGCGGGATCCGGATTTGCCCCACGCCTGCGTCCGGGCGGATGGGGCCGGCGTGCGAGGGAGAGCGATGCTGACCTCTGGGAGCAACGGAGGGCCTCAGGAGTTATCGGTGCTCGGGTGCCGGTCAACCGACGACGCGGTGTCTCAGTCTTCCACCGGGGCGTCCCTTGCCTCGCGGGCAAACGAAAGCGTCCTTTCCGGGTTGCGGACGCCATCTTTCTTGACGCCGGTATGCACATCGACGCCGTACGGGCGGACCTTCCGTATTGCCTCCCGGACATTCTCCGGCGTGAGTCCTCCTGCAAGGATCACAGGGATGGCTGAGTTTGCCACGATTGTTGCACTGATACTCCAGTCGTGAGGGATCCCCGTCCCCCCGATCTTCTCCCGGGTTCTGGTGTCGAGGATGAGCGCGTCGGCATGGGGCTCGTAGCGCTTTGCTGTCGCTATAGCTGACTCGTCCATTACGTGAACGGCTTTTACGATCTTCAGGTACGGGAGTGCGTCGCGGATGGCATCCATTCCCGAGGGTTCGACGGTATCCTGGATCTGCAGCGTCGTGCAGCGCGAGTCTCTTACCAGCCTGATGAGATCGTCCGTCTCCTGCAGGTGGGTGACTGCAACCGGCTCGATGAACGGTGGGAGATGCCTGACCATCTTCGCGGCTTCTTTCGGCGTTACAAAATCGCTGCTCTGATAGGTCACGCCCATGATGAAACCCATGGCATCGCAGCCGGCGGCGATTGCAGCCCGCATATCCGCAAGACTGGCTGTTCCACAGAACTTGACGCGCATCAGACTCCCTCTATCGTTATGGCAGATAGGGTCTTCGAGCTCTATAAAAACCCCTCTGCCGGGCCGAGATATGTAAAAGCCTTCGGCGGGAATCGAACCCGCGACCTCGTCCTTACCAAGGACGCGCTCTACCGGCTGAGCCACGAAGGCGCTATCTTCTCTCTCGCCCGGGTGTGCCCTGCAGAATGCCCTCGCACGGCCTTCTCCAGACGCCCATAATTACCTGGTGAAGCGAAGGCGTCAGAAAAGTTGCTCGAAGTGCCCCCGCCCGGATTTGAACCGGGGACAACCAGATCTTCAGTCTGGCGCTCTCCCAGTCTGAGCTACAGGGGCTCCTGCCTTACAACGTTGTCTGTTGTTCTTAATAAATTCTGTGTTCTGGGGGGTGGCTCTCCCCTGCACCGGGTGGCGGGATGACAGCGGTGCAAGGCCGCCTGTTTATCTGGTTTCCCGACGAACAGTGTGTGTAATGGGCCGGAGTGATCAGAAGTTAGATGCCCGGGGCGCGAACCTGATGCAGGCGCTCTCCCGGAGGACGGAGGCCGTCGTGCACCTCACCCACAATGACCTCGACGCCGTCGGGAGCGACGCCGTTCACCGGCGGGTATACGGTGAGGTCTTCACGATCTGGTCCTCTGTCGGCAAGTTCCTCGCAAACCTCGACGCCGTGGCCGGCTCTCCGGGGCGGGGCGACCTGCTCAGCATATCGGATGTCGGCTACCAGAAGGGCATCGAGCAGCGGCTCGCCAAGGCCCGGTCAAACGGATGGCGGATCGAGTGGCGCGACCACCACCGCTGGAAGGACGAGGAGATCCACGCGGTTGATGCGAAGACAAGCCTCCTCCATATCGACGTTTCCACCTGCGCCACCGGGATCGTCGCCCGCGACCTCGCCCCCGGCGACGCGGTGGCCGAGGAGATCGCGCGGGTCGTCTGCGACTACGACCTCTGGAGACACCAGGATCCCCGGTCGAAGATGCTCGGCCAGGTGGTGATGCAGAAGGGGTTCCGGGAGTACGTCCGCGACAACCTCGTCCGCGGCGTCATCACCGACGAAAAGATCGAGGGCGAGTACGAACGGATCGTCCAGGAGATGGAGCGGGACATAGGCAGGAGCCTCCGGCACACCACCATCATCGCGGCCGGCCGTTACCGGATCGCGTTCGCCCCGCTTTACGGCTACCCGAGCGAGACCGCTCACACCATCCGCGACGAACTTGGCACCGATATCGAGGTGGTCGTCTCTGCAAATGGTCGTATCTCCATCCGCTCCGTCCCCCCGGTCAGCCACCTCATCGCCCGGGAGTTCTCCGGCGGCGGCCATCCCCACGCGGCCGGGGGCACGTTTGCGTTCACCTTCCTCGACCGCCTCCTCTTCTGGCTCATAAAGCGGAACCGCCACTACCGTCGCCTTGCGGAAGTGGCGGAATCTATCGCGGAATGACCGCCCGGTCGACCAGATCTCTCCAGTACTCCGGGCAACCGTCCTCGCAGTAGCCGCCGACCTCGAGCATATCGGGGTCGGCGAACGCGGCCGCGGCTACCAGGTCCTCTGCCCCCGCATCGAGCAGGACGAGTCTCCTGATGCGGAACCGCTCCATCAGGTCCGGTCCCTGGTCGAGGTCGCCTGGAGGGAGGACCAGGGTATCCTGGTACTCGAGCAGGAGTTCCCGGTCAAACGTCGTCGAGTTCCGGGGGAAGAAAAGGATCTTCCGGCCGGCGAGCACCTCAAACTCGATCGTGTCCGCCTGATCCGCGACCAGAATGTGCCCCTTCACGCCGATATCGCGCATCTCCCGTGCGAGCCGGGCATACGTGGTCGCGATCGTCTCCTTGAACTCCTCCTCATCGTCGATGTAAGCATCGCGAAGTTCGAGCATGTGGGGGGCGGGGAGGGAGAACCAGGCGTCCTTGCGCTTCGCCAGGACAGAGCGTACATCCGCGGCCACGACAGACGGATCGATTCCCGGCTCGTTGACGAGCACCCTCTTCTCCACGCCGGGGAAGGCCCCGCTCAACCGATCGCCGTAGAAGAGACCCCCGGCGGCCGGTACCGTCACCCCTTCCTGTCCGTCGAGCGACCGGTCGAGCCGGTAGGTAGTGAGGTCCGCCTCCTCCCCGCGCCTCCCTTTCAGCCACTCTACGATCTCCTGAATCGTGGGCGTTCCGACCTCGGAGCCAAAGGATCGGACCGGTATCGCGATCTGTCGTGCCATGCTCTAATATCTTTATTAGCATCGCAACCAGAGTAGATAAGGATGAGTGGTAAGCCGTTGCTGGTAACGTGCGGACTCCCGTACACGAACGGTCCCTGCCATATCGGGCACCTGCGGACCTACGTGCCGGCGGACTTTTACGTGCGGTATATGCGCCGGTCCGGGGAGGAGGTCGTCTTTGTATGTGGTTCCGACAATCACGGGACGCCGATCGTGATCAGCGCCGAGCACGAGGGTTCAACCCCCCGCGCCCTCTCGGAGCGCTATCACGAGCACTTCTACGATACGTTCCGGAAGATGGGGGTCGTCTTCGACCGGTTCGGGATGACCGACGACCCCATGAACCACGAGACCACCCGGTCGATCGTCGAGCGGCTCATCGAGAACGGCTACGTCTACTCAAAGACCATCAGCCAGAGTTACTGTCCGGAATGCGAGCGGTTCCTCCCGGACCGTTACGTGGAGGGGGTCTGCCCCCACTGTGGAGCCATCGCCCGGGGCGACGAGTGCGACCAGGGGTGCGGGCAGCACCTTGAGCCCGGCGAGATCAAGGACGCGGTCTGCAAGGTCTGCGGCGGGAAGGCGGAGTACCGGGAGCAGGAGCACTACTTCTTCCGGCTCTCGGCGTTCCGGGAGTTCCTCCTCGACTACCTCCCGAACCTCAAAGGCACGGCCACCGCCCGGAACTACGCCCTTGGGTGGGTGAAGGAGCTCCTGCACGACTGGTGCATCACCCGGACGCTGGACTGGGGCGTGAAGTTCCCGGGCCGTGACGACCTCGTCGTCTACGTCTGGGTCGATGCGCCCATCGGGTATATGTCGTTCACGAAGGAGTGGGCAGAGGCTGCAGGGGCCGACTGGAAGGAGTACTGGTGCGGCGACGACACCCGGGTCACGCATTTCATCGGCGGGGACATCGTCTACCACCACTGCATCTTCTGGCCGGCGCTCCTCAAAGGCGCAGGCTTCGGCCTCCCGTACGCGGTGGTCGCAAGCGGCATGGTCACGATCGAGGGGAAGAAGTTCTCGAAGTCCCGGGGGTACGTCGTCTGGACGAACGACGACTACCTGGACCAGGGGCTCCCGGCGGACTACCTCCGCTACTACCTCCTCTCCTACACCAACCACACCAGGGAACTTGACTTCTCCTGGAAGGTCTACGCCGAGCGGGTGAACAGCGAGATCGTCGGGACGCTCGGGAACTTCATCTACCGGACGATGTACTTCGCCGAGAAGGAGTTCTCGGGCGTGCCCGACCTCGCCCCCCGGCCGGCTGTCCTTGAAGAGATCGAGCGGTCGCTCTCCGCGGTCGACGGTCTGATGCGGGATTACGACTTCAAGAGCGCCGTCGACTCGATGATGGCGCTTGCGTCGTTTGGGAACGCCTACATTCAGAACAATGCCCCCTGGAAGTTGATCAAGGAGGACCGGGCGGCGGCGGAGCAGGTGATCGCCGACTGCCTCCAGATCGTCAAGGCCCTCACCCTGACGTTTGAGCCCCTGATGCCTGAGGCGATGCAACGGGCCTGGACGATGCTCGGCTACGACGACAGGATTGCGGACCATCCCATAGCCGAGGCCACAGCACCGGTGGGGGCACGGGTGCTTGCAAAGCCCGTCCCCCTCTTCGTGAAGATCGAGGAGGCTCAGGTCAAGGAACTTGAGAAGGTCCTCAACGCCCGGGTCGAAGAGGCCGATGCGGCCGCGAAACCGAAGAAGAGCACCGTCTCCATCGAGGAGTTCGGGAAACTCGATATCCGGACGGCGAAGGTCGTCTCGGCCGAGCCGATCAAGGGCTCGAAGAAGCTCTACAAACTCGTCGTCGACCTCGGGGGCGAGAAACGCCAGGTGGTCAGCGGGATTGCGCAGTTCTACTCCCCCGACGAACTGGTGGGGAAGGACGTAGCGCTGATAGCAAACCTTGCTCCGGCAAAGATATTCGGCGTCGAGAGCAGGGGGATGATCCTCGCCGCCGGGGACGAAGCCTCCCTCCTCGTCCCCCTCCGGCCGGTCAAACCGGGGACAGCGGTCCGTTGATCGGGACAACCCGGTCAACCCTGTTCTTCATCGAGCGTTGATCGTAGACGACCACCCGCCACTCTCCGGCGGGCGAGAACGGGTGGATACCCGGATGGCGGTCGGCGGTAAAGACCATCTCCGGCATGTCGGTGATCCAGTAGCCCGACGCGGCCGGGTCGTCCACGGGGAGGTGGAAGATATATACGTCCCTGCCGCCGGCGGGGGTCGTGTTCGCGAGGATTGCGGTCTCCACGTTATGGAGCACTCCTTCCGGGTCGGTGAGGTAGACCCGGCAGCCCGTGAGGTTGACGGCGTCCCCGGTTATCCGTATCACCGGCGTCCCCGCATAGCCGGCGATGGCCTCCACCGGGGAGGCAGGAGAGGCCCCCGGGACCGTGATCCCCGCTTCTTCCTCCGGCACCAGGAGGGTTGCGGCTACGACGGTCATCATCACCGTGGCTATGATGATAGCACAGACCGTCGCTGTTCCGGTGGAGATGGGGCCCCGTTTCACGAGCCCCCTGTGGGTAACACCCTGTATTTGAAACTATGGGTTGAACGAAGCGAGAAGAGGTGGAGCGGGCCTGTCGCACAGGGGTGAGCATCGCCTCGCTTGCATCGACCCCTGTGCAGCGGCCCACCGGATAATGCTGCTGAACGCTCCGCCATTTCAATGCGCTCCCCCTGCGGGCCGGCAACCGGCCGGAGCCCGGCGAGAGAGGCGCGTCATATCGAATTCGGATAGTCCTTACGCCGGCTTTACGATCTCGGGGGCGATCTCGGCGATCTCGGCCGAGTGTACGTGCAGTTTCTTCACCTCGGGCGGGGATGCCGTGTACTGCTCTATGTCTCTGGAGATCCCCTTGAAGACACCCTCCCTGGATGCCTGCAACGATTCCTCGTCCTCCCAGAGGGTGATAAACACGCCGGCATCCGGGTCCTCCGCCGGCATCAGGAAGAGGTGCCCGCGGGATCCCTTCTTCTCTGCAGCATCGCCTTCCTTCGAGATGACCTCAATCGCGGCGTCGCGCTGGCCCGGCTTGAATTTCCAGGTAGACATTCGTGCTACAACCATCGTAACCGGGGCCTCGAATGGCACGAGCGGAAATAAATCTTGTGCATCCCGACCTGAGAGGGCTTGCCCGGGTATGAGGAAGCGGCTTTTTGTGGGGAGGATGGAGTTATCCCTGCGTGTGAGGACATAAACGCGGGTGAGGAGCGATAGAATGATGACGAATGCAAAAAACGACGGGCCTGGGGGGATTCGAACCCCCGACGTCCGGGTTAGAAGCCCGGCGCTATGTCCTGGCTAAGCCACAGACCCTCCTGGTTCCCATACATTTTCGCGGTCCGGGGATATTAACCCTTTGAGGACCGGGGCGTCTGAAAAAAAGTGTATCAACCGGCCCGGTAACACGCCGCCCTGACGATCTCGACTTTGGTCGGGTCTCCCCACTTCCGTCCTTCCACGTCGCGGGCGATGGTCGTTCCCCGGAACTGAACCTTGATCCGGGCTGACATCCGCTCCAGTTCCTCGGAGAAGGACGGGATGACGAAGTCGACCCGTCTCATGCCGATATTGAGGACAAGGAGGTCGACCATGATCCCTGCATCTCCGGGCGAGAGGTCTTCCTCGTTGACTGAGGTTATGAAGATACACTCCCCGGGGGCGGCCTCGGTCAGCGTGATGATGTTGTGAGCGCTGTTCAACTCGAGGGTGCGGGCCCTGCCGCTCTGGAGTTCAGCAATGACTGCCGGCGAAATCCCTGTTAATGCTGCGTACTTCATGACCAATCACCCGTACATCGGCAGCTGCTCTCTTCTGGGGGCGGTCTCGGTCTTCTGCACCTGCTCGGATATCTGGGCCATCGCCGCCTCGATCTCTACCGCCTGTTCAAGCAGCGGGTTGACGTCCAGGTTGATCTTGTAGATCTTGTTCAAGACCTCAATCGTGGCCGCAGAGGACCGCGGGTCAGGGGTGTTCACGGTCTCCCCGAGGAGCCCGATCCCCGGAATGCCCCGGGTCTTGCACTCCGTGAGGATGCTTGCCGCGATGCCGGAGAGGCTCCCCATCGGGAGGATCATCGTCTCTTCCTCGAGACGCTGGAGGACCTCGCGTGTTGTAGCAACGCCAAAGACCCTCTTCTCCGGTTCGTTCGTGATGATGCCTGCAATCGTGGCGATCTCTTTGATATCAAACTGGGCGAGCCAGTCCATGATGCCGTTTGCCACCTCGTAGCAGATTGTGGGGTGGATGGGGACATCGGAGATGACCGCAACGAGGTTGTCCTTCTCATAGAGGCGTACGGGAGCGTTGATCACGCCCTTTGTCATGAGAGCGACCGGTGGAAAGTATTTGCTGGTGATTGTCCCGATCTGCTCGAACTCCATCTGCTCGACGACGTACTGCAGGGCAATACTCCCGACGAGTCCACTGCCGGGGAACCCGATCAACACCGTTTTTTCGGCGCCGGCAAGTGCTCTGGATACAACCTTTATATCTTCCATGGAACCAACCACACAATCTCGGATTAGATTAACATAGTTGGCTGTCCCTTAAAAATATTATGCAGGAATACCAGATCAAGCGCGGATACACGAAATCTCTTGCAGAATCCATGGTTCAGGGTCTTCGCGACCAGTTCGGGACCGAACCCGTGGCATCGGGCGACGGTCACTACACGATCACTTACGGAGCTCTCCGGCGCCTTGAGGTCTGGTCCGGCGCAGCGGGCAAGACGCTGATCGTCGATACCGAGGCGAACAAAGATACCGACGACGAGACGATCATCGACACCAACCGCCGGTTCCGGAACTACCTCCAGCAGGTGACCGGATTCACGGCAAAAGAACGGGCGAAGAAGGCCCAGCAGGCCGTGAAGGGAAGCGAATAACTGAATTGCTCTCTTTGGTCGGGCATCTCTTCTTTTTTGCAGGCCCTCGAGGCTGCACTCTTCATTCCGACGTTCGGTGTAGCGGGGTGTATTCAATCAGCCCATGACCGAAGTTTTCATTCCTATCGAAGATTCCCGTCCCGGTTCTCTCGCGAGCAGGCCTGAATCCCGGAAAATGTGCAAAAAGGTAAAATAAGGTAGGTTACCTTACTCGATCACGATCGCCGGCTTGAACGGCAGGGCGCCCGACGCCTTTGCGTGCGTGCTCGCTTCGGCGTTCTGGACCGTCACCGGGACGCCGAACTCATGCTCCAGGAACGACCGAGCGCCTTCGAGGACCGCCTGTTCGTCGAGCGACGAGGCCACGAGCTGCTTCACGAGTTCGGGCGGGAGTTTCAGGACGAGTTTGGTGATCTGCTTTGCGGCCTCCGTCGCCTCACGACCACGCTTCCGCATCCCCTCGTTCTGCATGATCTCCCGCATCACCCTCGTCTTGTCGGTCGAGGCGGCGACGATTCGGAACGCCTCCTGCTTCCAGGCCGGGGCGACGAAGAGGCTGATGCCCTTCGGCTCCATCGGGATGAGTTTCACGATCGACTCGATATCCTCGACCGTCCTCGCGAGGAGTTCCTCGGCAAGTTCGACCTCCGGGTTGATCCGGGCCGCGTCGACCGTCGGCCAGGGGGCGAAGGAGACCATACCCTCCCCGCCGATCTCGTTCCAGAGCGCCTCACAGGTGAAGGGGATGATGGGGGCAAGCAGCCGTACCCAGGTGCGGCAGAGGTCCTGCATCACGGCCCCGCTGCCCGTTTCCCCGGGCAGGCGACGCCGGTACCACTTCAGGTCGGCCTCCACTCCGAAGAACGCCTCCTGCAACGCCTGCCGGGTCTGGAACGAATCGAGTGCCGCGGTGGTGCTCTCGATGCGGTGCTGGAGCCTGCTGGCGAGCCAGGTGTCGATACCGGAGGTGCCTTCAGCCTCCTTTGCCTCATCGACCGTGTTCCAGAACCGCTCGATCTGTTTCCTCGTCGACGAGACGAGTTCATTCCTCCAGTCAAAGTCCTGCCACGGCTCCGCGCTCCCGACGAGGAACATCCGAACCGTATCGGCGCCGAACTCCTCCACGGCGTCCTCGAGCAGGAAGACGTTGCCCTTGCTTGAGGACATCTTCGCTCCGTTCAGGAGCCCCATGCCAAAGACCACCATGCCCTTCGGCTGTAGTTCCGCCGGGAAGACGGCCCGGTGGTGGAAGAGCTGGAAGGTGAGGTGGTTTGAGATGAGGTCCTTTGCCGAGAACCGGTAGTCGTAAGGATACCAGTAGAGGAACTCGTTCCTGAGCCGGTCAAGCGTCTCCCGGTCAACTGTGGTGGGGTTCCCCTCGCCCTTGAAGATGTACTCGAAGACCTCCGGTGTCAGGTTCTCCGGCGGTATGGCCTTCAAGTGGTGAGCGATCGTGTAGTAGGCCATGTAGACCGTCGAGTCGGAGAGCGGCTCGATGATCCAGGTCGGGTCCCAGGGGAGTTTCGTTCCGAGCCCCACCCGCCGGGTGCAGGCCCAGTCCTTCAGCCAGTCGACCGTCCGGTCGAACTCGGTCCTGACCTCGGGCGGGACGAGCGCCATCCGCTCGAGCTGGGTCTTCACCTGCTCCTTCCAGCACGGGTCGCTGTACTCCAGGAACCACTGGTCGTGCAGGATCTTCACGTAGACCCTGCCTCCGCACCGGCAGATCACCTGGCGGTTGTCGAACTCGTACATCGGGACGGAACCGTAGCGCTCCATCATCAACGCCGCCACATCGTCCCGGGCCTCTCTCACCGGCTTGCCGCCATACTTCTCAAATACCTTCCCGCGGGAGAACTCGGCGCTGTAGACCTCCTGGGTAAGCGCCTCCATCCCGGGGTCGTTCTGGTCGCGGATGCCGGCCCGCTCGACCGCATCCTTCGCCGGGATCTCGCCGTAGCCCTCGACGGAGATGAGCGGGACCGGCCGGATGGACGTATACATCCCCTGCTGCTGCAGGTCGCGGAGCGCGATGTAATCGAAGGGCGCGTGAGCGGGAACGCTCATAACGATCCCGGTCCCCATCTCCGGGTCCACGAACGTTGCCGGGAGGACGGGGACCTTGCCGGAGAGGGGGTGCGAGACCGTCTGGTCGATGAACGCGGTCCCGGGGATCTCCTCGGTCACGGTGACCGTGTGGTCCTGGAGGGCAAGTTTCCCTGCCGCCTCCCGGCTCAAGATCCACTCCTCGCCGTCCACCATCGTCCGGACGTAGGTGACGTCCGGGTTCACCCAGAGGTTCGTCACCCCGTAGACCGTCTCGGGCCGGAGCGTGGCGCACGGGACCTTTGCATCGCCCCACTGGAAGACCACCAGGGTGAACCGGATGATCTCGGACTTGTCGCCCTCGAGCAGGTCGTGGTCGCCGACCGGGTTCTCGCACTGGGGACAGTACTTGACCGGGTGGGCTCCCTTGACGACGTGCTCGTCCTCGTGCAGGTGCGCGTATTGCCACTCGATGAACTTGCTGTACTGGGGGTCGACGGTGATGAACCGGCGCCGCCAGTCGATCGAGAGCCCGCACTTCTGCATCACCCTCTGGTACTCCTCCGAGAAGTACCGGACGATCTCCATCGGGTTGATGAACCGATCGAGGATGTCCTGCGGCACCCGGTAAAGGTCACGGTACAACCCGATCGTCTTCACATCGCCGTTTGCGATCCGCTTCGATATCCCGATGACCGGGGTGCCGGTGACGTGAAACGCCATCGGGAAGAGGACCTGTCTTCCCTTCATCCGCTGGTACCGGGCGATGACATCCGGGACGATGTAGGTCCGTCCGTGCCCGACGTGCATCGCCCCGCTTGGGTAGGGGAACGCCACGGTCAGGTAATACTTCTCCTTCTCAGCCGGATCAGCCTCAAACGCGTGCTCCCACCGGGCAGCACATTCCCGTTCGTTGCTTCGCATATCCAGTCCGCTCACTCTATGCCTCCAGATACTGGTTTCGTCATTTCTTCTGCCCTGCATCATACCGGACGCAGCCGGATCGTCTCGCCCTCATTGTAGCGCTTGATCATCTCCTGGGCGATGGTGCTGTTCTTGGCAAGGAGGATATCCCCCTCCTCGTTCACCGTTGCCGTGAAGAGATACTCTTTTCCGGCAAAGACATCGACGATCTTGCCTCTGTTCTCCTGGGAGACAATCGTCAACTGCTTTCGATCGAGGCGGATCTTGATGCCGCCTGCAAGCTGCATCTCCTCCTCGACGGGCCGTTGCGCCTCGAGCTCGCTCCTCGGCCTGATGTCGATCCCGATACCGAGTTTGTTCACGATCGCGGAGACGTTCTTTCCGCCCTTTCCGATCGCTGCCGGGACATCCTTGTCATCGATGTAGACGACGGCTTTGTTGTCGCTGATGATCCGGACCTCGACCGGGCCGGCCGTATACCGCCCGATCTCGTGCTGAACCTCCTTCTCAGCGACCTTCCAGGAAACGTTCTCCTCGGGCTTTGCTGCCGGTGCGACGACCGGTTCCTCTGTAACGGTTGGGGGTGCCTCAATCTCCGGCCGTGCGATCGGCATCACCAGGGTCTCTCCCTCGTAGCGGAAGATCTCCATCTCGGGCTCCCGCCGGGAGTGCTCGTAGACGACGATCACCGGGCGGATGTGGGTATCCCCGGGCATCCCCTCCGGCGTCTTGACCGTCAGTTCAAGGTCGTAGATCTTCGTGATTGCGCCTTCCGCGACATAGATGATGGTGTTGATGATCTGCGGCAGGACGCTGTAGCCCACGCGGTCGCAGAATCGCTGGAGGCAGTCCTGCACCTCCATGGCGTGCACCACCCCGACCATGCCCATCCCGGCAAGGCGCATGTCGGCGTAGATGCCGAAGTCTTCGCTCTTCCGGATCTCGTCGAAGATGACATAATCGGGCCGGACGAGCAGGAGGGCTTCGGCAGTGTTCGCCATGCTGCCCTCGAGCGCCGTGTACTGGGTGATGTGGTCGGGCACCTGCAGGTCCCGCGGCGCCTCCATTGTCTTGACGATGAAGTCGTGGTCGGCAAGGAACGTTGCAAGGCTCTGGGCGAGCGTGGTCTTCCCCGCTCCCGGGGGCCCTGCTATCAGGACCCCGCGACGGTTCCCGAGGATCCGTTTCTTGATCTCCGGCGCCATGTCGTAGTCATCGAGCGAGAGGTCCACAAGCGGTCGTACTGCCGTGATCTCCATCCCGTCCGAGAACGGCCGCCGGGCGATCGATATCCGGAGCGACCCGATCTGGACGACCGTGATCCCTCGCTTCTCGAGTTCGATAAAGCCGTCCGGATCGCGTTTTGCCCGCTCAAGAAGTTCCTGGGCCATGGACCGGAGCTCGTACTCATTCATCGGCGCATCGCGGAGGGTGACCAGGCGAATGTCACGGAGTTTCCCGATCTTTGCCACCGGCGGGGCCCGTTCTTTGAGCGTGACCGCGACCGTCTCCTCGTCGAAGTACTGGTCGATCGAGAGCGGCGAGAAATCCCCGATCTGGGGTCTTAAGTAGGTGACGTCAAGCCCCTTTGCCTTCGCAACCTCTGCCTGCACAAGGTCGCTCGTGATGAACCGGGCGTCGTGGAGAAGAGCGACATTCCTGATCAGGGCGTCGATCTCGCCGCCGCTCGAGAGTTTCACCTGGTCGAGGCTCGGGCGCTCTCCTGAATATTGGAGTTCGATGATAGAATCCTCCGACATCCGAAAGAGTTCCTGGAGTTCGGTCAGACCGGAAAACCCTATCTCCCTTCCCTGATTTGCCTGTGCCTCCAGTTCGGCGACGACGGCTTCCGGTATGATTATTGTTGCGCCCTTATATTCTCCCGCCTTTATCATCGATGTTATGCGCCCGTCTATCACGACGCTGGTATCGGGTACAATTTTCATAAAAAATCACCATAGTAATGAAGTCATTCACCCTTATTAGCGTATACCTTCTCCGGATCAAAGACGATTCCGGCGATCTCCTTCCCTTCGATCGTTCGGTAGAAGCACGAGGCATGGCCGGTATGGCAGGCAGCACCGATCTGTTCCACTTCATAGAGGACTGCATCCGCATCGCAGTCGACGAGCATCCGGCAGACCCGCTGGAAGTGCCCGCTCTCTTCACCTTTCTTCCAGAGTTTCTGCCTGCTTCTGCTGTAGTAATGCGCGTATCCGGTGGTCCGGGTGAGTTCCAGTGCTTCGGCGTTTGCGTAAGCGAGCATCAGGACCTCACGAGTTCGCTTCTCCTGTACAATGACAGGCACCAGTCCGTCTTTAAATTGTATCTCCATATTGGTTCACATTCCTGCTAGAGCCTTCATGATGACAAAGAGGATATCTCCCACGAATAACGCGACCAGGAATCCCGCCGTGATCGGTATGATGAAGGGAATGCCGTAAGATATCCAGACCCTGCCGGCCTTCCGGTAGAGGGCCAGTTCCTCCAGGTAGTCTTCGGGGTGCAGCCTGAGGTCTTTCGTGTATAGTCGCCGCTCTCCCCGCACGATGCGCCTGAGCGACTCGGTAAAGCCGACGAACCGCCTGACCAGCCTGCCGTCCTCTTCCTTGATATCCTCCATGACAAAACCGAATTCATTCTGGATCGTCTTTGCCTCGACGGGAAAACCGGTGAAGAGGCAGGGTAACGGGGCCCGGTTGCCCTCGAGCAGGTTCTTTGCGAGTATGACAACCGGTGCCGCGATGTTGATGAGCACGGCATTCGTCAGCACCGTAAATGGGAAGAACCCGAGGGGCGAGATACCGAAGTAGGGCTCGATGGGGAAGAACGGGAGGCATGCGGTGATGATGATGAGGGCATACGCGTCCGCTCCCCCGAAGAGGTTTGCGGCCTGAAAGAAGTAAAAAAATCCGCAGAAGACCGTGACCAGGAGGAGATACCCCGCTGCTGTCCGCCAGTCCGCGAGGAGGGTCAACCCGTATACCCAGACGGCTGCCGGAATCGCGATCGCGAGCGCAGGACGCCAGGTCCTGTGGGGTACCCGCCGTTCTCTTGCATCCAGGACCGACGCATATATGAGCGTGACCCCTATTGCAGCCGCTGCAATCATCAGCGGGACAGCTACCACGAGCGGAAGAATCATGGGCCAGTACTCTATTCATCTTTCATCTCTTATTTCTGACGATCTCTTTTTATGGGAACCGCTGCCATTTCAGTGCGCTTTTCATGTAGTTGGTATTTTATGGCTCTCTCACGGCCTCATTTTGCCTCAGGACGCATATTTTAGAGATCGGGACTCTCTCAGAATAACTTAATTTTTGAAGATTCCTGCCCGAGAACGGCCTCTTTCAGGTCCCCGGATCAGACACTTTCAATTGAATGTCTACCTGAACGGGTATCGCCCTATCGTAAAATATTAATATGAGTATAGTGATGAGGTATACTGTGGCGGGGGGCAAATCCCCTTTCCTGCATAAAAATACCATACCTGAAGATGTGCATGGACATAAACGGCCTTATGGACGAGATCCTTCTACAGTCGACGCACGAGGGGCAGTTTGCTCTTGATGAGTTACTACACCGCACTGCTGTTCGTCCCCTGACCGGGATAGGGATCTGTAGGGCAGAGGCGCATACCTTTTTCCTGGTTCTCCTTGGGGGCGAGCCGGACGGCGCTATATTCGTCGATGAGAAGGGAACGCTCTTTGGCGATGCCGCGGTCCTGCGGCTTACGGGGGAGGAGGTGTTTGATCTCTTCCTGGTTGCACCGCAGATCGTCGACGCATTGGTATCACGGTGCCGGGTCTTCGAGAAGAGCCACCTGAGGAAGAACGGCCGCCTTGATATCCCGACCATCGGCACCCCTACCCGGCAGCGGGTTGGGGTGCTATGCCTGACCGTGCGCGACAGCCGGGCTCCCCTTGTCGGAGCCCACGTCTCGATCCGAAAAGGAAAACTGGTCATCACCAGCGATGTGACGGATTCCGGGGGGCGGGTCTGTTTCCGGTTGCTCAACGGGCGCTATATGTGCGTGGTCTCGGATCGGATCGGAGAGCGGACGCGACGCATCATCGAATTCCATGATCCTCAGGTAGAAACGTGCGTTGATATTGGGGGCATAGAGGATGAGAGCACATGAGGATGAAGAACGTGAACTGATAGCAGCGGTCAGGAACCTGCTCACACTACCCGGGAGACCGGAGGCCGGCAATGGGGATCCCCTGAATGGATCCGATGGTGCCGGGAAGGAGCCTCGCTCCGATGAGGGGGAGGCCCATGAAGAGGCGACCTTGGAGGCCGATCCCGGCGAAAACGACGAACAGTCGGAGCCCTATCCCGGACCGGTGTCAAAGAGGGCGGGCATCCGCTCGCTCATCGACGCGGTGACGGGATCCGGGAGTACCGAAGATCGACACGCAGCCAACGGCGAGGATCCGGTCAGGGCCCTCCTCAACCGGATCGAACGGCGTAGAGGAGGGACGGATGCCGGGGGAGAGCCCTCCGTGCCGGCGGCAGAGGGTATCGAAGCAGGGCCAGAGGTGCCGGCTTCTCCCTCTGGGCACGATGAGTCCTCCGGTTTCCTCAGCCGGATGAAGGGGTGGAGGGAGGCCGATAGTCCTGACCTCGACGAACCTGATCCTGATGAAGACCTGAGCGCAGGTGTGGTCTCGGTCGACGACCTCGGGAACCTGACCGACCTGATCCTCCCGAAGAGTGCGACATTTGCGATCGAGGAACTGAATATCAATCGTGACGATCACCATTTCGACTTCGTCGACAACGCCCGGGTTGTATCGGAGTTCGATGACCTCTTTGCGAGGACCGTCTCATCCCCCGCATTCGTCGCAGCCGCGACACAGGTAGCGACCCCGGCCGAAGAGGGCGCGCAGCCCCGGTTCGGTTTCCTCAAGAAGTTCCAGCTCCCGATGGCCGGGGAAGTGATCGAGGAGTATAACCCCATGTTACATGGACCGCTCGTCGATCTCTCGATGCGGCCGTCGCCGGGGCTGGAGGAGATCGAGCTCTACCCGGTCAACGAGCCGTATGCTTATGTCCGGGTGACCTATGACGGCACGACGCACGAGTACACCTATCATGTCCTCGAGCCCGCGCTCACCCCCGGAGAGCAGGAACTCTTCGGGGAGATCAAGGAGCGCCTCTTTGAGACGCTCAACATCACCACCCGTGACCTCACCCGCGAGGTAGCCCGGAAGGCGCTCCGGGACTCGGCCAACACGGTCATCGCCGATTACGGGATCCATCTCTCGCCACCCGGCCGGGAGAAGATTCTCTACCACGTGGAGAAGGAGTTCCTCGGTGACGGGCTGATCGACCCGGTGATGCACGATAAGTACATCGAGGACATCTCTTGCGACGGCGTGAACAGCCCTATCTTCGTCTATCACACGACGTATGAGTCGATGAAGACGAGTCTCGTCTACCGGGATGCTGCAGAACTTGACTCGTTCGTCACAAAACTTGCGCAGAGGGCCGGAAAATACATTTCTATCGCCGAACCGATGCTGGATGCCACGATGAGCGACGGGTCGCGTATCCAGATGACGCTCGGGGCGGAGGTGACCGCTCACGGCTCAACGTTCACGATCCGGAAGTTCCGGGAAGAGCCGATCACGCCCACGGACCTTATCGAGTGGCACACCTTCTCGCCGCTCGGGATCGCCTTCATCTGGCTCGCGGTCGAGAACGCCAAGTCCTGCATATTTGCCGGCGGGACGGCGTCCGGGAAGACCACGACCTTGAACGCCATATCGCTCTTCATCCCGCCGCTCGCGAAGATCGTCACCCTTGAGGATACCCGTGAGTTAAAGCTCCCCCACCCGAACTGGATCCCGAGCATCACCCGGGATTCGTTCTCATCGGATGGGCGTGGCGAGATTGATATGTACGAACTCCTGCGTGCCGCCCTCCGGCAGCGCCCTGAGTACATCCTGGTCGGCGAGGTCCGTGGCAAGGAGGCCCTGACCCTCTTCCAGGCGATGAGTACCGGGCACGTCACCTACGCAACGATGCACGCGGACTCCGTGGCAAGTGCCGTCCACCGCCTGGAAAACCCGCCGATCGACGTGCCGCGGAACATGCTCTCGGCACTCTCCCTGATGTCCATCCAGGTGCAGGCCCGGGTAGGAGGTCAGCGGATCCGGCGGAACAAGCAACTCATCGAGATCCTGGACATCGATCCCCGGACGAACGAGTTGATCACGAACGAGGTCTTCCGGTGGCACCCGGCGACCGATGAGATCCGCTACTCCGGCAAATCCTACATCCTCGAGCAGATCATGGAGGACCGTGGATGGAGCGAGGAGCGGATGCAGGAAGAACTGAAACGGCGGCAGGAGGTGCTCGAATGGATGCGCATCAAGAAGATCCGCCACTTCCGCGACGTGAGCAAGATCCTGGTCTCCTACTTCCGTGACCCCGAGACGGTCATCGAGCGTGTGCGCTCCGACCTCTACGGGGAGGGCGGTGACCTGGCATGAACAGTTATGAGCGGTTCTGCTTCAACCTGATCGGCCGTGACCTACGGGAGAAACGGGGAGATTTCATCAAACTCCGGAACGATCTCGTGGGAGCCCGGATGAATACGCCGTTTGAGGCCTACCTTGCGACGGCGTACGTCTCCTCGATCATCGTGGGGCTGGCCGCCGCCGTGATCATCGGGCTTCTGACCTACCTCCTGCGGATCCCCGAGGTGATCACCTACCGGGGAGCGGTCCCCGAGATCTTCTACGCATTGAACGATTACAAGCTCCTCCTCGGCACCGTTGTCATCACGGTCCTCTCTCTCCTGATCTTCGGAGGGATATCCTACCTGATCTTCCTCCTCTATCCCGGCATCCAAGCCGGAGAGCGGCGCCGGAACATCGAAGCCACCCTCCCATACGCCGTCAACTACGTCACCGCCATGTCCTCGGCGGGGATCACCCCCGACGAGGTCTTCCGGCTGCTCGGTCAGAGCAAGATCTACGGTGAGAGCGCCGTCGAGGCGCGCTACGTCTCCCGGGAGACCGACTTCTTCGGGAAGGACCTCCTTGATGCGCTGCGGACCGTCTCGCAGGCGACGCCGAGCGAGCGGATGCGGGAGTTCCTGCAGGGGGCTGTTGCGAGCATCTCCAGCGGGAGCAACCTTACCGAATACTTCCGTTCCAAGGCTCACCAGTATACGCTCGAGAACAACCAGCAGCAGAAGACATTCCTCGAGACCCTCGGGCTGATCGCGGAGTCATATGTCACCGCGATGGTTGCAGGCATGCTCTTTCTGATCATCCTGCAGTCGATCATGACACTCATCTCCGGTGACTCGAACCCGCTCTTCCTCTACATCATCATCTACCTGCTCGTGCCGTTCGGGAGCATGATGTTCATCGTCCTGATCAGTTCCATGACGCCGGAGGTGTAATTGTGGGATTTAAAGATATCTTCGACGACTTTTTGAACCGGATCCCGAATCGTGGTCCGACGGAAGGCAGCCCGGAGCCCGATCCGTACGAGGAGAGGGAGCGGGAGATCTTTGGGAAGATTGAGAACCGACGGAAGTACCAGGAAGGGTTTTACCGGTTCCTCAAACACCCGCTCCGGGTGATGATCGAGGAGCCCTTTACCGTCCTCTTCGTCTCTGTCCCGGCAGCACTCCTCCTCCTCATCGGAGGATCCCTGAGCCTGATCCTCTCCTACGGCGTCGGTGTCCTCTTCACGACGACGATGATCGATGACATCTTTGTCTTCTCGCTCCTCATCGCTATCGTGCCGCTCGCGCTCCTCGACTTCAAGGAGTCGCGGCGGGTCGCGAGCATCGAGGCGTCCCTCCCGAACTTCTTCCGGGACGTGGCCGGGATGAACGACTCGGGCATGACGCTCCCGCACGCCGTCCATATCGTATCCGAAGGTGAGTACGGGGCGCTTACACCGCACATCCGCAAACTCGACACCGAGATCTCCTGGGGTGTCCCGTTTGTGGAGGCTATCCGTCGGTTCGGGAAGGCCGTGAACACCCCGCTTGCCGAGCGGAGCGTCGACCTGATCGCCCACGCGAGTTCCGCAGGCGGCGACGTGAGCGAGGTGTTGCGGGCGGCGGCCCATGACGCCTACGAGTTCTTCAACCTGAAGTCGGAGCGGCAGACCGGTATGATGATCTATATGGTCATCGTCGTGATGTCGTTCTTCGTCTTCCTCTTCGTCATAGGGGTGCTCTCAAGCACCTTCCTCACCACCATGGCGGAGGCTGGCGAGGCGGTCGCGAAGTCGGGTTCGAGCCAGGCGTTCATCGGCACCGTGGACCTCTTCCTCTACAACCGGATCTTCTGCCACTCGGGGCTGATCCAGGGGTTCTTCTCGGGGCTTGCAGCGGGTGTCATGGGCGAAGGCCGGGTGCTCGCGGGGCTGAAGTATGCCGCGATCATGGTGCTGATCGCCTGGGTTGCGTTCCGGTTCTTCATCTGAAAGGGCCGGAACAGATCACTTTTTACGGATCCGGGATTCAAAGAGTGCAAGAAGGCCCCGGGCTTTAGGTCCGGGGAGAGTGTCAAGGGAATCGTTCGGGCGGAGGCATCTGCAGCACTGTCATGGACTGCCCTTACCTCGCTTCTTCACCGTTCTCAAACCACGTCAGGATCGTATCTATATCCACGTGTTTCTCGAAGTGCTGCGCGAGGTCGTCGTAGGCAGCGACGATACCGGGTCTGTCTCCGCCGGGGTCCGCAACCGGTTCAAACGGCACCCCCCGCCGCTCGGCGAGGTAGGCGAGGAGGGCGTTTGCGGCGGCGGGATTCTGGAAGAGGCCGTGCAGGTAGGTCCCGAAGACCAGGCCGTCGGGGGTCGCGGCCCCTTCTCCGACGAACGCCTCAGGGAGGTCGCGGCGCTCCGTCTCGCCCATATGGATCTCGTAACCGTCCACCTCGCCCATCCGGGAGAGGATGGGGCCGGGCCCGGATGCCCGGCGCCGGACCTGGACTGTCGTCTTGCGGTAGCCGGAAAAAGCGGTGGCGACGTCGAGGAGCCCGAACCCCGGGTACTCACCGTGGGTCTCCGACTCGATGCCGGAGTCGATGATCGTGCGGCCGAGCATCTGGTAGCCCCCGCAGATACCTATGATCGGAACGCCCCGCTCACGGGCGAGCCGGAGTTCCTCCCCCGTCCCGGCACGGTTGAGCACGGCGAGGTCCTCCACGGTGTTCTTCGTTCCCGGGAGGATGATGCAGTCGTAGCCGGCGAGCGATGCTCCGGGCAGGACGTACTCCACTGAGGCGTGCTCTTCGAGGAGCTCGAAGTCGGTGAAGTTCGAGATCCGGGGGAGGCGGACAACGGCGATCCTGACCGGCTGGCCCACTGTTGCACGGCCTTTGTCACCGAGCGAGAGCGAGTCCTCGCTCGGGAGAGAGATATCCGTATACGGCACCACCCCGAGCACCCGGACGCCCGTGAGCTCCTCCAGTTTTGCAACACCCGATGTAAAAAGCCCGGGGTCACCCCGGAACTTGTTGATGATGACCCCGACGACAAGGGGCCGGATATCCTCCGGGAGGAGGGCGAGCGTCCCGTAGACCTGGGCGAAGACTCCGCCCCGCTCGATGTCGGCGACCAGGATGATCGGGAGGCGGAGGGATCGAGCGAGCCGTATGTTTGCGATGTCGCGGTCGTAGAGGTTCACCTCGGCCGCTCCCCCGGCTCCTTCCACAACCACGTGGCCATAGCGTTGCCGCACCCGCTCAAACGCGGAGACAGCCTCACCTAAGAGCATATCGGTCTCGGTGTAGTAGTCCCGGATCTGCACATCCTTATACGGCTGGCCCAGGAGAACTACCTGTGAGGTCTGATCCCCCTTCGGTTTGAGGAGGATTGGGTTCATATCGGCCACCGGCTCGACGCCGGCCGCGAAGGCCTGGAAGGCCTGGGCGATCCCGATCTCGCTCCCATCGGCCGTGACGTATGAGTTGAGGCTCATGTTCTGGGATTTAAACGGCGCGACCGGGATTCCGCGCCGATAGAGGGCACGGCAGAGCGCCGCCACGGTCACGCTCTTCCCGACATGGGATGCAGTTCCGAGCACGATGAGAGACATTGCTGGCAGAAAGGTTGGGCACGACGGATTATTAAGGAGGGGGTTCATAAGGTGTCACCTCCTTGCCCGGGACCCCGGCTGCAGGGGTCTACCGGTCTACCGCTATTGGGGCCGACCTGACAGGAGCGCTCCCCGGGATGCGATATCTGCCCGATTGATGCGTGACATGCCAACTAATATATAACGAGAGCTGAAAGGTACATGCAATGAACGGTGGGATATGTCCGACCTGCGGACTGCCAAAGGAACTGTGTATCTGTGAAGAAGTCGCGAAGGAACAGCAGAGAATCAGCGTAAAGATCAACAAGCGCCGGTATGGGAAAGAAGTCACGGTCATCGAGGGTCTCGACCCCTACGATATCGACCTCGAAGACCTCTCGAAGTTCCTGAAAGCGAAGCTCGCCTGTGGCGGCACGGTCAAAGACTCCTCGATCGAGCTGCAGGGCAACCACCGCGAACGGGTGAAGAACCTGCTCGCTCAGAAAGGATACAACATGGATAATATCAGTTGACCCCGGGTCGTTCTCCGCGGAGAACCTGGGGGTGTTACCTCTTTTTTGCCTGATTGGGTGCGCTTTTACGGAGAGAGCGGATGCTTGATGTCGCCTGGAGGTGAGTGTGCTGCTTCCAGACGCGAGAGCGACCGGCAATGTGGCAGACACTATAATCTCCGAAGACGAATACACTGGCACAGGGAGTGATTGATGTATGGTGATGAGATGCTCGTTTGCGCTCGATCCTGCCCTGATGGAGCAGGTCGATCAGTTTGCCCGGGATCATATGTTCGACCGGAACGAGGCGATCCTCGAACTGATCGAGGCCGGTCTTGCCTGCCGGCAGGACGGCGGGGCGCCGACGACACGGCAGCAACGCTCGTTTGAAGAGTTGAACCAGCTCCAGCGTGAACTCGAGGCCGTCAAAGAGGTTCTGACCGAACTCCGCAACGAGGTCCGGTTGGTCCACCACACGATCGAGACCGACTGGAGCAAGGAAGCGAAGGGCGTTCCGTTCCAGACGAGGCATCCCTGGGAGTTCTGGCGGAAGTGATCCGCTAACTGATGATGCTCGTGATGCTCCGGAACCCTTCGCCGGACAGGTCGTCGCAGAAGACCGCCTCGACCGATCCCATCTCGACCCGCTCCGCGTCCCGGCACCTGCTGCAGTAGGCCCGTGCCGGTGACGGCACTTCTCTCCCTTTGACCACGACACGAACGGAGTGGACGCAGAGCCCGCACCGGTCGGCGGGCATGGGTTTCCCCGTCGTGCACTCCACCCGGCCCCGGACGACCCGAAGGCACCGGGTCTCACTCATAGGCCTCGACCCGGTAGCCTGCACGGCCGAGGATTCCTGCGACCTCGCTTCTCCAGGCGGTGTCGTCATCGATCGCGAGAGGCGCAACCGACTCCTTCCAGCACCGGGCAAGGTCTTCGTCCTCAGTGGCGAGGCTCCTCCTCCCCTTCACCTTCCCGACCTCCCGCCCGTCGCCGGCAAAGATTCGCATGGCACAGCAGGCGTATGACCGGCAGATCAGCGGGCGGCTGTTGTGGATGGTGCAGACATACTTCCCCTCCTGCCCCGGGAGGCCCCGGAGGAACGGGCACCAGGATTGGTGTTTGCTGCTCTCGGTGGTATCCTTGAACGCGTCGAGGAACTGCTCCTCGACCCGGGCTCGGAACGTGCCGCCGACGATCTTCTGCCGGCAAAGGAAGTCCCGGCCGGTCAGCCTCTTATCGACCTCGATCAGGTGGCCGCCCGCGTGCATGCAGCACTTCCCGCAGAGGGTACATTCAAACGCCGTCATCGTCTCTGTAGATTCTCTTTGCAACGGAGGATAAAGGTTCGGGAACCCTTGCCCCCGTGGAGATCCCAAACCCGGTCTTCCTTCACGCCGCCCGGACCGGACGTAAGAAAGCCTTCCGGGTCCACCCGGTGAAACGTCGCCGGCGCCGGTTCCGGTCGTGGAGACGAGAGAGAAGGCGGCCGGAGATCCTGGTTCTCCGGCCGACCCGGGACCGGTTGTTAATTATCGGCGACTTCTTTCGTGTCAGGGTTTGTTTTTGCTGCCTTACCCGGCTCGACCAGGGTAAAAGATCCGGTATGGCGGTGTTTTCCTGTCGACTGCGACGCTCTCCGGACGTAGGCCTTCATGATATCTGTCCGGGTGATGAATCCGGAGAGCAGCTCTGGATCGTCCACTGGAACAACGGGCAGGTGATGAATATCGTGCTCGACCATCAGGTTCAGGGCCTCGCGCAACGTACAGGCGTGATGAACGGTGAATATCCCTGAACTCATGACGTTCTTCACCGGCAGATCATCGTTCGTCCGGCTATCCCTGATATCGTCAAGAGCGATGATGCCGACCAGGTTCTCTTCCCTGTCGAGTACCGGAAACCCGGTGTGCAGTGTCCTGTCGATGAGGCGGAGCACGCTCCCGATGTTGTCATCGGGCGATACGGCGACGACCCGATCGCGGGGCACCATAACATCGCCCACATGAATGTCCTGGAGAATCTCGATCATATACTCATCCCGGTGAGCAGGCGACCGGGACCGGTCCTGCACCTGCTCGCGGAAGAGGGTGGCCTGACCGATGAGAAGGACCGAGACCGATACGGCGCCCATCGCCGGCATGAGCAGGGAGAAGTCGCCGGTCATTTCCACGACCATGATCATGACCGCGATCGGTGCGTGGGAGACTGCACCGAAGAGAGCGATCATCCCGATGACAATGAAGACCGGCACCGATTCGGCAGGCACAATTTCCGGGAGCGCGAGGTGCAGCAGGGATCCGAAAGCGCCTCCCATCACTCCGCCGATCATCAATCCCGGTGCGAAGATACCTCCGCTCCCGCCGGAGCCGATGGTGAGCGATGTCGTCAGGATCTTCGCAAACGGGAGGAGGAGGAGCACCCCGATCGGGAGCATGTTATAGAGCGCGAGCTGGGTAAAGCCGTATCCGGTCCCGAGGCTGGCGAGCCCGACGATTGCCGCCTCAGGAGAGAGGGCCGCAAGAGCAAGAACGAACACGCCGGTGAGAAATGCCCCGGTGAGCGGTCTGAATTGGTTTGGGAAGTTAACGCGGGCGAATACCTCCTTAAAGATCCTGTTTGCCCCATAAAAGGTTTTTATATAGACCAGGCCGACCGCCGTCGAGATCACGCCGAGGAGAATGAAGAGAGGGATCTGGGAGACGTTCCAGAAGGTTGTACAGGAGGCAAAGACCGGTTCAAAACCTTCAACCAGACCGAAGATGGAATACCCGATGACGGAGGCCAGAAATGCAGGAACAATTACTTCGGTCTCGAAGTCCTGTCTGTAGAGGATCTCCGCAGCGAGGATTGCCCCTCCCAGCGGAGCCATAAAGATCGTACCGATTCCGGCGCCGATACCGGTGGCGATAGCAAGCCTCCGTTCACGGGCGGAGAGCCCTAAAAGATCGGCGGTGATCGAACCGAAACCGGCCGACATCTGTGCAGTCGGCCCTTCACACCCGGCGCTCCCTCCTGTCGAGATGGTCAGGATGGCGGTGACCACTTTGACGAGCGGGACGCGCCAGCGTACCTGTCCCCCCTTATGAAACGCCTTTATTGCCGCATCGGTCCCGTGGCCTTCCGCCTCCGGAGCGAGGGTGTAGACCAGGATGCCGGAGAGGAGCCCTCCGAAACAGATGACGGGGAGGATCATCCAGAGATTATCGGGAGGAGCCCATTGACTGATATCCTGAAGGGTCTGCCCTTCTTTCGGGAGGTCGAACCCGACGATGCCTTCCATGAAAAACGCAGTCCCCAGTTTCAGCCCTTCGAAGAAGAAGAGAGCGCCGAGGCCGGAGATGATCCCGACAATGATCGCGATGAGTATGATCCTCCTGTAGGGAGTGACGGTTTCCTCGATCTGCATAGGATATCAAGTGTATTTGTTTAACCGGTTATTTAATATAGTTGACTTGATGCGGCTGCCCCGATAACGGGCTCGCGCATTATTCGCCCGCCAGGGTCGCGAGGGCGGGCGATCGGTGCGTGGAGAACCGCCCGTCAACGAGGGCGCAATGTACCTGCGCCGGCCTCCCGGCGCATCCAGTGCCGCTCCGGGATCGGCTGCAGCGTAAAGAAAGATTATCCGGTCGAGCCGGGCGCGATCCCGCCGTTCATCACCATCCTGAGCCGGTTCCGTGCACATCTCCGGTTCCTGCGCCGATCTCTGACCGGTGCGGGGAACCGTGCCGATTCTCTCCCAATAGGATTAAATCGATACGCAGACAACGGAGAGCTATGAAGGTGTGTATAATGTGCGGAGGGGAGGGCACACGGCTCCGCCCCCTGACATTCGGGCGTCCCAAACCCTGTATTCCGATCGTCAACAAACCCTCGATCCAGCACCTGGTCTCACACCTCGCGAACCTCGGGTTCAACGACGTGATCGTCACGCTCGGCTACATGAGCGATGCTATCGAGGAGGCACTGGGAGACGGGTCGCTCTTTGGGGTCAACGTCACTTACGTGCACGAGAAGACAAAACTCGGGACGGCGGGGAGTGTCAAGAACGCCCAGAAATACCTCGAGGGGCAGCCGTTCCTCGTCGTCGGCGGCGACCATGTGGTGGACCTGAACCTGCTCGAGTTCTACCGTGAGCACCTCGCAAACGACTCGATCACCACCATCGGCCTCATCAGCATCGACGATCCCACCGAGTACGGCATCGCCGAGATCGATGCGAACTACCAGATTAAACGGTTCAAGGAGAAGCCAAGCCCCGGGGAGATCTTCTCGAATCTCGCGAGCACCGGGATGTACGTCTGCGACCCCGAGGTCTTCGATCATATTCCGACCGGTGAGAAGTTCGACTTCGCCCGGAACCTCTTCCCGGAACTGATGGAGGAGGGCTATACCCTGAAGGCCTGGCTTGCCCGCGGCAACTGGTCCGACGTGGGAAGCCCCCGGTCGCTCCGCGAGGCGGAGCGGTGGAAACTGCAGGATATCGGGTTCACGAACATCTCCGGCGACCTCTACATCAAGGGCGCCCGGATCCTCGGCCCGGTCCAGATCGGGAGCTGCGTCTCGGTTGCGGCGAATTCACGGGTGATCGGGCCGGTCGCGATCGGCGCCGGGACGATCATCGAGGAGAACGTCATCATCGGGCCATATACGAGCATCGGGGAAGGGTGCATCATCAAGAAGAACGCGAAGATCTTCTCGTCGTCCATCTATAACCGGGTGGTGATCGGGAGCGAAAGCACGATCAGCGGAAGCATCATCGACAACGATACGCTCATCGGCAACGGGTGCAACGTCGAGCACGACACGGTCATCGGGCCGCACGCGGTGCTGAAAGGCGGCGTGGTCGTCCATTCCGGAACCCGGCTCTGGCCGGAGGTGCTCATCCCGGAGGGGACGGTGGTCAAGGAGCACGTCTTGAACGAGGACTACGATACCCGGACGGAAGGATCTTAGCCGTGCCGCACGAGCCGGTGCGTCAGCGCGACGAGCGGATGGCGGGCGTAATCGAGCACCTTGATGTCGTCGAGCGTCTTCAGGTTCAGCGTCTTTGCTGTCCGCTCCATCCCTAACTCGATGTTCTCCCTGACCTCGATGATGTAAGCGTCGAGGTTCTTGATCCCGAGCCGCTTTGCCGCGATGGCCCGGTGGTGCCCGTCGACCAGGATCCAGCGGCCCGGCCGCCGGACCACGATCAGGGGTTCGGCGAGCCCCTTCTTGATCTCGTACATCCTTCCTTCCAGTTCATCCTCGTAGATCTTTGACTGGGTGGGCAGGAGGTCGTTGATCGGAACCGAACCCCGCTTCAGCGTCGGTTCGATCCCGTAGAGTTTCTTCAGGGTCTCGATGAACTTGAAGACCTTCTCCGGCGAGACATGCTCGATCTGGGACCTGATGACGTCGGCATTGGACATGATGCCTATGAGTTCGTTGTTCTCGTTGACGACCGGGAGTTTCTGGATGCCGGAACGGAAGATGACGCGGGCGGCATCGTTCACGCTCATCTCCGGGTCGGCGACGATGAGATGGCGGGACATCACCTGCTCCACCGGCGTCGCGGGATGGGCAAAGAGGAGGTCTCGTGCCGAGATGTAACCTACTACCTCTTTTGAGTCCTCCACAACCGGAAACCCGTCGTGGTGCGTCCGCTTTATGGTTTCAATGACGTCCCGAACCGTCCCGTGGGCGTTGACGGTAACGACGTCGTAGGTCATGTAGTCCTTGACCTTCTTTCTATCCATCATGATAGTGTCACGCTGGTTCGAGATGAAATGTTCGGTAGGATGGGAAAAAGGTTATTCGATGAGGATTGTGGTCCCGATCTCGGTCGGCGCTTTCTTCAGGCGGACCTCAAGAACACCGTTCTTAAACGTTGCAGTGGAGTTCTCCTGGTTCACCTCGGCAGGCAGCAGCACCGTGCGGCTCATCTGCCCGTAGACGCGCTCCCGCATGAAGAAGTCCCGGGTATCCTCCTCCGCCTTGTCCGTCCGCATGCTGACGATCTCCAGATGCTGAGGGTCGATGAGCCGCACGGCAACGTTCTCCTTCTCGACGCCGGGGAGGTCGGCAACGACGATCACCTCGTCCTCGTGGTCCCGGACATCTACGCGGAGATCACGGACTGTGGGGACGACCCGGCCCCTGACCTCCTCTCCCCGCGCGCCTATACTCCCGAGCATGGACTGGAACCTCCCCTCCATCTCTGCCATCAGGTCATCAAAATCCTGCCATATCGTGCGATACGGTCCTCGTTCTATTCTTGCCATCGTAATCGCTCCTGTTTGATGAAATTGCCCTGGCGACTCGATCCGTCCAGGCTAACCTAAAGGTAGGGCCCCGTATAATTAAATATGTCTAATGGGGCAACTAACTCCATGGAGAACGATACCATTTTATTTCAATATACGTTGATTGTACAGTGAATGAAAAAGACACAGCAGAAGAACTCAAAGGACGAGACTACGCCCTGGATGAAATGGGCCTATGTGGGGATTGCCGTTATCGTAGCGGTGGCCATGGTGGGTTCCTACCTCGCCCCGATGTTCGGGAGCAGCCAGAAGGCTCAGGCAGGGGATGTGGCACAGGTCGGCTACACCATCCGTAACGGGGACGGGCGCCCCCTCGTCACGACCAACCCGGACCTCCTCTCAAGCGAATACGCGAAGGGAAACATGGTCTTCCTGACCTCCAACCTGGAGATGCTCGTCGGTGGACAGGCATCGAGCGAGGACGTCGCCCCTGTTCCTATCTTATACCCTGAGACCAACGGAACCGTGGGGTTCGGCCTGCTGGGGTTTGAGACCAACGCCATCGCTGCGGCGCTCGTCGGCATGCAGCCCGGTGAGACGAAGACCATCAAGCTCGACTACGGGACCGACGACCTCGACATCAATCTGAGTGCGGAGGAAGCGAACGGCATTGATCTCAACTTTACCCAGATGGGCGTGGGAGATCTCTTCCTGCGCGAATTCATGATCTCATCAGGTATCCCCGTCGGTGGCGAGAACAATATGACTCCAACGTTGCGTTTCTGGGAAGTCGCTGACAAGACTGACGATTCAATGCTTGTCACGTGCCGCTACAGCAGCGCCGAGATCACGCTCAACGCTATATCCGGGTGACCCCACCCACCGTTTTTTATAGTCTCCCCGCTTTCAGCCTTATATGGCGTTAAAAGTGATAACCTTCTACCAGGAAGGATGCACGGGGTGCGAGGAGCAGACCCCGATCCTTCGCGAGACGGAAGATGCTCTCGGGATTGAGATCGAGGAGATCGATGCCGTGAGGAATCCCCGGTACATCAAGGAGTACAGCCTCCGGGTGACCCCCACGACCCTTGTGATCGAGGATGGCGAGGTCCGGGAGCGGATGGAGGGGTTCGTCCGCCGTGAAGACCTCGAGGCCGCGATCCGGCGGCACCTGCCGGAACCCCTGCCCCGGTGAAGGGGCTGGACCCGGTCCAGGTCTTCGAGAGGGATATCGCCGGATGCCCCGGGTGCAGTTTCCGGCCAGAGTAGCCGGGTGGGTCACCGCCCCTGGTAGCGTCCCTCGAGGTAGCCGTAGATCCGTTTTATCCTGCGGGCTACTGTCTTCCAGCCTTCTTTTCGGAGGACCGGGCCGTCGCGGAGTTTGATGTGCGATATCCTGATCCGCCGCCCGCCGAAGGTGTAGGCCTCCCCGACGACGAACTCCTCTTCTCCCTCCGCGGCCTGGTAGAGCGGGAGAGTCGTGCGTCCGGTATGGATCGACGCCCTCACCACGACCTGCTCGATCCCCCGGGTCCAGAGGGTCGTTACCTCTTCGGCCGCTGCATGGCGGACTCTCTTCTCCCCGGCCTCGATGCCGGTGACCTCGACCCCGAAGACCTCGTCTCCGCACTCTGCGGCGATGTGGTCCCCGAGGCTCACGACCTCGTCTGCAAGCATCTCCACGCTGCAGACCTGTGACTCTGTCTCAAGGCTCACGATTGCCCTGATGGTGAAGACCCGGGGCTCAGGGGGTTTCGGAATCCGGTGGACCTGGCCACACTCGCTGCACTGCACCACCAGTTCGGCGGCTTCCCGGAGAACCTGGTGCTCACGCTCCTCTTTACAGACGGGGCAGACGATACTCATCATTCATTAGCAATTGAAGCCCTCTCCTAATTAAGCATGAAGGCGAGGGATATCGTGCGGGCACGGGGACACCCGCTGGTCCAGGGAGTCCACCCGACGACGTTTGAAGTGACGAAGGACGAGACGTTGACCCTTTCTGGCGACTGCATCATCGGCGTCGCTGCCGACAAGGGTGCCGCGGACCTCGATCCGGGCCTGAAAGCGCTGCTCCGCGACGACCGGGCGTTGCTCACGACCCGTCTCATGGCCGGCGGCGAGACCGTCGAGGTCCGTTCCCGAGGAAGCGCGGCGTTGACCCTGGACCATCCCGCGGATCTCGTCTGGCGGCGGAGCAACTTCGCCTCTGACCGGACCGTGGGCATCCGCTCCGACCGCGTCGCGGCCACCCTCCCCCGTGAGTTCATCGAGGCGCTCCGGCGAGGGGAGGAACTGGTGGTCGAACTCGAGGCAGAGGTCCCGGGGGGCGAATAACGGCGACCGTCCGTAAGGACGAGAGCACGTCGCTACCGGGGAGCGTCCAATCTACCATGCCGGGATACCCGGTACGCCGTCTTCTCCGCACCCGTGCGCAACCTGCATACCCATCCCGGCAGCATCCGGGGATAGGTTTATCCGATCACGGCGCGGGGAAGGAGCGAGGTATGCAATCGTTTACCCCGGCACTCGACGACCTTCTTGAAGAGCTGGAGACACTTAACCGCCATCTCCGCTCGCCTGAAGCCGGCAGGGGTGCGGCACCTGTGGATAACCTGCTCCTCGCGAGGCCTCTTGCCGAGATCAACGAGATCGTTGATGCGCTGATCGCCGGCATCCAGAGCATCGATGCCGGATGTCGGCGGTACCGGGACCGTCTCCTCAACCTTCCCGCCGGCTGCCTCTGCACCGGGCCGGACGGTCTCATCCTGGAGGCGAACCCGGCGGCGGGCACGCTCTTCGGCCTTGCTCCCGACCGCCTGCGGGGTACCCCCCTCCGGGCGCACCTCCACCCGGGGTGCATCCCGGCCTTCCGGTCGGTGGCTGCAGCGCTCGCCCGGGGTGAGGCGGTGCCGGTGCAGGCGTTCTCGATTGTGCGGCCCGACGGCAGCACCACACCGGTCGCCGTGGCGGCTTCGGCCATGCCCGACTCCGGCGACGGGACACCCGGGTGCCTCTGGGTCATCATCATCACACCCGGGCGGGAGAAGGTCGAAGAGGCCCTCCGGGAGAGCGAAGAGCGTTACCGTGAACTGACCGAGAACATCAGCGACGCATTCCTCGCCCTGGACCACGACGCCCGCGTCGTCTCCTGGAATCGGGCGGCGGCTCTCCTCTCGGGCCGCACTGCGGAGGAGGTCCTCGGTGAGAGCATCTACGTTCTCTTCCCGGAACTTCGGGACGAAGGGGTCGCTGGATTTTTCCGGGAGGTCCTGGAGACCGGCAAGCCCGGCATGAGCGAATACCGGCTTCCCCTCCGCGGGATAGAATACACCTTTGAGGTGCGCGCCCTCCCTACCCGCGGGGGGGGCATCTCCGTCTACCTCCGGGATATCTCGGACCGCCGGAGGGCGGAGGAGGCTCTCCGGAGGAGCGAGGAGGAGTGCCGGGCGGTCGTGGAGAGCCAGACCGAGATGATCTACCGGTGGCTCCCGGACGGCACCGTCACCTTCGCGAACAGCGCCTACTGCCGCTCTATCGGCATCCCGTGCGAAGACCTCCTCGGGCGGCGGTATGCCCCCACCATCTCGCCCGACGATCAGGCCCGGATCCGGCAGGGCCTGGCGTCTCTCACCCCCGATCACCCTGCTGTCACGGTCGAGCACCGGGTGGTCATGCCGGACGGCAGAGTCCGGTGGCAGCAATGGACCGATACGGCGTTCTTTGATGAGGCGGGCTCCATCGTCGAGTACCAGTCGGTGGGCCGGGACACCACCGACCTGCGGATGGCCGCAGAGGCGCTCCTCCTCGCGAACAGGAAACTCAACCTGCTCTCGGACGTGACCCGGCACGATATCCTGAACCTGCTCAACGTGCTCACGGGGTACCTCGGCCTCTCTCATGACCTGACGGACAACCCTGAACTGCTGGAATACTACCGGAAGGAGGAAGAGGCCGTCCGGGGCATCCAGCGTTACATGGCCTTCACCCGGGAGTACCAGGATATCGGCGCAGCCTCCCCCGTATGGCAGGATATATCGCGGGTTGCCCGCGAGGCGATGGCGGGGCTTGATACGGGCGAAGTCACCGTCGAGGTGCAGACCGGCGATCTCGAGGTGTATGCCGACCCCCTCATCGTCCGGGTGTTCACCAACCTCATCGATAACTCGCTCCGGCACGGTGGGGACGTTACCCGGATACGCATCTTCTCTGAGGAGTCCGACCGGGGACTGAGCATCGTCTACGAAGACGACGGCATTGGTATTTCCCATACCGAAAAAGAGAAGGTATTCAAGCGGGGATTTGGACGGCAGACCGGGTTCGGGCTCTTCCTCGCCCGGGAGATCCTCGCGATCACGGACCTCTCCATACGCGAGACCGGCGAGCCCGGGAAGGGTGTGCGGTTTGAGATCAGCGTCCCGCCGGGATTCTACCGGTTCAGCGGTCGCGACCGAGTTCCGTGAGTTTCATCTCGGCCGTGCCGAGGAGATCTTCGCACTGCTTCACGAGGAGTGCGCCCCGCTCGTAGATGGCGATGCTCTCTTCAAGGCTCGTATCGCCGTCCTCCAGTCTCCGGACGATCTTCCGGAGTTCCTCCAGCATCTCTTCAAAGGTCTCTGTCATATGTTATCTCCTCCACGACGGCTCTTGCCCGCCCGTCCTTCATTCTCAGCACCACGCGGTCACCCGGTCCGAGGTCTCCGGCACTTCGCGCGATCTTCCCGCCCGACTCGACGATGCAGTAGCCCCGGTCCAGGATGGCGAGCGGGTTCTTCCCCAGGAGGTCCGCACGGATTTCGGCGAGCGTGAACCGCTCCCGCTGCACCCGCGCGAGCGCCGCCCGGCGGAGCAGTTCTTCGTGCTCGGCGAGACGCTGCATCCGCTCATGGACCCGGCGGACGAGCCGCCGGGGGTGCATGCGCTCCCGCAGGTCTTCGACCTCGCTCTGTGCGGCGACGAGGCGGTGGAGAAGGAGCGCTCCCATCCTCTCCCGGTATCCGGAGAGTTCCCGGACCACCTCCCGGCGCTCGGGCACAGCCCGTTCCGCCGCCGCCGACGGCGTCGGTGCCCGGAGGTCCGCGGCGAAGTCGCAGAGGGCGGTATCCACCTCGTGCCCGACAGCGCTGATCACCGGCGTCGTGCATGCGGCGACGGCCCGGACAACGTCGGGGTGGTTGAAGGCGAAGAGGTCCTCGAAACTCCCTCCCCCGCGCCCGACGATGATCACATCCACGAGCCCGTCGATCCGCCGGATCGCCTCCGCGATCTCGATGTGCGCCCCTTCGCCCTGGACGGCCGTCGGGGAGAGGACCACCTCGGCCGGATACCGCCGGGAGATGACCGAGAGGATATCCTTCAGCGCTGCGCCGGTCGGGGAGGTGACCACACCGATCCGGTGCGGGAAGGCGGGCAGGGGCCGCTTCCGTTCCGGGGCAAAGAGGCCCTCGGCGCCGAGTTCCTGCTTCCAGCGCTCGACCATGAGGTGCCGGTCCCCCGCACCCGCCTGACGGAGTTCCCTGACGATCAGCTGGTACTTCCCATGGGGCTCGTAGACCTCCACGGTCCCCAGAGCAAGGACGTCCATCCCGTCCCCCGGCTCGAACGTGAGCCCCGCTACATAGGAGCGCCACATGGCGCAGTTGATCAGGGCGGCGCTCCTTCCATTCCCCTCCGAGAGCGAGAAGTAGCGATGACCGGAGGCCTGGCGCTTGTAGTTGGTCACCTCCCCCCGCACCCAGACCTGGTGTAGGCGGGCGTCGTCGAGGAGGTCGCAGATGAGCCCCGAGACCTCCGAGACCCCGAGGATCGGGGTGCCGAACCGATCTGGACCTGCGGAGTGACCGCTTAACATCATCAAAATCTATTAGGGCGATGGTTTATATCAACTACTCTTATGGGTCGTTTCGCCGTCTCGACGATGTTCTTTCATGAGTACCCGTGCGACTACATCTTTGACTACGTTGTCGAGTCCGGCCTCGACAGTCTCGAATTCTGGGTCGAGACGCCATACTTCTGGCTCCGCGATCGCCCGGAGGACGAACTCGCTGTGTGCATCGCCGACCACCCGGGCCTCTCGCCGATCACCGTCCACGCACCGTCGCTCGACTTAAACCCCTGCTCCATCAACCCGAAGGTCGCCGATATATCGGTCGAGTACACCATCGAGGCCGTCCGGATGGCTGACCGGATGGGCGCCGCCGTGGTCACGGTCCACCCCGGCCGGCGGACGGCGAAACGGCAACCGAGCGCCTATGACCACCGGCGGTTCGATGACTACATTGCCCGGCTCCAGACGGTGGCAGAGGAGACGCGGGTGAAGGTGGCGATCGAGAACCTGGAGCCCCGGGTCAACGCCCTGCTCTATACGGCCGAGGACGCGGCCGAGGTGCTCGAACGAGAGCCCTGGCTCTGGTTCACACTCGATATGGGACACGCCATGATGACGTCTCCGGGGGAGGCGGACCGGTTCATCGACCTCTGTATGGAGCGGATGGTAAACGTCCACGTCAGCGCACTCGGTGGGAACGGGCGACCCCACCATCCCATCCATGACGACCCGGGAGCGTTACGGGTGCTTACGAACCTTGCCGACCAGGGTTACCGCGGCTACCTCACCCTGGAACTTGATGATATGGTCTTTTCAGGAACGCTCTCGTCTGAAGAGAAGATCGTGCTGCTCGCGCGGGAAATGGAGGTCCTACAGGGGATATTTTCGTGAAGCGCTGGGTTTATAACTTCTGCCAGCATCATAATTGTTGTATCCGAAGAATAACCGGATATCAAGTGTTGCCGCTGGATGCGGCGTGGAGTCAATGGCAATCGTAGACCTTGCAACCATAGAGATCGTACTACTTCTTATCTGTCTGCTGCTCTCGGGCTTCTTCTCAAGTTCGGAAGTTGCCCTTATATCGATAACCCGGGCAAAAGTACACGCGCTCCAGAATCAGGGTCGGAAGGGAGCGGATGCGCTCGATACGCTGAAGCGATCGACCGATGCGGTAGCGCTCACCACCCTGATCGGGAAGACCGTTGCGAACGCTGCTGTAGCGGTGCTCGCGACCGCGCTTGCCGTCGGTATCTATGGCGTCGACGGCATCGTCATAGCGTTCGTTGTCACGGTGCTCCTGATCCTGGTCTTCGGTGAGATCGGGCCGAAGATGTACGCATCCCGGCATACCGAGGATCTTGCGCTCCGTGTTGCCCGGCCCATCCTCTACTTCTCAAAGGTGCTCTACCCGGTGCTCTGGGTCCTGGACCGCATCACGCAGCAGTTCGCCTTCAGGCCCGGCGTGACCGAGCCTGTCGTCACCGAAGAGGAGATCAAGGGGTGGATCGACGTCGGCGAGGAGGAAGGGACCATCGAGGAGGAGGAGCGGGATATGCTCTACTCTGTCCTGCGTTTCGGCGACACGACGGTCCGCGAGGTGATGACGCCGCGTGTCGACGTCGTCATGATCGAGGATACGAGTTCGCTCGAGAACGCTCTCTCCGTCTTCAACGAGACGGGTTTCTCACGGATCCCGGTCTACCACGAACGGATCGACAACGTCATCGGGCTCCTGAACGTCAAGGATCTCTTTGCAGTCTTCTTCCGCCAGCAGACGAGCGCGATGATCCGGGACCTGATGTACGAACCCTACTTCATCCCCGAGAGCAAGAAGATCGATGAACTTTTAAAGGAACTCCAGGTAAAGAAGCAGCACATGGCGGTTGTCCTCGATGAGTACGGGTCGTTTGCCGGGATCGTGACGGTCGAAGACATGCTCGAAGAGCTGGTCGGCGAGATCATGGACGAGTTCGACGAGGAGGAGCCCGAGGTGCAGCGGATCGAGGACGGCGTCTACGTGGTCGACGCGCGGGCATGGGTGGAGCACCTCAACGAGGACCTGGACCTCAACCTCCCGGTGATGGATTCGTACGAGAGCATCGGCGGTCTCGTCATCGACCGGCTGGGGCATATCCCCCGCCGCGGCGAGGTGGTCAAGATCGAGGAGAGCAACATCACGCTGGTGGTGATGCAGATGCGGGGCCGGCGGGTCGTCAAGGTGAAGATGATCATCGCTCCGCCGGTCGCGCCGGAGGAAGCCAGGTAAGAGCCGGGGAGTTAGAGACCTATGGAACCAGAGAGACCTGTTCACAAAAAGCGGATTGCCGTCCTCGCCTCCGGGAGGGGGTCGAACTTTCAAGCAGTCGTCGACGCCATCGCGGCCGGGGAGATCCCGGCGATCTGCGTCGGCCTCATCACCGATAATCCCCGGGCGTATGCCATACAACGGGCCGAGGACGCCGGCATCCCTGCGGTGGTCGTCGATTATGCGCGGTTCCCGTCGAAGGCCGCCTACGAGGAGGCGCTCCTTGTCGCGATGCGGTCCTGCCGGGCGGACCTCTTCGTCCTCGCCGGCTACATGCGGATCCTCGGGGCGGGGATCGTCCATGAGTTCTCGGGCCGGATGATGAACATCCATCCCGCCCTGCTCCCGGCATTTACCGGCCTGCACGCGCAGAGACAGGCGGTCGAGTGCGGGGTGAAGGTCTCGGGCTGCACGGTCCATCTCGTGGATGAGGGGATGGATACCGGTCCCATCGTTGTCCAGCGGTGCGTCCCCGTCCTTCCGGACGACGATGAATCGGCGCTCGCCGACCGGATCCTGGTCGAGGAGCACAAAGCCCTCCCGCTCGCCGTGAAACTCTTCTGCGAGGAGCGCCTGGAGGTCGATGGCCGGCGGGTCTGGGTCCGCTGAAACAGGGCATCATCCTCTTATATATCCTCGCGCCTCCAACCTCAAAAGCCACCACTCGATAGAACGGATTGCACCATGGCAGATGTTACACGAAAATCCGGCTCCCGACGACTTGCCCGCGAGAGGATCGCTATCCTCTTTACGCGGGCTGCAGAGTTCTACCCGGAGAACCCTGCCTGGAGCAACCGGTGCGTGGAGTTGGCCCGAAAGATCGGGATGCGTCATCGGGTACGGATAGAACGGCCGCTGAAACGCCGGTTCTGCCGTCGGTGCAGCGCCTATCTGGTCCCGGGGTCGAATGCCCGGATCAGAATCCATCGTGGCCGCGTGATCGTCACCTGCCTTGCCTGCGGGCACCGGTCACGATATCCGGTCGGGAGGCCTCAAGCATGAGCAGAGAATCGTTTCAGGATCTCAAACCTACCGTATGGGTAGGAAAGCGTGGTATTACGAACGTCATGATCGACGAGATCCGGCGCCAGCTCAAAGATCGCAAGATCGTCAAGGTCAGGTGGCTCCGGAACACCGAAGTCGATCCTGAAGAGGTAGCGGCGTCAGCCGGTGCGGTTCTCCTCGAAGTCCGGGGGCGAACACTCGTCCTCGCGGAGCGGCGGAGTCGCTCCGCCGGACGGGATTCTCGAAATGTATAAAACATCCCCGGACGAATATGTAAAGACTGTTAGCGATAGTGAGGTTCATCTATGACGACTGTATACGACATCCCTGCCGATATCTTCATCCGGCAGGTGGCAGAAGAACTCAAGAAAAACCCGCAGATTCAGGCCCCCGACTGGGCTGCTTTTGCGAAGACGGGGGTACACAAAGAGATGCCTCCCGAGAACGAAGACTGGTGGTATGTGCGTACGGCGTCGGTTTTCCGGCGTGTCTACACCGACGGGCCGGTTGGAACCCAGAGAATGCGCTCGATCTATGGCGGCAAGCGTAACCGGGGCCCGGCCCCGTCGCAGTTCCGGCGGGGAAGCGGTTCCGTCATCCGGAAGATCCTTCAGCAGCTTGAAGCGGCCGGATTCGTCTCTCACGGGAGTGCAGGACGCACCGTCACCGCAGCGGGCAGATCCTTCCTCGACAACGCCGCAAACGGGCTGAAGGCCCAGGTTGTCGAGGGTGCGCCGGGCCTTGCGAAGTACTGATCTCCGGAGGTATGACTGATGGTAGACGACGAACTCGCAGAACTCCGCCGCCGAAGAATGCAGCAGATGCAGCGGCAGACGATGGATCAGCAGACGATGGAAGAGGAGGCGGAGCGCCAGCGGCAGCTCGACTCACAGATCCGCGTCGCACTCATGGAGATCCTTGAACCCGAAGCGAGGGAGAGGCTGAATACCATCAAGTTGACCCGGCCGGATTTTGCAAAAGCGGTCGAGCAGCAACTGGTGATGCTGGCTCAGAGCGGCAGGGTCCGGCAGCGGATCACTGACGCTCAGTTAAAAGGCCTGCTTGAGCAGTTGACCCCGTCAAAGAAAGAGTTCAGGATCACGCGAAAGTAATGGAAGCAGGTGTGCTCTTCTCGGGAGGGAAAGACAGCGCGCTCGCGGCGCTCATGCTCGCGCGCGACTACGGCGTGGAACTGAATACCTGTGTATTCGATCCCGACCGTGACGTTCCCGCGGTGCGGGCGGCAGCGGCCGCCTTAAACCTCCCCTTCAAGAGAAGGGTTCTCGGGCGAGACCTTCTTGAGGAGGCCGTCGACCTGCTTCTTTCGTGCGGCTACCCGAACGATGCGATAACCATGATCCACCGGACAGCGATCGAGACCCTCTCCCACGAGTATGCAGTGGTCGCCGATGGCACCCGCCGGGAAGACCGGGTTCCCCGGCTCAAGCGGTCTGCGGTGCAGCACCTGGAGATGACCACCGGTTGCTCCTACGTCCGGCCGCTCCTTGGCTACGGGAAACCCGAGGTCGAACGCCTCGCGGAAAGGCTGCTCGTGGTGCAGTATGGGGAGACGGGAAGCATCGGGAACGGTGACTACGAAGAGGAGATCCGTCGCGCGGTTCGCGCTCGCGGTATCGATCCGGCTTCGCTCTTTCCTCCCGGCCACCGGCAGTCGCTGGTGGTCGGTAAGAGGGAGACCTGAAGTTTGCGAGAGTGAGAGTTATGAGCAAGTTAATGAAAGGCCGGAAGATCCGGCTGGCAAAGGCATGCGAGCAGAACCGTCGCGTGCCGGCATGGGTGATGATCAGGACCAACCGTGCAGTTTCGTCGCATCCGAAGCGGCGCAGCTGGAGACGGAGCTCTCTGAAGGTGTAAGGTTATGGCAGAGGCATTGAAGGAACATATCTATATCATTCCGCTTCGCGATGTGAAGCGCTCGCCCCGGTGGAAGCGGGGCAACACCGCAATCAAGGACATCCGGGCGTTCCTCGAACGGCACATGAAGAGCGAGGACGTCAAACTGGATACGAGCATCAACGAGAAGGTCTGGGAGAACGGCAGTTCTAAGCCCCCGAGAAAGATTCGCGTCCGCGCGATGAAGTTCGAGGACGGGCAGGTCCAGGCCGAGCTCGCCGAGGAGTGATATGACAGGGACGATCGATCTAACCGGTGATCCGAACATCGGTGTCTACGCTCGCGTCTTTGAGGATATCGCGGTCGTGTACCCCGGGGCTCCCCGTGAGTTCACCGAGGCCCTCGAACGAGACCTCGAGGTCGAGATCGTGAGCACCTTCATCCAGGGAAGCAGCATCATCGGCTCGCTTGTTGCAGGAAACAGCCAGGGCCTGGTCGTCAGCGGCCTTGCCAGCGATGACGAACTGGCGGCCTTGAGCGAGTACCGGGACATATTCCTGCTCGAGGGTTCCATGAACGCGGCAGGCAACGTGATCCTCGCGAACGACTACGTTGCTGCCGTCCATCCTGACATGGAGATCGATGTCGCCGAAGAGATCGGGTCGTTCCTCTCTGTGCCGGTAGTCCGGCTCTCGCTTGGAGGCATCAAAACCGTCGGCATGGCCGGGTCTGCGACGAATAAGGGTATCCTCGTCCACCCGAGAGCCAACGATACGGAGATTGCCGCCCTTGAACGGGTTGTCGACCTCCCGATCGGCCTCGGTTCGGTCAACATGGGAAGCGGCCTCGTGGGCACCGGGCTCCTTGCCAACAGCAAGGGGTATATTGCGGGTTCCGCTACGAGCGGGTTTGAACTGGGACGAATAGAAGAAGTCTTTGGGTTTTTGGAGTGAGTCAGTCATGGAGAACCAGACGTTTGAAGTTGTGGGCGCGTGTAAGATCAACAACGAGTGGAAACCGTACCGGAAGGTCATCGGGGCCCCGAACGAGAACCAGGCAAGAGAGAAGATTTTCACTGAAATCGGGAGCAAACACCGCCTGAAGAGAAGTTATATCACCATCGAGACGGTTAACGTAGTAGCTGGTGAATGACGTGGACCAGGCAGATCCTCGCGAGATACAGACCCTCCAGATGTACTTGAACGAGTACGGGCAGCAGATCGAGATCCTGACGCAACAACTCGGGATGATCGAGCAGCAGCGCCTTGAGGCAGCCGCCGCCACCGAGACCCTCCGGGCTCTCCAGGAGAGTGAGGACGGTATCGTTCTTCTCCCTATCGGGGGCGGGGCGTTCCTCCGGGTGAAGGTGCTTGATGCCGGACATGCCCTGGTGAACATCGGGGCCGATGTCTCTGTCGAGCGGGCCACCGCGGATGCGGTGGAGTATCTCCAGGATCGGATCACCGAACTTGAGGCGCTGGGGAAGAAAGTCGCAGGTTCGGTCGAGCAGTTGCAGGGACAGGCAACGGAGATCTCCCGGCGCCTCGAGGCGGCCTACCGGGGGACCCGGCAGGCGCAGGCTGGCCAGGGCGGAAGTTGATAATGTTTGATTCCTTAAAGAAAAAACTTCAGAATATCAGGACCAAGTTCGCCTCGAACATCGAGGAGGCTGCCGGAGTCGAGCCGGCACCGCCGGCGGCCGAGCAGCCGGCGGTTGTCGAGCCCGCGCCCTCCCCCTCTCCTTCTTCTCCCGTCTCTCCCGGTCCGGCTGCCGCCCCGAAGGCTCCGGCCGTAAAGGAGGCACCCCGTGAGGAGAAAAGGGAGGAACCCACGTTTTTCAACAGGTTAAAGGTCCTCGTCACGGAGCGGGAAGTCCTCCTCCAGGAGAAAGATCTCGAAGGGTCTCTTATGGAACTCGAGATGGTGCTCCTCGAGAGCGACGTCGCGCTCCCGGTCACGGATGAGATCATCGCCCGTATGAGAAGCGACCTTATCGGCCGGCACAGGAAGATCGGGGCTTCGGTCGATGACCTGGTCACCTCCACCCTGCGCTCCGCGCTCTGCGGGGTGCTTGGCGAGGGGCTCGACCTCTCGCGTTACATCCGCGAGCACGAGCGACCCGTGAAGATCCTCTTCACCGGCGTGAACGGGACCGGAAAGACGACGACGGTCGCAAAGGTCGGCCATTACCTCCAGAAGAATGGCTTTACGGTCGTGATCGGCGCAGGCGACACCTTCCGCGCGGGGGCGATCGAGCAGATACGGACTCACGCCGACCGTCTCGGGATCAAGACGATCCAGCACCAGGCGGGCGCCGACCCCTCCGCGGTGCTCTTCGACGCGGTCCAGTACGCAAAGGCGCACGATATCGACGTCGTTCTTGCCGATACGGCCGGCCGGTTTCACAACCGGGCAAACCTCATGAACCAGCTCGACAAGATACGGCGAGTCATGAAGCCCGATCTGGTCGTTTACGTCGACGAGGCGGTTGCAGGGAACGACGCGGTCGTCCGGGCAGACGAGTTCAACAAGGTGGTCGGCACCGATGCCGTCGTCCTGACGAAGGCGGACATGGACCCGAAGGGAGGTGCGGCGATATCGGTCGCGCACACCGTCGGAAAACCGATTCTCTTCCTCGGGACCGGCCAGGGCTACGACGACATCATGCCCTTTAGGCCTCGCGTTGTGGTCGACGAACTCCTGGGGGAGGAGGCCTGATGCTCGATAACCTCGGTACGTCCTTAAAAGACGCGGTCAAGAAACTTGCCGGTAAGACGGTGATCGATCGGGCTGCGGTCGACGAACTGGTGCGCGACCTGCAGCGGGCGCTTCTTCAGGCGGATGTCAACGTCAAACTCGTGATGCAGCTCTCGCAGGCGATCAAGCAGCGCGCCCTCGATGAGGAGCCCCCGAAAGGGATGGGTGTTCGTGAGCATGTCCTGCGGATCGTCTACCAGGAACTCGTCCGGCTGATGGGAAAGCCGGGCGAGGTGGCGCTCGGACCCCAGACGATCCTGATGGCGGGACTGCAGGGGAGCGGCAAGACCACGACGACCGCAAAACTCGCCCGCTACTTCCAGCGCAAGGGGTTGCGGGTCGGGGTGATCTGCGCCGATACCTTCCGGCCTGGTGCGTATGACCAGTTGAAGACCCTCTGCGACCGGATCAGCGTTCCCTGCTTCGGCGACCCGAACGAGAAGGACGCTCTCAAGATCGTCCGCGAAGGGCTGCCGAAGTTCCGGAAGCTGTACGAGGTCATCATCATCGATACTCAAGGGCGGCACGCCCTCGAAGAGAATCTGATCGAGGAGATCGTCAACATCAACGAGATCTCCCGCGCCGACCACCGCTGGCTCGTCATCGACGCGGCGCTCGGTCAGCAGGCGAGCGAACAGGCCCGCCGGTTCCACGAGGCGATCGGGATCGATGGCGTCCTGGTCACGAAGATGGACGGCACTGCACGGGGTGGCGGCGCGCTCTCCGCGGTCGCGGAGACGCAGAGCGGCATCGTCTTTATCGGGAGCGGCGAGACGATCGAGGACCTTGAACGGTTCGACCCGGACGGGTTCATATCCCGGCTGCTCGGGATGGGCGACTTGAAAGCGCTCGTCGAACGGGCAGAGGAGGCGGTCTCGGCCGAGGATATCGACGTCAACGCCATGCTCAAGGGGAAGTTCACGCTCCGGGACATGTATAAGCAGCTCGAGGCGTTGAACAAGATGGGGCCCTTGAAGCAGATCATGAGCATGCTCCCCCTCGGCGGCATGCAGATCCCTGACGACGCCTATGACATCACCAGCACCAAGATGGAGCGCTATAAGGTGATCATGGACTCGATGACGCCCGCGGAGCTCGACGACCCCTCGATCATCGGGAGTTCCCGGGTCCAGCGTGTCGCCCGCGGTGCCGGGGTGACGCCTGATGATGTCCGGGACCTCATCAAGTATTACAAGATCATGCAGCGCGCCTTGAAGGGTATGCGCGGCATGGGCGGCGGCAAGTTCAACATGCAGCGCATGATGAAGAAGTTCGGCAGGACCCAGTAGATGAAGCGGTTTGCTGTCGTAGGCCACCTTGCCGCAACGAGCGGCACCTTCAGCCTCAACGATCTTCCGGGCAGCGGCGGGCGGATGGACGTCCTCTGCCGCTCGGTCAACTCCTCGTTCTTCCTCTCCCACGACCTGCGGCGCGACGTCGAGTGCTACCTCATCCTCTGTGGAGAACCCGGTCCGGAGAAGACCGTCCTCTTCCGGGGGAGCGAGGTGCGCTACCTCTCGCCGGACGAGCGGAGCAGCGCCGCCCTGATCAAGAAGGCGCTCTCGATCCCCTGCGGGGATGAGTTCCGGGAGTCGACACCCGGGGTTTACATCCGCCGCGGCGGGCTCTCCCGGCTCCTTGCCGAGATGCCGTTTGCGGTCCTCGACGAGGCGGGAGAGGATATCAGGACCGCTCAGGCGCTCCCGGAGAACTATCTCCTCTCGGACCATCAGAACCTCACGCCGGAGGAGGAGAGCCTGATCGAGGGGTATCCTCGCTACTCAGTAGGGCCGCGGTCGCTGCATGCCGATCATACAATCACTGTTCTCTTAAATGAGATGGACCGGAGGGAGTCCGGATGGACATCATTGAAGCAGTAGAAGCAATTCTTGAGTATGGCGAGACCTGCGATCACTGTCTTGGACGCTTCTTCGGCAAGCGGTCGTTCGGACTGACGAATGAGGAGCGGGGCAGGGCGCTCCGGATCACCCGGGAGATCGTGGCAAACGTGCCGCACCAGGAGCCGGAGCATGGATCCTGCTGGATCTGCGGCGGGGAACTCTCCCGCACCGATCTCTGGGCCGCGAAAGTTGTGGAAGCGCTTGCCGGCATCGAGTTCTCGACGTTCCTCATCGGGACGAAGGTGCCGCCGCTCGTGGCGGAGAGCGAGGAGATGGTCTGGAGCGACCTCTCCCTCCACGACCCCGAGCCGATGAAGGCGGAGATGAACCGGGAGGTGGGGAAGGCCGTCTCGACCCTCGCCGGGAAGACGGCCGATCTCAAACGACCCGACGTCGTGGTGATCCTCGACCTCGCGGAGGAGGCGGTCGAGGTGCAGGTCAACCCGATCTTCTTTACCGGCCGGTATATGAAGTACGAGCGGGGGATCCCGCAGACCCACTGGGATTGCCGGGCCTGCAGGGGGGCCGGGTGCGAGCGGTGCAACTTCACCGGCAAGCAGTACGCCGACTCCGTCGAGGAACTGATCGGACGGCCGGTGGTCGAGGCCTTCGACGGGGAGAACGCCATCCTGCACGGCGCCGGCCGGGAGGATATCGACGCCCGAATGCTCGGGTCGGGCCGCCCCTTCGTGATGGAGGTCGAGGCGCCGAGGAAGCGATCGGTGGATCTCGCGGCGCTCGAAGAGGAGATCAACCGGAGCGCCGGGGGCCGGGTGGCAGTTCACCTTGCCGGATGGGCTGATCGGAAGACGGTGCAAAGCCTTAAGTCCGACAAAGCGCATAAAAAATACAGGATCCTGGTCGAGACCGACGGCCCTGTAGCGCCAGATGAGTTCAGGGCGGCCCTCGATCAGTTGAAAGGTGTAACGATACGGCAGCGCACCCCTACAAGGGTGTCACACCGACGGGCAGATTTAGTTCGGGAACGGCAGGTCCTCGATATCGGGTGTACAGGCAGACAGGACGACGGATACTGGGTCGAAGTCGTCGGTGAAGCGGGCCTCTACATCAAAGAACTGGTATCGGGTGACGGCGGCAGAACCCAGCCCAGCCTTGCCCAGATCCTGGGGCGCACCGCAAGTGTTGTCAGCCTCGATGTGGTGCTGGTCAAAACAGCAAACGAGTATGGTGAGTAAGCAATGGCACATCACAATGGACCACGCAAGAAGACGCGGTATAAGTTCAAGAAAGACCTCAGAAAACGCGGTATCCCCCCGGTCACCTCGGTGATTCAGAACTTCGAGATCGGGCAGCGGGTGCACGTTGTGGTCGAACCAAGTGTCCAGAAGGGCATGCCCCACCGGAGATTCCACGGGAAGACCGGTACGGTCATCGGACAGCGCGGACGCGCGTGGGTGCTCGAGGTCAGGGATGGCGATACGATAAAACAGGTGATTGCGAGACCGCAACATCTAAAAGCGCAGAAAGTATAATCCTCAACGGTAGTGATTGGCATGAAGGTTAAACGAATCGTGAGCGAAGAGCGGATGCTGCTTCCCGAACTGCGTGACACTCTCCTTTCCGTGGAGGCAGCCCGGCTCGAGTCTGGCGAAGAGATGTCCTACGAGCTTCGTAAGAGTATCGAGCATGCCAATCATCTTTCCCGGACGTCCTCAGAGAAGGCCCGCGACCTCGTCAGCGAGCTGATGAAGCTCGAGAAGATGAAGGAAGAGATCGCCTATCGCATCGCGAACCTGATGCCGCGGACCCGGGACGAGCTCCGCGCAATCTACGCCAAGGAACGGTTCAACCTCACGCCGGACGAACTGGACGAGATCCTCGACCTGGTAATGACTCACTTCTGATCGAAGGGGGTGGCGTCAATGAAGACCGAAAGGAAAGAGGAGAATGCGGTAGTCATCGATATCCTTCCTCTGGGATATGCGAGCGACCAGCGTCCCGTCTACAAGCGTGAACCGGTTATTCTCGCAGTCGGCGTGGACCAGTTCAAGCTGCTCGAACTTGTCCCGAAGGCGGGTGCGGATATTCAGGTCTATGACCGTGTCTACATCGGCGATGCGGAGCGGGAGAAGATCGAGCGCGTCAAGCGGCGAATGAACTACACGGACCTGACGGCGACGGCGAAGCTCGAACTGCCGTTCGTGATCGAGCAGATCGTTCGTGAGAACGAATCGCGATTCGTCGACTTCTTCAACAAGTCCATCTCCATCACACCGAAGTTCCACATGCTGCATCTGCTCCCCGGCATCGGGAAGAAACTGTTGTGGGAGATCATCGAACAGCGAGAGAAGAAACCGTTCGAGAGTTTCGCCGATATTTCTGCGCGGATCAAGTCGCTCCCGCACCCGAGCCGGATGATCGTCAGTCGGATCCTGCGCGAGATCGAGGACCCGGACGAGAAGTATCATATCTTCACATCGAGATGAGCGCTCCGAGGGATCAGCATTTTCTCGTCGACAAAAGAGCCGTCGAGAGAATTGCCGGTTTTGTTGATGTCTCCGGTCGGAGGGTGCTTGAGATCGGCCCCGGTGAGGGGATCCTCACCCGTGCCCTCCTCGACCGCGGTGCACACGTCATTGCGGTAGAGATCGATCCGGCTCTTGTGGATGAACTTGAGATAGCCTTCGCCGACGAGATCGAGGAGAACCGTCTCGAGATCGTCCCGGGTGATGCGAGGAAGGTGGACCTCCCGCCGTTTGATATCGTCGTCGCGAACCTCCCCTACTCTGTTTCTTCGAAGATCACGTTCCGGCTGCTTGAGATCGGCTTTGAGGTCGCGGTCCTGATGTACCAAAAGGAGTTCGGCCAGCGGATGATTGCGCCGCCGGGGACGTCCAACGTCGGGCGGCTCTCGGTGATGGTGCAGACCTATGCTTCCGTAAAACCGCTCCTCGAACTCGGGCCCGGCTCGTTCCGCCCGAGGCCCCAGGTCCGCTCCTGGGTGGTCCGGATAACGCCGCACGAGCCGCCGTACCCGATCGCCGACCGGAATGTCTATGCCGACGTCATTCGGGTGCTCTTCTCCCACCGGAGAAAGACTGTCCGGAAGGGGCTCCGGAGCGGTAAGGATACGTTTGCACCCGAGGCGATCGAGCGGGCGATTGCAGGTCTGCCCGACGATCTCCTGCAGCGTCGGCCCGAAAACCTGACGCTCGAGGAGTTTGCGCTGATAGCAAACAAGATGAGCGGGAGCTAGGGATGCTCCCCGACCAGGTCTATTCTCCCGCCGAGGACTCGTTTCTCCTCCTCCGGGCGGCGCTTGCCGAGGTCCGGCCGACCGACCGGGTGCTGGAGGTCGGGACCGGGAGCGGTTACGTCGCGGCCGGACTTTCCGGCCGGGCGGCGGTGGTCGCGACCGACATCAACCCCCACGCGGTGGCGTGCGCCCGCGCCCGCGGGGTAGCGGCGGTCCGAACCGATCTTTTCTCGGGGCTCTGTGGCCCGTTCGACCTCATCCTCTTCAATCCCCCGTACCTCCCGACGCTCCCTGAGGAGCGGATCGATGACTGGCTGGAGTACGCCCTCGACGGCGGGCCGACGGGAAGGGTCGTGATTGAACGGTTCGTCGCGGAGATCGGTCGGGTGCTCTCGCCGTTTGGGCGGGTTCTCCTCCTCGTCTCGTCCCTGACCGACCCGGGCGCGGTGCGGGAACTCTTTGCCCGGCAGGGGTTCGTCGCGTTCATCGTCGACGAGGAGAGGGTCGAGGACGAGACCCTCTACGTGATCCGGGCGATGCGGGACCTCTGCCGGGCAGGATGATAGTGGATACCCCGGACCCCCTTCGCCGGGAGCTCCGCGGCCGCTCAGGTCAGGTCCGCACCGTGTAGCCGGCCCTGACCAGTACCTCGATCACGTGCCGGTCCCATGCGGAATCGTCGGGTTCGACCCGGCGGTTGATCTCTTCTTCAAAGAGCCGGGTCAGTAGAGCATCCTCTGAGGCCAGGTGACGCTGGCCCATGATCCTCCCGGCTCTTCTCCCCGAAGCATCAAGGATGAGCAGGCGCCAGCAGCCGTAGTCCCGGCAGATCTCAGGACGCGTCAGATGGACGGTACAGTATCCCTTCGCGGCCGACGCATCGTACCGGAAGAACGGGCACGCCTCCGGTCGCTCGGAGAAGATGCTCCTGTCGGCAAACAGGGCGATTTTATCCGGATCGATCGAGACCTCTGTCGTTTCACCCGTGTACTGGTTGCGGATCAGGAAACGGCCATTCCCATAATCGGTATGGATCGTATGGACCAGACCCAGGTGACTGCAGCATTCGCCGCACTGGCTGCATTCAAATGACAGAGGGCATCCTTCCTGATCACCGTTAGTGGATGAATCTATTTGAATGCAGGGGAAAACCCACAGGTTCTCTCCTCACTGCACCAATCCCCGAAGCCTGGAACGGGCCTGATTGCGCAAGCCTTCACCGATCCGGGATGGCCAGGTGCCGGCCCGGGACGGCTATCCTGTGCACCAGGACCAACAGGCCAGGTGAAATGTTCCACCACCTTCCTCTGGATACCCGGATGTTTCCAGTACCTCGTTTGAACGCCGAATTGGCCCCCCTTCAAGAATTTACGGGAAAATTACACTGAATCTGCCAATGAACCTTTATCATCTTTGACCCCCTTTATATATGATCACTTGACAATGAACTCTTCCAATAACATCCTCACCGAGGGATCGGTTGGAAAAGGCCTCTTGATAGTGGCTCTCCCGATCATCATCAGCAATTTCCTCGCGAGCATCCTGGAGGTGGTGGATATGTATTTCATCGGCAAACTTGGCGATGTCTCGATTGCCGGGGGAGCGATGAGCATATCCATCATCATGGTGCTCACGACCGTGATCTTCGGGGTCGTGACGGCAACCGCTGCGTTCGTCTCGCGTGCGTATGGATCGGAGCGGTTCGAGCGTATCCAGGTGATCCTTTCGCACTCGCTCTATCTGGCGCTCACCTTCTCGGCGGTCCTTGCGGTCATCGGTCTCTTCTGGTCAGAGGATCTCCTCCTGCTCCTTGGAGCGGATCCCGGGGTTGCAGCGGAGGGGACGCGCTTCCTTTCGCCGATGCTGATGGGGGCGTTCATTTTTGTCACCCTGATGATCCTGACGACTGTCTTCCAGAGTACGGGAGATTCACGGACACCGATGTTTGTGATGATCGCGGTGAACATCACAAACATCGTCCTGAACCCGACGCTTATCATGGGTCTTGGCGGTCTTCCGGCACTCGGGATAGCCGGATCAGCGTATGCGTCCCTTACGTCGCGTGCGATCGGCGTGCTGCTCCTGATCGGGGCGATGTATCTCCTGCCGTCCAAAAAGAACGGACCGGTCAGGTTCCCGAAGAAGTGGACACTTGAACCGCGACTGATCCTCGACATCGTGAAGGTCACGATCCCATCGGCGGTGCAGAGCGGTGTCAGGAGTTTTGCGTTTCTCGGGATGACCGCGATCATAGCGCTGTATGGCACGGCAGCGGTAGCAGCATACGGTATCTGCCAGCGCCTTGATATGCTGGGCCTGATCGTCGTGATGGGGCTCTGCACGGGAGTCGCGGTGATGGTCGGGCAGAATCTGGGAGCAAAGAAGGTGGAGAGAGCGGAGAAGGCAGTCCGGATTGCGATGATCGCGAACGCGTCGTTCATGGTGGTTGTGGGTCTCCTCTACCTGAGGTTTGCGGAGCATCTCCTGGCGTTCTTCGGCGCGACCGGCGAGTCGCTTGCGAACGGCATCCCGTTCATGCAGATCGTCCCGACTTCGTACTTCGTGATAGCCATGGCGATGACGATGGGGTTTGCGATGAACGGTGCGGGGATGACCAAACCCGGCATGTATGCAGCGATCATAGGGCAGTTGATCGTGCAGGTGGGTCTTGCTGCGATCTTTGTTGCGATGGGCCTGCCGCTGCAGTTCATCTGGTACGCGGTGGTCTGCGGTACCGTGGTGGTCTTCCTGGTTGACCTCTACTTCTACCGGCGGGGGGCCTGGAAGACGAAGAGACTGAACCTCGGCGGGGAGAATTAGCCCGGGCCTGTAACAACTTTTTTCAACCGGCTCCACAGTCCCTGGTCTACCCGGGGAGGAGACCTGCCCCGGTCTCCCCTCGGAAAGGTATATATCCGGATGAATGGTATGCGGGCAGCATATGCGCGTACGGGAGAAGACCCTGACAGCCCTGCTCATTCTGTCGTTTGTGATGAACGTCTTCTTCCTGGCCGTCGCCCTCGTTCCGGAGGGTGACCTCTCCCCGGCTCTCTCCCAACCCGGGGGGACGCCCCCGGTCGAGACCCTGCCCCTTCCCCCTCCGGAAAACGAGGCGGGAGCCGGGAGCATGGCCTCGATGCAGGCACCGGTCATCCTCCAGAGGGTCGAGGCCGATCGGGGGGGCCCTTTTGCTATGGACCGGGTGACGGAAGAGGGGGCGATGGTGAATGTCTCGGTCGAGGTCGTGGAGGGGAGAGGGCGGGTGCTCGTCCAGACAACGCCCCTGATGGGGATAGCCTTTCAGGATGCCGCGAACCGGGCGGTCGCCCTTGCCGCCAACCACTCTCACGTGGACCTTGCGGAGAGCGACGTCATCTTCAGTATCCAGGCCCCGGACGAGGTCTCCGAGATCGACGGCCCCAGTGCCGGGGCGCTGATGACCACGCTGCTCCTCTCGGTTCTTGAGGAGTTCGCAATCAACGAGAGCGTGACCGTGACCGGCACCATCGATGAGGACGGCACCATCGGCCCCGTCAGCGGGATCCTGGAGAAGGCCGATGCTGCGGCGGAGAGCGGGAAGACGCTCCTGCTCCTCTCTGAAGAGAACGACCAGGCAGTCGATTACCGCGAGGAACCCCTCTCATCCGGATGGTTGGGGCTCACGCGGCAGCGGCCGATTGTCGTGGACGCAGAAGAGTTCATCGAGGAGGAGACCGGCATCCAGGTTGAGTATGTGGATACGCTCGATGACCTGCTCGCCTACGTCCGTCTCCCCGCAGGGGCTTCCTGACCGCTTCACGACCGGGATTGCTCTCCTGAGCCGGTGGCGGGGAGAGCCGGGGCCGGACGCCCCGCTACCGCCACTCCGTTCCCGGATGCGCGAACGAACGGTTGGCATCGGCCGCCCGATACGGCACCCCATAGAACCGGCGGTAGAACCTATCCGCCTCTTCCTCGATATCAAAGGCGAAGAGGTCTGGATGGAGTGTGTTTGCGATCGTCATCAGGCCAAGGATCCACCGGGGGCTCCCGAAGTCCCACGACGGGCGCATCGAGTAGACCCGGCCGTCCCGGACTGCCGGCACATTGAGGCCGTGCTCCGCGCAGTAGCGGAGGGTATCCTCGACCGTGGAGGTGAGGAACCCTGACGTGAAGAGGTACTCCGGCGCGAGTGCGACGAACTCCTCCCGGGATAGCGTGACCCCGGGTTTCCCCTCCCGGCCTATCTCCCGGTTGACGTAGGTGCCACCGGCCGCCTCCACGAGTTTCCCCTCGAACCGGCCGGGATTGAGGGCGAAGAGCGGGTGACCCATGGCGTAGTAGACCCGGGGCAGCGGCGCACCCGCCACCCGTTCCCGAATGAACTCCAGCCGTTCCCGGATGTAGGTGGAGAGGTCTCTTCCCGCCTCCTCGCGGCCGGTCCGGCGGGCAAAGTCCATGACGAGGTCGAGATAGGCGTCGATGTTGTTCATCCGGTCGTGCAGCTCCTTTCCGAGCATCCCGGTCCGGAGAACTTCGCCTCAGATGCGGGCGAGGACCGCCTGTTCCTCCACGCCGAGGCAGGCGAGGATTGCCCAGACCATCTCGAGCCCCCGGGTGACCCGGTATCCGCCCATCATCCCGGGTTCGTAGAAGACCGTGGGGCTCGCGGCACCCCGAACCGGGAGGACGCGGCCGCATCCACAGACCGTCTGCGCCCGGCCGGCGAGGTGCGAGCCCATCGGGCCGAAGAACTCACGCTCGATACAGGGCTTCCCGCATGCCGGGCAGAAGGTCGTCAGATGCGCTGTTCCCGGTGAGTTGAAGAGGTAGACCCGGGGGAGGATATCGTGGAGGCGGTTGCAGAGTTCCTCGCTTGCGTAAATCGTTGGCTCCTCGCCGAGACCTGCATCGCCGAATGGAACGAACCGCATCACCTGCAGGGGGATATCGGGGGAGATTGCCGCGAGCATCCGTGCCGCGTCGATCACCTCGTCCTCACCACCCCGCCGGTAGACGACGGAGGCCTCGACATGCACCCCTCCCTCGTGAAGCAACCGGGCCGTCCGGAAGACCGGTGCTGCGCTCTTCGCCCCGCAGGCACGGTAACTCGCGTCGGTCGCTCCCTTGAGCCCGATATTGACGAAGTCCACCCGGTCGCGGAGGCGCAGGGCGGATGATTCGGTCATGTAACCGTTCGTGGAACAGCCGACGAGGAGGCTTTCTTCCCGCGCTCTCTCTGCGAGGCGGCAGAAGGTCGGGAAGGAGGCGATCGGGTCGTTCAGGGCGAAGGCGATCCCGGTGCAGGCGTTCTCGGCCGCAAGGCGGAGCAGGTCGTCGGGGCCGAGGTACTCCCCGGTGGCTGCAAGCGAATCGGCATGTCCGACGAGGATCTCCGAGACGCACCCGCCGCATGCGAGGTTGCATCCGACCGTGCAGACCTGGAGGAACTTCGCGCCGGGGAAGAAGTGGAGCACCGGGAGCGTCTCGACGGCGACAGGGAAGGCGGCGAGAAAGGCGTCCGGGAACCGTTCGACGATCCCGGTCCCGTCGTTTCGATACATCCGGCATCTCCCCATTCCTTCGGGTGGGATCTCACATCCGACCTCACATATGGTGCATCGCATCCCTCGATCACTTCCGCATGATGATCCAGAACCCGGCTTCGCCCTCGTGGACCTCATAGGCAGAGATTCCCGTCATCTCAAGGTCTCGGCGGATGGCGTCCCTGTTCTTCGGGGCAAGCCGCTCTGCGGCCTTCACCTCCCACTCCGGGTCGATGACCCGCATCTTCTCCGTAATCTCCGCCTTCAGAGCAGGAGTCCCGAACCCACCGCCGACGAACGTCCTCCCGCCCGGCCGGAGCACCCGATAGATCTCCTGGAATGCCCGGACGCGGTCATCCCAGAAGAAGAACGAGCCACGGCTCACGATCAGGCCGATGGCGTTGTCATCGTAGGGGAGGTCGTGAACGTCGCCGCAGACCGGGTGTATCCGGTCGGTGAGCCCGGCTTCCTGGATATTCTGCCGTGCAATCGCAAGCATGTCGTTTGATGAGTCAAGAGCGTCGATACTGAGATTGCTTGCGGCCCCGAGCGCCATCGCAAGGTGCCCGGGCCCGCACCCGATATCGACGCATCTGCCCTCGGTAATGCCGCAGGCATCGATGGCCTGCCGGGCGATGACCGGATATATCGGCGCAAAAGGCCCCTTCGCGATGGCATCCATACTCCCGGCCCCTTTGCCGGCAAACGGTTCGTGTGATCTCTCTGTCATGGTATCCCTCTTCCTGCCACGGGTACGCAGATCCGCCGGTTGAACGGATCATCAAGGTGCATGATCCTAACTTCCACGCCGTAGGCCTGGCGCATGGTGTCCTCACGGATAACGTCGTCCGGAGGCCCCACGGCAAGAATTCTCTGGTCTTTCAGGATTGCGACTCTGCTCGATGTCAGGAGAGCGTGATCCGGGAAATGCGTCGCAACGATGATGGTGATTCCGTCTTCGGCGAGCCCCCTGATGACGTCGAGCACCCGCATCTGGTTGCCGAGGTCCAGGTGCGACGTCGGCTCGTCGAGGAGGAGAACACCCGGACGCTGCGCGATCGCCCGGGCGATCAGGACCAGTTGCCATTCGCCACCGCTGATCGCGGTGCATGGCCGGTCGGCGAGATGCGAGACCCCGACCCGGTCAAGAGCATCGGCCGCAACGGTCTCATCCTGTGGTGATGGAGCTGCAAAGGGGCTGAGGTGAGGTGCCCTGCCCATCAGGACAATATCCCTGACCCGGAACGGGAACGGCGAGACCTGTGTCTGGGGGACAAACCCGACCCGGCGGGCAATCTCGTGCGGCTGCATCCCTCCAATATCCCGGCCGTCCAGGAGGACGCGGCCGTGCGAGGGGGCGATGAGTCCGGCCATGCACTTGAGGAGCGTGGACTTCCCGGTGCCGTTCGGGCCGAGGAGGGAGAAGACACTTCCTTCCTCAACGGGGAGCGTGATACCCGTAAAGACGGCCGCTCCCCCTGGATAACTGAACGCTATATCCTCTACGCTGATGCTGCTCCCCATGCTTACCACCCCGTGCTGTTCCGCCGGAGCAGGATCGCAAAGATCGGCGCTCCGATGACCGCTGTCAGGATGCCGATCGGGATCTCCGCGGGGGCTGCCGTCCTCGCAACGGTGTCGACCGCGACCAGGAATGCCCCGCCGAGAAGCACTGAGACCGGCAGAAGGTAGCGGTTGTCCGGTCCGACGAGCATCCGCCCCATATGTGGTATGACAAGCCCGATCCACCCGATGATCCCGCTCATGCAGACCGCCGCAGCGGTGATCACCGTCGCGAGGAGGATGATGATCAGTTTCAAACGTTCGGTGTTCACCCCGAGCGCCCGTGCCTCTTCATCGCCCATGGTGAGGACGTTTATCCGCCATCGGACGGCAAGCAGCCCCAGGATTGAGACCGCTATGATCGGACCGAGGACCAGCAGGTCCGGTGTCGAGACGTGGTTGAGCGACCCCAGCAGCCAGAAGACGATCGCCGGCATCTTGTTCATCGGGTCAGCCACGTACTTCACCATTGAGGTGAGGGCCGAGAAGAGCGATGAGATCACGATACCCGAGAGAACGAGCATCAGGATTGGGGTCGTGCTCCTGACCCGGCTGAGGCCGTAGGCCATCCCCACGGCGAGGAGGCCGAAGACGAACGAGAGGATCTGGACGACGACAAGGCTGTCGAAGAGGAGGATGCCGATCGCCGCCCCAAAACCCGCTCCCGAGGCCACGCCAAGGATCTGCGAAGAGACTAAGGGGTTCCGGAACATTCCCTGGAACGAGGCCCCGCTGATGGCGAGGCCGGCTCCGACGAGCAGTCCGGCGATGATCCGGGGGATCCTGACGTTCACGACGGCACTGGCTGCCGTCGAGGACCAGGTCTCCTCGATCGGGAGGACCGAACTCAGGATCACCGCTGCCACCGTCTCCGGCGGGATTATATACCGCCCGAGCATCAGGGCGGCAAACGCAACGATCCCGAGCACGGCGAGGAGGAAGACCAGAACGGTGCCGGGGTGCTGTTCTCCCCAGCCCCGGCCGTCAGCCTGACCCGGTCCGGTCGTTGCCGTCCTGGCCACCGGTGCTCCTCCACCGTCGGTATACGCACTTTTGGCGTCTATCGTCTTCGGTCTCATCCGGACTGCTGCACCTGACCGAACGTCACGCTTCCGTAGGCGCCGTCGATGACCTTCTGCGCCTGCGCATCAGTGATGGGGAACTCGAAGATCTCGTTGTAGAAGTCCTTCACACGGTCGGTGAGCGGGACGTCGGCGAAGCGGTCGGGGTAAGCCTTATACGCAAGCCAGACCGGGTAGAGGACGGCGGACTCGGCGGACGGGCGGCTCCAGAGGAAGAGCCCGGTCGGTTGCTTGTAAACCCTGCCTTCTTTGACGGCGGTGAGTTCCTTCCAGCGGTTGTCGTTCGCGAGCTCGGCGGGGCTGCTGGTATCGATGATGATGAGGCCGGGGTCGACGGCAAGGACCTGCTCCATCGAGACCTCATTGATGCCGGTGTGCATCCCTTCCTGCTGGCCCTGGGTGGTCTCGATGGCGGCGACGGCGTTTCTGCATCCCGCGGCCTCGGTCCACTCGGTGAAGAACGTGTCGCCCCCGAGTGTCTGGAGGTGGCTTACGCCTTCGCCCAGGAAGACAGTGACCCGCTCATCCTCGGGGATGTCCGCGGTACGATTCTGGAGGAACGCGAGGGTCTCATCCAGGTAATCGATGTAGGCCTGGGCCCGTTCAGGTCTCTGGAAGACCTCGCCCATGAAGACGATCTCCTGCCGCATCTCATCGAACCCGTCGCTCATGGTCCCGGAGAGGTAGATGACCGGGATGTCTGTTTGCGACTCCACGATCTCGCCGTCGACGTCGAAGGCGATGACGCAGTCGGGGTTGGTGACCAGGAGTTGCTCGATGTTCACATTGCCGTTTGTCGTCCGCGGCGCTGGTTTGCTGGCAATGCCCGGGTCCATCTGCTGCATCATCTCCATCATCTGCGGCCCTTTTGTGACTGCAGTGACGCTCTCGTTCGCTCCAAGGAGGTAAGGCACCTGGCTGATGGGACCGCCGAAGATACCAAACGTTGCTCCGCTAGCGGGGAGTGTGATCTGGTTCCCTGCCATATCGGTGATCGTCCGTGTTTCGGCCGTGGAGGCCGGTGTTGTCGTGGTGCAGCCGCAACAGAGGATGCCGGCTGCGATGATGAGTGCACAGAGCACGTAACTGGTCTTTGTCATCATTACACCTGTATACTAGCGTTCGGCGGAAACAGGTCGATCTTCTGGACGACCCGCCGAATTGGTGAGATTTTTCATCCTCATGGAGAAAACCATTGCCTTTCGAGATGGGGTTAATTATAATGCGTTAACATGGCTGATCCTTGTTGAAAATGGGTCAAAAATGCTTAGAATGGTTGTATCACCAATATCCGCCTTCATTTCTCGCTCCGGTCCGGAAATCTTTGGCCGTCCCCGGTCGGGCCGGTGAGGGGACTCATGCGAGCGTCGGATCCGGAACGCTGTACTGGCTGTGCCAGCAGGGGACGGGCACCCTGTTCTGGAAAGGTATACTTCGGGCAGGATGGTACGCAAGCAGCGTATGGGCATGAGATGAATCTGGAGCCTCTCGCCTGCAACCAGAGCCAATATATCCCCGGAATACGAAACTCCAGGCAATGATACCCCGCAATCTGTTTTTCGTCGTCATCATCGCCGTCGTTGCCGGAGGGGCCTTCGTCCTGCTCCCGGACGGGGCGGAGGACCCTTCTCTCGACCTCGTGGTGATCTTCACGTCGGACCTGCACGGCCAGGCGGAGCCGTACCAAAACGAGACCGGGTCCCTGGTCGGCGGACTCTCGCGAATCGCTGCGACATCCGCGGCGATTGGGGCCACCGCAGACGGTGCGCTCCTCCTCTCGGCCGGCGACGACCTCACCGGGCCGCTCTACAGCAGGTTTGGGGGCGAGCCCGAACTGCGGGCGATGACCCTCGCCGGCTACGACGCCGCCTGCCCCGGAAACCATGAGTTCGACTACGGCGCGGCCACCTACTGGAACGCGACCCGTCACGCCGGATACCCGGTCGTCTCTGCAAACCTCGTCCCCGCCGGGGCGGTGCAGCCCTCGGTGGTCCTCGACGCCGCCGGAGTGAAGGTGGGTGTCTTCGGGCTGATGACGCCCGACCTTGCCCGGCTCTCCCGGCCCGGCGACGGGGTCGCGGTCGACCCCGACGTCACAGGGGTTGCCGCCCGGGCGACGGCGGAACTCCGGGAACAGGGGGCGGAGATCGTGATCGCCCTCACCCACACCGGGGCGGAACTTGACCGCGAGGTCGCCCGCTCGGTCGCGGGCATCGACCTGATCGTCGGCGGGCACGACCATATCTACGTCAACGAGACGGTGGAGGGGCCCGGTGGCTGGGAGACCGTCATCGTCAGCGGTGGGACGCGAGGAGAACGCCTTGGCGTCTTCCGGTTCACCTATGCCGGAGGGGGGATCGAGGACCCGTCGTGGGAGTGGGTCTTCCTTGACAACACCACCCCCGCGGACCCGGCGGTGGATGCCCTCCTTGCCCTCTACCCCCTCGAGCAGAGCGCCGCCGGCGGGACGGTCGGGACACTTGCAGCGTCCCTCGACCTCCGGAGGAGCACGGTCCGGTGCGGCGAGGCGGCGGCAGGCAACCTGATCGCCGACGCCTGGCGGGCAGCGCTGCCGGGAGCGGAGATCGCGTTCGTCAACGGCGGCAGCATCCGCGGGGACACCATCCTTCCGGCCGGTCCGCTCTCCGGCGAGGACCTGGAGACGATCCTCCCCTTCGGGAACCAGCTTGTTGTCGTCAACCTGACGGGCAGGCAGGTTCAGCAGGCACTGGAAGTCTCCGCTGCAGCCCTCTCGGAGGAGACGAGCGGAGTCCCTTCGGGCGGGTTCCTGCAGGTGGGCGGTCTTGCCTGCACCATCGATGCAGGGGCGACGCCGTATACCGTGACCTACGACGGCAACGGCACGCCGCAGGTGGTCCACCCGGGCGATCGTGTCAAAACCGTCTCGATAACCTCCGGCGGCACGGTGGCGCCCCTCGATGAGAACCGTACCTACCGGGTGGTGATGAGCGAGTTCACCGCCGGTGGCGGGGACGGCTACGACGTATGCAAGGAGGGGGTCGTGACCGCGCTCGAGGTCTCCGATATCGACCCGGTCCTCGAGTACCTGCGCGAGGCCTCCCCGGTAGCCCCGGCGGTCGAAGGAAGGATCACGGTCGTCAACGCGACGTGACTGATGGGTATTTATGATATCCCGGGCCACCTACCCGGATAACCATGAAGGCACAGAGACTCCTGCTCACCGGGGTTCTTGCGGTCGCGCTGATCGCGCTGATCGCGGTCACACTCCCGGGGCTCTCCTCGCGAGAGCCCTCCGGGCCTGACCCCACTCCGGGCGAGCCCACATTCGTCCCGACGCCTACTCCGGCGCCGGTCCCGGCGAACGGCACGTATCTCAACATCACCTACGGCTACGCGCTCACCTGCCCGGAGGGATGGTTCTTCACCGAGTCCGGCGAGAGCGTATGGTTCTCCTCACCGGTGAAGCACGAGGAGGTCCGTGTTACCGTGGCCCCGCTCTCGGACCAGGAAGAGACGGAGAGGGTCCTTGGAGCACTGAACGCGACCTATGCGAAGGATCTCCGCGCCGATATCGGGGCCGAATGGGTATCCACGGAACGGATCTCGCTTGATGGTGTCCCGGCATACAGGTCGGTCTTCTCCGTCCCCATAGTCGAGGAAGACCGCTACGACTTCGTCATCCGCTACGCCCTCAGGGATGACCGGATATACTCGGTCATGCACACGGTCTTCCCCGTAGAGTATGACCTCTACAATGTTGACGCGGCTCCGGCGGCAGAGTCGTTCCGGTTCCTCTGACCCATTTTTTCCCGGCCGCGCCGTTTTCTAGCCGTTGCCCTCCACTTTCCCGGGTTATGCGTCGTGTGGTCTCCGGCGACGGGGAAGGGGGCAGGTTGCCTCGTCTTCGTGCGGCGCATCCGCTTGAACTCTACCGGTCCGGTGATGCGGGCACCGGGTCGGTCGTACCGGGAACAGCCCTCCGTATCCGTGTAATAAAAAAGTTGTAATAAAAAAGTGATGGAGATATTCCTGGTTAGAGGTGATAAGTTCGGTAGGGCGTTTTATGGGAGGTCCCCATCACTCGATCTCCTCCGGCGTGATCTCGGGGGTATCTGGAGAGAGGATCGCTTCGGGAGAGATATCAAAGTAGGGTTCGATGACTGAGTCGTTCTCACAGTCGTGATACTGGTTTCCTTCGCTCCTGGTCCTCATCCAGAGACGGATCTGCTGGAGTAATGTCATGTGATTCAATCCTGTCGCCTGCAGCGGGTGTGTCCCCACTGTGACATGCAACCATTCTGATCTACTGAGAATAAATCCATTTTGATACGGCATTTTGCTCCTTGAACGCCAGATTCTCAGTAAAATAGGGGAATGACTGATTTAATGCGGTGGTTCGTATCGAGTGAGCCCTGCCCCTTATCTCCGCCTGAATATCCCGTCGAGTCTCCTCTTATCAAATGCCACCACCGTCGGCCTCCCGTGCGGGCACGTCCAGGGGGTCTTTGTCCGGGCGAGTTGTGCGAGGAGGCGCTTCTGCTGGTCGTGGGTGAGCCGGGCGCCGGCCTTCACCGCCCCCCTGCAGGCAACGATGCAGGTGACCGCCTCCCGTCGGTCGGGCGCGGTCCGGGACTCGCCGGCGAGGAAGTCGGCGATCGTCTCCCTGACGGTCTCCGGGTCTTCGACTGCACCGAGGGCGGCAGGCACCGCCCGGACGGCGAAGGTGTCCCGGCCGAACTCCTCCATGACGAACCCTTCCCCTGTGAGCAGAGGAATCGCGTCCCGGAGCGCGGCGGACTCCTTTGGCGGGAGCGAGAGGACGACGGGTATGATCAACTCCTGCGACCCGGCTCCGGCATCGCGCTGCTCCGTGACCTGGTCGTAGAGGACGCGCTCGTGGGCCGCGTGCTGGTCGACGAGGTAGAGGGTGCCGTCGGCCCCTTCCGCCACGATGTAGGTCGCCGCCACCTGGCCGACCGGCTCCATGGCCGGGAGGAGGTTCTCCGCGCCCGTGCCCTCCGTCCGGCGGAGTTGCTTATCCGAGAGGGCGAGTTCCCGGTGTCGTGCCGTGTAGGACGCTTCGACCTCGCCGACCGCCGGTCTCGGTTCCGGCCCCGGCTCAGGCACGACGATCTGCTGCTGCACCGGCTCGGCCGGTACGTCACGGGCGAGATCGTGCCCGACGAGCGCCTCCGCCACGGCTGCCGTGACCGCCGCGAGGATCTCGGGCTCCCGGGAGAGGCGGACCTCCCGTTTGGTTGGGTGGACGTTGACGTCCACAAGGCCGGTCTCGATCGAAATGTCGATGAACGCCACCGGGTAACGGTCCTTCGGGAGGAGGGTGCCGTAGCCCTCCCGGATGGCGGCGGCGATCTGCCGGGAGGTGATACTCCGGCCGTTGATGCTGATGACGACCTGTGATGGGTTCCCCCTGCTCTCCGACGGGCGGGAGACGTAGCCGCGGATAGCGAGGAAGGGGAGCCTCCCCTCGACCGAGATGAGCGCCCGGGCGAGGTCTGCCCCGTAGAGCCCCGCGACAGCGTTCAGGAGTCCCCCCGACCGCTGGGTCCCCATCCGCTCCTTCCCGTTATGCACCACCCGGAAGGCGACGTCACCGTGGGCGAGGGCCAGGTTCTCCACAACGGCGTAGATGTGGGCGAGTTCGGTGTTCCTGCTCTTCAAGAACTTCCGGCGGGCGGGGGTGTTGTAGAAGAGGCGCTCTACGACGACCGTCGTCCCCTCCGGCGCACCCACTTCGCTCTTCTCCACGACCTCGCCGCCCCTGACGACGATCCGTGCCCCGGCGAGCGCCGCGGCCCCCCGGGGGCGGGTGACCAGGGTCACCTCTGCGACGGCAGCGATGGTTGCGAGCGCTTCTCCCCGGAACCCGAGGGTCTTGATGGCGGAAAGATCGGCGATGTCCCGGATCTTGCTCGTCGCGTGGGGATGGAACGCGAGGACCGCCTCCTCCGGCGTCATGCCCTCGCCGTTGTCGGTCACCCGTATCTTCGTGATCCCGGCGAGGTCCGAGGCGACGTCGATGAGGATGCTCGTTGCGCCCGCATCGATCGCGTTCTCCAGGAGTTCCTTCACCACCGATGCGGGCCGTTCCACGACCTCGCCAGCGGCGATCTGGTTCACTGTCTCGGGGTCGAGGACCTGTATCTTCGTCATCGCTCACCACCGTCCCCGTTTGCAAGCCGTTTCAACCGGCAGAGGGCGTTCAATGCCTCGATCGGCGTCATCTCGTCCGGGTTCAGGGCCGCAAGTTCCCTGACCGCCGGGTTCTCCTCGTCGACCCCCTCGCCGGGGTCGACGAGGAGCATCTGGGTGTAGCGGGGAGCCCGCGGCCCACCGGGGTTCTCCCGCACCGATGCCTCCTTTAAGAGTGCCATCGCCCGGTCGGTCACCTTCTTCGGGATACCGGCAAGGTGCGCCACGTGGACGCCGTAACTTTTGTCGGTCGCGCCGGGGATGATCTTCCGGAGGAAGACGACGTCGGTCCCGGTATCCTTCACGGCGAAGTGGAAGTTCTTCACCCGCTTGAGCGAGCCTTCGAGGTCGACCAGGTCGTGGAAATGGGTCGCAAAGAGCGTCCTGGGGCCGGAGACCGCCTTCCCGTGCAGGAACTCCACCACCGCCCGGGCGATCGCGCACCCGTCGAGCGTGCTCGTTCCCCGCCCGATCTCGTCGAGGATCACGAGGCTTTTCGGCGTTGCGTTGTTCAGGATGTTTGCGAGTTCCAGCATCTCGACCATGAACGTGGACTGCCCGGAGGCGAGGTCGTCGAACGCCCCCACCCGGGTGAAGACCCGGTCCACGATCCCCACCGTCGCGTGGCGTGCCGGGACGAAACTCCCCATCTGGGCCATGATGCAGCAGAGTGCCACTGCCCGCATGTAGGTGGACTTGCCCGCCATGTTCGCCCCGGTGATGATCGTGATCTGGTCGCCGGCGGCATCGAGATCGGTGTCGTTCGGGACAAACGGCACCGGGAGGTGCCGTTCAACCACCGGGTGGCGCCCGTCGCGGATGACGATCCGGCCGCTCTCCTCGATCGTCGGGCGGGAGTAGCCGTACCGGGCGGCGACCTCGGCGAGGGCCGAATAGACGTCGAGCAGCCCCACGGCACGTGCGGTCGTCTGGAGGTCGGGGACGTCCGCCGCGAGCGTCCGGACGAGTTCGGCGTAGATCTCCGCCTCGAGGGCGCCAAGCCGCTCCTCGGCGGTCGCGATCATCGCCTCTTTCTCCTTGAGGTCGGGTATCGTGTAGCGCTCGCCGTTCGCGGTCGTCTGCCTCCGCTCGTACTCCGGCGGAACCAGGGCGAGGTTCGGTCTCGTCACCTCGATGTAGTAGCCGAAGATCCGGTTGTACCCGACCTTGAGCGACTTGATACCGGTCCTCTCCCGCTCCTGCTGCTGGAACTCCGCGATCCAGTCTTTCCCGGACGTCGCGAGGTGCCGGAGTTCGTCGAGTTTGGCGTTGAATCCATCGCGGATCATCCCGCCGGTCACCGCGCGCGCCGGGGGTTCGTCCACGATCGCCCGCCCGACGAGGTCCCTGACGGAGGCATGGTCGCTCATCGCGTCGAGGGCCTCGCTGACGAGCGCCGGGAGATCACCGGAGAGGAGCGACTTGAGTTCGGGGATCGCGCACAGGGACTCCTTCAGCGTCGCGAGATCCCGGGGGCCGGCGTTCCCGTAGGCGATCCTTCCCGCGATCCGCTCGATATCTGCGAAATCTCCGAGGGCTCTCCGAAGCGCCTGCCGGTCGAGCGCGTGGCTGGTGAGCCACTCCACCGCATCTAGCCTCTTCTCGATCGCCTCCTTTTCGAGCAGCGGGCTGATCAGGAGCGATCGCATCGTCCGGCTCCCCATCGAGGTCTCCGTGACGTCGAGCGTGGCAAGAAGCGTGTTCTCGTCGGCGAGGCCCTTGATACCCGTCGTGATCTCGAGGTTCCTGAGAGTGATCGCGTCGAGCACCATGTTCCCCGACGGGTTCCTCGTTGCAAGCCCCGATATGTGGGAGAGGGGTGAGTGCTGGGTCTCCTGGGCGTAGCGGAGCGCCGCTCCGGCCGCAGCAACGCCCCCCGTCATCCCGGCGCACCCGTAACCGTCGAGCGTCGCCGTCCCGAACTGTTCGCAGAGGTGTTCAGAGGCCGCGTCGAACGCGAAGGCGTCGTCGCGATACCGGCTCACCGTCACCCCGAGGGCCTCAAGCCTGCCGGGGAGCGCATCGGCCAGGCTCTCCGGGACGATCACCTCCGTCGGGCGGTACCTGACCGTCTCCGAGATGATATCGGCGTACTCCCGCTCCCCGCTCCCTGAGGAGACAAAGAACTCGCCGGTCGAGACGTCCAGGAACGCGAGGCCGAAGGTATCCTTCCGGTCGGGGGCGACCGCCATGAGGTAGTGGGCCCCGGCGGAGCCGAGCATCGCCGAGTCGATCAGCGTCCCCGGGGTGATCACCCTCGTGACCTCGCGCTTCACCACGCCTTTCGCGGTCTTCGGGTCCTCCACCTGGTCGCAGATCACTACCTTGTAGCCCTTCCCTACCAGGCGGGCGATGTAGCCGTCGACGGCGTGATAGGGGACGCCCGCAAGCGGCATCCGGTCGCCGTTCTTGTCCTTGCCCCGGGCCGTCAGGGTGATATCGAGTTCCCGGGCCACCACGCCGGCGTCCTCCCCGAAGGTCTCGAAGAAATCTCCCATGCGGAAGAAGATGACGGCATCGGGGTACCGGGCCTTCACCGAGTAGTACTGCCGCATCGCCGGGGTTGGTCCGTCGGTCATCGTTTCTCCTTATAGATTCCGCACGGAGCCACATAATGCTACTGCCCCAAAATTCGGCCGGAACGGGCTCCGATCTGCTGCACCCCCCGGGGAGGTCCCGGCAAACTAGATACATCCAGAACACGTACAAGAAGATGATACGTTATGTCGGCGACTATCGCAGAAAAGATATTTTCGCAACGGTGCGGCAGGGCTGTCCGCGCGGGAGAGGTAGTGATGGCACCCGTGGATGCGGCGATGATCCACGACATCACCGGCCCGCTCGCGGTCCGGGTCTTCCGTGAGATGGGTGGAGAGCACGTCTATGATCCTGAGCGGATCATCATGCTCTTCGACCACCAGGTACCCGCCGACTCGATCCCCGCTGCCGAGAACCACGTCTTCATGCGGCAGTTCGCGAAGGAGCAGGGAATCTACAACTACGACCTCCTCGAGGGCGTCTGCCACCAGGTCGTGATGGAGAAGGGCCGGGCGGCACCGGGGGAGATCATCGTCGGCACCGACTCCCACACCTGCACCTACGGCGCGGCAGGAGCGTTTGCGACCGGCATCGGCTCGACCGATATGGGGTTCGTCCTGAAGTTCGGGGCGCTCTACTTCCGGGTGCCCGAGAGCATCCGCATCGAGGTGAACGGGTCGTTCGGTCGGAGGGTCGGTCCAAAAGACCTGATCCTCTCGCTCGCAGGCGATATCGGCGCCGACGGCGCGACCTACATGGCGCTTGAGTTCACCGGCCGGGCCATGCACGATATGAATATGGCGGGCCGGATGACCTGCGCGAACATGGCGATCGAGATGGGGGCGAAGGCCGGGATCGTCGAGGTGGATGCAGCCACCTGGGACTATGTCGGTGCGCGCCGCACGATCGAGCCGTTCGACCTTGCGGGCGATCCTGATGCAGCCTACCGGGAGCGCCGGCAGTACGACGTCACCGACCTCGCTCCAAAGGTCGCCGTCCCCCACAACGTCGACAACGTCGTGGATGTCACGGACGTCGCGGGGACGAAGGTCGACCAGGTCTTCATCGGCTCCTGTACCAACGGGCGCTACGAGGATCTGGCCGAGGCGGCGGAGGTGCTCGGGACCGCCGACCGCTTCGCCGACGGCGTCCGGGTGATCGTCATCCCGGCCTCGCGGACGGAGTATCTCAAATCCCTCAAGGCCGGTCTCATCGAGCAGTTCGTCGAGGCCGGAGCCCTTGTGGAAGCGCCGTGCTGCGGCCCCTGCATGGGTGGGGCGTTCGGGCTCCTTGCCCCCGGCGAGGTCTCGCTCTCGACGTCGAACCGGAACTTCCGGGGCCGTCAGGGGAGCGCTCAGGCATCGGTCTACCTCGCCTCGCCGGCGACGGCGGCGGCAAGCGCCCTCTACGGTGAGATCACCGACCCGAGGGAGGTGTAAACTCATGCGAGTCTGGAAGTTCGGCAACGATATCGATACGGATGCGATCATCCCCGGGCGGTTTCTGACGATCTACGATCCGGCGGAACTGGCGAAGCACGTCTTCGAAGGGACAAGGGACGAGTTTGCAAGAGAGGTGCGGGAGGACGACATCGTCGTCGGGGGCACCAACTTCGGGTGCGGCTCCTCGCGGGAGCATGCACCGCTCGCGCTCCTCGGCGCCGGTATCAGGGTCGTGGTCGCAGAGTCCTTTGCGCGGATCTTCTACCGGAACGCCGTTAACACCGGGCTCCTGCCCCTGGTCTGCCCCGGGGCCGATACCATCCGGGAGGGCGATGCCGTGACGGTGAATATCGCCGGGGGCCACATTGAGGTGAACGGCAAGCACCTCCCCGTCGAGACGGTGCCCGGGTTCATGAAGGAGATCATCGAGGCCGGCGGCCTCGTAGCCTATGCAAAAGAGTTGGATGAGGTGAAGACATGCAACATCGAGTAGCCGCCATCGGGGGAGACGGGATCGGCCCCGAGATCGTCGCGGCGGGGAGAGAGGTCCTTGATGCCGCGGGCGAACGATACGGGTTCGATATCGCGTGGACTGACTTTGATATCGGCGCGGAGCGCTACCTCGCGACAGGCGAGCTCCTCACCGAGGAGGATATCCGGGAACTCTCGAAATTCAAAGCCATCTACTTCGGGGCCATCGGCGACGACCGGGTGAAGCCCGGGATCCTCGAGAAGGGCATTCTGCTTGCGATCCGGTTCCACTTCGACCAGTTCATCAACCTCAGACCGATCAAACTCCTCGACGGGGTTCTGACACCACTCGCAAACAAGCGCCCGGAGGATATCGACTTCGTGGTCGTCCGGGAGAACACCGAGGACTTCTACGTCGGGATCGGTTCGCGGTTTGCCGGTCGACGCGAGCAAAAGACCCTCGAGGTCGTCCGCGACATCTACAACGTCAAGTTCGGCCTCGACGTCGAGACCGACGCCGACGAACTCGCCTACCAGATCGGCGTCGTCACCCGGGAGGGCGCGGGGCGGGCGATCCGCTACGCCTTCGATATGGCCGCAAGACGTCACAAAAAGGTCACGTCGGTCGACAAGGCAAACGTCCTCTCCGACGTCTACGGCCTCTGGCGGGACGTCTTTAACGAGGTCGCCGCCGGCTACCCTGACGTCAAGACGGAGTTCAACTTCGTCGACGCCGTCACGATGTGGTTCGTCAAGAACCCCGAGTGGTTTGACGTCGTCGTCACGCCGAACATGTTCGGCGACATCATCACCGACCTCGGCGCCATGATCCAGGGCGGGCTCGGGCTTGCCCCTGGCGGAAACATCAACCCCGCGGGCACCTCGATGTTTGAGCCGATCCACGGCTCCGCGCCGAAGTACCGGGGTCAGGATGTCGCAAACCCGCTTGCAACCGTCTGGGCTGGCTCGATGCTCCTCGACCACATCGGCGAGCACGAGGCGGCAGACGCCGTCCTCCGGGCGATCGAGAGGAGCATCCTCGACGGCTACGTGACCCGGGATATGGGCGGCGCAAAGAAGACGAGCGAGGTCGGGCAGTATCTCGCAACGCTTGTCCGGACAGTGTAGGGCGGTAGCCCTCCTTCCGGTCTTTTTCGGAAGACTGTCTTTTATATTCCCGCACCGCCAAAACCTTCTAGACCGATGCAAAACGACCAGCATACGCCGTGCGAAAACCCCCTCTGGCCCTGTGCGATGACCGGGGCGGTTGCCTGTCTTTCGGGGTTCGAAGACCTCGCCGTCGTCGTCCACGGTTCGAGCGGCTGCTACTTCTACCCTGCGTCTCTCGTCGGGGTCCCCATTCACGGGACGTTCCTCGTCGAGAACGAGATCATCTTCGGGACGGAGTCGCGCCTCGCGGAGGTGATCCGGGAACTCGAGGACCGCTACCCCCGGATAGCCGTGGTCAACACCTGCGTGCCCGCTATCATGGGCGAGGATATCGGCGCTCTGGCAAGCGACGGGCAGGTCCTCATCGTCGACAGCCCGGGGTTCCTTGGTGACTTCGAGGCCGGCTACTGTCGGGCGCTCGCCGTGATCGCGCCGGAGGTGGACCCCGATGCCGCCGGCGTCAACATCGACGGCATCTGCCGCACCGACCCCTTCTGCCGGGGGAACGCCATCGAGGCACGGCGGCTGCTCAACCTCGCCGGGGCGCCGGTCGCCGCCACGTTCTGCCTCGACCGCTACGATGCGGTCCATCGTGCGGCACCCTTCACTGTCGGCACGAACCCGGACCTTGCAAGCGGCGTCGGGATGGCGTGCGGCTCGCTCCTTGGACTCGACGCCATCGGGGAGACGTTTCAGGCGCTTGCCGCAGAGGTCGATGGGGTCGATGCCCGGCCGATCGCAGAGGAGATCGCGTGGACCGACGCCCGGATCACGAGGGCCTGCGAGAAGTACCTCCGCAGGTTCGACCCGCCCCGGGTGGCGATCGCTGCCTGGGGTTCGTATGCCGCGTTTGCCGCAGACCTCCTCGACCGGTATCTCGGCGCCGATATCGCCTGTATCGCGGCCCGGAACGACTCCGGTGCAGGGAGCGGCGCTCTCGTGCAGACGACCGACCTCTCGGTCGTCCGGGACAGGATCCGGAACACCGAGCCGGACCTGATCCTCGGCTCCTCCTATGAGCGTGCGATCGATCCCCGCGCCGCCTTCGTCGGGCTGACATCGCCGCTCCGGGGCAGGGTTCTCCTCTCCTCCCGCACCCTGGTCGGGATCGAAGGGGCGCTCTGGTTGATGGACGAGGTGCTCAACGCCTGCATCAACCGGAATCGGCGCCCGGAGAGCGAGAGCGTAGACCTCTCCTGAAGCGAAGCGTTATTACTCCCGGTGACAGAGCACTCATACCGGGGATCCGGGGATTCGCCCGGATCTCCGGCTGCCGTGGGAGTTAGCCACAATGCCGCTTGTCAAGATCGAGATCCGTACCGGGAAGTCCGTCGCTTACCGGCAATCGCTCATCGAAAGCCTCCGTGAGGCTTTCGTGGACGCGCTCCAGACCCCGGAGGCCGCCCTCTGGATCCGGCTCTGCGAGCGAAAAGAGGAGAACTTTCCCATGCCTCCCGGCCGGTCCGCCGACGCGGTCCTGATCGAGATATCCCTTATGCCGGGGAGGAGCGTCGAGAGAAAGGAAGCGCTCTACCGGGCGATCGTGGAGCACCTCGTATGTGATGCGGGGGTCCACCCCGATGACGTCTGTATCGTCCTCTACGAACCACCCGCCGAGAACTGGGCCGAACACGGCGGAGCATTCATGACCCCCCGTTGAGCGCAGGGTAACCGTGCTTACCATAAGATTTTTATGACCCCGGTGAGCATGGGGGGCCGGCCTGTCTCCATGACAGACCGATAGAGGGGGTTATGGTATGACACATTATGGCGGACCCGCCCACCACGGTATGCTCCTTGAGAAGATGTACGAGCATCTTGACGAGGACCAGATGCGGCAACTGACGATCCGGATGATCGAGGCCAAGATCAAGATGAAACAGCAGCGGATCGAGATTATGCAATATAAGATCGAGACCTACAAGATGGCGCGCGATATGCTGGCAGGCAAGAAGTAAACCTCTCCCGGTATGCTCCGGCACATGAGAACCCGGGGCTGTCGCCTCTTTTTTTACGCATCGTGACGAATAGATGGGTATGGACCTGATCGTCAGGGGATACTGCGGCGAAGACTATCCTGCAGTCTGCACCATCGAGCGGGAGAACAGCCCGGGAGGCTGCAAGCCGGAGGTCTTCATCCGGCAGGCCGGCGTCCTCTTCACCGATACGTTCCTGGTCGCGGAGTGCGCTGGGAGGATCGTCGGCTACACCATCGGGGCCCTCGTGCAGCACCGGCAGGAGTCCGGGTGGGTCATCCGGCTGGTAGTCTCGGGAGAGCACCGGCGCCGGGGGTTCGGGGAGCGCCTCATCGCTGAGGTCACCGACCGCCTCCGGGAGCGTGGGGCGGCGGAGATCTACCTCTCGGTTGCGCCGGAGAACCACGCCGCCCGCGCGCTCTATGAGAAGCATGGGTTCCGTGAGGCGGATTTCTGCCCGTCCTACTTCGGCGAGGGGACCGATCGCCTCATCCTCCGGAGGGACCTCTCCGGTCGAGAAGGCTTAATCTATTCGGGCTGATATTAGTGTGATATCATGCCCCTCATCCCGCTCCGTATAGGAGAGGCGTTCAAACCGGTGCTGCGGTTCCGGTCGTATCTCTACGCTTCTCTGGTTCTGGCTGTCGTCCTCTTCGTCCTGCCCTGGTTCATCCCCGTCGTCGTCTTCAGCCCGGCAGCGGTTGCTCTTGCCATTGCACTGCCGACCCTTGCCATCATCGCCTTCGTCGCCTACTGGATACCCCTCTACTACGAGAGCATCGTTTACCGGCTCACCGTCACCGAGATCACCTGGCAGCGGGGGGTCTGGTTCCGGCAGACGGGGATCGTCCCCTACAACCGGATCACGAACGTCGATATCATCCAGGGTCCCCTGATGCGGTTCTTCTCCTTCTCGGCGGTCCGGGTGCAGACCGCGGGTTACTCTGCCCAGGCTCAGGCGGAGATCATCCTCAATGGGATCGAGGACCCGAAGGACCTCCAGGAGAAGATCATGAACTTCGTGCGGAGGACCGCTCCGGTTGCGGTCGAGGGTGCGCCGGAAGAGGTGCCGACGACCGATGCGGTCGTGGAAGAGTTGCGGGCGATCCGGGCCTTGCTGGAGAGCCGACAGGAAAAATAAAAGGGATATTCCGGTCTGTCGGGGAAGAGGCGAGTTCTACTTTTCGACGACCGTGTCCCGCTTGATGACCAGGACTGGCTGGCGGGCGTTCTTGATCACGTACTCTGAGACCGTCCCGAGGAGGCGGTCGCGGATGTTCGAGCTGCCGTGCGAACCGATGACGATGAGTGAGACCCCCGTTGCGTCCGCCTCGGCCACGATCGCCGCTCCCGGCGTGCCGACGGGCGTACTGACGGTCACCTGCATGCCCTGCTTCTCGAGTCTCCGGCGGACGTCGATGATGTGGTGCTGGATCTCTTCCCGCTGTCGCCGCTGGGCCTCGCTCTCCCGGTCGGGCACGGTTCCGAGGAACCCCTGCCCTCCCGAGGCGATCAGCGTGATCTCCCTTGGATCGAGAACGTGGACGAGGACCACCTCCTGGGTTCCCGCTTCCTTCAGGGTGGGGATGTAGTCCAGCGCCTTCATGGATGGTTTTGAAAAGTCCGTTGGGAATAGGATGCGTTTGAACATACTCTAGCACTCTCCTTGATGAGGTTCTCTGTGGGCCAGGTATTTAAATGGCGTTGTGGGGGCTGCTGGCCGGGTGTCGAGGTTGGTGTATACGGTTTATCACCCCCGCCTCTTCCCCCGGATCAGCACCCTCCACCGGTGGAGCATCCTTCCCAGGCCGGCGGTCCCCACCGGCGCCGGGTAGGGAAATGGTATGACCACTCCGTCCGGATCGACGGCAAGATCGAGGGCTTCGACGCACTCGGCGCAGACGGCCTCTGCACCCGGATCAGCCTCGAGCATGGGGTGGGGGGACTTGAAGCATATCCTGCTGCCCGCGACGTCGGAGAACTGCCCAAGCATCTCTCCCTGGTAGGCACGCTCCTCCTCGACCGCACCCGAAGGATCGACGCCGCAGATCCGGCCCGCCTCCTCGATGAACCGGCGCGTCCCGGCAAGGCCGGCCGGGAACGAGTCGATGTAAGGCGTGCCCAACCGTCGTTTGAGGTCGTCGCCGACCGGCCGCAACGTCGGCTCCCGGAGGATGTTAACGGCAGCCGAGCCGAGGCGTTCCACATCCCGGGTCGTGATCCCCCGGACAAACCGGAGGTTGACCCCGATGCCGAGCCGGGAGAGAAGGCGTGCGATCTCGGCCGCGTTCTCATCGACGCCGTACTCCAGGTTCTTCTCGCCGACCAGGTTCGCTGTGAGGGTCGTCTCTGCCGTGGGCAGGGCGAGCGCGGCGACGGCGGAAAGGGCGTTTCTGACGCCGGTCTCAAAGACCCCGCCGAGAAACCCCGCGGTCGGCACGGCGACCACCGGGACGCCTCGCGGTTTTGCACAGACCCCCGCGGTGTCGTCCCCGATTGTATCGACGATGCAGGTCGAGAGGACGAAGACGGAAGCGGGGGCAGGGGAGACCGAGAGTGCCCGGGTTATGGTCGCCTCCAGCGCATCCTCCCCCCCGAAGATGATGTCGTTCTCCGTCAGGCGGGTGGAGAGGAGGCGGGGGAGTTCGAGCCGGTCGTTCGAGAGCAGGGTAGCGTGGAGGAGGGAGAAGTTGTGGTGCGTGCATCCCGAAGGGCCGTGGATGATGCAGACTGCGTCCCGTACCTCTGTCGCCACCGAGAGCGCTCCGGTCAGGGTGCACCCCTCAAACCTGGACGAATTCAAGGGCGAAGGATTCGAGCTCATCCATCTCGAGAGGGGTGGGGATACTCGTCGTCTGGTTGTCGCGGATCGTGCGGGCGAGTTCCCGGTAGACCGCTGCCTGGTCCGAGTCGGGGGCGTATTCGACGACCGTCTGCCGGTTCAATTCCGCAACCTGCACCACCCGGTCGCGGGGGATGTAGGCGATGAGCCGGGAGTTGATCCGGCGGGCGAACTCCTCCACCAGGTCCCGCTCGCCGTCGATGTTCTTTGCGTTGCAGATCACACCGCCGAGCGTGCACTTGCTCCGCACCCGGTGCGAGAGGCGCGCGATGGCCTTCGCGATGTTATTTGCCGCGTAGATGGACATCAGTTCGCCGGAGGTGACCAGGTAGATCTCCTGCGCGTATCCCTCCCGCATCGGCATCGCGAACCCGCCGCAGACGACGTCTCCGAGGACGTCGTAGACGATGACGTCGCCTTTGAGGGCGTCCAGACGTTCGAGGAGCTGGAACGTTGCGATGATCCCCCGGCCCGCGCACCCAATCCCCGGCTCGGGCCCGCCTGCCTCCACGCACCGCACCCCCCGGAAGCCCTGGTAGACTACATCGTCGACGGTGATGTTTGCGTCCCCGCGCTCCCGGATAAGATCGAGGACCGTCGGGATCCAGGTCCCGTGCATCAGCATACGGGTGCTGTCGTGCTTCGGATCGCACCCGATCTGCAGGATATCAAGCCCCTCTCCCGCGAGCGCTGCCGATAGGTTTGCTGCCGTCGTGGATTTCCCGATTCCCCCTTTCCCGTAGAGGGCGATCTGCTTCATTATTCCTATTATGCGCTCGCATGGGTAATTAGGTGTCGGATGGAGTTCGCAATGCCCAATTATATACTATTTACTAGTATGCCATAACAGTCTCAGAAATTGCCTGGTGACGAAAAATCCCAAAATATTGCATCATTTGAATAATATGACTGTTATAATGCATTTTTTATTTTTAGAAAAGTATATAATAATGAACTAGAAACACATGGTTAAGCAAGAGGCATAGCGATGGATCCACGGTTTCGATCACGGTTGGTTGCGGCGGTTATTCTTATCTCCGTCGTCTGTTCGGTCTTCTCTGTGAGCCCGGTCACCGGCTTCCGCCTGGAGAATCGTGATGGGAGCGGCGCCGAGGCGGCACTTGCAGAGGCCCTGGTGTTCCAGCAGAGCACCAAAATAAGAAACGAGTTTATGGAGGATCTCACCGTTTACATCGACAGCAAGAATGCATTCTTCAAGCAGCATGATGCATCCGGAATCGGCATAAGCGGTCGTTACGTCTCCGACGAGAACGCCATCTACATCCGCTCGGACAGGGACCCGGCGCGGGCCGACGAGGTCTTTGTCCAGCAGGTCGGGTATCGGGTCTACCGCACCATGGGGTTTGAGGAGAGCACGGTCTTTGAGACACTGGAGATCAACTCGGGGTCGTACCTCTCCCGGGTCAGCGCACCCCCTGGTGAGGAGTGGAAGGCGGCGGTCTTTGCCGAGGCCTTCATGCTCTACCATGTCTCCCCGGCGCTCCTGGAGGAGGATGCCCCCGAGGTCTACGCTTACATGGACCTCCTTGTGGCGAACGGCGGGGACCGGGCGAAGGTGGACGACCTCTACGCCCATGACCGGCCGGAGTGACCCCCCTCTTTTTATGTTCAGTCGAACCGCTTAAAGAACCCCATTACGAACATGATCACCGGTATGACCTCAAGACGCCCTATCCACATGAGCAGGATAAAGAGGATCTTCCCCGGCCAGGTCATATCGGGTGAGACGAACCCGGTGGAGATGCCGCTGTTGCACATCGCGGAGACGACCTCGAAGATCACGTTGCTTGAGTCGAATGCCGTCGGCTGCAGGTGCATCACAAGCACTGTGGCGACGAAGATCGAGAGGAAGTAGAGCATGATGATCAGCATGTTCCGGGAGACCTCGAGGTCGGCGACGTTCTTCGGGATCACCCTGCCGTCGTACTTGAAGGGGACAAGGACATTCCCGGAGACGAACATCCGCCGGAACCACCAGAGCAGGCTCTGAAAAGCGAGGACGACCCGGGAGAGTTTGATGCCGCCGGCGGTGCTCCCCGACGCCCCGCCGATGACCATCAGCATCGAGAGGAAGAGGACCGTCACGCTCGCCCATTCGTTCGGGGAGGTGACCTGGAATCCGGTGGTGGTGACCGCCGCGGCCGACATGAAGAGCGCATGACGGATGGCGGTAGGGATATCGGTTGCGTTGAGCGTGACGAGATCCCAGGTTATCACGACGATCCCGAGCGCGATGAGCATGAAGAGGAGTCGTGCCTGCTGGTCGTCGAAGAAGCGCACGCCGTTCTGGCGGTAGAGGATGTAGTAGAGCTTGAACGGCAGGGCGCCGGCGATCATGATCGGGACGATGAGGACCTCGAGGAACGGGTTGTTGTAGAAGGGGATCCCCTCCGTGTGGAGGGAGAACCCCCCGGTGGAGATCGCGACGAGGGCGATGTTCACCGCGTCCCAGGGGGGTACCCCCGAGAGAAGGACGAGCCCGATCGAGGCGACGGTCAGCACCAGGTAGATCTTCCACATCTCCATGCCCGTTGCGACGACGCTCGGCATCAACGCCTCCGAACGTCCTTCCGAACGGTAGAGGCGGAACTGGGTCAGCCCGGTCCTTGAAGCCATCGCGATGGTGAAGGCGACGATGCCGAGGCCGCCGAGCCACTGCATCAGCGACCGCCAGAAGAGGAGCGTCCGGGGCAGGTCTTCAACCGACCGCATCATCGTCAGACCCGTATCGGTCCATCCCGACATCGCCTCAAAGACGGCGTCGAGGTACGGGACACCGAGCCCGAGGCTGAACGGCAGGGCACTCACCAGGGCGATGACGAGCCAGATCAGGGCGACGGCCATGAGGGCGGCGGAGAGAGGCGCCTCTCGCTCGTCCCGGGGTACCCGGACGAGGAGTGTCCCTAAAAGGAGGAGGGTGACCGGGACGGAGAGCATGGGCAGGATCATCTCCCACTCCCGGTAGATCGCCGCCACGAGAAGCGGCGCCGCTGTGGCGACGCTCATATACCGGAAGATATTGCCGATATCGGGTGCGATGGTCGAGAACCGCTCGATCCTGTCCATCGGTATATCTTCTCCGGGTGCTCTTATCTATCTTCGCTCACACGATCGTTCGAGGTTCCGGGCACCATTGAGCGATGGAATCATCGCCGGCCGCATCCACAGCCGCCGCTCCTGTCCGGCATCTCCCGTCTCCCGCCATCCGTCCCCGGAGCGCTCTCGATGAAGATCCGCCGGTTGATGATTCGCCAGGCGAGGATGAGCTGGGCCATATCCCCGGCCGTCAGGTAGTCGCCGCCCTGACTGAGATCGATGGGCTCCACCTGCGTCTGGATCTCGATGTTCCGCTCCAGTTTTCGTGCAACGGTGTCGTTCAACTCACCGTCGAACGTGAGCGCCCCCATCGCCTCTCCCCCGACGTCCTCGGTGGTGAACTCGACCATGAAGTCACGCTCTGAGAGCGAGAGGAGCCCGAAGAGGTCGATCGAGAGGTCGACGTCGCCGATGCTCTTCTCAAGCCTGCTCTGGCAGAGGGTGACGCGGTAGACGTTCCGCTCCTCGCTCACCTCCCTGCCGTACTTCGAGAAGGCGATCCGGATGACCGCATCCGCAAAGAGGCATTGCGGCGCGACATACTGCTCGTAGTCGGGTTTGCGCTCCTCCATCTCCTTGATGACCGCATCAGGGGCGTATCCCCGCTTCTCTACGTCGCGCTTGATCTTCCAGGCGCGTTTGACCCCGGGGTCCGGGTCCACATAGAGTTTGAAGTCGATCAGGTCACGCAGTGTCCCCGTGACGAAGGGGTGCAGCCCCTCGAGGATCAGGATCTTCGTGGGGCTGAAGGGCACCGGGGGATCGAACTGCCCGTTGTCGTGATTGTAGACCGGTTTTTCGATCGTCTTCCCTGCTTTGAGGGCGACAAGATGCTCTTCGAGCAGGTCGAACCGGTTCGCCTCGGGGACAAGCGGGGTGATCCCGAGAGCCTTGCGCTCCTGGCGGTCGTAGCGGTGGTAGTCGTCGATGGTGATCGTGGAGACGAGTTCCTCTCCAAAGATCTCCCGGATGGCCCGGGTGAAGGTCGTCTTGCCGCTTCCGCTGTCTCCCGCTACGCCGATGATGAAGACGTAGGGCGACTCTGCGATGACTCTCTTGAAATCGGACGGGAACATAGGTCAGCTCAATAGATTGGTCGGTATCTCACAGTTAAGATTTTGGTGCCGGATGAAGGGTTTTGGGGCAGGGAAAAAAGGGAGGCCAGCCGGAGTTCATCCCTTATACAGGTGCCTATGACGGGATGATCCCCGCTTCCTGGTGCTTCTTCAGGATATCGTCGGCGAGCCGATCGAGTGCCGCGAAGTCCTCCTCCTTTGGGTAGCCCTTGATATAGACCGGGTCGATAACCTCGACCTTGAGCCGGCCGAGCATGCCCGCCAGGGTATCGACGGTCTTCCCGCCCCAGCCGTAGGACCCGATCACCGAGACATACCGGGTCTTCGGGCGGAGAAGGTTTGCGAGATAGGCAGCGTAGACCGCCTGCGGGTGGGGGCCGAAGATGAGCGTCGGAGTCCCGATAACGATCGTCGCGGCGTCCACGATGCCTTTTGCAAGTTCGCCGATATCGGTCTTCGGGAGGTTGAACGGCTGGACCTGGACACCCCGCTCCATCAGGGCGCCGACGAAGTGGTCGACCATCGCCTGGGTGCTCCCGTGCATGGAGACATACGGAAGGATCACCACGTTCTTGACGTCGTCACCCACCCAGTCCCGGTAGGCGTCCATGATGAACGCCGGCCTGTCGTAGACCGGGCCGTGGCTCGGGGCGATCACGGCGATCTCGCGGGGCTCCAGTTTCGCGAGGTGCGCCTTGATGCTCGACCTGAAGGGCATCATGATCTCGGCGTAGTAACGCTTCGCGGACTCGTAGATCACCGCCTCGTCGGGGACATAGAGAGAACTCGTCGCGTAGTGCGAACCGAAGAAGTCGCAGGAGAAGAGGATCCGGTCCTCCTGGAGGTAGGTCAGCATCGTCTCCGGCCAGTGGACCCAGGGGGCGAGGATGAACTCAAGCGTCCGGTCCCCGAGGGTGAGCGTATCCCCGTCCCCGATGACGATGGCCTGGTCGGCGGAGATATGGAGGAGGTCAACCAGGAAATCCCGGCACTTTGCGTTCGTCACCACTTTCGCGCCGGGGAACCGGTCGAGCATCGCCGGTATCGAGCCCGAATGGTCCTGCTCGGCGTGGTTGGCGATGATGTAGTCGATCTTCTCGACCCCGAGCCGGTCCAGGTTTCTCGTGAGGTCCGAAAACTTCGGCGGGTTGACGGTATCGATCAACGCTGTCTTCTCGCTGCCCCGGATGAGGTAGCTGTTGTAGGAGGTGCCGTCGGGGGTCGGGATCAACTCATCAAAGAGCCGGAGATCCCAGTCGATGGCCCCGACGGAGAAGACGCCCGGCACAATCTCACGCGGGGTCATGCGCTGCCCCCCCAGGGTGCATTCCGGCGGTAATACAGTGTATGTGAGTAAATTCCTGACATAATTCACACTCCATAGGCTGCAACCGGTCGCGGTTTCTACCATGCCGGTCGGTGAACGCTTATTCAGCCCGAACGCAGATAACAGTTTCGCCCCCATTACCCGGTGGGGAGACCGGTCTGCCTCTCACCCCGGTCCACCTCCCTCCGGACCTCATTGGCATAGAGATGGGCCTGCCGGGTCGGCTCCGGGAGCCGGTAGCCCCGGGCGGTCGCGAGGACGAGATCGACCGCGGAGGGAAGATCGATCCGGTGGCCCACCGAGACGTAGACCGGTTTCGTCCTCTCTTTCGTCCGGACTGCCATCCCGATCGTCTCGCCGTCCCGGAGCATCGGGCTCATCGAGCCCCTTCCCGGACCGGGCTCCGTCACCGTGCCGACGAGGAGGCTCTTTGCAACCCCGATGGTGGGCCGGTCGAGCAGGATGCCCATATGGCTTGCGATGCCGAGGCCGCGGGGATGGGCGATCCCCTGTCCGTCGAAGAGGATGACGTCCGGCTCGGACCGCAGTCTCCGGAACGCCTCAAGGAGGGCGGGACCTTCCCGGAAGGTGAGAAGTCCCGGTATGTAGGGAAACGACGTCTCGATAGAGGCAGAGACACGCTCGACGACGGCGAGGCCGGGATACCGGAGAGCAACGGCGACCGCATGGATCTCGTTTGAGCCTCTCGCGTAGGAGGCGTCGGCGCCGGCGAGGAGAGTGACCTCACCTATGTCGCCGGAGAGGCTGATCTTCGTCCGGAGCGTCTCCTGGAGGCGAACGGCCTCCGCCGGGGCAAGGTCAAACGGGTGGGTCTCGTTGATCTCCATGATCACCGATACCTGATCCTTACAGACTATTACTGCCTGTTGGTGGGTGCGGCCCGAACCAGGTGCCGGGGTTCGGGGGCATATTTATATGTCTCGAGGTAGGGTACGGCTCGCGAGTCATCTCCGGGACGTGAGCGGTATGGCGCGATGGGTATGCAGCGTCTGCGATTACGAGTACAACGAGGAGACGGGAGACCCGGCCACCGGTATTCCGCCGGGGACGCCGTTTGAGGACCTCCCCGACGACTGGCGGTGTCCCGAATGCACCGTGGGAAAGGGAGCGTTTGTGCGGGTTGATGAAGAGGATGAGGTGAAGACAGATGAAGAAGACGACCTTTGAAGGGGCTATAGCGACGGTGGCCGACGTGATGGTAGCAGAGTTAGAAGCATGGGGGGTCACCCTCTACTTCGGTATGCCCGGATCGTCGGCGCTCCCGCTCGTGGACGCGGTCAGGAGAAACCCGAATGCCCGGTATATCGTCGTCCGGCACGAGCAGACGGCGGCCTTCGCCGCGTCTGCCTACAACAAATTCACGGGAAAGATAGCGGTCTGCCTGACCATCGCCGGGCCGGGAGCGACGAACCTCGCCACCGGCCTGTACGACGCAAAGGAGGATCATGCGAGTGTCCTCTCGCTGAATGGCCAGGTCCAGACGCAGTATGCCGGACCCGGCGGCATCCAGGAGATCGACCAGGACGCCTTCTTCCGGCCCATCACGGTCTTCAACAACACCGTCGCCGACCCGACGACGGCGATCAAACTCCTCACCCGGGCGCTGCGCTACGCCGTCGTCGCCCGCGGCGTCGCCCAGCTCTCGCTCCCGAACGATGTCCAGAGAGAACCGCTTGATGCAACTTACTGCGAGCGTGAGACCTGCCTCCCGGAGGTCGGGGTTGCGCCGACCGACGGAGCCGTCGCGGCCGCGGCGGAGGCGATCGACGGCGCCGCACGACCGGTCATCCTCGCGGGGTTCGGGGCCATGCGTGCGGCCGGTCCGGTCCTCGACCTCGCGGAGACGATCCAGGCGCCGATCGTCACCACCTTCCGGGCAAAGGGCATCCTTCCCGACGATAACGAGTGGGTTGCCGGGCTTCACGGGCAGCTTGGGACGCCGCATGCCCTGACCCTCGTCCTGAAATCGGACCTGGTGATCGCCTGCGGCGCAAGTTTTTCCGACCTCACCGGGATCCCCGGGAGTAAGCGGGCCGTCCATATCGATATCGACCCGCTTCAGCTCGGGAAGCACCCGCTTGCGGTCGGGGTCTGGGGCGATTGTGCCATTGCCATACCCCGGATCCGTGAACGGGTCCGGCCGCGGGATGACCCCGGGACCCGGCAGTGGCTCGCGGAGAAGAAGCAGGAATGGCGCGACCGGCTCGACCGGGAGGCCGACCCGGAGGCCGTCCCGCTCCGTCCTCCGTTCATCATGAAGGTCCTCTCAGAGACCTTGCCGGAGGACGCGGTCATATCGCTTGATGTCGGGGAGAACCAGTGGTGGTTCGGGCGGAACTTCCGGATGAAGCGGCAGCGGTTCGCGATGTCGGGCTACCTCGGGACGATGGGGTTCGGGCTGCCCGGGGCGATTGCGGCAAAACTGGCCTATCCGGAGAAGAGCGTCGTCTGCATCACCGGGGACGGCGGGTTTGCCATGGTCATGGCCGACTTCACCACGGCGGTCAAATACGATCTCCCCATCACGGTCCTTGTCTTGAACAATCACGACCTCGCCATGATCCGCGAAGAGCAGCGGGAGGCGAAATACCCGCCCTTCGGGACCGACCTCACGAACCCCGACTTTGCGGCGTACGCGGAGGCCTGCGGCGGCGCCGGGATACGGGTGACCCGGCCAGGAGACCTCCGGGACGCCGTCCTCCGTGCACTGGCGATGGAGAAACCCGTTCTGGTCGATATCGAGACCGACCCAAAGCGCTTTGCGTGAGGAAAAAAAAGGTAGGGGAGGTTCATCAGTCGCTACAGAGGTAGTCGTAGAGGAACGCAGCGAGCAGCGCACCGACGATGGGTCCGATGATGTAGATGGGGAAGAACTCCCAGAGGTTCTGGCCGGCAAGCAGCCAGTCACCGAGGTAGGGCCCGAATGTACGGGCAGGGTTCAACGACGCGCCGGTCAGGTTCCCGGTCGTCGTGATGATGCCCGCGACCGCGAGGCCCACCATAAGCCCGGCAAAGCCCGGCGTGGCCCGTTCGTCGACAGCGACGCCCATGATGACGAGCATCAGGAGGAACGTCCCGATGAGCTCGATGACGATCGCCTGCAGGTAGCCGATGCCGGGGAAGGGTGCTGTTGACCCGAGGCCCCCGATGGTGACGGCGTCCGGGCCGATGACCCAGGCTAAGAGCAGGCTTGCGGCCGCAGCGCCGATGAGTTGCACGACGATGTAGGCAACCGTGTCGCGCCCGGAGAACCGCCGGGTTGCAAAGAGGGCTATCGTGACCGCCGGGTTGATGTGACAGCCTGATACCCTCCCGAAAGCATAGATGGACCCGGCGATGGCTATGCCGAAGGCAAGTCCTATGGCGAGCCAGTCGCCGAGGCCCCCAAGCGCCCCGATCCCTATGTTAAAGGGGGTCGCCGGGGTGGTCCCCGCGGCGAGCATCAGCGTGACTACTGCGGCACCGGTTCCGAAGAAGACCAGGATGAATGTCCCGATAGCTTCGGCAATGCAGCGTTTTCCAAGGGATGTGGTCATGATTACACCAGATTGGCATAGATTTTACGAGAAGCCGACCAAAAAAGGTCGGGGGCGTGTGCTTTACTTCTCCTTTCCATACAGGGCAGCATAGCACTCGGGACAGAGGATCCTCGGCAGTGGAGCCTTCACGCGCCTGCTGGGGAGCGGGTAACCGCCCTCCCAGACATCGATATCCTTTCTGATGGCATGATCCATGCAGAGTCCCATCCCGCAGACGATGCAGACTGCCACTGCTTCGCTCTCCTTCCCCTCAAGGGCGCAGTAGTAGCACTTCATGGTTTAGACCGCCTCTTTCCACTGGCAGTACTGGTGCCGCATGTCGACCAGGCACGCCGAGGCACAGTTCTTGCAGGCCCGCACCGGGGCGGCTGCCGTCTCCTTCTCGAGAGCGATGATGTTCGTCATCATCGTCGCGGTCACCGGCTCGCTCGTCAGGAGGCACGGGTAATCCGAAAGCCGCATAAGGGCGGAGAACCGGACGGATATCGCACAGGCCGCGTAGACGTACCACTGCGGGTTCATCAGCACCTCGTTCTTGTGGATGGGCGAGAGGTCGACGGGGTACTTGCCGACCATGGGAACCAGCGGTTCACCAGACCCGTTCCGCATCCGCCCTGCCTTGTCGAGGAGTTTCCACCCGCGGTAGATCATGTCCATGAAGTCGCAGTTGTGGAGCTCCGACGCTGCTCCCCGGGACGGGTAGATCTGGACGTAGTTGTGGAACCGCTTCGTGAGCAGGTCGACGATCATGGGTGCGTTGAACCCGTCGAGCTGGAGGAGATACTCGGTTGCGGCGGCAGACGACCCGGTCGCGACCGAGAGGACGTCCCAGTAACTCTTGTAAGAGTCGAGCGAGTTCCGGAGCGACGACTCCATCACGTCGGTGACCCCTTCGATCGTCGCCATGACGACATCGTCCTTGCACATGTTGAAGGTCGTCTGCGCGATGTGGTGCGCGATGTCGCCGACGCTGTAAGCCGGGATGGTCAGGATGTTGCCGTAGTGGACACCGTCGTCGATTGCGGCCTTGATCGTCCCTTCCATGCGGCGCCGGTACTCGCTCATGTACTTCCGCTGGTCAAAGGAAGTCATCCCGGCCGCATCCATCAACTCCGCCTGGGCTTCGACCGGGTCGCGGTAGATCTTCTGCATCGTCGCGATCTCTTTTGCCGTCGCCTCGGTGGGGGTGGCTCCTCCCTCGAGGGCGTGGGCGAAGTGGTCTCCAAACCCGTAGGAGGTGTTCATGGCCCATGATTTGGCGGCGAGGATCGCTCGCTTGTGCTCGACCGGTATATCGGTCTTCTGCAGCACCTGGTTCACCACGTTGCTCGTGCTCCCCGGGATCAGTGCAAAGTCGACGACGCAGGTGGGGCCGTAGAACCCGCCGTAGTGCCGCACTGCCTCAAGGCCGATCAGGCTCTCCGCATCCGCGATCGCCTGGACGAAGGTATCGACGCTTTTTGCAAACGCCTCGTCCTGATCTTTCAGGATCTCGAGCACCACGGGTGTCTGGTAGTGTTCGACGAACGGGTCGTCTTCGGGGCGGACGGTCGTTGTAAGGCTTTTCAGGGTCTCGTAATGCGAGACCACCGAGTCCTTGTGGAGGTCGATGACCGCCTGGCTCTGGTCCCCGATCGCCGTCATCTTCTTCGCCACGTCGACGTAGGGTTTCGTGTCCTCGATGACGAACTTCTGGCCGCGTTTCGCCTTTACCGTATCCACATCCGCCCGCTGGGCGGCCATGGCCTCGTTTATCATCTTCTCGTAGAGTTCTCTCATATCAATCACCTCTTGGTATCGTTTAACGGCGGTCCGGCAGGAGCCACCGTGGTTACAGGGCGACGCTGGGAGACGGAAGGGACTTGGTCCCGGGAAGAGCCCGGACGAACCGGGAGAACGAAAGGTCAATAATAGTCTGGGAGACTGAACGGTAATCAGAGATTGTGCGTGTCCGCTTTCGTCCCTGCACTCCCCATCCTGTCTTGAAGGCCCGGGGTTTCTTCGTCAATTGGCTTACTTGGTCGTTCTGCCATATAACTGTTGCGTCGTCTCCCGATGCGCCATTATGGAAAAGAGTGCGTCGCTTTCCGGGATTCGCCGCCATTCTGCGACCTTCCCGGGAGAGGCGGAGCATCGGGAGTATCAGAACCAGGCATCCAGTGTCTTCTGCGTCGCCTTCACCGAGACCTTGGCGAGAGCGCCCCTGACCCGTTCCTCGGAGAAGTCATAGCGGCCCGAGAGCATCTCGATAACCCCGTCGACGTCCGGCGCCCTCCACTCAAGGGCATAGTCGTCGGTGACCGGCGGGTCGAGGAAGAAGTCCCGGATGGGTTCGGGGTCGAAGTCGGGTGCTCTCTCTGCAATCACCGACTCGAACTCCCCGTTTCGGACGACTTTTAAGGCCGTCTTGCCGCCGACGCCCCGGATGCCCGGGTTGAAGTCCGTGCCCACCAGGATGCCGATCTCGACGAGTTGCTCCCGGGTGACGCCCAGGCAGTCGAGGAGGGAGGAGAGGACGATCCTCTCAGGGTTTACTGTGATCGTCCGCCCCCGCATCTTTCGCCGGCCGCTGATCGTGAGGTTCCGGACAAGCACCGGGGAACCGAAGAGGAGCGAGTCGTAGTCCTGCGAGACCGCGTAGGTGACCGTTCCCTTCCGCGCCATGTGGGCCGCCTGCGCTTCGCCCTCGCTCGGCGCCTGTACCCGGGGGATACCGAGCAGGTCCAGGAGTTCGTGGGACGACTCGAGGATCTGGCTGTCGATACGGGTGGACGCGCTCGCCTGCCGGTAGGCAACCTCCATATCCCCCTCCCGGAGTGCCGCTTTCCAGGCCTCGTCGGCCCGGAGACGAACCGCCCGCCGCTCGCGGATCGTCTCCTCCTTGAACTCCGGCGGCTTTCCGTCGAAGACGAAGACCGGTTTTATGCCCTTCTCCAGGAAGTTGACCGTCCGAAAGAGGATGCCGGAGAGGTGCGAGGTGACCCTTCCAGCCCCATTCATCAGCGGTGTGCCGTCAGGCTGCCGGATGATCGAGAGAAACTGATAGAGCGCGTTATGGGCGTCCACTGCGGCGGTGCCGGATAAATTCTCCCATGTCAACGTCTCTTTACAGTCTGCCAGAATATCACGGATAGCGACGCCCATGCTACCTATTCATGAGAGGGAAAGGCCATTAAGGTGGCGATTCAGTTCACCGGTACATCCGCCGGGAGAGCCCGTCGACGATCTCCTCGATGTGGCTCACGGTGTTGTCATACTTGGCGCTCATCGTGTTCCCCATCTCTTCTATGTTCACGCGCATGGTGCGCTCCCGCTGTACGACGCTCTGCTCAAGACTCACAATCTTCATACCGAGAGAGATGAGCAGCCCCCCGAGGGAGAGCATCATGAGCGTTGCGGCAATCGCTATGGTCAGGTCCTGCCAGAATCGCATCACCAGCACGACGGTGGAGACCACCATCACGATGGTGAGAACGATGTCGCCGATGAGTTCACGAATCTCCATATTTTAAAGTAATGAGGATGCATTAATTAACCTACCTATAGTGAATGGAGATTTGTGATGCAGATACGTGAATGGCTACCCTTTCTTGGAATGCCCCTGATGCTCCTCTCGGTCCAGATGATTGCCATCATCCTCGTCCTTCCCATGCAGGCGGCGGGGCTTGTGGCGTTTGAGGATCCCGAGTCGGTTGCAAACCCTCTCTTCTTCATAGGGATACTGCTCGCCTTCACCCTGGTCCTGCTCCTCCTGATCCGGGTGGGGGGACGGAGGTTCCTCGCTGTCTTCATCGGCATTGCCATATTCATGACGTTCGTCTACATATTCGGGGCGCTCCTCGGCCTCGCGCTCGGGGCCACCGATGCCGCCGCCGTCGGAACGCTCATCGCTGCCGGGGCGGCGACGACGCTCCTCTATCTCTATCCGGAGTGGTACGTCATCGATATTCTCGGCGTGCTGCTATCTGCAGGCATCACCTCAATCTTCGGTATATCCCTCGCCATCCTGCCGGTGATCGTGCTGCTCGTGCTCCTCGCGGTCTACGATGCCATATCGGTCTACCGGACAAAACACATGATCACGCTTGCCGAGGGTGTCATTGAGACGAAATCCCCTATCATGGTCGTGGTCCCGAAGAGAGCGGACTACTCATTCCGGCGTGAAGGCCTCAAGATCCAGGAGGGGGAGGAGCGCGGCGCGTTCCTCATGGGCTTGGGCGACCTGATCATGCCCTCCATCCTCGTGGTGTCGTCGCACGTCTTTGTGGATGCGCCCGCCGTCCTCTGGGTCCTTTCCGCCCCGACACTCGGGGCGATGGTGGGATCGCTTGCAGGGCTTGCCGTGCTCCTCTACTTCGTCAACAGCGGAAAGCCCCAGGCAGGGCTCCCCCCTCTGAACGCCGGTGCTATTCTTGGGTTTCTGGTTGGGGCGGCTCTCGCAGGTTCGTTTGGGTGGTGGCCTTTCTGAAGGTGAGCAGGAGGTCGAGTGCCCCTTCCACCCCTTCGCCGGTGAGCGTGGACATCGTCGGGTAGCCCTCGATCCCCTGGATGTCCGCCTTATTGACGACGGTCACCACCGGCACGTCGACGAGCCGGCGTATCTCCTCGAGGAGCCGGATCTGATCATCGAGTGAATACCCGCAGTGCTCGCTTGCGTCCAGGATGAAGAGGACGACGTCGGCGGTGTTGATGATGGCACTCACCGCCTGCCGCTCAATGGGGTTCCTCTCTTCAGCGGGTCGTTCGAGGACTCCCGGTGTGTCGATGAACTGGATCCGGTCGCGTTTCCCGATCTCGTGGTGACCGACGATGATCCCCTTTGTGGTGAACGGATAGGCGGCGATCTCGGGGTCCGCCGTTGAGACGAGCCTGATGAACGAGGATTTCCCGACGTTCGGGAAGCCGGCCACCACCACGGTGAACTCGTCCTCGGTCACATGCGGGAGTTTCCGCAGGACGTTGCGCGCATCATTGAGGAATACCAGGTCGTCTTCGACCTGGTGGACGATAGAGGCGATGCGGGCGACGGCCTGCCGCCGTTTCTGATCGGTCTCCTCCCCGGATCGCATACTCCGGGTGTAGCCGGAACCGATGGTCCAGACCTGCTCGGCAGCCCAGGTGACGGCGCCGAGGGACCGTTTCAGCCGGTCGAGCGAGACCAGGATCTCGGTCGCCTCCTGGTAGAAGGGGGGAAGACGTTCGAAGCTCGGGAACGAGCTGACCACGCTCTTTAATTTGTCGTGGATGGCTTTTGCGACCGCTCGCACGAACTCCTCGTTCGCTCGGTCTACATTGGTCTTCAACTTCTTCTTGGCGGCCGCCCTGCGAAGGCTGCGGTCGAGTAGTTCGTCCGCCGTCGGAACGGTCGGGATGGTTTCAAATTCCACTGTACGCACAACCTAATCTATTTAAACAACATATAATGACTGATAATTATGGATCTCTCTCCAATCCAGAAGGACATCCTGATAACTCTGATTACCCTATATCATCAGTCTTCTCACTCTATAAAAGGTGAGGAGATCGCGGACGTGCTGACGCGCAACCCCGGCACGGTCCGTAACCAGATGCAGGCATTGAAGGCGCTCGGGCTCGTAGACGGCGTGCCCGGCCCGAAGGGCGGGTATAGCCCGACCGCCCGTGCATACAAGGAACTGAACCTCGGCGACCTCGAGCACCAGTCTGAGGTGCCGATCTTCCGCGACGGTGAGAAGGTGAAGGGCGTCCGGGTCTCGGAGCTCGATTTTACCACCCTCTGCCACCCTGACCTCTGTCACGCGATGGTCAAGATCATCGGGAGCGTGAAACTCTTCAAGGTCGGCGAGATGGTCTCGATCGGGCCCACGCCGGTGAACAAAATGCTCGTCAAAGGAGAGATCTACGGGATGGATGAGAACCTGCAGGCGCTCCTGATCAGTGTCGCGGAGATGATATCTCTCCCGAAGCAGGCGATCAAACATTACATGAGCGCTCCCCTCCTGACCCTGTCGCTCTCCGCCACCCTCCGGGATGCGGTCCACCTCTTCAATGTGCATCACATCCACGGGGCACCGGTGAGGGGGGAGGGGACCGACCTTGTGGGCATCGTGACGGTGAGCGATGTTGCCCGCGGCCTGGACGAGGGCCTGACGCTGGATGCGCCCGTCTCAGAGATCATGACCCGTGACGTGGTCGAGGTGCCGTCATCGATCCGGCTCTACGAGCTCGTGAAGCGTTTCAAGGAACGAGAGATTGGGAGATTGATTGTGGTCGAGGATGGCAAGCCCGTTGGCATCGTTACCCAGACCGATATTATTCGGGTCTTTCCCTCACTTTGATCCCCTCCCCGTTCTGAATTTGGCACTTCAACCCCTCAGGAGAAGGATAACTATTTATATCAGAATACCTATGGTGCTTCTGTCAAACGAGTTCTGTGTGAGAGTACATTTCACAGAACTCAATGAAAAGGGGGAAATGAGAACATGACAGATATACCTCTGGCACCAGTTGGCAGAATTGTGAAGAAGTCCGGCGCGGAACGTGTGAGTTCCGATGCCAATGAAGAGCTCGCAAAACTGATGGAGCAGTACGCGTCACGGATCGCGAAAGAAGCGATCAAACTGGCGGGTCACGCAGGCAGAAAGACGGTCAAGGCGACCGATGTCCGGATGGCCGCCGAGACTGTGAGATAAACCAACCCTCTCTCTCCTATTTTGCAGCGCGGGAGCGCTCCCTCACAGGGCGGCCCGTCTGACCGTTTCCTGGAATGTCGGCGGTTCGCCGTGTGTGAGACTGGAGTATGGTGATCTGCCGCCCCCCCGTTACCGCCCGGCGAAGTGGTGCGATACGCCGGGGGACCGGGGGTGGCAGACGCCCTTGCCTGCGGCCGGTCCGGGGCGCGAGGCCACTTCGCCCCGGCAACCGGGCGTTCCCTGGCGGGCAGCGGCCGGCGGCAACGTTCCCGGGTAAAAAGGCGGTACCGGGGTTTTTCCCTGATTTTGAGGATTTTAAAAGATATAAATAGTATAAACGCCCCACGGTTCTGTATGAGTAAAACCTTCTGCCGTGCCCTCGCCAAGAAGAGAGTGATGAGCAACGATGGCATGCTCATCGGGAGCATCAAGAACATCGTGGTCGACCTCAATACGGGGCAGGTGATCGACCTGATCGTCAAACCGGACGAGACGTTCAAGACCGACGGTTACCGGACCGACGGGGACAAGATGCTCGTGCCGTTTGAGGCGGTGAAGGATATAAAAGACTATGTTGTGGTCGACCGCTACCTGCTGAAGAGATAAGGGTAATACTTTTTTACTGCTTCTACGAATCCGTCTCCGTACGGGGACGGGGACACCCAGTCTGCCGCCGCCTGCACCGGGGCCGTGGCGTTCTGGACCGCAACGCCGACGCCGGCGGCTTTGAGCATCTCGATGTCGTTCTCCGAGTCCCCGACAGCCATCATCTCCGAGAGGTGAAGGTCCATCTCACCTGCGAGTTCTGCGAGCGCCGTCCCCTTGTTCACGCCGAGCACCTGGAGGTGGACGGCAAACCCGGTGTCGAGCACCCGGACGGGGAGATGGCGATCGCGGACGACCGCCCGCGCCTCGTCCGGGTCGATGTTCCGGGCGAAGGCCACATCGGCGAACCGGTACTGCGCGCCGAAGAGTTCGAGTTCGACGCCTTTTTCGGCAAAATACTCTCTCAACACCTCGAACGCTTCAAGGCAGGTCTTCTGGTCGCCGGGAACCCGGAGGGTGCCTGAGAACCCCCTCCGGTAGACACCCCCGTTCTCGCCGATGATGGTCCCGTCCGTCCCGACCATCTTGCAGAGCCCGTCCATGAAGCAGACGGTGTTGCCGCTTGCGAGCACCACCTCGATGCCGGCATCGAAGAGCGTGCGGATGGTCTCGATGGCGGCGGTGTTGATCCGCCGCCGCCGGTCGGTGATGGTGCCGTCGACGTCGGTGACGAGCGCCTTCAGCACGATTTGAGCCCGGCCTGCTCGACCATGAATGCCGCCTCGCCCTCGGGGAGGTTCGGGCTGTCCACCAGGCGGGCGACCCTCTTGCCGGCCTTGCTCTTCCGGAGGTAGAGCCGGAAGGTTGCCGTGTGCCCGACGATGTTGCCGCCGATCGGCCTCGTGGGGTCGCCGAAGAGGACGCCGGGGTTCGACATCACCTGGTTGGTCACGAGACCGACGGCATTGTGGTCGTCGAGCAACTTGAGCAGGTCGTGCATGTGGCGGTTGAGTTTCTGCTGCCGGGCCGCAAGGGTGCCGCGCCCCGCGTACTCCGAGCGGAAGAGGGACGTCAACGAGTCGATGACGAAGAGCCTGATCGGATAGTCGGAGGTCCGCAGTTCGTTGGCGAGCTCCCGTGCGGTCTCGAGGAGCAGCATCTGGTGGTCGGAGCTGTGCGCCCGGGCGACGTGGATCCGCTCGAGGATATCCTCGATGGGCCCGAGGTCCGCCTCTTCGGGGAGCCCGTTGACCATCTGCTCGATCCGCTCCGGGCGGAACGTGTTCTCGGTATCGACGTAGATGACCCCGCCGGCAAGGCCGCCGAGTGCTACGGGAAGCTGGACGTTGACGGCCATCTGGTGAACGAGCTGGCTCTTCCCCGACCCGAACTCCCCGTAGACCTCCGTTATCGCCTGGGTCTCAAGGCCCCCACCGACCAGTTCGTCGAACTCGGGGACCAGTGTCTTGAGTTTCTCGATATCCTTTCTCTTGTCCAGGATATCCCGGCCCGTTTTGAAGCCCCCGATATCCGCCATCTTCCGGGCGGCGAGGATCACCTTCTTTGCGGTCCCCTCACCGATCTCAGCCGCTTCGGCGAGGTCCGATGTGGTGGCCGTTGCTATACTCTCGACGGTTCCGTATCCGGCCTCGCGGAGTTTCTCGGCAGTGGCGGTTCCAACGCCTGGTAAATCTTCAAGATCAATCTCTGACATCTCATTCCTCACTTGATCTCTGTGTGTGTTCTGCTCTGGTACACTTAGAGTCTATAGCGTGAGACATAAAGGTCGCTCGCCGTGCGGGGTGAAAGTGGAGAGTGGATCAGGATCCCCCGGAGAGTCGATCCAGGCGACGCCGCAGGTCGTCCTGATCGGGTAATACGGCCTCCAGAGCATGGAGGCTGATCACGCCCCGGTGCACCGTACCTCTCGCGCGCACAACGTACCCGACGGGCAGCTCTCTGTCGAGGAGGTAGCAGGCATCGCCGGTATCAAGCGCGATCCCCTGCGCGGTCGGGATGATCGTCCCAACGACTTCGACCTCCTTCTCCTCCTCTCCGCGGAGGACGAGAGCGCTCCCCCACGAGAGGTGGAGCTCGAGATCACCGTAGCGCCCGCGTTTCGCGGTCGCGTTGTAGGCCTCGATCCGGTCGCCGGACACCAGGTGCTCGTCTGCCTTCTCGCCCCAGATGACGACCGGGACCTCGTTCTTCCCGTCGGTGACAACCAGGTTCCGGACCGAGGACTGCCGCCCGTTCCGCGTGACAAACGAGTGCGGGGGCTCGACCTGCACCACGGCTCCGGTAAACGAGCAGGACCCCCCCTCCTTGATATCGGCAAGGGTGTCGAGCGGGACCGCGATCGCCTGCTCCAGGCGCGTGACAGACGCCGCCTCGCCGAGGCTGTACTCGATGCCCCGTTCGCCCTCCCGTGCCGTGGCCCCGCGGATGACGACCGTCTCTCCCGGTTCGAACCCGAGGAGGACGGCCGGAGCCCAGGCGACGAGCCGGAAGACACCGTCTTCGTTCCCGATCACCGCCTCGACCATCTCCCCCGGGCTTCCGTCGCGCCTCTTGAACGTCCGCGGGCTCTCGACGGCGAGCAGCCTGACCTCGAGGTCTCCCGTCGGTCCGGAGGATGTGGCGGGTCCCGTCTCCTCGCAGGTGATCTCGCATGATGCCTCCTGGATGGCGACGGCAGTGACGTCGGGGACCTTTCCTTTTCCCTTCGGCCGGCCGAGGACCTCGATCACATCCCCGGCCTCTACCTCATGGGCCCCGCCGGCCTTCTCGTCCCAGAGTGTCACCCTGGCCCTGCCGGTCTCGTCGCCCACCATCACGCTCGCGACGATGCCGGGCGTGCCGTCAGGCCGCTCGAACTCCCGCGGCTCAACGACCTCGAGGACCTTTGCAAAGAAACAGGCGAGGCTCGGAGCGGCCGCGAGGTCGCGGATCCGGATGTGTGCCCGTCCGAGGTCTCTGACGACCAGCATCGCCGCCGTCCGCTCGTCGAGGAGGTCCCCCGACTCCGCTACCTTCTCCTCCACCTTGCGCTCGAACTCTCCCTTCGCGATGAGGTCGTCGACCAGGAGATAGTGGAACTGCACGTCCGCCGCTCCGGTCCTACGCCTGCCAGGGCACCGTCACCATGGGTCCGGTCAGGTCCTCGATCGTCTCGGCCCGGCGCATCAGAGCCGCCTTCTCGCCCGCGAGGAGGACCTCGGCGCACCGGGGACGGCTGTTGTACTGGGAGGACATCGCAAACCCGTAGGCCCCGGCGTCCAGCACCGCGATGAGGTCGCCGGCCGATAGTTCGGGGAGCAGCCGGTCTTTCGCGAGGATGTCGCCTGTCTCGCAGATCGGCCCCGTGACGGAGTATTCCCGGGCCGCCGGCGCATCCGCCTTGTTCGCCGCCACGACCTCGTGGTAGGAGTCGTACATCGTCGGCCGGACCAGGAGGTTGAACCCGGCGTCGACGTTTGCAAACGTCTTATGCGCGGTCTTGACCGAGTTCACCCGGGAGAGGAGGAGCGTCGAGTCGGCAACGAGCCACCGGCCGGGTTCGACCCAGAGTTCGGGCTCGATCCCGAGGTCACGGATGCCGTTGAGGAAGACCGGCATGACCGCTCCCGCATACTCTTCGGGCGTCGGCGCCCGGTCGGTCTCCCGGCGGTAGGGGATGCCGAGGCCGCCCCCGATATCGATGAACGAGAGCTTGACCCCGATATCGATGAGGTCGCGGGCGACGCCGATCAGCACCTCGACCTCGTGGGCGAAGGGTTCCACGGCCAGGATCTGCGAGCCGATGTGACAGTGGATCCCGACGGGGTTGACATGCTCGAGAGCGAGCGCCTCCCGGTAGGCGTCGAGGATCTGCCTCGCCGGGATACCGAACTTGCTTGTGGCGAGACCGGTCGCGATCTTCGGGTGGGTGGGGACCTCGATCGCCGGATTGACCCGGAAGGCGATATCGACGGTCTTCCCTGCCTTTGCGGCCGCTCTGTCGAGTTGCCGGAGCTCGTCGGGCGAGTCGACCGAGACCCGGATCCCCTTCTCGACCGCGAGAACGAGGTCGGCGGGGGTCTTTGAGCTCCCGTTGAAGAGGAGCGACTCCGGCCGCATCCCGGCACCGAGGGCGAGCGCGACCTCGCCCGCCGAGAAGACGTCCGCTCCCGCGCCCATGGAGGCGAGGATCTTGAAGACCGCGAGGTTCCCGTTCGCCTTCGCGGCGTAGAGCACCCGGACCTTCGGATAGTGGGCGGTGAGGGCACCCGAGAGCCGGCTGAAGTTCTCGCGGATCCGGTCCTCGCTCGTGACGTAGAGCGGGGTGCCGAACCTATCTGCGAGTTCTATCGTGTCGTGTTCGCCGATCGCAAGGTGGCCGCCCCTGATCGAGAGGTGGGAGGGCAGGATCACAGGTCGAGCCCCCGCATCCGGTCCACCGCCTCGTTGATCCGCTCGATCGACCGCGTGATGGCGAACCGGACGAACCCTTCGCCGTTCTTGCCGAAGCCGACTCCGGGGGTCGCGACGATCCCGGCCTTATCGAGGAGTTGTGCCGCAAACGCCATGCTGTCGTCGACCGGCGCCCAGACGTAGAAGGTGGCCTTCGGTGCCCGGACGTCGAGGCCGATCTCGGTGAGTCCTTTCACCAGGGCGTCCCGACGCTCCTGGTAGACCGAGCAGGCCTCCCGGACGCAGTCCTGCGGCCCGGTGAGCGCGGTGATCGCGGCGTGCTGGATGGCGTCAAACGCGCCCGAGTCGACGTTGGTCTTGACCCGGCCGAGCCCGGCGACGATCCCGGGGTTGCCACAGGCCATGCCGATACGCCACCCGGTCATGTTGTAGGTCTTCGAGAGCGAGTGCATCTCGATCCCCACCTCCATCGCGCCGTCGACCTCGAGGAACGAGGGCGCCCGGTAGCCGTCGAAGGTGATCTCGGAGTAGGCGTTGTCGTGGACGACGACGATGTTGTGCTCCCGTGCGAACTCGACGACCTCCTCGAAGAACGAGAGGGGGGCTATCGCCGCGGTGGGGTTGTTCGGGTAGTTAATGAACATCAGTTTCGCCTGCTTCACGACGTCGGCGGGGATATCCTCGAGGACCGGGAGGAAGCCGTTCTCCGCCCGGAGGGGCAGTTCGTGGACCTTCCCCTCGGCAAAGAGCGTGGAGGTCTTGTAGACCGGGTAGCCGGGGTCGGCCGCGAGGACGACCTCTCCGGGGTTGACGAAGGCCTCGGCGATATGGGCGATGCCTTCCTTTGACCCGATGAGCGCGAGGGTCTCCTTCTTCGGGTCCAGGTCGACCCCGAACCGGCCATGATACCACTCGGCAACCGCCTCACGGTAGGCGAGCATGCCGGCGTAGGAGGGGTAATGGTGGTTCTTCGGGTCGCGGGCCGCGGTGCAGAGCGCCTCCACGATATGCGGCGGGGTGGGGAGGTCGGGGTCGCCGACCCCGAGGTCGATGACATCGACACCCTGGCGTCGTTTCTCCTCCTTCATCTCGTCAATGCGTGCAAAAAGGTAGGGGGGAAGATGGTCCATGCGTCTTGCGTACATTACCTCAGGTATTGCGCACGGGACCCTATCTAATTACTCGTCCGGCGGGTCTTCCCGCCCGCCCCCGGAACCGGCAGGGCCGCCGGAGCCATACCCGGTATGCACGGATATCCGGGAACGTTCCCCGGGCGGTGCAGCAGCGCAGTCCGGCACGGTTCTCGCCCGGAGAATGGTTATATACGGGGGATACGAAACGTAACCTCATGGTTCTCCCGGAATATATCGTGGCCTTCTGCACGGCCCCTGCCGGCGAGGCGGAGCGGCTCGCGAAAGCGCTCGTCGACGAACGCCTCGCCGCCTGCGTGAACGTGACCGGGGTGCAGTCCTGCTTCCGCTGGGAAGGCACGGTCTCGAACGAGCCCGAACAACTCCTGATCATCAAGACGCAGCACCGCCTGCTCGACCCCCTCATCGCCAGGATCCGGGAACTCCACAGTTACGACCTTCCCGAGGTCATCGCCATGCCCATCATCGGCGGCCACGTCCCCTATCTCGACTGGATACGGGAGGAGACGTCCTGATGGAGATCGTCAGCCGCACCGGGATCCAGGTGACGGAGAACGGCGCCCGTGAGGTCCATGACAGTATCATCGTCGAGGGCCGTGTCCGGCTCTTCCTGAACGGCGAGTACCTGACGACCATCGTGGCAAGCCCCGACCGCCTCGACGACCTTGGGGCCGGGTTCGTCGTCTGCGAGGGGCTGGCCGAGACCGTCACCTCGGTGGAGGTCTCCGGCTCCGACGTCTCCATCACCGCCCCGGTCAGGAAGGAGATCCGGCTCGAGATGGAGTCGTCCGGCGGTTACCGCGTCCTCGGCGAGCCCCGGAAGGTTACGTCGTCGATCACCGTCACGGCGGACGGCATCCGTGCGGTCACGGCGGCGATCGAGTCTGAGACATGGAAGAAGACCGGTGCCGTCCACTGCTCGGTCCTCTTCTGCGACGGCGAACTCGTCACCCGGGCCTGCGATGTCGGGCGGCACAACACCGTCGATAAGGTCGTGGGTTACGCGACCCTCCGGGGGCTCGACCGGTCGAGGTGCATCCTTGGCTGCACGGGCAGGCAGCCGTCGGGGATGGTGGCGAAGGTGGCGAACGCAGGCATTCCCATCGTCGTCTCCCGCGCCGCCTCGACCGACCGGGGCATCCTGACGGCGGAGAACGCCGGGCTCACCCTGGTGAGTTTCTCGCGGGGGGAGCGGTTCACCATCTACACGCACCCGGAGAGGGTGCCCGAAGTCCTTCAAGAACTGGAGAAGACCCGAAAATGACCGAAAACGACGAGAAAACCGCACTACTCCTGCTCGGGTGCCCGCAGGTACCCGTCCAGACAAGCATGGCGCTCTACCTGGCACACGGCCTCTCAGAGCGGGGCATCCGGCCGGTGGTTGCCGGGACGACCGCGGCACGGAAGTTGATGGAGGTTGCCGACCCGGGCCGGTACTACCTTGACGAGGTGACCGATATTGACGACGCGATCGACGATATCACGGGGAAGGTGCGGGACTTCGATCTCTGTTTCGTCTTCATCCATAACGACTCCGGGATCGCGTATGCCGGGACGATGGCCTACATATCGAAGGCACGGGTCTATGCGCTCATCTTCGGGGAGCACGCGGAGGAGCTCGCCGCCGAGATCGAGTTCCCCTGCGAGGTCGTCGCGGCGAAGGCCGTGCACAATCCCATGCCGCTGAAGCGAAAACTTGAGGAGGTGATGCAATGGGCGGCTGTCTCGAAGCGATGAAACCCGAGATCCTTCTCTCCCAGTCCTCGTTCAAGGATGCGCGGGAGTACATCAAGAAGAACGTCCGGGAGTTCTACGAGGTCGAACCGGGCTACAAGGTATTCGACGTCCACATCATCGGGGTCCCGCCGCTGTATATCGGGGTGGAGGGCGATGACCTCATCTTCCCCTACACCAAGCCCTGCCACGGGACGTTCCTGGTGAAGGTCCCGGGCGGCGAGGAGATCGCGCGGCTGCGGGCGCGGAAAAAATAGCCTCTCTCTATTTTTCTCTCAAAAAAGTGGGCGCTCTCTCGCGCCGCCTCAGTCGTAGTTCTTGAAGAGCGCCGGGTTCTATCTCCCGGTCCGCCTGCGCCGGACCCGGTGCCCGACGGCGACGAGCGCCAGAACGACCCCGAATGCAAGGGCGGCTGTCCCGAACGAGAATCCCGGGGTCGGTTGGCCGGCCGGTGCGGCCGTGGTCTCTTTTGCGGTGGGTTGTGTTGTCGCCTGCGGCGTGGTCTGCGTCGCCGTCGGGGTCGTTACGGCCTCCCCGGCCTGCTCGATCCCGGTGATTGCAGAGAGCGAGAACCCGGGGGTTGCCGCCCTGAAGGTGACCGTCGCCCCGCTGTCGCCCACGACCCACGTCGGGAGCGCCTCCCACACGGTGCCGTTGTAGCGGTGCATCACGATCTCACCCGGGGCAAACCCGTGCTCAGCGAGCCACGCGGCCGGGACGCTGAAGGTGATGTTCGCTCCGGTGATCTCCTCAAACCGTGCCGGCACCAGGTCGACGTACTGGTACGGGGTGCCCGGCGCCGGGGGGATCCCGGTTCCCGGGGAAGACTGTACCCGCCCGGTGACGATGAGTTTTTCAACCCCGGTGCCGGTGACGGTGACCTTACTCACAGCAGAGTCTCCGCCGACGTTATACCCGTCCGGCCCGCCGGTCGAACCGCCGCCACCGCCGCCGCCGCTGTAGGGCGGCCGGCTGGTCGGGGTTACGGTTGGAGTTACGGTTGGGGTCGGTGCGGGGGAGACCGTGATGTAGTCGGTCCTGGTCTCCGTATCCGGTCCTGCCGCGTTACTGGCCGTCAGGCTGACGGTGTATGTCCCGGCTACTGCGTAGGTATGCGTAACGTTCCTCTCCGCCGCGTCCGTGGTGTTGTGCCACGCGCCGTCACCGAACGACCAGTTCCAGACGGTGGGAGAGCCGGTCGAGGTGTCATTGAACTGGACGGCGAGCGGCTCGGTGCCGGTGGTCCGGTTGGCGGTGAAGGCCGCCGACGGGGCGACCGGTGCCGTGACCGTGATGTAGCCGACCTTCCGCGTGGCGTTGTAGCCGTCGTCGTTGTATGCCTGCAGGGCTACCGTGTAGGTGCCCGGGGTGGTGTAGGTGTGCGTGGGGTTCCGGGCGTTTGATCCTGCGGTTTCAAGGCGCCAGACATCGTTTTTCCTGACGCCGTCATAACCGCCCATGAGTATGATGCTTCCGCCCGGCATCGCGACGCTGGTGGGATCGTAGCGTGCCGACCACCCGGCGCTCGCGTTCACGCACGTCCATGTCGTGCCGTTATCGGTCGACCGCCAGATGTCGTACATGTACTTTAATGGGAGGGAATCACCGCCGAAACCGCCCATAAGTATGATGCTTCCGTCTGGCATCGCGACGCTGCTGTGGCCCTTTCTTTTCGACCATCCGGCGTTGGGCAACTGCGCCCAGGTTGCGCCGTTATCGGTCGACCGCCACACGTCTTTCTTGCCGCTGCCGTCATCGCCGCCCATGATTACGATACTTCCGTCCGGCATCGCGACCGCCGCGTGATCCGACCGGGCCGTCCACCCGGAACTTGCGTTCACGCACGTCCATGTCGCGCCGTAATCATCCGACCGCCAGGTGTCGTTCATTTTCCCGCCGCTGGAAGCAAAACCGCCCATGATTACGATGCTTCCGTCTGGCATCGCGACGCTGGCGTGCCCCTCCCCTGCCGTCCACCCGGAACTTGCGTTCACGCACGTCCATGTCATGCCGTTATCGGTCGATAGCCAGGTGTCATTCTTCGTATTGTAGCCGGCATCCACCCCACCCATGAGTACGATGCTTCCGTTCGGCATCACGACGCTGGTGTGACCGATCCGTCCGTTCCACCCGGCCGAGTCGGTCTGCTCAATCCACGGCGTGCTGTTATACGTCTCGTCGCCGAAGAACCACGCCCACCCGGTCGGGCTGCCGGAGGATGAATCGGTGAACTCTACAGTCAGTGGTGCGGCACCGCTGGTCACGTTGCCGCTGAAGGCCGCTTCCGGTACGGCGCCTGCCGTGCCGACCAGCAGCGAAAGAGCTGCAATAAACAGAAATAGCACTGCCGGAGGAGTGCTCCTGGAACGTTTCGCCATCAAATATTAAAAAAAGTTGAAATGTATATGGATTTCGTTTTGGCAATCCGGGCCCGGAGGCAATTCCGCCGTGAATCCATTCTTAAAAAGTCACCGATCTCCCGGCCCTGCGCAATATTATTTCCTATTTTGAATCGGAGCTGGATCCGGGATTGTGGAGCGATTCCACCACATCTCGCGCCGCCTCAGTCGTAGTCCCGAAGAGCCCGGGGTTCTGCCGGTATCTCTACCCGTGGTAAGCACCAGGTAGCCGCCGGAGGACCGGGGCGTTCGTGGTCTCTCCTGCGGTGGGCACTGCTGGCGCCCCAGGACCGGCCTCCCGTCCGCGCCCAAAGAACGAGATATAAATCCCCTGAGGACGGTACTACTGTATGTACGAACCCGGTCGCGTGCGGTCATGCCCGCGGTTGGCCGGGAGACCAGAATTTACGCCGATACGGGCTTACTGCCGGGCCCTGGATGCGAGTGATACCATGAGCGAACCGTTGAGCGTGTTGTTGATCGGGGGGAGCCCTGACGATCTCCGGAGTATCAGGGAGATGATCCGCGAGTGCGGGCGCGACGTTGAGTTGACCCACTGCGAGCGGTCCGGGGACGGGCTTGCCACGGTAGTGCGGGGCGGAATCGATCTGGTGCTCCTCGACTTCCCGGGCAGCGGGGGGGCGGCGGCCTTCGACCGCCTGCGCCTGGCCGCGCCCGATCTCCCGATCATCGCGCTCACCGCGAGGAGCGACGAGCATGCCGGGCACGATGCGATCCGGCGCGGCGCGCAGGACTACCTGGCCCGGGAGAGGATGGACGCGGAGTTGCTCTGCCGGGCCATCAGGTACGCGGTGGAGCGGACGCAGGTGGAGGTCGCGCTCCGACATTCAGAGGCGATGTACCGGAGGCTGGTCGAGAACCTCAACGAAGGCGTCGTCGCGGTGGACGAGAGGGGGCTCATCACCTTCGTCAACCCGCGGATGGAGGAGATGCTCGGCTGCCCTGCCGACCGCCTGATCGGGTCGCCGGTCGCAGCGTTCATCGCCGGAACCTCTCCGGGCGGAAGAAATCCCTTCTGCCGGGAGACCGACCGGAGGCAGGAGTTCGAACTGGACTTCCTCCATAGCGACGGAGGTCGCGTCCACGTGCTCGTGGTCACGTCGCCAATCACCGACGCTGCCGGAGCCTTCGGGGGATGCCTTGCCGGGGTGCTCGACATCACGGGCCGGAAGCAGGCGGAGGAGGCGCTCAGGCAGAGCGAAGAGAAGCACCGGCTGGTCGTGGAGAGCCTCAGCGAGGGGATATGGGTGCTCGACCCGGACGCCTGCACCTCGTTTGTCAATCCAAGGATGGCGGAGATGCTCGGCTACGCCCCGGAAGAGATGGCCGGAAAGCCCCTCGCCTCGTTCCTCTCTCCTCACGGCAGCGCCACGGCCCGGATTCACTTTGACTGCCGGAGGGACGGCGCCCGGGAGCAGTACGAGTGTGAATTCGTCCGAAAAGGAGGCGACTGCATCACCGGACTGGTGATAGCGTCCCCGTTCACGGACGGATCAGGCGCGTTCCGGGGCTCCATTGCGGGCGTTATGGACATCACCGAGCGTAAATGCGCTGAAGAGGAGCTCAGGGTCCGGAACGAGCAACTCATGGTGCTCAACCAGGTGATCAGCGTCTCGGCCACCTCGCTCTCCCTCGGCGAACTCTTAGAGGAGTCGCTTGAAAAGACGCTCAACCTGATGGGGCTCCATGTCGGCATCGTCTACATGCTTGACCCCGAGCGTAAAAGAGCCCTGCTGCAGCACCAGAGGGGGTTGTCGGAATCATGCCTCGCCCGGAACCGGGTGATCAAGGTCCACCACTGGCCGTTCAACTTCATCTTCATCGCCGGCCAGCCCCGCTACATCGAACGGCAGTCGGACCTGAACTCCATCGAGGCAAGCATACTCGAGGATCTCGGTGTCTCGGCGCTCGCGTGTATCCCCCTCATCGCCGAGTCGGTCGTTGTCGGGGCGGTCTACGCCGGCAGCGGGGAGAAGGATTCGTTCTCCCGCGAGGAGAGGACGCTCCTCGAGACGATAGGCAAGGAGATCGGGTCGGGCATCCTGAAAGGGATGCTCCATAAGAAGCTCGAGGCGGCGAACCGGGAGGCGAACCTCTACCTGGACATCATGACGCACGACATCAAGAACGCCGAGAACGTCTCGAGCCTCTACGCCGATCTCCTCCTCGATACACTGGAGGGAGAGGCGGCACAATATGCCGGCAAGATCCGGAGCAGCATTCACAAGAGCGCCGAGATCATCGGGAACGTCACGACGATCCGGCGCATCCACCATGACCCGCCCGAGCTCGGGCCGGTCGACCTCGATGCCGTCATCCGGGGGGAGGTCGCCACCTTCCCCGGTGTTGCGATCGGGTTCGGGATCAGCCGCCGCCAGGTCTGGGGGGACGACCTCCTCTCCGAGGTCTTCGCGAACATCTTCCGCAACGCTGTCAAGTTCGGCGGGCCGGGGGTCCGGATCGCTGTCAGGGTGGAGGAGTATGACGGCGAGAGCGTGCTCGTCTCGGTCGAGGACACCGGCCCGGGCATCCTCGACGGGATGAAGGAGTCGATCTTCCACCGGTTCGAGCGGGGATGGGCCGAGGGGTGCGGTGACGGGCTCGGGCTCTTCATCGTCCGCACCCTCATCGAGCGCTACGGGGGGACCATCCGGGTGGAGGACCGGGTGGAAGGGCGGCCGGACCTCGGTGCGGCGTTCCGGTTCACCCTGCGCGAGTACCTCCCCTCCGGGGGCGACGAAGACGATGATTACCCGGATGAGGAGAAATCCGAGGTATAACTCCCCGGGTCCGGTGCGGGAGTGGCGCACCGTCGGCTCTCTGTCGGGCCGGGACCGGCCTCCTCTCCTCGTATCAAAAGATTTAAGGACACCGATTCACCATGTAGCGTTATGGCATCCGTTTACGTTCGGGCGGTTCAGTTCCTTCTCTCGATCGGGGTCTGCCTGCTTGCAGGATTGATCGGGTCGATCTACTCGATACCGGCTATTCCCGGCTGGTATGCCGGTCTTATAAAAACCGGGCTGAATCCACCTCCATGGGTCTTTGGCCCTGTCTGGACGGTGCTCTATATCCTCATGGGCATCGCGCTCTACCTCGTCTGGAGCAAGGGGTGGGAGCAGAAGGATGTGAAGGTCGCCATGGCGATCTTTGGCGTCCAGCTGATTCTCAACGTCCTCTGGTCGTTCCTCTTCTTCGGGTTGCAGTCCCCCTTCCTTGCCCTCATCGAGATCGTCCTCCTCTGGATAGCAATCCTCATGACGATACTCGCCTTCTACCGGGTCTCGGTACCGGCGGCGGTGCTGCTTGTGCCCTACCTCCTCTGGGTGACGTTTGCGACCTACCTCACCTACGGCGTCTACGTCCTCAATCCGTAGGGGCGGCCTACCCCCAATTTTAGCAGTGAGAAAAGAGATGGTTCCGGCCGATAAAACCCGGAGGGCGCCTCACGGTTTATCGATCTGCCGCCAGACGTGGACGAACCGCTGAAGAGCGGTGTAGTGTCCGAGGATGCCGAATATGACGAGGAGCCACCCGAGGTAGTTCAGGCCGTAGATCTCCCCCGGTATCAGGACCGTGAGCGCCCCGGCGATGATGATCAGCACCAGGCGGTCCGCCCGGCCGAGGATGCCCCCGTAGAACCTGCCGACCCCGACAGCCTGCGCCTGGGTGCCGAGGTAGGAGGACATCAGGACCCCGGTCAGGGCAAAGACACCGATCGGCCAGGGGGCGGCGCCGCCCGCGAATATGCCGGTGATGATGAAGATGTCCGCATACCGGTCGATGACGTGGTCGAGGAAGTCCCCGCGGCGTCCGGCGATCCCGAGGTCCCGGGCAAGGGCTCCGTCGAGCGCGTCGAAGACGGCGTTGAACGCGACCATGACGGTGCCGAGCACGACTCCCCCGGCGTAATAAGCGAGCCCTGCGAGCGCCGATACGAAGAGCGATGCGATGGAGAGCCCGTTCGGCGTGACCCCGATCTTTCGCATCAGGTTCACCACGGGCTGCATGATACCCTGCACCTGCGGTCGGAACTGGTCGAGGGTCATCTGCCGGGCTCCAGGTAGCAGGTCCAGTCGATGGACCCGTAGGACGGCGGCAGTTCTCCCCGGATGAACCGTTCGATCCGGTCCGCGCACTCGTCGGCGGAGAGACCGGTCGTATCGAGTTCAAAGACATGCTCGTCCGGGTGGCCTTCGAGCGTCTCGATCAGGATGACATCGAGCGCCTCCGCCTCGACGTTCTCCGCGACCTTCGCGCTGGGGTAGTTCCGCGGGCTGAGGCGTGCCGCGAGGACGTCCGGGCGGCACCGGAGCACCACCACCCGGTCGCAGGGGAGGAGGTGCGCGAGGTGGCCCTCGACGATCCCGTCGACGGGCGTAAACTCCTCCACCCACCGGTCGACGTCCACCACCATGGTTTCGCGGCAGCGGTCCTCCTCGATGATGTAGGGCCGCACCGTATCGGTCAGGTGAACGACCCGGTGACCGCGCCGCTCGAGTTCAGCCGCGATGGACGTCTTTCCGGTTCCCGGCGTGCCGGTGATGCCGATCATCATAGGTTCTTCGCCGCCTCCAGGAATCGTTCGTTCTCCCAGTCTTCGCCGATGCTGACCCGGATGTAGTGGTCGCCGAGCCCCGGGAAACTGGTGCAGGACCGCACCAGAACGCCCTGCGCCGCGAGGTGGTCCACTGCCTCGTCACCAGTGTGGGGGGCGACGTCGATCATGACAAAGTTTGCGTCCGAGGGATACGCCGCAAACGGTATCTCTTCGATGAACCGCCGCCGCCACCGCCGGACATGGTCGCGGGTCCTCTGCACCCGGTCGGGGTCGGCGAGCGCCCCGGCCGCTGCTGCGATCGAGACCGAGTTCAGGGCAAACGGCGTCGCCGCCCTCAGGTAGAATGGCTCGAGCCACGCCGGGACAAAGGCGTAACCGACCCGGAACCCCGCGAGGGCGAAGATCTTCGACATCGTCCGCCCGAGGATGAGGTTCTCGTGCCGCCGCATCAGGGGCCGGTAGTCGATATCCGAGAAGTCGACGTAGGCGTTGTCGAGGAAGAGCAGCCCTTCCACCCCGTCAAGGATCTCCTCGACCGTCTCGATGGGGACCGAGTTTCCCGTGGGGTTGTTCGGGGAGCAGAGGAAGGCGAGTTTTGCTCCCCGGGAGGCCTCGATGAAGGCTGCCGGGTCGACCGAGAAGTCCTCCCTCCGGGGGACGCTCACGACCCGTGCGCCATGCGCCGTGGCCGCGATCCCGTAGAAGGAGAAGGTGGGGGTCGAGACGACCACTGCCTCACCGGGCTCGACGACCGTCCGGATCACCGTCTCGATGACACCGTCCATCCCGGCGCCGGTCACGAACCGGTAGTCGCCGTGATAGCGGCGGAGGGCTTCGACCAGCACCGATGCCCGTTCGTCCGGGTAGCGGTTCCCCTCCCGGAGAGCGGCCGCCGCCGCCTCAAGCGCGGCGGGCGATGGGGGGCAGGGGTTCTCATTGGACGCGAGACGGGCTATCCGGTCGATGCCGTGCTCGCGCGCGACGTCCTCCGCCTTCTTCGCGTAGGAGTACCCCGTCGCGCCCGCGTAGCACGCTCTAATCAAGTGCCGCATCGATGACACCGACAGCCGTATCGATCTCCTCGTCCGTGATCACCAGCGGCGGAATCAACCGGAGGTTGCCGTCGGCGGCACAGTTGACGAGCACGCCGTTCTCGGCGCAGATACGCTGGACCTCCGGACACCGGTCCCCGACCGAGATGCCGATCATCAGGCCGCGGCCCCGCGGGTTGTGACGAGCGAGACCCTTCATGAACCGTTCGCCCTTTGCCGGGATGCCGGGGAGGATCTTCTCGATGACCCCGATCGTCGCGAGCGCCGTAGCGCAGGCGAGCGGACCGCCGGCAAACGTGCTGCCGTGCTCGCTCCTGTCAAACTCGAGCCCCTCGCGGGCGACGAGCGCGCCGATCGGAAATCCGCTCGCAAGCCCTTTTGCGAGCGTGACGATGTCGGGGGTGACACCGGTGTGCTGGATGGCAAGCCACTTCCCGGTCCGGCCCATCCCGGTCTGCACCTCATCGACGATCATCAGTGCGCCGGCATCGTCGCAGATCTCCCGGATGCCCCGGAAGAAGGTCTCGGGCGGTATCAGGACGCCTGCTTCGCCCTGGATCGGCTCGACGAAGACCCCGGCGGTATCCTTATCGATGGCCGCGGCGAGCGCATCGAGGTCGCCGTAGTCGACGAATGTACAGGCGGGTTCGAGCGGCTCAAACGGCTCCCGGATCGTGGGCTTGTGGGTGACCGCAAGCGACCCGCAGGTCCTGCCGTGGAACCCGTGGGTGAACGCGACGAACTTCTTCCTTCCCGTCCGAACGCGGGCGAGTTTGATCGCCCCCTCGTTTGCCTCCGCGCCGGAGTTCGAGAGGAACGCCTTTGCAAGGCCCGTGGTCGCGACGAGTCTCTCCGCGAGTTCCGCCTGGTTCGGGACGTAGTAGAGGTTCGAGCAGTGGATCAGCCGACGGGCCTGGTCGCAGATCGCCTCGACCACCTCCGGGTGGCAGTGGCCGGTGCTGCAGACCGCAATACCGGCCACGCAGTCGATATACTCCTTTCCCTGGTCGTCCCAGACGCGTGACCCCGCGCCGCGGACGATCTTCATCGTCCGGGAAAACGCGGGCATGTAGTAGCGAGCATCAAGCTCCCGTGAATCTTTTGCCATGATCAGGTTGCGGGCGTCAAACACCCGCGATTGTTCTTCCATAGTCTCCTCACTCGTACTCGATCGTCGCCGGGGGTTTCGGGGTGACGTCGTAGACCACCCGGGAGACGCCGGGGATCTCGGCGGTGATCCGGGACGCCATCCCGGTGAGAGTCTCATAAGGCAGGAGCAGGGGTTCGGCGGTCATGCCGTCCCGCGACTGAACTGCCCGGACAGCGACGATCCAGCCGTGGAGCCTGATGTCGCCCTTCACCCCGGTCCCGAGACCGATGAGCGCCGCAAAGCACTGCCAGGGGCGGAACTTCTCCACCAGGCACTCCTCGGCGATGGCGTTTGCTTCCCGGACGATCGCTATCTTCTCTCTCGTCACCTCGCCGATCACCCTGACGGCAAGCCCCGGCCCGGGGAAGGGCATCCGGTGCTGGATCTCCGCCGGGAGCCCGAGCCCACCGGCGACCTCGCGGACCTCGTCCTTGTAGAGGTCGGCAATCGGCTCGATGACGCCTTTGAACTTGATATCGAGAGGCATGCCGCCGACGTTGTGGTGGCTCTTGATGCCCCCCTCGCTCTCGATGCGGTCGGGGTAGATCGTCCCCTGCAGGAGCATCGTTGCTCCCGTCCGCTTCGCCTCGCGCTCGAAGATACGGACGAACTTCTCGCCGATGGCTTTGCGTTTCTCCTCGGGATCGGTGATGCCTTCGAGCGCCGCGAAGAACTCGTCCGCGGCATCCACGACCTTGAGGTTTGTGTCGGCGAAGAGCGACCGGATGCGTTCGGTCTCTCCCTTGCGCATGAGGCCGGTATCCACGTATATCGGGACGAGGGCATCTCCTATGGCGCGGGAGGCGAGAGCCGCGCAGACCGACGAGTCCACGCCGCCGGAGAGCGCCATCACGACCTTTTCTCCACCTGCAGTCTGCCGTATCTGCCGGACTGCCTCATCGATGAATCTTTCAACGTTTACCATGCTGTGTCACCGTGTCTGGTCCTGGGATGAGGATTTATTCTTTTTGCATGCCTCTACAAACCCGATGTAGGGCGGAGAGGGGTTGGTCGGGCTTGATTTGAACTCGGGGTGGAACTGTGTCGCAAGGTAGAAGGGGTGGCCCGGGAGTTCGCAGACCTCCATCCGCTCGCCGCAGGACCCCGAGAAGACGAGGCCGGCGTCTTCGAGGTCGCCGATGAACGCCGGGTTTACCTCGTAGCGGTGCCGGTGCCGCTCCACGATCTCCGTCCTGCCGTAGAGGGCGGTCACCTTTGTCCCTTCTTTGAGCTCGATGGTGCAGTCGCCGAGGCGCATCGTGCCGCCGAGGTCGGCGACGCCCTCCTGCTCGGGGAGGATGGCGATGACGTGCGTCCCCGCCCCCATCTCTTCGCTCGTGGCATCGTTGATCCCGAGGACGTGGCGCGCATACTCGATCACCGAGAGCTGGAAGCCGAGGCAGAGGCCGAGGTAGGGAACCCGGTTCTCGCGAGCATACCGGATCGCCCGGATCTTGCCCTCGACGCCGCGCTGGCCGAATCCTCCCGGGACCAGGATGCCGTCGACGTCAGCGAGGTCCTGCAGGTCGAAGGTCTCCGCATCCAGCCAGCGTATGTTCACCTCGGTGGAGAGCGCTCTTCCGGCGTGCTTGAGCGACTCCTTGATGGAGATGTAGACATCCTCGATCCCGTACTTGCTGACGATGGCGATCGTCGCCCGGTTCGTGTACTCCTGCGAGACCAGCCGGTACCACGCGGGATCCGGCTCCCGGTTCTCGAGAGCAAGGTAGTTGCAGACGCCTTCTGCAATCCCTTCCTTCTCCAGTTCCACCGGGATCTGGTAGATGTCGGGGACATCCTTTGCGGAGACCACGGCCTTGACCGGGACGTCGGTGAAGGTGGATATCTTGCTCTTCGTCTGCGGGGTGATCACCTCGCGGCTCCTCACCACGATGATGTCGGGCTGCAGCCCGAGCTCCCGGAGCGCCTTGACCGAGTGCTGCGTGGGTTTGGTCTTGAAGTCGCCCATGGTGTCCATCGGGACCAGGGTGACGTGGACCAGGATCATATCCTCCGGCGCGAGTTCGCCGTGCATCTGCCGGACCGCTTCGAGGAACGGCATGCTCTCGATGTCACCGACCGTGCCGCCGACCTCCACCATGCAGACCTCAGCCTTTCTGTCGCCGTTGACCGGCTCCTCGGCTGCACGGCGGATGCAGTGCTTGATCTCGTCGGTGATGTGGGGGATGATCTGGACGGTCGCGCCGAGGAAATCCCCGCGCCGTTCCTTCTCGATGACGTTCCGGTAGACCTTCCCGGTCGTGATGTTATGGATCGACTTGAGGCTGATGTTCAGGAACCGCTCGTAGTTGCCGAGGTCGAGATCGACCTCGCCGCCGTCGGCAAGGACGAAGACCTCACCGTGCTGGGCGGGGTTCATGGTGCCGGCGTCGATGTTCAGGTACGGGTCGATCTTGACCGCCGTCACCTCATAGCCGCGATTTTTCAGGAGGCGACCGATGGATGCGGTGGTGATGCCCTTCCCGAGCCCGCTCATGACGCCGCCGGTTACAACAATATACTTCAAACTCTCGTTCCCCTCCGATGGTCCGGAATCACTACGTAATATATGTGATCTCTCGCTTGAGAATGTATTGTTCCGGGCGCCTCCGGAAGATCCCTGCCGGTGAAACGGGGGATTTCGCCGGCTCCGTGCCGTCCTGCCGTTAACTTATGACCGCATACGACGTCGATGTCCGGGTGAGAAGCGTATCGTCCGCCGCGCTCCGGACCTCACCGTCCGCAAACGCCACCCGGCGCCCTTTCCGGATGACTCTCCCGGTAGCGACGAGCGTCCCGGTATTGACGCCTTTTATGAAACTGGTGTGCTCGTCAATCGTGGCGATCCGCTCCTCCTCACCAAGGAGCGTGTAGAGCGCAAGCGCGATCGCCTCGTCTGCGAGCGCTACATAGACCCCGCCCTGGAGCCATCCGGCACCGTTCAGCATATCCGGCCGGACCTCCATCGTGAGGCGGGCGCGCCCGTCGCCGAACTCGTTCACTTCTATCCCCATCATGGTGAAGAAGGGGTTTGCGTCCCTCCCGATCCGTTTGAGTTCCTCTAAGTAGCCCACGTGACCACGCTCAATCCTGGTGAGGGTTTGGGGTCGGCCGGGATAAGTATTATGGGTGATTCTCCCGGGGCGGCGGCGCTCAGGCCTCACTTCCGGAGGGCGCGGGTGTGCCTGATGGCATCATACACCGCGTAGAACCCGAGGATAACCGCAAAGACGTAGCCCACGGTTGCAAGGATCGAGACGTATCCCGGGATCGGGAGATCGGCCACCCGGAGGATCAGCGAAGAGCCTACGACGATTGCAGCGATCACCAGCCCGATGATGATCTTGTCGCTCGTCCGGTCGATGACGCCGACGATCGCGATGAGGTCGCGGTTCTCGAGTTCGATCGTGACGGTGCCCTCCGAGAGGGTCTTTAAGGTCTCGTTCACGTTCCCCGGGATGGCAAGCAGGTTCTCCGTCGCGCTCACCAGGGACCGCACCGCACCCGTCACGTTATCGGAGGAGAGCCGCTGCTGTGCAGCGATCTCCGTCAGGTAGGGCCGGATCTGCTGCTCGAAGTTGAACGACGGATCGAGCCGGGTGCCGATGTCCAGCACCATGACGATCACCTTCATCATGAGCATCAGGGTGGACGGCACCCGGATGTGGTACCTGCGGAGGGCGTCGGTCAGATTCTGGATCGTTGTCGCAAAGTTCACCTGCTCGATCTTCGTCTCCCGGTAGTCGAGCAGGACCACGTAGAGGTCATCTTTCAGGGCATCGAGGATCTTCGGGTTGATCTCGACATCAAGCCTCCGAAACGCCGCGATCATCCCGGATACATCCATCTGGGTCATGGCGAGGAGGAGGTCGACGAAGGCGCGCCTCTTCTCCGGGCGGAGGACGCCGACGAGGCCGAAGTCGAGGAAGATGATCTCGCCCCGGTCGGTCACCAGAAGGTTCCCCGGGTGCGGGTCCCCGTGAAAGAACCCGTCGACGAAGATCTGCTGGACGTAGGCGGAAAAACCGATCTCGGCGATCTCTTGCGGGAAGAGGCCACGTCTCCGGAGGGCATCCACGTCGTCGATCCGGACCCCTTCGACAAACTCCATGGCAAGGAGGTAGGGGCCGGAGATCTGCCAGTAGATCGCGGGGATCTTCACGCACGGGACGTCGCTCAGGTTCCGTTTGAGGCGCTCCGCGTTCAGCCCGTCCTGGGTGAAGTCCAGTTCGCGCCGGATCTGGGCCGAGAACTCATCGAGCATACCCCGCAGGTTGTATACTCGCAGATCCGGGAAGACCGACTCCATCCGTGGCACGAGCGACTGCAGGATCTGGAGATCGGTCTCTATCAGATCCCGGATTCCCGGGCGCTGCACCTTGAGGGCGACGACGCGGCCGTCTCTCGTCACCGCACGATGGACCTGCGAGAGGGAGGCCGCCGCAACCGGCTCCGCTTCGATGATATCGAAGCACTCCTCGAGGTTTGGGCAGTATCTCATGATCTCCGGCCGGATCTCGACGAACGGGACCGGGGAGACGTGGTCCTGGAGTTTCTGCAACTCCTCGATGAGTTCGGGCGGAAAGAGCTCCCGGCGGGTGCTCATGATCTGGCCGAACTTCACATAGGTGGGCCCCAGCTCCTCGATAGCAAGGTGGATCCGCTCGTAGACCGATAGCTCCACTTCCGGTGGTCTGCGGAGTGCTTTGAGCCGCTTGCCCCCGGGGATAACCTCCTCGACGAGGATTCCAAAACCGTACTTGACCAGCACGTCCGCCATCTGCCGGTAGCGCTGAAGCCGGGTGACCATTGGGGGTGAATCAGCACTCCCTCTACTTAAGGGGTTGGGGCCCTCATCCCCGGGAGGGAGACCGACCCCGGGCGAGAGCCTTCCAGGGGTAGGGGACGGCGATGAAGAGCGGGATGGCAAGAGCGATCGCGACCGGGATCGTCATGAGGCCGAGCGTGAGCGTGGTCATATCGGCGATCCACCCGGTGGCCGCAACCCCCATCCCGCCGACGCCGACCGCGAGGCCGAGCATCAGGCCGGAGACGAGCCCGACGTTTCCCGGCGCTATCTCGTGGGCCATCGCGACGGTGACGGCGAAGGTCGACCAGAGGATGAACCCGAAGACCATCAGCGCAACGATCGAGACGATGCCGCTCGAGGTGAGGAATACAAAGAACGGTGGGACGGCGGCAACAAGCCCGATGAGCGTGTATTCTTTCCGGCCGTAGCGGTCGGAGAGGATCCCGCCGGCGAGTTGTCCCACGACCCCGGCGATCAGCATGCCCGAGACGAGCAGGTTCGCGGTCACGAGGTCGATCCCCCGCAGGGTGAGGAAGGTGGGGAGGTAGGCGACCGAACCGAAGATCGCCCACGCCCGGAGGCCCGATGCCACGACCAGGAGGGCGATCGCCCGGTAGGCGGGCCGCTCCGTCCGGGCAGGCGCCGCCGGGACGGCGGCACGGTCGGGGGCGGGCAGGATGCGCCGGAGCACCACCGCCATCACGATGCCGGGGATGACCAGGATGACGAGGCCGGCAAGGCCCATGAGCCCGACCACGATCCCGGCGCAGATGGGGCCGATCGCGTAGCCCAGGTTGCCGCCGATGACGAAGTAAGAGGTGAGCCGCCCGCGGTTCGCGTCCTTGACCAGGCGGCTGACGGTGCCGAGCGCGCTCGGATGAAAGAAGGCGTGCCCCAGCGCCGCGATGGCGACGGATGCAAGGACAAGGGCGTAACTGTCCAGAAGGCCGACGATGGATATGAAGATCGCGCTCAGAAGCACGCTCGTGCTGATATGGAAGGCAAACCCCCGGGTATCGAAGACCCAGCCGACGAGCGGCTGCACCATCGATGACGTGAGGTTGTAGACCGTGACGATCAGTCCCGCGAGGAAGAACGAGTAGCCCTGATCGGCGATGAGGAGCGGCAGGATCGCGGGCAGCACTGGTGAGTAGAGGTCGGTCACCAGGTGGGCTGCGGAGAGTCCCCAGACGGATTTTGTATTGGTGGTCACGGTCTTCAGATCCGGCGTAAATGTAGGATCTCTACCGTGATATCCACTCGCTCTCTCCGGTGGTGGGCAAACGTCCGCTTCATCGGGAACGCGCACCGGACCACCTCTTCGATCTCCGCCCGGCCTTCCGTGTAGGAGGCGACGAACGGGGCCGAGCCCTCGTTGAAGATGCCGTAGACCTCGCCCGCGATCTCGAGCGCAAGGTCGATGAACGGCCGGTCGGCGTGCGCCTTCTGCGCCCCGAACGGCGGGTTCATCACGACGGTGTCGCATAATAAGGCGGCCCGATCGAGGTCGGGGCTCCGGACGTCGGCGACGAGGAACTCTACCGAGACCCCGAGGGTCTCCGTGTTCCGCCGGGCGACGTCTATTGCGGCCGGGTCGATCTCCACCCCGGTCACGGCGGAGGCCCCGAGGAGCGCCGCCCCGCAGGCGAGGATCCCGGTCCCGCACCCGAGGTCGCAGACCCGACGGTCCTCGATCGCCCCCTGCATCGCGGCGTGGTGGAGGAGCCGGGCCGCGACCGGGGCCGGCGTCTGGTACTGTTCGAGCCGGGCAGTCGGCCGCTCGAAGCCCTCGAGCCGTTCGAGTTGCATCTCCAGTTGCCGCAGGTTCATGGGGAGAGGTACTCGTCGATGGTATAGTCGTCCCAGGCCCGGACCCCGCAGAGGATCTCGAACTCCGGCGGCGTCAGCACCGGGACCGGGAACCGGATCTGGTCGTCGTAGGCGAGCCGGGGACAGGCGGTGTTCACGTAGGCGGCAAAGCCGAGGTCGAGCATCTCGGCTGGCGAGACCTCCCGCATCGCGACCAGGACCGCCTTATCGGAGAGGGCGACGAGCCTTCGCGCGAGATCCATCCGCCGCTGCCCGCTCTTTGTGCTGACGATGATCCCGAAGTTCGCGGCGCCTTCCGCCTTCGCCATCACCGCGGCGCGGCGGCGGACCAGGCGGTCGGCGTCGACCTCCTCTACCTCGCGGGTGTAGGGGTCGAGCGCCACGACCCGTGCCCGGGTGGCGAGCCGGATACCGATGGGGTGAAAGACCCCGGTCCCGACGAAGAGGACCTCGTCCGCCCCCGTCGCCCGTGCGGCGGCGAAGTTGCAGCCGAGGACCTGCCCCGCGAGCGGGGTGCGCCCGTCACCGGTAGCGACGACCGCCTCGATTCCGTGGTCGCCAAGATAGGCCGCCATCGCATCGATCAGGTGGACGTGCTGGACGGTCGTGACGAGGCCGACCCGGCGGGAGCGGAGGAGCGGGAGGGCCGCCTCGAGCACCTCGACGTCGAAGTCGAACCAGACCGGCTCGTAGATTACGTCCGGCCGTTCCTCGACCGGTGCGTGGCCGAAGTGGACCAGGACGTCCGCGAACCCGAGGGCATCGAGCGCGAGGTCGCAGCCCCCGTAGCAGGGGTCGCCGCTGACGATCACCTCAAACCCCTCGCTGCGGAGGGCGGCGGCCGTCCCCGGGGCCTGCCGTGCGAGCCCGGCGGGGAACTGGAGGGCGACCGATCGCGCCCCGCGAGCGCGGAGTTTCTCGACGATATCAGCAACCGGTATCAACGACACGCACCCGGTCTTCATCGACCTCGATCCTGACCAGGGTCCTGATCGGCCTCCCGATCTCCGCATCACCCCGCCCGATGACCACGCAGATGTCGGCGATCTCGGCACCGGTGCTCTCTATCGCGCTGATCAGGGCGCGCATGGTCCCCCCGGTGCTGCAGACGTCGTCGATGATGACGACCCGGTCGCCCGCCTCGACGCCGTTTAAGTAGAGTTCTCCCTTTGAGTAGCCCGTGGTCTGGTGGACCGCGACCTCCCCGGGCAGGCCGTAGGAGCGCTTTCTGACGACCACCAGCGGGATATCGGTCATCATCGAGAGGGCGACGCCGATATGGATGCCCATCGCCTCACAGACGACGATCTTGTCGACCCCGGCGAAGTCGAGGCACCGCACCATGGCGCACCCGATCTCGCGGAGGAGCGCGGGTTCAAGGAGCGGCACCCCGTCGGTGATCGGGTGGATGAAGTAGTTGTACTCTCCCCGCTTCACGATAGGAGCGGTCTCCAGTGATTGAATCAGTCGTTCAAGCATTGCGATCACTCATGTCTTTTAAAAACGCCTCGATCACATCGCGGGTGACGTGGGGCATGCAGACGATCCGCATATGCCCTGCCCGGGTTCTCGAGACCCGCCAGCCGGGCGGCACACGGTCGCAGGAGAACGTCGCCACGTTGACGTCCGGGGTCACGGCCCGCGGACAGCCGAACGTCTCCATCCCCTCGATCAGCCTTCGCATGTTCTCCATACACCCGGCGACCACGGCCCGCATGCCGTCCATCCCCAGGTACTCGAGGACGGCGACGGCGGCGGCCACCGACGCCCCCGGCCGGGTGCCGGCCAGGGTGCACTCCCGCTTCACCGTCAGGTAGGGCGTCTCGACGTTGAGGCACGAGAAGCACGCCGGGTCCCGGGTGAGGAGGCAGCCTGCCGGGATGGTGCTCATCCCCATCTTGTGAGGGTCCACAGAGATGGAGTCGACGCCGGGGAGCCGGAAGTCGAACGGGACTGGCCGGTCCAGGAACGGGACGACCATCCCGCCGAACGCGGCATCGATGTGGAGGAAGACGTCCCGTTCCTCGGCAGCATCGGAGAGAGCGGCGATGGGGTCGATCATCCCGTACTCCGTCGTCCCGACGATGCCGACGAGGCAGACGGTGTTTCTGTCGATGAGATCGCCCGCCGCCTCCGCGTCCATCCGGAACTCCGCGTCGAGCGGTGCCGTCCGCATCTCAAGGTCCAGAATGTCGCAGGCCTTCTGGAACGAGAAGTGGCCGGAGGCGGGGACCACGACGTTCGGCGACGTCACCGGTTTCTGCTTCTTTGCGATCCGGAACGCCTGGATGTTCGACTCCGTCCCGCCGGAGGTGGCGTAGCCGCCTGCACCGGGATGGTGCATCAGGGTGCCGAGCCGCTCGACGAGGAGCTCCTCAAGCGCAGCCGTCCCCGGGAAGAGCCCCGGGTCTCCGAGGTTGGTCTCGAGGAACATGGCATGCGCCCGTGCCGCGACCGGATGGGGCGGCGTGCACATCGAACTTAAGATGTTCCGGTACCCGAGGTCCTCCTGTCGCTTTGACAGGAGGAAGGAGAAGAGGTCTTCCTCAGGGCATCCCACTTCACGCATTTCTTCTCGCCGCATCAAGAAGGATCTGCCGCTCTTTCCGCGCAACGGCCTCCCGGATCCGCGGAATCGCGTCGATGTTTGCGGAGACGCTGCTGATGCCGTGCTCGACAAGCCAGGTCACCATCTTCGGGTCGGAGCCGGCCTGGCCGCATATGGAGCACTCGACACCGTGCGCCCGGCAGGTCTGGATCGCGTAGTCGATCAGCCTGAGCACGGCGGGGTGCTCGGGCTCGTACATGTCGGCGACGTTCTCGTTGTTCCGGTCGATGGCGAGCGTGTACTGGATCAGGTCGTTCGTCCCGAAGGACGCGAACCGGATCCCGGCCTTGATGAAGTCCTCGACCAGGATGGCGCTGCTCGGGATCTCGATCATGACGCCGAGGGTCGCCGTCTCCACGTCGACCCCCCACTCCGCCATCATCGCCCGGGCCTTGATGAACTCCCGGGGGTGGTTGACCATCGGGAACATCACGCCTAGGTTGTCGTAGCCTGCGGCCCAGAGCCGCTTGAACGCTTCAACCTGCAGGCGGAACTGGCCGGGGCTCTGGAGGTCGCGGCGGATGCCGCGCCAGCCGAGCATCGGGTTGTGCTCAAGCGGCTCGTCCTCACCGCCCTCCATATTCCGGAACTCGTCGGTCGGGGCATCGAGCGTCCTGACCCAGACGGGCTTGCCCGGGAATGCGTCGAGGACCGTCTTGATGCCGGTGTAGAGTTCGGCGATGAACGTCTCCTCCTCGTCGTGCTCGATGTACCAGCCGGGGGTCTTTGAGAGGCCGAGGATGAGGTGCTCGATCCGCAGAAGGCCGACACCGTCCGCTCCGGTGGCGGCGGCACGCTGTGCGGCCTCGGGGAGGGAGACGTTCACCTTGACGAGGGTGCCGGTGATCACCGGGGCGGGCGCTGCCGCCGTCACGGCTGCCGGTGCCGCCGCCGTGGGCGCCTCGACCGCTCCCTCGTAGATGGTGCCCTTCTCTCCGTCGACGGTGACGATCTGCCCGTCGTTCAGGATCTTCGTTGCCTTCTTGGTCCCGACGACCGCAGGCGTCCCGAGTTCCCTGCTCACGATGGCCGCGTGGCAGGTCATGCCGCCTTCGTCGGTGATGATGGCGCTGACCCGCCGCATCGCCGGCACCATGTCGGGGTTGGTCATCTTCGTGACCAGGATGTCGCCGTCCTTGACGGCGCTTGTCTCCTTGACGTCCCGCACGATCACGACACGGCCGCTCGCGATGCCGGGGGAGGCGCCCTGGCCTTCCAGCAGCACCACGCCGAGGGGGGTATTCTTCTGCTGTCCCGCGGCCTCTGCACCGGCACGGGGGATCTCCGGCCGCCGGATCGTCGTGATGGGCCGGGACTGGAGGATGAAGACGTCGTCCCCCACGATGGCCCACTCGATATCCTGCGGGATGCCGTAGTGGTCCTCGGCGATCTTACCGAGCATGGCAAGGCGCGCCACTTCCGCATCGGTGAGGACCGGGGCGGTGCGCTCTTTTGCGGAGAGCTCGACGATCTTCGTCCCGTGCTTGCCCTCCGGTACAATCATGATCTCCTTCTCGGCGATCAGGCGGTCGACCACCCGCTCGGAGCGCAGGTCGAAGACGTAGTTGTCGGGAGAGACGCTCCCTGAGACGACGGCTTCCCCGAGGCCCCAGGACCCCTCGACGATGGTCAGCGGCTCGCCGGTGACCGGGTGGGAGGTGAACATGACGCCGGACTTCTCCGACCGGATGAGTTCCTGTACGACGACGGCGATGTTCACGCTCCGGTCGTCGAACCCCTGCTTTGCCCGGTAGTAGATGGCCCGCGCGCCATACAGCGAGGCCCAGCACCGCTGGACGGCATCGAGAAGGGCATCGTCACCGAGAATATTGAGAAACGTCTCCTGCTGGCCGGCGAAACTGGCTTCAGGCAGGTCTTCGGCGGTGGCACTCGACCGGACGGCGACGACCGTTCCGTTCGCCCCCATCCGGGCGTATGCATCGACGACCTCCGCTTTGATATGGTCGGGGATGCCGACGGCGAGGACGAGGTCCTGCACGTCCCTGGAGACCGACTCCAGTGCTCCGTTGTCATCAACATCCAGGCGTTCCAGCCTGCGGAAGAGGGTATCTTCGATTCCGGTTTCAACGAGGAACTTGCGGAACGCCTGGGCGGTCACCACAAACGCCTTCGGCACAGGAAGGCCGATGGCGGTCATCTCCCCCAGTGACGCTCCTTTTCCCCCTACGGATATGATATCTTCCTTCTTTATTTCTTCGAGCCACAATACGTTGGGCATTTCCTTCATGCACGCACCACACATATACTTCTCACCATTACATAAAAGATTTCGGAGGAAAAAGCATCAATACATATTATGTCGAATGAGATATGGGTTGAACTGTGAAATATAGAGTGCTGGTCAGCGACCCGCTGGCAGAAGAAGGGATCGACATCCTGAAGGGATTTGCCGATGTGGATGTCAATACCGGGCTAACCGAGGATCAACTCGTTGCGGTTATCGGGGGCTACGATGCCCTGCTGGTGCGTTCGGGGACCGAGGTTACGGCGCGTGTCATCGACGCGGGAGAAAAACTCAAGTTCATCGGCCGGGCAGGCGCCGGGGTCGACAATATCGATACCGAGGCGGCGACGCGCAGGGGCATCGTCGTCGCGAACGCTCCGGAAGGAAACACCCTCGCGGCCACGGAGCACACGATGGCAATGATGCTCTCGCTTGCGCGCAATATCCCCCAGGCGACTGCATCGCTCAAGAAGGGCGAGTGGAAGCGTTCTAAGTTCATGGGCGTCGAGCTCAACGACAAGGTCCTCGGGATCATGGGATTCGGGCGTATCGGGCGCGAGGTGGCAAAGCGTGCACAGGCTATGGAGATGAAGTGCATCGCCTACGACCCGTTCATCAGCAGTGAGCGGGCGGCAACCCTCGGCGTGGAGATGGTGCCGATGGAGGAGCTCTTCCGGAGGGCGGACGTCATCACCGTCCACACGCCGCTGATCAAGGAGACCCGTCACGTCATCAACGCACGGAGCATCGCCACGATGCGAGACGGCGTCCGGCTGATCAACTGCGCCCGGGGCGGGATCATCGACGAGCAGGCGCTTGCGGACGCGATTGCGAGCGGCAAGGTCGCCGGGGCGGCGCTGGACGTCTTTGAGAGCGAACCGCCAACGGACTCCCCGGTCCTCGGGCTGGACCAGGTGATCGTGACGCCGCACCTCGGGGCAAGCACGGTCGAGGCACAGCAGAACGTCGCGATATCGGTCGCGAACCAGTGCATCAGCGTTCTCTCGGGTGGCGCGGCGAAGTATGTGGTGAACGCTCCGATGATCCCCGCGGAGCAGCAGGCAGTCGTCGAGCCCTACGCGGTCCTCGCGCAGAAGATGGGGAGCCTCCTCATCCAGCTCATCGAAGGGAGGCTTGCCTCGATCACGATCACCTACGGGGGCGAGGCAGCGGCGCTCCCGAACACGAAGTTCATCACCCGCGTCATCCTGAAGGGGATGCTCGACCCGATCCTGCAGGCGCCGGTCAACTTCGTGAACGCGGAATTCGTGGCCAAGGAGCGCGGTATCCGGCTGAGCGAGACCACCACCGAGGAGGCGCAGGGCTTCCGGAACATCATCAGCATCACCGCAAAGACCGATAAGATGACCGAGTCGGTGAGCGGGAGTGTCTCGGCCCCGGACCATGCGCGGATCGTGAGCATCGGCGGCTACATGACCGACCTGACCCCGACGGGCCACGTGGTCATCTCCCGCCACATCGACAAACCGGGCGTCATCGGCAAGGCCGCGACGATCCTCGGCCGGGCGAACGTGAACATCGCCGGGATGCAGGTGGGGCGCTTCAAGCCCGGCCAGGAGGCGCTGATGGTCCTCACGGTCGACTCCGCGGTGCCGGCCGATGCGATGGAAGAGATCAAGAAGATCGACGGGATCCACACGGCGAAGCACGCCGAGATCTGATCGGTCCGATCATCACCCCTTTTTGCCGGCCCCTGATGAGGCGGAGCCTGCACGGGGAGAGGAATTAATTTATACCCGAAGCTCCAACCTTATTAGGCAGGCACGGGCTCGTGGTCTAGCTGGTTATGACGTCGCCTTGACATGGCGGAGGTCTCGAGTTCGAATCTCGACGAGCCCATTACTGTTTTTGAAACAATTGGTTTTTTGAAGTTATTTTTCTGGAGTTACATCGCCTGAACGGGCCGTGAAACTCGGGAGTTTTTGCTGGTATCGTACGGTCGCTCTGGTCTCTTTCGGGGCAGGATGCCCGGTCTCTTGCTTCTCTGCCCGGAGCTGTACCTGTAGCCGGTGCGTGTTTTTCGTACGGTTTCTACCCATTCCATGCCCGTGCCCGTCGGAGGAGAGGGCGTGCGGGCTGCCGGGGTGTGCTCGCGAGGAGGGAGTGAGATGTACTTTCGGTGCTTGAATGCGTAGCCAGGACGAGGTGATTGGGTGGGAAGCACCTTCCTGGAGGCTGCGACTCTGGTACTCCGGGTGATGCCTGTATACGTGCAGATCTCTCAAGTTGTACATCCGTGAGGGTGTGACATCTTCATCGTCACACCCTGATGATACGGTATACATCGCGTCGTGAACGATAGGGAATAGAGTATGATTTCAACCCACACACCCGTCGAGGGTGTGACATTTGCAACCTATACTTAGTCGCACTACTTGAAGAATTTCAACCCTATACCGCATCTTCTTGGCGACAAGATTTTTCACCTCACCACCCGTGAGGAAGGGGTGGGGGTGCGACACAGTCCCGCGGGGGTCAGCAGATAACTAGCATTTTGATCCACATACCTGTGAAAGGGTGCGACGGCTTACCCTCAACTTCGTCCCGCCAGTACTCCCGATTTCAATCCACGCACCCGTGAAGGGTGCGACGACCGGGATGATCTCCCGCCAGTTCGTGTAGCGGTTATTTCAATCCACGCACCCGTGAAGGGTGCGACGATCACCTCCGACGACCAAAAGACTGTATCCCGTCTATTTCAATCCACGCACCCGTGAAGGGTGCGACCCATGTGGCGCCGGTTGGCGCTGATTTGGGAAACCTATTTCAATCCACGCACCCGTGAAGGGTGCGACGTAATGGTTATGATATTGCTGGGTATTATGAGGTTATTTCAATCCACGCACCCGTGAAGGGTGCGACCATCCTTATGTTCATCCTGGGATACATGATTCTGAGATTTCAATCCACGCACCCGTGAAGGGTGCGACCACCCGGTCAGGGTTCAGGGGATCGCTCACGTCATTTCAATCCACGCACCCGTGAAGGGTGCGACCTGCTCGGCTACTCCTGGAACGCGGAGTCATCGGCATTTCAATCCACGCACCCGTGAAGGGTGCGACCAGAAACGTGTCGCGAAAGAGGCGCGGGACCGGATTTCAATCCACGCACCCGTGAAGGGTGCGACGAGGTCCGGCGGGCCGTGCACGCCGCCCTCCGGATATTTCAATCCACGCACCCGTGAAGGGTGCGACTCTTCGGCGTCGCAGAGGATCTCGTTGATGAGGTAATTTCAATCCACGCACCCGTGAAGGGTGCGACGGCAGCCGATGACGTCGTCCTGGTCGGGTTCACATTTCAATCCACGCACCCGTGAAGGGTGCGACGGTGGCGAACGATATCCTCGGCAAGCAGGTCCAATTTCAATCCACGCACCCGTGAAGGGTGCGACGCCGGCGCCGGAGCGGCACCCTCCAGGACCTCGTATTTCAATCCACGCACCCGTGAAGGGTGCGACGGGACCGGGCCGAGCGGATCACCGGCATGGAGCGATTTCAATCCACGCACCCGTGAAGGGTGCGACGGCGCGACGAAGCAGCCGATCGTCATCCGGCCGAAATTTCAATCCACGCACCCGTGAAGGGTGCGACGGTTGATCTCCTCATCCGCGCTATCCTGGGTTTTATATTTCAATCCACGCACCCGTGAAGGGTGCGACCGAAGATCGAAGGGAAGGATCTCAAACGGATACGATTTCAATCCACGCACCCGTGAAGGGTGCGACGGCTGCTCCCCGGAGCAGTTTATGCTCATGCTGATTTCAATCCACGCACCCGTGAAGGGTGCGACGCCACGAAGGGATATGTGGATGCCGAGGTCGCAGGATTTCAATCCACGCACCCGTGAAGGGTGCGACCTTTTCCGGGTGATCCCCCATGGCCGACCTACCTATTTCAATCCACGCACCCGTGAAGGGTGCGACGAGGTAGGTCCTGACGGCGTCCTGGATGGCCAGATTTCAATCCACGCACCCGTGAAGGGTGCGACGCCTGCAGAGCGTAATTCTCGCTGATGTAGGTCCTATTTCAATCCACGCACCCGTGAAGGGTGCGACGCTGATGCTCTTCAACAAGGCCGGCGAAGAGCGATTTCAATCCACGCACCCGTGAAGGGTGCGACCGCCGACGGACCGGTTCGAGGCGGTGCTCTCGGTATTTCAATCCACGCACCCGTGAAGGGTGCGACAGCCACCTCCGCAGGCTCCGCCTCGTCCAGAAGATATTTCAATCCACGCACCCGTGAAGGGTGCGACGCGCCGGCGGGACCTACCTCATCATGCAGCAGGCATTTCAATCCACGCACCCGTGAAGGGTGCGACGGTGTAGTGCTCCCACCGCTGCACCGTGACGTCGATATTTCAATCCACGCACCCGTGAAGGGTGCGACAATCGACGCGACCGGGACTAAAGTTGTGACAAAAGATTTCAATCCACGCACCCGTGAAGGGTGCGACCAAGGGTCAGCGACCCGACGTCATCATCATGTCCATTTCAATCCACGCACCCGTGAAGGGTGCGACCGCCCTGCCCCTGACTCGGATCCATGCCTGTCACGATTTCAATCCACGCACCCGTGAAGGGTGCGACATGCCTGGAGACTGGGACCCGTCAAAGTGCTCCCTATTTCAATCCACGCACCCGTGAAGGGTGCGACCTTATTTGCTGCCCCGGATTGCGGTTCACCGTGGTGAATTTCAATCCACGCACCCGTGAAGGGTGCGACGGATCTACGGGGTCCAGCGGCACCGCTACGTCCTATTTCAATCCACGCACCCGTGAAGGGTGCGACTCCGCCGGCACCCTCCGCTGCGAGTTCGACTGCCGATTTCAATCCACGCACCCGTGAAGGGTGCGACCAGACCCCGGCGACCCGCTGGGGCCTCAAGACCGGATTTCAATCCACGCACCCGTGAAGGGTGCGACCCTGCTGCGCGAGGACCTTATCTATCTCCTGGCATTTCAATCCACGCACCCGTGAAGGGTGCGACATCGGCCCGGCACTCGTCGCCGAGGATGCTCCCCCGATTTCAATCCACGCACCCGTGAAGGGTGCGACCCCCTGGTCGCCAGCGAGACCGGAGCAGTCTGCCCATTTCAATCCACGCACCCGTGAAGGGTGCGACCCCGGCGCAGGCGATCTTGCACCAGCTGGGGCGATTTCAATCCACGCACCCGTGAAGGGTGCGACCGCGATCTGGTACAGCAGGGTTGCCGCATACTGATTTCAATCCACGCACCCGTGAAGGGTGCGACAGACCGGCTCGACGCCATCTTAACTCAATTAGAATTTCAATCCACGCACCCGTGAAGGGTGCGACGTCATACGCCCCCCCGTGCCACAACGTACAACATATTTCAATCCACGCACCCGTGAAGGGTGCGACGCGCTCCAGGATGATCTGCATCGGGGCATACTGATTTCAATCCACGCACCCGTGAAGGGTGCGACGATCCGGACAGTCATGCTGGCCAACATCGGACCCGATTTCAATCCACGCACCCGTGAAGGGTGCGACGCCGCACCACGGTCCCGCTCCTCGAGCTCATTGCATTTCAATCCACGCACCCGTGAAGGGTGCGACACCCAACCCAGCCCACCAGCCTCTTCAAGGGCAGATTTCAATCCACGCACCCGTGAAGGGTGCGACGGTCCGTGCGGCGATCTGCCAGTCCCCCTTTGTATTTCAATCCACGCACCCGTGAAGGGTGCGACGGGTCAACCCCGCCCGCAAGCCCGGTTGCCGCGTTGATATTTCAATCCACGCACCCGTGAAGGGTGCGACCTTGTCGTCCCGGGACCTCGACGGTTCCGCACGATTTCAATCCACGCACCCGTGAAGGGTGCGACTACCTCGCCCGCCGTCAACCCGAGTGCCGCGTAATTTCAATCCACGCACCCGTGAAGGGTGCGACGATTTTCTCCGGGACGCCCTCGGTCTGCTCCCAGTTATTTCAATCCACGCACCCGTGAAGGGTGCGACGGTGGACAAGTTCCAGGCGTGCCAGCCGCTCGCCTCATTTCAATCCACGCACCCGTGAAGGGTGCGACTGCTGAAGGCCTCGATGCAGACGGCATGGAAAAATTTCAATCCACGCACCCGTGAAGGGTGCGACCATCAATCGCGACCGGCCCGCCCAACGGGACAGTATTTCAATCCACGCACCCGTGAAGGGTGCGACCTCCCTTACCTCATGCAGCACCACGGGCAGGATCCATTTCAATCCACGCACCCGTGAAGGGTGCGACGGACGGGAACGGGATGTGGTCAGTCTCTGCGCCATTTCAATCCACGCACCCGTGAAGGGTGCGACCAGGCGGATCGTCTCCTTGAGCGAGACCGGGCAATTTCAATCCACGCACCCGTGAAGGGTGCGACTACTTCCACGTAAACAAGAGGTAACAAATAGGGCAATTTCAATCCACGCACCCGTGAAGGGTGCGACTATCTTGATCTGTACCGCAACCTTCCCCTCTTTCTCATTTCAATCCACGCACCCGTGAAGGGTGCGACGAAAGTTCAGTTGTTTTCTCAACCACGTATGGGTTATTTCAATCCACGCACCCGTGAAGGGTGCGACCGAGACCCGCGCACTTCTCTGCGATGCTGATGGTATTTCAATCCACGCACCCGTGAAGGGTGCGACTGCTCTTAACCATCACACAGATGATTACAAGTATATTTCAATCCACGCACCCGTGAAGGGTGCGACCTACAGTCACCGGATGTAGCGCGGCGAATAGCAGAATTTCAATCCACGCACCCGTGAAGGGTGCGACCGCTACTTGGTGGTTATAATTGTCATGTTTGTGGATTTCAATCCACGCACCCGTGAAGGGTGCGACATTGCCTACCAGAGCGTGATTCTCGATACGTCCATTATTTCAATCCACGCACCCGTGAAGGGTGCGACTCCATTTTCTCTATCTCCTCTCCCCTGCGGGGAATTTCAATCCACGCACCCGTGAAGGGTGCGACACGAGATCGTGGAACGGGATGTTTGAGCCGCGCTTATTTCAATCCACGCACCCGTGAAGGGTGCGACAACTTCATTGTCGCGCACATCACTGGATTTAAACGTATTTCAATCCACGCACCCGTGAAGGGTGCGACTCTATGACTACGGCACAAGCGATTGGTCCGATTGATTTCAATCCACGCACCCGTGAAGGGTGCGACCTTAATCCCTTTCGGGAAAAATCCTCCATTGGATTATTTCAATCCACGCACCCGTGAAGGGTGCGACAAATTCTCTATGAAATTAAGCAGCATTTGATGGAATTTCAATCCACGCACCCGTGAAGGGTGCGACGCACAATCCAGATGGTTGAAATCGAAATTAAAAGCATTTCAATCCACGCACCCGTGAAGGGTGCGACGTCGCCGCCAAGTGCATAACCAATAAATCCACCAAATTTCAATCCACGCACCCGTGAAGGGTGCGACCAACATATCGTAGTGGTGATGAGTACAACAAATTTAATTTCAATCCACGCACCCGTGAAGGGTGCGACGAGATTGTCGATTTCCTCATCAGCGCTGGAATTATATTTCAATCCACGCACCCGTGAAGGGTGCGACTGTCGCAGTGAGGTGTAACTGATAGTAGTTAGTAATTTCAATCCACGCACCCGTGAAGGGTGCGACCATTGAAGATGCCGTTAACATCTCCCTTCATAAACATTTCAATCCACGCACCCGTGAAGGGTGCGACCATGCACTTAAGCAGTTGATTTACTACCTACCCATTATTTCAATCCACGCACCCGTGAAGGGTGCGACCTTTAATAAAACTCTCTTCCTACAAGGTAGGAAGATTTCAATCCACGCACCCGTGAAGGGTGCGACTGTTACCATTGAGGTTGCCCCTGATGAGGTAATATTTCAATCCACGCACCCGTGAAGGGTGCGACCGTAGTATCGTTTACAGATGATCAACCTTTCCCTATTTCAATCCACGCACCCGTGAAGGGTGCGACAGGATCATCCTGGTTATGATGTAGGGGTGTATCCCATTTCAATCCACGCACCCGTGAAGGGTGCGACCGTCGATCACCACCTTCACCGATTTGCCCGCCCACTCATTTCAATCCACGCACCCGTGAAGGGTGCGACGTATACCATACTCTCACGCTCCTCCGTCTGCAAACATTTCAATCCACGCACCCGTGAAGGGTGCGACAGTCTTGCCAATAGTTGTCATGTTCATGCCTCACTATTTCAATCCACGCACCCGTGAAGGGTGCGACCGTCGCGGTCTTCGCATCACCGGCATACCATTTCGCATTTCAATCCACGCACCCGTGAAGGGTGCGACGAGGAGAGATCCATGACTGCAACTGACGATATTGTATTTCAATCCACGCACCCGTGAAGGGTGCGACCGAGAGTGCCAATCTGCACCCCGTTGCAGTACACCTATTTCAATCCACGCACCCGTGAAGGGTGCGACCGGAGTAGATACTCTCGATATACGGCCACACCCACTCATTTCAATCCACGCACCCGTGAAGGGTGCGACTTTAATAAAACTCTCTTCCTACCTTGTAGGAAGATTTCAATCCACGCACCCGTGAAGGGTGCGACGGACGAAGCAGACGGATTGACCACCGATGCACAATTTCAATCCACGCACCCGTGAAGGGTGCGACGGTTTGGTAACGTTGATGTGGTAGAAAGTAACTGATTTCAATCCACGCACCCGTGAAGGGTGCGACGCTAACCTCGTTTGCCTGATCGTAGGTCCACTGCTATTTCAATCCACGCACCCGTGAAGGGTGCGACAAGAAGAATCCCGATGATATCACGGTAGTCTTTATTTCAATCCACGCACCCGTGAAGGGTGCGACCTCTCCGGCAGTCATACCAGATTCCATTGCCTTTGTATTTCAATCCACGCACCCGTGAAGGGTGCGACCAGCACCGTAAATACTCGACATGCCGCCAAGAATTATTTCAATCCACGCACCCGTGAAGGGTGCGACATACTATCCATACCGCGCTGACCGTGTAAAGAAATTTCAATCCACGCACCCGTGAAGGGTGCGACTTAATCCCTTTCGGGATAAATCCTTCAGTGGATTATTTCAATCCACGCACCCGTGAAGGGTGCGACAACTATCAAGGGGTTTGTGATGATTTCAGGGATATTTCAATCCACGCACCCGTGAAGGGTGCGACGCTTAAAATTGATGCTGACGAGGATAAGATTATGATTTCAATCCACGCACCCGTGAAGGGTGCGACCCCGTTGGTAACATCCTATGTTCTTTGATTATTTATTTCAATCCACGCACCCGTGAAGGGTGCGACTCAAGGGCGTCGGCACCTTTAACTCTCGCAGTGTATTTCAATCCACGCACCCGTGAAGGGTGCGACTGTATTTTAACGCATACACTAAGTCTTCAGCGTCAAGATTTCAATCCACGCACCCGTGAAGGGTGCGACAGGATCTGTGCGTTGGTGATGTAATTGAGCGTGATATTTCAATCCACGCACCCGTGAAGGGTGCGACTGAATTAGATCAGTTACTTACCACGAATATTCTTATTTCAATCCACGCACCCGTGAAGGGTGCGACATCACCATAATCACGTTCATTGAGAATCATTTCTCATTTCAATCCACGCACCCGTGAAGGGTGCGACTCGAGGCCGGCGGCACAGTCCTCGGAGTCATCGCCGAATTTCAATCCACGCACCCGTGAAGGGTGCGACAATATGTTGCCGAGATGTACGAGGACCCCGACCCCAAATTTCAATCCACGCACCCGTGAAGGGTGCGACCTGGATGCCACTGTTCTTACACCAGTGTGCCGGGAATTTCAATCCACGCACCCGTGAAGGGTGCGACGCTCCAGGCCGAGGTGCAGTATGCCGCCCAAGTCATTTCAATCCACGCACCCGTGAAGGGTGCGACGTACGAGGCAACCCTCCGATACGGCTCCCCCTCCGAATTTCAATCCACGCACCCGTGAAGGGTGCGACGGAAAGGGTCAGACAGTGCCGTCGCTCAGATGATCGCATTTCAATCCACGCACCCGTGAAGGGTGCGACGAGGCAATGTCCCTCGCGTGGAGCACGGGATCAATTTCAATCCACGCACCCGTGAAGGGTGCGACACCTCGCAGAGCGCAAAGGTGTTCCACTGGTCCCGATTTCAATCCACGCACCCGTGAAGGGTGCGACGTGTCGATCCCCTCATAGGTGAGCGTTGCCCCCACCTATTTCAATCCACGCACCCGTGAAGGGTGCGACCAGGATCGAGATCGTCGGGAGCGTGTCGAGCTCCGTATTTCAATCCACGCACCCGTGAAGGGTGCGACCCACCGCGCCGCCATCCTGTCATTTGCGACGATATCATTTCAATCCACGCACCCGTGAAGGGTGCGACCTCCCGCGACCGGGCCATGCTCGCCGTGCTCTATATTTCAATCCACGCACCCGTGAAGGGTGCGACCTCGTCCCGGACCACTTTGTCGGCGCCGGAACTCGCATTTCAATCCACGCACCCGTGAAGGGTGCGACGCTCGCGCTGCTCCGGCAGGACTACCGATGGCAATTTCAATCCACGCACCCGTGAAGGGTGCGACTCTTTAATTTAAGGTGAAATCATGGCAGTAAAAAAACAATTTCAATCCACGCACCCGTGAAGGGTGCGACGACACGCAAGGTCGCGCAGGCCGTATTGACCGGCATTTCAATCCACGCACCCGTGAAGGGTGCGACGGGGAGTTAGGGTTAGCCATCACTCCTCTACCACATTTCAATCCACGCACCCGTGAAGGGTGCGACAGGGGTTCCTTCACGCAGAAATGGCGAGATCCGAATTTCAATCCACGCACCCGTGAAGGGTGCGACATCCTCGGCTAGATTGACCGTAATTCGCATATACAGATTTCAATCCACGCACCCGTGAAGGGTGCGACTATGCATATGGTTTCCATACTCATCTACGAGTTCAAATTTCAATCCACGCACCCGTGAAGGGTGCGACTTATTCGTCCTATTTCTGTTCCTCTTACACCAAAATTTCAATCCACGCACCCGTGAAGGGTGCGACTTTGTAGGTTTTTACCCCTTTTTGTGCTTTTTTGTAATTTCAATCCACGCACCCGTGAAGGGTGCGACTACAATTAGTTTTACGCTTATCTATAAAAGGTTTTTATTTCAATCCACGCACCCGTGAAGGGTGCGACGTTTCTCTAATTTCTCATAGAGATATCTAAGAGATTTCAATCCACGCACCCGTGAAGGGTGCGACTTACTGTCTCATCACCGGGATAGTGGATTAGTGGAAATTTCAATCCACGCACCCGTGAAGGGTGCGACATACCATACATGCTCTCCATGATTTCATTAGCGGAATTTCAATCCACGCACCCGTGAAGGGTGCGACCTTATGAACGAGACTAAAGATAGGTTCAATACCCATTTCAATCCACGCACCCGTGAAGGGTGCGACTATCGCCGAGGGCGAGGGCGCCGGGAAATACGACATATTTCAATCCACGCACCCGTGAAGGGTGCGACGGCGCCGGGGCATGTGCAGGAGTGGACTGCCGAAATTTCAATCCACGCACCCGTGAAGGGTGCGACCGTTCGACGCGCTCGTCTCCCGGTCGCCCAAGTGGGATTTCAATCCACGCACCCGTGAAGGGTGCGACGGTGATCCACGATCTCGCGGTTCGTGCGGGGGTATTTCAATCCACGCACCCGTGAAGGGTGCGACGGTGTTTCAAATTCATTGACTACTTCTTTTGTTTATTTCAATCCACGCACCCGTGAAGGGTGCGACGTTCCGGTGGACTTATTCTTCAGGGTTAATTGGTATTTCAATCCACGCACCCGTGAAGGGTGCGACTGTTCCAAATCTCATTTGTATCCACATGCCAACGGAAATTTCAATCCACGCACCCGTGAAGGGTGCGACTGCATCTGCAAGTTTCTCTATGTCCTGGTCACTACATTTCAATCCACGCACCCGTGAAGGGTGCGACGTACGAGTATGATCGGCACATCAAGCGACCTATTATTTCAATCCACGCACCCGTGAAGGGTGCGACCGCAAAACAATCCGCATCAACACCCCCCCACTGTTACAGAGGAATGGCCGATCCGAATCTATTGATATTCAATCGGCGGAGA
>NZ_JAVBWL010000006.1:0-12179 GCF_036677455.1 Methanoculleus sp. | reverse complement strand
CTCAGAGCTCGTAGCGCTTGAGGAACTTCCGGATCTGCCGGGCTTCCACCCACTCGCGGTCGAGTGCGCTGACCTGATCGTTGATCCTCCGGACCTGCTCCCGGAGTTTCTCCGCGGCCGCCTCGTCGTCGAGCAGGTCTGCAACCCCCATGACCACCTGGAGCGGGTGGCGGACGTGGTCGGCAAGGACGGCGAACTGCGCGATGTTACGCTCGGTCATATCGAAAGCCTGCTCCCGGAGCCGCTCGTAACGGCTCCGGTCGGAGATGTCCCTGCCGACGGTCTGGAATCCTGTGACCTTCTTCTCCTCGGTGATCGGCGAGACGTTCAGCTCCAGTATGACCGTCTCCGCGTCTTTCCGGCGAACCTCTACCTGGAGTCCTTCGACCAGCTCGCCCCTGAGCACCTTCCGGATCCCCTTCCCCCATGCCGGAAGGCTTGAAGGGAGGATGTAATCCTCCCAGGCTGTCCCCACCATCTCCCCGAGGGAATACCCGAGTATCCGCTTTGTCGCTGGTGAGATGTAGTTCAGTCCACTGGAGAGATACGATGTCATGATGAGATCGAAACTCCGCTGGGCGATCCCCCGGAACTTCTCCTCGCTCTCCTGGAGCGCTTCCTCGACCTGCAACCGCTCGATGATCCGGCCGAGCCTTTTTGCGACGGCGTCAAGGAGCATCTGCTCTTCCGGCAGGAACGGCCCTTCGGCCTCCCGGGGTGTCTTGCCGGGGTACCGGACCTCGATCTCGCCGACTTCTTTGCCGTGAACGACGATCGGGCTCACCTGTTTCCAGGAGGTCTCTTCCGTGCCGCCCCGGTGGTACTCCCGATCGTCGACCCGGATTCGCACCGCCATCTTGTCCGGGTACTGCCAGCCCGAGGGGAGGGTATCGGCAACCCCCTGCAGGAGCCGGTCAAGCGTTATCCCCGAGACCTCGACGAGGTCCGTCACGGTGTAGAGGCACTGGAGTTCGCGCATCCGCTCCTTCAGTTCCTCGGTCTTCTCCCGGAGCGCCTCTTCCGCCCGGTTCCTCTCGGTCACGTCGAAGGCTGTGCCGGCGATGCCGGTGATCCTCCCCTCTGCGTTCCGGAGAGGCTTGAGCGTCAGGTCCCGGACACGGGTTTGGTTTGCGACGTTGAACGCCACCGCCGTCCGCACGGTCTCTCCCGTCTCCAGGACCCGGCGTTTGAGCGGGGTAAGGGTTGCGGCGGTTTCAGGAAAGGCCTCATCCTCCTGCATGCCGATGATCGACGCATCCGTGACCCCCAGTTGCTGATTGTACGACCACGTGTAGCGGAGGTCCTCGTCCTGCGCAAAGGCGACCACCGGCGACTCTTCGAGCGCGGCCTTGAAGTTGTGCGCGTCCAGGTCCGCGGTGGCGTCCCGGATCCTGATGAGCCGGACCCCGGTGGAGACCGCCGGGGCCTGCAGGCAGGTTATCGAGAGCCAGCGCCGGGTGCCGTCGGGGGTCCGACCACGGCAGAGGAGTTCCGGCAGGTCTGCCCCGTTCTCAAGCATCTGCCGGACCAGCCGTGCGGAGTCGTCGTCCTCGATGGTAGGAAAGAGGTGCCCGTCAACGAGAGCGTCCACATCCATCCCGATGATCTCTTCCTCCCGGACGGCAAGCATCCGCGCGAGAGCCGGGTTGTACCAGAGGACCTTCCGGTCGGTGTTTACCACGAGAAGTCCGTCGTCGGGCACCGGCAGGTCTCCTGGCGCCCGGTCACTGCATGAATCTTTCATCTTTCTCCGGTTATGGGAATGATAGCTGTAGTGGATGTGCTCCAGGGGAATGAAATAGATGTCGATCCGGTTCCCGGCCGGATATCTTTTTTTCTCTTTCTCGTGGAGAATTTCGGCGACATGCCCGGTATCATGCAGCGCCGGATCCTGCTCCGGCGCTCCGGGACGGGACGCGGGAGGTCGATGGCCTCCCCGACGGTTGCCCCAAAAGAGATATCACCTGCGGTCGGTAGGGGGGTGATATGATGACGGAACCAGAGACGATCGGGATCTTCTCCGTGATCCGGGAACGCCGGAGCGTCAGGAACTACACCGACCGGGAGGTCACGGACGAGGCCCTCGGGGCGATCATCGCGGCGGGCGTCCAGGCGCCGACTGCTCTCGGGCTTCAGCCCTGGCAGTTCGTGATCGTGAAAGACAGGGACCTGATGCGACGGGCGTCCGACTACTGCAAACCGCTCCTCGTGGAGAAGATCGGTGCGGAGCCCCGCCCGGGGATAGATGAGTTCCTTGCGGCGCTCAAGAGTCCGGAGTTCAGCATCTTCTACAACGCCCCGGTGCTGGTCCTGGTCCTCGGCGCCCGGGATACGGTATCGAGCGTTCTCGATTGCACGCTCTGCGCGGAGAATATGATGCTTGCCGCCTGGGCGCTCGGCATCGGCAGTTGCTGGATCGGCGCCGCGACCCTCATCGAGCAGAACCCCGACCTCCTCGCGGCGCTGAAGGTCCCGGGCGACCACCAGATTGTGGCGCCGCTGGTCTTCGGCTATCCCGCCTCCCTGCCGCCGAAACCGGCGCGGCGGGAACCCCGGATCACCCGGGTTCCCTGACCGCCCCCGCCGCTCACCCGGCGACGGGAGGCGCGACCGCTTCCGCCGGGACGATCGGGAGCGTGATCTCCCGCCCTCCCCGGATAAGTTTCAGGGTTGCCGGTTCCTCGATGGGCCAGGTGGTGAGGAACCGGTGCAGGTCGTCGACGCACGTAACCGGGGTTTCGTTGATCGTGAGGATCAGGTCGCCCGGCCGGAGCCCGGCCCGGCCAGCGGGGCCTGCCCTGTTCACCGAGGCGACCTCGACCGCCTGGCTCCCGGTAAGCCCGAGCGCCGTGACGAGCGACCGCGGGAGCGGCTTCGACTGGCCGGCGATGCCGAGGTATCCGCGCCGCACCCTGCCGTCGGCAACGAGCTGCGGGAGAACCCAGGCGGCGGTGTTCGAGGGAATCGAGAAGCAGAGGCTCTGGGCCATCGGGATGATGGCCGTGTTGATGCCGATGACCCGGCCGCGGGAGTCCACCAGCGGGCCGCCGGAGTTGCCGGGGTTCAGGGGAGCCGTGTGCTGGATGATATTCTCGATCAGGCGGCCGTCCCGGCTCCGGAACGCCCGCCCAAGAGCGCTCAGGACACCCGTCGAGACGGTCGAGTCAAAACCGAGCGGGTTGCCGATGGCTATCGCGAGCTGGCCGACCGAGAGCGTATCCGAGTCGCCGAACGATGCATACGGCAGACCGGACGTCCCGGCACGGAGCACAGCGAGATCGGTCGCCGGGTCGGCCCCGACCAGGCGCGCAGGAAGCGCGGTCCCGTCTGATGTACGGACCTCGATCCTCCCCGCCCCCTGCACCACGTGGTTGTTGGTCATGATGTAGCCGTCCGGCGTCACGATCACGCCCGAGCCTGCTCCCATCTGCTCGCCTCCACGGTCCCGGGGGCTCTTTTCCACGGCCACGCTCACGACCGCGGGCCCTACGGAGCGGACGACCTGGATGACAGCCCGGGAGTAGGCGTCGAGGAGGTCGGCATCCGACTCCCCGGTACCGGAGGCTGGAACGGTCCCGCCTGCACCGGTTGCTGGCGGAGCGTTGCTTTTTTGCTGAAAGATCTTGTGTCCGATTTTATTCATTACAATATATAATTGTGTGATCAATAGTAATGTAGTTTCTGCACGGCTCTGGGAGGTATCGTTGCTTACGGTGTTCAGGCCCGCGCTGCCCCCTGATCCCATTCCCGTCGAACCTTCAGTAACAGTAAAATAGCACAGTACCTACTTCCCCCCATGCTCGGGACGACAGCGATCGAAGTGGCTACGATGAGGGTCGAAGTGCATCCTACGAATGTGAGACGGGTACCGCAGGCGGGCGTTGCCTACGATAACGTGGAGATAGAGACCGACCGGGGGACAACCGCCTGCCGCTACTACGAGGCGGAGGCGGCACGTGTGGGTCTTGTCGTGGTGGGCGGGACCGGCGGCGGGTTTGACACCCCCGCACAAGGACTCTACCCGCGACTGGCGCAGGACCTCAGAAACGACAGGATCAGCACGATTCAGGTCCGGTACCGGCACCCCGCCGACCTCCTGGAGTCGACCGTCGATACGATCCTCGGTATGCGCTACCTTGAGAGCCAGGGGGTCCAGGCACTCGGGCTCATCGGGCACTCGCTCGGCGGGGCGGTGGTGATCCAGGCGGCGGCGAGCGATCCCGCGGTCAGGGTCGTCGTCGCGATCGCCACACAGACCGCCGGGATGGAACCGGTCGCAGACCTCGCGGGACGTGCGGCCCTCCTCCTCCTTCACGGGGACGCTGATGCGGTCGTCTCCTTCCACTCTTCAGAGGAGGTCTACCGGCGTGCCCATGAACCCAAACGGCTGGTCATCTATGAAGGAGCGGGCCACACCCTGGATGAGGCGGCGGAGAGCCTCGCCGTCGAGGTGAAGGCGTGGCTCCTCAAACACCTCCCGGGGATGCTTGTCTGACCCCGTCGTCACCTCGCGGGAGCCGGCCGCTCCAGGCCCTGCTCCTCCAGGTAGCGCCGCGCGAAGCAGGGGTCGTCGGTCGCAAACCCGTCGATGCCGAGCCTGGCTGCTTCCCCGAACTCCTCCTCGGAGTTCAGCACCCAGGGGACGACGAGCAGTCCGGCGTTGTGCGCCTGCTCCACCACCTCGCGCGAGACGCGGTCCCACCGCGGGAGGATGATATCTGCCCGGGCCGAACGAGCGAGCCCGAGGGGGTCGCCGGTCTTCTCCGAATAGATGAGGCCCACATCTGCCCCGGCAAGGAGCTGCTTTGCCATCGCCACGCTTCCCGGGTGGAACGAGACCAGGAAGAGCCGTTCCGGCAGCCGGTTCATGAGCACCGAGACGATGATCGCCTCGGTCCCGGGCTCCTTGATCTCGACGACAAGCCCCACATCTCCGTGAAGGAGGTCGAGGATCTCGTGGAGCGTCGGGATACGCTCGCCGTTCCCCGCGTCGAGGGTCGCCAGCTCTTCGATGGTATGGCCTTTGACCGGCCCGGTCCCGTTCGTCGTCCGGTCGACGGTCGCATCGTGAATCGCGACGGGAATCCCGTCCTTTGTGAGGCGCAGGTCGACCTCGACGAGATCGGCGCACGCTATTCCTCTCTCGAGCGCCGCGAGGGTGTTCTCCGGTTCGACGGCCCTTGCGCCACGGTGTCCGATGATGAACATGCCACGCCGTGCACCGGGGACCAGATATAAGTTCGCGGGGTCCAACAGGCGAGGGTGCCCTGCGGCTAAAAAAGGGGTTACTTCTGCCGGATCCTGTTGAGTTCGGATCTGATCTCGTCCGGGCCGTTGTACTGCCTATCCTCGAACATGTTCAGCATCTCGAGGATACCGTGTGACGCTCCGCTGTCCTGTGCCCGGGTGATCAGATCGCTCTTTGATGCAGGGAAATTGACCCGGGACATGATCATCTCGATCACCCGCGGGTCGATCTCCTGCAGCGGCCCGGCAACTTTTGACATCCCGCTCGTGGCGGACTCTTTTATGCCTTTCATACCTCGCACCACCGTGTTCGCGCTCCCTTCCAGGAGAGCCCTTGAGAGGGAGTATGAAATAAATATCTGTCGTTCATGCCGCGGCGGTAGGGCTTGCCCTGTACCGGGCAGGACCGGACAGGATACTGAGACCGTTCCGGACACCCCGGGGCGACCTGACCTCTCCTCTCCTTTGTGGGTATCTATCCAGATTCCGTGGGCTGTAGGTCCGGGCAAAAGGGTGGCGGGTACCGTCTCCGGCACCTGCCAGGAATAGGTTACTTCTGCTGAATTTTAAGAAATTCGGACTTCACATCTTCCGGATCCTTGTACTGCCTGTCTTCAAACTGGTTCAGTGCGTCAAGAACGACCTGGGGCGCCTCGGTTCCCTTCGCCCGGCTAATGAGGTCGCTCTTCGATGCGGGGAAGTTTATTCCCGAGGTGCTCACCTCGATGATCTGCGGGTCAAGTTCCCGTATGGTCCCGGCGACCTTTGACATCCCGCTCATGGCTGATTCTTTCATGCCTTTCATATCTTCTCACCACCGTATCTGCGCTCCCTTTCGGGAAGCAACCCCCGATGAGCAGGACGTGATAAATACCTATCGCCACCGCAATCAAGGGTGAAGAATTGCCCTTATCAGCCGGGGTGGCAGGAGCCCCGGGATGACTCCCGGGGGTTCACACGCGACAGCATTTTGTCCCCGACGATCCGGTGTATTGGATCCCTGACCTGAATATCCCGGGTTGCCAGCAACACTTAAGTATCTGGGGATGGGGAGGAAGAGGCTATGCCAGCACTCGATATCAGGATCCCTCTCGATGTGCCCCCCGGGGAGCAGGAGAGGTACCGGGAGAACTACGATGCGATCACGCACGGCACCGGGAGGCTGATGCTCTTTGCCGGCGACCAGAAGATCGAGCATCTTAACGATGACTTCGCAGGCGTCGGCATCCATCCCGAAGACGCCGACCCCGAACACCTCTTCCGGATCGCGAGCCGGGCGAGGATCGGGGTCTTTGCGACCCAACTCGGGATGATCGCCCGGTACGGCAACGACTACCGGGACGTGCCGTACCTGGTCAAACTCAACTCCAAGACCCACCTGGTCAAGACCGCCCAGCGCGACCCGCTCAGTACGGAACTCAACCACGTCCAGCAGGCCGTCGACCTCCGGGACCGGACCGGCCTCTCGATCCTCGGCGTCGGCTACACGGTCTACCTGGGAAGCGAGTACGAGCCGATGATGCTCACCCAGGCGGCCCAGATCGTCAACCACGCGCACGCACACGGCCTCATCACCGTCTTCTGGATGTACCCCCGGGGCAAGGCGGTCAAGGACGAGCGGGACCCGCACCTGGTTGCCGGGGCGGCGGGCGTCGCGGCAGCGCTCGGGAGCGATTTTGCGAAGGTGAACCCGCCGAAAGTGGGCGATTCGGTCGATGCCGCGCTGCTCCGGGAGGCGGTGGCGGCTGCAGGCAGGACGGGTGTCGTCTGTGCGGGCGGGTCGCACGCCGATATGCAGGAGTTCCTGCAGCAGCTCCACGACCAGATCCACGTCGGCGGCACGGTCGGGAACGCGACGGGGAGAAACATCCACCAGCGGTCGCTCGAGGAGGCGGTCCGGTTCTGCAACGCGATATCGGCGATCACCCTCGACGGCGCAAGCGTAGAAGAGGCGAACGCGATCTGCACGGGAGGCAGGTGCTGATATGACGACGGTCGGCGTCCTCACGGGAGGAGGTGATTGTCCGGGCCTGAACGCGGTGATCCGGGCGGTTGTGCGGACGGGGGCGAAACACGGTTTTGACACGATCGGGATCCGGGACGGGTGGCTCGGGCTCGTCACCGGAAACGTCGAGCCGCTCACCGACTACTCGGTGACCGGGATCCTCCCGAAAGGCGGGACGATCCTCGGGACGTCGCGGACGAACCCCTTCAAGAACGAGGCGGACGTCCAACGGTTGCGCGACAACATCAGGAAGTTCGGGATCGACGCGATCGTTGCGATCGGCGGCGAGGATACCCTCGGCGTCGCAAACAAGCTCTCAAAGATTGGTATCCCGGTGGTGGGTGTCCCGAAGACCATCGACAACGACGTCGCCGCGACCGACTATACCTTCGGCTTTGACACCGCAGTCTCGATCGTCACCGAGGCGATCGACCGACTCCACACGACGGCGGAGTCGCACCACCGGATCATGGTGGTGGAGGTGATGGGCCGGCATGCCGGGTGGATAGCGACCATGTCCGGGATCGCGGGCGGGGCCGACGAGATCCTCATCCCGGAGATCCCGTTCGACCTCGATGAGGTCACGCACCACCTCAGGGCGCGCTACGAGCGGGGGAAGAAGTTCAGCATCGTCGTGGTCGCCGAGGGCGCCCAGCCGAAGGGGATGAAGGAGGCGATGACCCAGTCCGCCCGGATGGACGAGTTCGGCCACGTGACGCTCGGCGGCATAGGGAATTACCTGCGTGACGAACTCGAGACGAGGCTCGACATGGAGGTGCGGGTGACGGTCCTCGGCCACGTCCAGCGGGGCGGCTCCCCGACAGCACGCGACCGGGTGCTCGCGACCCGGTTCGGGGTGGCGGCGGCGGACCTCATCAAGGAGAAGGACTTCGGGAAGATGGTCGCGCTCAGAGGGGACGATATCGTCGCGGTCCCGATTGAGGAGGCGGTGGCGGAACTCAAGACCGTGGATATGGATCTCTACGAGATCGCAAGCATCTTTTACGGGGGGTGAAAGGAGACCACCTGTCACTCTGCGAGACCTCGGCCTCGCCTGCTCTGGCATTTTTCTCACCCGTCATCCTTGCAGGAGGATTTACGAAAGGGTTTGCGCAGTGAACTCCCCTGTCTCCATCCCGTAGAGAGATAAGTTGCCCCCACTCGAAGACCTTCGGTCTTCTCAAGCTCCCTCCGGTCGCACCCCACCTGGCCTTCGCGCTCCTCATTCGCACCTCCGGTGCTCAAACACCTTCCCCTGCGGGGAAGTCGTTCCCCTCCCCGGGGGGCGGGGGGCAGTGCGTGGCGATAAACGATGTTCCGGCAGGAACGACTGTCCGCAGGACAGGAGTTTGAGAAGCCATCAGGCTTCGAGGAACGGAGTTCGAGCACCGCCAGGTGCGGAGTCACGAGAAATCTGTGCCCGGGTGTGGCCCCGGAACCCGGCCCTCAGGCCATCTCAAGTTCCTGCCCCTCGATCTTCCCCAGACCTCGCCCGGACAACCGCACCGGCAACCCCGCCGACAGCCCCGAAGAGGATGAAGAGGTAGATCAGGGCGATCACGACCACCCCCTCGAACGTCTCGGCGAACCCGAGCTCGTGCAACCCGGTCAAGAGCAACGGAATGAAGAAGAGGAGGCCGGCCCCGAAGAGTGCCGCGACAAAACCGGCTTTCAGACCATCTTCTGGCCTGCCCCCGGAGGCATACCCCGCGACGAATCCGCCGGCAGGTGGAGCGGCCACGACCAGCAGACCGGATACGAAGACCAGGCCGGTGATGATGGCCAGTAGACCGGGTGCGAGGGCCAGGCCGACGATGACGACCGTGCCGACGGCGATCCCGTGCCGCCCGCCCTGCTCGCCGGCCCCGGCGACACCGTCTCTTTGGAGAGCGCTGCGCACCGCTCTTCCCGCTGCCCCGCCGATGGCGTTGTAGGGGAGGAGGAGCCCCGTGAAGATCAGGGCGTAGAACGCAAAGGTTGACAGGAACGAAGGGTCTCCCGCCGTCAGGCTCATGAAAGTCGCCGCGACCAGCGCCACGATCACCCCGCAGACGGCACCGGCAACGGCCCCGTCCCTGATTGTTCCCGGGATGAGAAGCCCGGCAACGAGCCCCCCGCAAAAGAGGAACGCCACTGTTATCACCGGGTCCGGGAGGAGACCCGACCGGCCGAGAAGAAAGATACCAGCGCCTGCCAGCGCTCCCGGAATCACACCGGAAGAGCAGCCAGCGGTGAATGAGGCCATAGGATGCTCTCACCGCGCCGTCCGATAGCCCTTTCGATCTGTCCCCGGCTGACCGCAGGCTTATGGGGTGGTGCGAACCTCAAGACGGTGAATATGAACCTCTATGCGATCGCAAGCATCTCCTACGGGGGGTGACCCGGCCGGTCATAGAGGCGTATGCAGAGTGAGTTGTCTCTGGCGGGATATCATCGAGCGCGTCTTTGGCGCACCGCCGGCACGATACCCCGCGCGACCGGGAAAGGTTTTTCACGCAGGAGGTAGGATGCCCGGGAAAGGAGGAAGAGCACGATGGCAGAAGCAGTTCTGACGGAGGAGAGTGGGAGGTTATTCATCCAGCGCATCTTCGCGGCACCGCGTGACCGCGTATGGAAGGCGTGGACCGACCCGGACCTGATAGCGCAGTGGTGGGGGCCGGCAGGTTTTACGGCGCCGGTCATCGAGGTCGATCTCCGCGAGGGCGGCAGGTATCTCTTCAGCATGCGCTCACCTGTTGGCCAGGAGTTCTGGAGCACGGGCGTTTACCGCGAGATCATCCCGATGGAGCGGCTCGTCTACACCGACTCGTTTGCGGATGCGGAAGGCAACGTGGTCCCGGCCTCGCACTACGGGATGAGCGAGGACTGGCCGGATGAATCGACGGTGACGATGATGTTTCAGGATCACGGCGATGGGACGAAGGTGATCCTGCGGGAGGCCGGCGTTCCGGCGGGTGAGGAACTTGATGCGGCCGTGGCCGGCTGGAACGAGTCCCTCGACAAACTCGCAGGGGTCCTTTCGGCGCAGCGCTCGCCCCGGGCATGAGGGAGGGGCAGTCGAGAGCGTGGACCGGTGCGCCGGGCTCTCCGAAGAGATAGCGAGGCGGTCCAGGACCCGGGGTCCATCCGGCCGCGATAGAGCGTGTCCATGGTTCTTCTTCCGATCGGCCTCGTTCTGCTCGCCGCCACCGTCGTGGTGGCGGTTATCACGGCACGGTATCGTGCCGATATGCGGGCCGCCCGGGAGCGCATCGAGAGCCCGGGGCGCCGGGTGGTCTGGACCGACTGCGGATCGATCGAGTACGCCCGGAGGGGATTGGGATATCCGGTGCTGGTCGTCCACGGCAACGCAGGCGGGTTCGACCAGGGGCTGATGCTCGCCGGCCGGACCATCGACCCGGCGTTCCAGGTCATCGCGGTCTCACGGTTCGGCTACCTCGGCTCGCCCATGCCGCCGGAGCCGAGCGTCGCCATGCAGGCGGATGCCTTTGCCTGCCTGCTCGACGCCCTCGCCATCAGCGAGGCAGCCGTCGTCGCTTACTCGGCAGGATCCGCATCAGCGATCCAGTTCGCCCTGCGCCACCCGGAGCGTGTCCCGGCACTCGTCCTCGTCGAGCCCGTCGCCCCGGGAAAGGGGCCGGTCATGCCCCGGCCCATCTTCACCATCTTCTTTCAAAACGACTTCATCTACTGGGCGACGGTCACCTTCTTTTCCCGGTTCGTGGCAGGGCCGTGGGCCGGCGTGGACCGGGGAAGGCGGCTCTCCCCGGAGGAGAAGGCTGATCTCCGGGCGCTGCTCGCGAGCCTCCTCCCCGTCAGCGCCAGGGTCGACGGGAGTTTGTTCGACATCTACACCTCAACCCCCGGTCTGCTCAACGCCGAGGGGAACGATGATTATCCGTTCGAGAGTATCGGGGCTCCCACGCTGGTGGTCAGCGCCGTGGACGATCCGCTGGCGCTCCACGAGAATGCACGTGCCCTTGTGCAGAGGATCCCCGGCGCCCGCCTCTTCGCCGTACCCGGCGGCGGCCACATGCTTCTTGCGCAGCACGGTGCGGTCAGACGGAAGATTACAGAGTTCCTGCAGAGCAGCATCGGTCCCGGCCCCTCTCCAGGCCCGGAGGAGAGATGATTGTGGCAGCGAAGATGGAAACGATGGCGACCCCGGGCCGCTACGCGCCTCTCAACGGGCTCTCCCTCTACTATGAGGTCCACGGCAGCGGCCGGCCGGAGGTGGGATAAGTATGAACGCCGGTCCGTCGTCCCGGCGGTCGGTCCCGGCATTCATCCTGCTCCTCTTCGTCCTCTCCATCCCGTTCCTGCTCTTTGCCGGGACGCCGCTCCCGGGACCGTTCAACCTCCCCATCAGTTCGCTCATGATCGTCTGCCCCGCAATAGCGGCCGCGATCCTGGCCTGGCGGGAGGAGGGGGCCGGCGGGGTACGGCACCTGTTTGCACGGGTCGTCGACTACAAAAAGATCAGGGCGGTCTGGTACCTTCCCATCCTCCTCCTGATGCCGGCGATCATGCTCCTCTCCTACGCCGCGTTGCTCCTCCTCGGCCGGCCGCTCCCCGCCGACCCGTTCGTCCCGTATCTCCTTCTCCCGGTCTTCATCCTTCTCTTCTTCATCACCGCCATCGGCGAGGAGACGGGCTGGACGGGGTATGCCACCGATCCCCTGCAGGAGCGGTGGAGCGCCCTTACGACCGCACTCGTCCTCGGGACGGTCTGGGCGGTCTGGCACCTCATCCCATGGGTCCTGCTCAACACCCCGGCCTGGGCGGCGGGGCAGTCTCTCTCGACGGTTGCGCTCCGGGTCATCATCGTCTGGCTCTACAACAACACCCACAGAAGCGTCTTTGCGGCAACCCTCTTCCACGGCATGATGAACGTTGCTGAGTTCTCGTTCCCGAATTACGGCTCTCA
>NZ_JAVBWL010000005.1:0-76689 GCF_036677455.1 Methanoculleus sp. | reverse complement strand
ATTTCAATCCACGCACCCGTGAAGGGTGCGACCGCAAAACAATCCGCATCAACACCCCCCCACTGTTACAGAGGAATGGCCGATCCGAATCTATTGATATTCAATCGGCGGAGAGATAAATGTTATTTATGACAAACGTAGTACATCAAGCAAAATCCTGCTACAAATATATTAGTCTGAGGATAAACATTCCAAAGTGGTGCCCGGCTCAGGGCTAACTCCCGCTACGAACACCTTGGCTGCTATACCACAAAGAAGATATAATATTTTCAAAACTTCTCCGCGAACCTCCCGGGGAATCGCTGTGCACCAGGGGTTCGCAGGGTCATGCTACTAATAAACCCTCCGGATCGTACCCTTCCTTTGTACCGAAGTGCTCCACTCGGTTTTTCCAGTTTTTCCCTAGGTAATAGAACCGAAGGCTATCCTTCTCTTCATCGATCATTCCGCATAGGGTATGTTTAAGCATTGCGAACCGTGCCGGATCGACGAGGCACTCAAAAACAGAGTTCTGGACCCGTTGCCCGTAATTTACGCATTCCTTTGCTACTCTGCGGAGCCGTCTCTTTCCTTCAGGGGTCTCCGTGTTGACATCATACGTGACCAGAACCATCATTCAGAACACCTCAATTCATAAAATACGGTGGGTAACCGTCAATATCGCCCCGCAGGAAGCGGGCCATCAGCATCGCCTGAACATACGGGAGCAGCCCGACGGGTATCTTCTCGTTCAAGTACGGGTGCGTAATCGTGTCCAGCTTCCGCTTCTGCCAGGCCCCGATGACCTTTTCCCTTCCGGTTTCGGTTAGGAGAACTCCGCCGTTCTCTTTTTTAAGAAAATCATCTCTCCCGACCTGTTTCATGTTCACGAGGTTCAGGGCAAGCCGATCGGCCATGAATGGCCGCAGTTCTTCCATCATATCAAGCGCCAGACTCGCTCGTCCGGGCCGGTCGGTGTGGAAAAATCCGACGTAGGGGTCGAGCCCCACCGTCTCCAGGGCAGACTCGACATCGTGTGCAAGGAGCGTGTACAAAAACGAGAGCAGTGTATTCATGTTGTCCAGTGGCGGCCTCCGGTTTCGCTCGTAGAGGTAGAAGTCGCCCTTCTGCTTGAGGATCAACTCATCAAGGGTAACGAAATAGAACTTCGCACAATTTCCCTCGATCCCTCGGAGCGTATCGGCAGAATCACAGCCCTCGATCTTGAGGAGGTTCTCGATCAACAGAGCATCCACCGCCTGGATCCTATCGCAATCGATGACAGAACCGTGGTCGCGGATGCCCCGGCCGAGCACCGTCCGGCAGTTCACGATCTTGCCGATGATGAAAGATTTTGCAATTTCCAGCGACTCATCGCAATTATCTGCTCTTCGGTACTGGGTCCGCCGCAGCAGAACGTTGCCGCGTACTCGCCCGTTAACCCGTGCCAGAAATTTCCCGGACGGCGTTAAAAATGATAGGCCGACATTGTTGTCAGAACAGAGCCGCATCAGGTGAGGGGTTGCCCCCATGTATCCGAAACAGACGATCCCCTCGAGATTATGGATCGGAATACGGAATTTCTCCTCATTATCGACTTTAACGACAACGTTCTCCCTCTCGCGGGTCAGGTATGATTCTGGTGTGGTCACATACAGCGTATTCAGCAGTTTTCTCATGCACAGCGGACCTCGATGATAGGGATGCATTCCCGGAAGTATACTCCCCTCAACATTCAGTCATCCCCAATACAAGCCTCGTTCACGTGTTTGCGCACATATCTGCGGACGGAAAGACTCTTCTTCGTCAACTTCGGCACGCAGACGTTCTGAAGAGAACAGAGGTTGCACTTCCGGAAGGCGTCGGCAGGGGGTGTGACACCTTTTGCGAAAAGGTCGTGCATCTCTTCCGACAGCGAGCAAACCCGATCTCTCAATTCGGCGGACAACAGGAGCGGCACTCGTCGCCGGACTTCGTTGTAGTAAAAATCGCCCCGACTGATGTGAACGCCGAACATCTCTTCAAGGCAGATCGCCTGTGCACACAGCTGGACCTCATCCCGCTCGTCGATCTTGGGCTTTCCCCGTTTGTACTCCACCGGGCGCATTATCCAGCGTCCTTCGCGACCCGGAAGAGGCACACCGTCTTCAGAGCGGGTGTACTCGATAACGTCCGCCACGCCGTAGAGACCGAGCGTATACGAGATGAGAGGAAACGCCCGTGAGATGACGACATCGCCGCGGCTCTCGGTGAAGAACGGGTTGTCCACCCGCTGGTGGACCAGACGGCCTTCTGTCGTCCGCTGGTTCTCCTCCCACTGCCGCTCGACATGGATGAGCGCCCACTGCCGTCGACAAAAACAAAAGTGCTGGATCCCCGATAGCGCCAGCAGTTCTTCGTCGGTGTACCGTGCCCTGCTCATAACTTCTCGATTACCTCGACACCGGGGGGCACGTTTTTGTCAACAGCGACACGGTAATCCCCGAATGAGCGCGGAGGCATATCCCCGGAGACACGCTCCACCTTGACTTTGTCGAACAGGATATGCGACTGGCAACACCCCAGTGCCGTACCGTGCTTGAAGACGACGAGTTTTCGGGCGGACAACTTGCCCCGTGAGGCTGAGTGGTCGTGTTCGAACATATTGACAAGACCTTCCCAGAAGAGTTCCAGGTCGTCCTCGGAGAACCCCGTCGTCTTCTGAGCAAGGTGAGCGGAGATGTACCCCTCGGTGCGGTAGAGCGCATAAGGAACGATCTGCTTCTTCCCCATCGTCTGGCCCTTCTCGATGTCTTTCTCGTTCGTGACCGCCTGACGGGTGATCGTAACCTCCTGCTGGAAGATCGGATCGATGCTCCGGCCGAAATTGAGTTGCACCGGCCCGCGGACCTGTCCACAGTTCACATCCGTGGTCATCACGGCGCCAAACGTCCGGATGTCGAAGAAATTATCGCACATGAACTTTGTCAACTGGTCATCCTTCGGCTTTTTGTTGGAGGGCTCGATGCCGAGATAGTTATATGCCTTTTTGTTCTGCTCGTTCAGGACCACGCCGGATCTAACGTAGATCTCGTAGCCGGGAGTGTCACCCTTTAAAAGGTCAACGTAATCCCGGACCTTCCTCTTGAGGCAGACGTCGGTGACGATCCCGTGGCCAGTCTGCGGGTCGACCCGTGGCATGTTCCCCATATCGGGGTCGCCGTTTGGGTTTCCATTCTCGACATCATACAACAGTACAAATTCATATCGGTTTTTGATTGGTTCGCTCATAATCACTCACTCCCGCCTGCAACTACCTCTTTCTTCGTGAAAAACGCCTTCCGCTGGTGATAATAACCAAGCATGAACATCCCCTGCTCCTCAAGGCTCAGGTACGCCGGGAACTTATCAACTCCCGTCAACGTCTCCTCGATATTCTGGGTGATCTTGACTCCCCAGTCCGACTTGGCAATGTGGTGTTGTGCAAGTTTCAGCAGAACGGGGAAGACCACAGCCGGCGTCGTTGATGCGCTGCTGAAGTACTTGCTGTTGATCGTGCTCTTCATCTCTCTGTTCGTATCTGTCTGCGCCTTCTCAAGCACTGCGAACAGCCTCCCAAGGCGGTACGGTACATTCTGGCTCTCTTCGTTTAGACTCACAGTAATCATGTCCTCCTTCAGATTTGTCAAACCGGCTCTCACAAGCCGAAGCAGGTAGGCTTTGATGAAGCCCGCCTTGACCGAGTTAATCGACCGCTCAACCTTTATCCGGCTGAGAATTGCGCTGTACATCTGGACCGGGTATGGGCCGCCGCTCAGGATGGCTCTCATAATGAGGCCGCCAAGGAGCGGTGAGGCCGCCACTTTATTGGAACCGGAGGCTTTTTTATCAGGGTCCGATGTTTTTTTATCGGAACTAGATGCAACGGTCTCCTTTAGCAGGCGATAGATCGATACATAATGTGGATCGTAATCGCTCCTGACAATCTCCAAATCCAGATGATGACGTGCGGCTCTTGCGATGAAGTTACCAAACGTATCCACATGCCAGAACCGCACCGCGAGTCTCGCGTTGTTGGGGGAGAGACCGAGCATGTAGAAATTCGTCTCCGGATCTGCTCCGATATCTTCAGTGTGGATCTTCCGGCCCTTCCTGACCTTGTCGAGGATATCACCGATCAATTCGATCTTTTGCAGATCCTGCACTTTTGCTGGATCCGAGGATTCTACACCGTTGTCTTCCGCGTACTCGCGGGGATCAAGGAAGAAACTTACAGCCTCCTCGCAGGTGGTACCACTCGTCTCCGCCCAGAAGACAACTGTTGTATCGGCAATCCGCATCCGGTAGTCCTTGTGAGCGAGGAGATAGTTCAGGACGGTGGTGTATTTGAACATCGCCGGTTCGCTGATCGGAGCGTTGAGCCCTTGCTTATCACCTCTCTTGCCATACGAGCAGAACGACTCGTCGTTGAAACTGACAAGTGAAGCACCCGACATCTGGGCTCCTGTGACTCCCTTGAGATTCTGATGTATACGGGCTACCGTATCCGATTGGCCGGTCACAAGACACTGTGCAGTAAAGCCTCCACTGCCTCCACGGTCAGAGCAATGCTTTTCCCAGACCTTCATTACGGAAGGTTTTTTGTGCAGAAATAGACCCTCAGACTCAAAGACGCAGTTCCCTCCAGCGAGCAGGTCGTCCATATACTCAACAATCTTTGGATGTTTGGTGAAGTCTTCGGGGTTCCAAGTATCCAGAAATGCCAGGAGTGCCTGGATACCCGGATCCTTGAGGGTATCGAGCACCTCATGCTGACGAGCTTTAAAGGCTTCAAAGCAGTCCCGTGAGCGCTGATGGACCAGAACGACCTCCTTGTCGCTCTTAGCCAATATCCTGTGATCGGGAGAAGCTCCTTTACTAGAAGGGTTCAAGAATTTCTTCTCAAACTCGCTTCTTTTGAGCTTCTCGACGCCAAAGACATACTTCGCGTTGTCACACAGGACGTAGGGCGCTATGCCTGATGAGCGGACCTCCTGCAGAGGTACATCCATATCCTTTGGCCGCGGTTTCTTATCGTCGCTCCTGAGATCGACGATATACGACAACTTCCCCTCCGGGCTGATGACCAACGCAAACGACACCTTTCCGTTGCTGTATCCCGGCCGGGAGATCGCTGCATCTTCATCCTCCGCAAGGATGTCATAGTAACGGCAGAGAGACTGGATGATCATGCTACGCCCCTGAAGCCGAGGCATCGCTGTACGTCGATGACGCCATCTACCATGACCGCCCGGTAAAAGATGGCCTTCATATCATCGGCAAAATCGATGTCATAAAGCATGAACCCGAGATCTTTCTCTCCCCCATTCTCCCCGGTGTAGAAAGACATCGGCATCTTTCCTTCAATGAGTTCAAACCGAACAGGGAACTCACGGCAGCCGAAATAAGGCTGGTGAAAACACTGCCCCTTCCGCATCCTGCGGAGAGCGATGTTGTAATGCTTCTCAACGGTGTCTTCAGGGCCGGCCTGATCGGTCAGATCGAAATGCGCCTCAATACAGTAGCAGACATCACGGAGCACTAGGGACGCTCGTTGAACAGCATCCTCTGTCGCATCCTGGAAAAGAGAGACATTTCCTCCCCGGAGTGCACTTTTCACCTTACTCGCAGGGATCTTACCCGCTCTCTCGTTCCGACGGATGTTATCAAACTTTATCGGGTTTAAAACGTGAATTTTGTCGATCTTCCAGCGGATGGCAGGTTTCCAATGGATTGCCTCGAGGATACCCCGTGCAGCCGAGGGGGTTATCACGTCGTAACTCACCCGTTCCGTTTTCATCTCGGGCCTGGTGAAGCAGGCATAGTCGCCCCAGACTCTAACAGTTACTCCATACACTATTTCCTCCTCCCCTATACAATCAGTAGTGATCCCTCTCCCATATAGCCTTTTTCATTTATAAGTCCGGTTTCCTCGGAATATCTGTCGATATCGTTCAACACGTAGAATTTATCACCGAAACAATCGATCTTACCTGTGTGTTCCAGTTCCCTGAACTCGTTGGGATAGATGTTGATTGTGTACCCCTGCAGGCGTCGTGCATATTTCCACGGGGACCTGCTGATCCGGAGCTCGTCGATGAGTGCTCTGCCATCTTCGCCATAGGGAACGATGAGATCCTTTGTGCCCTGCTCGATGATGCTGAACTTCCATCCAACATCTTCAAATGGAAACTTGCATTTCTGAGGTTTTTTATCGAACAAAGGTAGTATTCCCTTCAGATCAAGCCCATCATCGCCCTTATACGAGTAGAGTTTCTGGAAGTAACTCTCGACGGCCGGAAGGGAGAGTGGATCATCGTACGTGTCCATGACCATCCGGCCGACCTCCGCCGTCAGCTTCTGCCAACTCGTGGCCTGACCATACCGCTCGGTCGACCGGAAGACGTATACCTCACCCCGTTCGGCTTTCCCCTCGCGGTTGCACCGCCCGGCCGCCTGAGCAACGGAATCGAGGCCGGCTATCGCCCGGTAGACGATGGGGAAATCGATGTCCACGCCAGCCTCGATCAGCTGGGTCGAGACGACGCGGCACTCTTCGTCCGCAGTGAGCAGGTCCTTGATCTCCTTTAATTGCTTCCTCCTGTGGGCGGGGCACATCCGGGCGCTCAGATGGTAGCACCCGCCCTGCTTCGAGAGCGCATCGTAAAGGTGCTGTGCATGGGCTCTGGTGTTGACGATGCATAACACCTGATGGTGTCCCTGCAGCCTCGTGGAGAGTTCTTCATCGTTCAGCGACCCGAGATCGTTCACACGTACCCGTCGGAACGCTTCGTAGAGATCTGCCGGCGAACTCATGATCTCGACTGGCCTGACGCTTTCGTCCAGAAGATTGCTGAGTTTCGGCTGGGTCGCCGTGCAGATGACGACCGTGGAACCGTAGTTCTGGACGAGCTCGGAGAGGGCCTGGAGACAGGGCTTCAGGTAATCCGTCGGTAACATCTGGGCTTCGTCGAGTATGATCACGCTCCGGGCAAGGTTGTGGATTTTCCGGCATCTTGACCGCTTGTTCGAGAAGAGTGACTCAAAAAATTGGACGTTTGTCGTTACGACGATCGACATATCCCAGTTCTCGGCCGAGAGTTTTAGGTACTGTTCCACCGAATTAACATCATCGTCGGTTAGGGCCTTTGGGTCGAAGTTGCTGTGATGTTCCAGCACGTTTCGGCTCCCGAAGATCTTCCTGAACGTTGCGGCGTTCTGCTCGATGATGCTCGTATAGGGTATGACGTAAAAGATCCTCTCCAGATTGTGTTGCTTTATGTGCTCAAGTGCAAATGCCATCGAGGAGAGCGTCTTCCCCCCGCCGGTCGGGACGGTCAGGGAAAAGATCTGTGGGGGGTGAGCCGCCATCCCCCTGCACTGTTCGTAGATCTCTCTCCTCTGCCTGTTGATCGGGGTCTCTTTGGCACCGGAGTGGAGGGTGGCCATGTGATCATCGAACTTTCGAGATAGAATGTCAAAAGACTCGTGCTGCCCCCGGAGAGAGGATGAACCGGGGTCTGCAAATGCTTCGGTGTCGAGAGAGTCCGCATCGACGAGGCACGAGTAGAGCATGCGTGTATAGAAGGCTATCGAAAACCCTACCCTCTTCTGTATCGGCCGGAGGCTCGGGCGAAACCTCGTGAGATCAGGGATTGGGATCTCGTCTCGATACGCTGAATAGTCAGGTAGAAACGCCTTTCCCAGGCGTTCCTCAAGCCCGTTTTCATCGTTGCCGTAGTTTAAGAGACCCCCATGGTGCCCGGTGATGATGTACTCAAGGATACGGCTCAACTGTTTCGGGTACAGCGCCCCTGCTTCCCGTGCACCGGCGGTCGAATGGTCGACCCGGATGGTAGCACCCTCAAGGCGCCTCTGAAACTCAGGAGAGTACTTCCCGACATCATGTAACAGACCCCCGGCATACGCAAGGTCACAGGCGTTGAAGTCATTTGCAAACTCCGAAGCAATATCGGCCACGTTCTGTAGATGAGTTTTCAGCAACTGCCAGTCACGCTTGTCAGGATCGCCCGTAGAGTGAGCATAATACATTGAGCCCGTCACCGATCTAACTGTTCGGTGAAGGGATGATAAATATAGCCATTTCATATCAAACATCGATCCATACTGCTGTTCCTATAAAAATGCCCTATAACTGGCAAATTCCCATCTGGAAAAACTGACGCCGAACGTCGAGAGATACCGCACTCGTACCCGGCGATGATCCCTCTCAGGCCGGGCTGAAAGAGGTGGCGTGGGCATGGGGCAGGCAACGATAAACTCGAAGCTCACCCCCCGCCCAGCACCTCCACCAGCACCGCCACCACCCTGCCCACGACCCCGCCGGCCCTCAAACTCCTCGAGTCGCACCTTCGGTGCTCCCGCTCCGGTTCTAACGAACCATCGCGTGCTGCACCTCCATTCGCTGGAGCGAGTCGCACCTCACGGTGCTCCTGCTCTAGTTCTAGCGAACCGTCGCACCTTACAAATCCACTTCACATCCCGGTTTGTCTCGTAAGACCGGGCTCCCGGGTGGTCTTCTCCCTGGTCATCCAGGTAACCTTCCTGGGGAACAGTAGAATGCCGAAAGGAAAATGCTTGGCCGTAAGGGTTATCATGGGGAGATTGCGTTTGTTCGTTTCAGAAAATCCGAAAGGGGGTGTTATTCGGCGTCTTCAGTACAGGGGAGTGTAGAGAGGATCTCCACGGCTTCCTCCCTGAGTGCGGGATATCACGGTCCATGACCACCTGGATCTTGTCAGTCGAGGAGCCGCTCGCTCCCGTCCCTCATAACGGCACTGCCTCTTTGAGGACCCTCTTTTTGTAGCGTTCTTTGAGCGCTGTCTCTGTCATCACGTCCACCCGGCACCCGAGAGCCTCCTCAAGGTCCTGGATGAGCGCGATATGATCGAGGAGGCTCCTGCCCGGCTCCAGGTCCACCAGGTGATCCTGGTCGCTCTCCGGCCCCGCCTCGCCGCGGGCGACCGACCCGAAGATCCGCAGGTTCGTGGGGCCGTGTTGTCCGGCTATGGCGAGAATCCTGGAGCGTTCTTCCGGATCAGATCGTGCGTGACGGACATGGCTGTTCCAATCAATCTTACCGGAAGTTGGAGGTATAAATTTGCCCCCCCCCCCGGTGACTGCATCGCTAAAATTGCGGCATCGAGGGCAGCCTTCAGGACGGGAACGGTCGTCCGGCGGCACGAGTCCCACTCCCAGTTTGATGCCGGACGCTATCGGGAGTGGGTGGCGAAGTTTGTGGTCTGGCTGGAGGATGAAGAGGACCCCTCCCCGGGGGTGATTGCGGCCGGTGTCCGGCCCCTGCCCGGTGCGTCCCCTGACAACCCTACTTCCGCATCCTCTCCAGGAGTTCATCCAGCCGTGAGAAGGAGTCTTTCATCCCCTCTTCCATACCTGACTGCAGCATCCCGTCACGGTCTTCCACCGAGAGGAAGACCGCCCGGGCGGTCACCTTCGTTCGATCACCGGGCAGTTTCTCGAATTTCGCCTCCTGAAGGATGACATGCCCGGACTCCGGGAGCCCCTCGAACTCGAAGGTCTGGATGATCCGCTCAGGGGGCGTCACATCGTGGTTCACCCCGTGGAACCCATACTCGTTGCCCTCCCTATCCTTCTGGATATACCGCCAGGTGCCCCCGTTCCGGGAATCAAACGTCTCTATCGTCGTGGTGTACCCCCGCGGGCCGATCCATTGCTCATAGAGCTTCGGATCGGTGTAAGCCCGAAAGACCAGGTCTCGTGGAGCGTTGAACTCCCGGATGATGACCATCTCCTGTCTTCCGGGCTCTGCAATAAGCTGGGTGGGGTTCCTCTCCTTCAGGGCCTGTCCCCCCTGACCGGAGGTAGATCCTCCGCTTCTCTGCGATTCCTCTGCCATGATATCCATCTCCTCTGGTGCTCCCCACTGGAGATCCCCATCAATGTTATAGGTTACCGACCGTGTCGCAGGGCCAGCGCCGGGATGCATCAGCAAGAGAACGGCGGTTTCACTCCAGGATCATACTGAAAACCCGAAGAGCGCTGGGGTATCCCGGATGCAATTCGCATAGTATAAGTGGGAGCAATGACCATTTCAGACAAAAGCGGGTTAACATTATGGCAAAGGCAAACATTCCTGCAAAAGGAGCAATCGTTCAGAGAGACCTGGAGACGTTCTCGATCTCGCCCCACATCCCCGGGGGATTCGCCGATCCGGCACTCCTGAGGAAGATCGCGGATGTGGCGGAGAAGTACGGTGCAAAATACGTGAAGCTCACGGGTGCCCAGAGGATCGCCATCATCGGCGTCCGCGAAGAGGACCTTGATGCGGCATGGGCCGAGTTCACCGACAGTTCCAAGGCCATCGGCCTGACCATACGGAGCATTCAGATGTGCCCCGGCACCCGGGCCTGCAAACGCGCCAAACAGGACAGTCCCGGGCTCGGGTTCGCCCTTGATGCAGAGTTCTACGGCAAGCCGGCGCCCGCCAAGTTCAAGATGGGCGTCTCGGGCTGCCCCAACTGCTGCAGCGACTCCTGGTTGAAAGACCTCGGGTTCTTCGGCACCGATGATGGGTTCAAGGCGGTCGTGGGCGGCAAAGGCGGCGGGACGGCGAAGCCGGGCCGGGAGCTCGCCGAGGGCCTGACGGCGGACGAGGCCGTGGCGCTGGCAAGGAAGGTCATCGCGTTCTACCGGGAGAACGGGCAGGCCCCCGAACGCCTGGGTGCAACGATCGAACGGGTCGGTTTCGACAAGTTTAAAGAAACGGTGCTGTGAGAGGCCGGGCGGGCCATCCCGGTATCGAGAGGCTTCGGGCTCCGGGGCGCTCCCCTGACCCGGCACGCTCCCCTGACCCGGCAGACCGGCGGGGAGCGGCCTCCTGCCGCCGCCATCCCCGGACTCGGGTGAAGCGGGAGGCAGAACCCCGCCATCGGGGATCACGATTGAACTTTTCTAGAGAGCCACCCAACATAACAGAACGGGAGGCTCAACCAGTGAAAATACTGCAGATCGGCGATATGCAGAACGGCTTCACACGGGAGGACGGCAACCTCTACGTGCGGGGCGCGAGTGAGATCATCGCCCCGGCGAACGACTTCCTGCGCCGGGTCAGAGACGGCATCTTCGATCGTACGTTTGTCATTCTCGACACGCACTTCGCAGAGGAGTACAGCCGGAGCGAAGAAGGGAGGGTGTTCCCCATCCACTGCGAGTACGGCACAAAGGACTGGGAGTTATCGATCGACGTCTCAGGTCTGCCGAATAAGTGGTACCTCACGAAGAATCGATTCGATATGTGGAGCAAAAACCTGCCGGGAGACACATCGTTTAACGACCCCGGACGGAAGATTGCGTATGATACCCTGTTTCACTTCATCGGGAATCCCCATGAACCAAGAGAGAAGATTGCCCGCGAGGAGTATCTCAGAGCGATCAGTCCCGGCCGGGGTCCTGCCGGTATCGAAGTAACCCTCTTCGGCGTGGCCTCGGACTACTGCAACCGCTATGCCATGGAAGGCTGGCTCGAGCGAGGCGCCAGCGTAACCATCATTCGTGACCTGACGAAAGGCATTGAGAAAGAGACGTCGCAGGTGCTCAATGAGCCTCAATACCGCCGGTATAAAGGCAGACTCAGAGCCGTCGATAGCGTCGATTACCTGGAAGAACTGGCCGATAACAACACCGGAGGTCCGTGATCCTCGAACCCCGGGGCTCCACGACGTTTCGCCAGGGGAAGGTCAGTCGGGGAACGGCGGACCGGAGGATCCCCTGCGGATTGCAAGGCCGGAGAGCCATCCCTCATCAGGCTCCGTTTCTCTCTTGTACTCCCCGTCTCGGATGTGAGATGCGTTCCGACCCCGTTCCGCCATCATGCTTCGTCAGTCTTCAGGAGCAAGGTCTGGTTTCGCCGTCACCGGCGGGGAATCCCCCGTCCCGCTCTCGTAGATGAGGGTGTTGTAGCGATACTGGAAGATGTAGATCGCCGGGGATACCGCGAGCATGAGGACGGGAAGGAGGAGAATCCCGATGATACCCGCGACGAGCCCGACAAGGCCCGTGACGAGGAAGACGAGAAAGACCAGGACCGTCATGAAGAACATGAGGACGATCTGGAGGATGACCTGGGAGAAGATGTAGGACCCCCAGCCGATCCTTCCGATCTGACTGAGGACGGCGGGGACGTTGAACGCTTCCCGGAGTGACTCCATCTTCGCAAACCGCACCGCCGCCATCTGCGTTACAAGCCAGATCAGGAGGAGGAGGACGAACGAGACGAGCACGGCGCCTGCGGCGACGGGTCCACCGGTCCCCGCGAGGACCCCGGCGCCTCCCACCAGGGCTATCGCGACGAGGAGCATGAGCCCGATATAGACGAGGTAGACAACCAGCAACTTCAGGCCGTCGACAAAAAGCCTGCCCCAGTCGCCGAGGTCGGGCGCACCTCCCCGCATGATGCGGACGAAGTAGCCGTAGATGAGCGGGAAGACGATGACGCAAACGATGAGCTGGAGCCACCGGAACCGGCTTCCCCGGAAGGCGTTCGCTGTGTAGGTAAACGAATCTTCGAGCACTTTTTCGTAGTTGACGGACATGATGCCACTCTCTGATTATGTAACTCCTGCGTCCCCGGGCGGGCTCGCAGTGTGTGTCGGGCGGAACGGCCTGGAACGAGTCCCTATAGCGGTTCTATCCGGCGATGATCTTCTTGAACGCTTCGATCTGGTTTGAAAGCCGTCCGGGAGGGTTCCATCACCGGGAGCGTTCCGGATTGAAATGGAACGATCTTCCCCGAGCCGTGGGCTGCATCTACCGGATCCTCGACCCGCTCCTCGAAGGTCAGCGGGTCGTGGTCGGGATCGTGGCACCGTATACGCCGACCTCAGGCTATGGAGCGTTTATGGTCTGGGCGGATGCAGACTCCAGAGACTGATCTCAGGAGAGGCGTAACCCTCATCATCACCGGCGCCAATCACTCTGTAATGAAGCCCCGGGACCTCTCTATCGAGAAGAAGCAGCAACTCTCCGACCAACTCGCCGGGCTGCTCTCAAGCCGGGAGGAGATTCTCTTTATTTACGTATATGGATCTTTCCTGCACGGCCCTTTCCGCGACATCGATATCGGTATCTTCCTCGCGGACGGCAGCAGCGGGGCCGCCGATCCGCTCCGATACGAAATGGTGCTTGAACAGGAACTGGAAGATGCCACAGGAATCCCCGTCGACGTCAGGGTCTTAAACGCCGCGCCCCTGCCGTTCACCTACTCGGTCCTGCAGACCGGGGAAGTGCTTGTTTCCCGCGATGAGCAGGCACGCTGCGACTTCGTCTGCAAGATATATGCGTATTATCACGATTTTGCCTACTACCGAAAGCGTTACCGGAGGGAAGCACTTGGTCTCCTACGATGAAGAAAAGGTCACCGCACTCTCGTCGGAGCTGATTCAGGCGTGCGGGCGCTTGAAAGACCTCGGCCGTATGCCCAAAGAGATCGTTATGAGAGATCCCCATCTGGTCGCCAGCGCAAAGTATCATCTCATCATCGGCATTGAGGCCGCCATCGATCTCGCCAACCACCTGATAGCAAGAAACCGATGGAGAGCGCCGGAGGACTACGCAGATACGTTCCGCATCATGGAGGAGCGTGGCGTCGTTGACGCGGAGTTTGCGGAGCGCCTTCAAAGGATGGCACGGTTCAGGAACCGTCTGATCCACATCTATTGGGACACCAACGACGAAATCATCTACAGTCTCCTCCAGAAAGATGTCTGCGAGATCGAGGAGTTTCTTGCCGAATACCTCCGCTTTCTTCGGACTGCCTGAGAACGTGGTGTTTGTATCCGCTCTCCGGGTATTTCCGCGAAACGCCGATGAACTGTGGGTTCCCGGTAATCAGGTGCCGCAGACTGCGACACACGTTCACCCCCGCCGCACCCGTCCCTCCCCGAGCACCCACCCGGCATACGGGACGCCGGCGAGGACCCGCACCACCGCGTAGCTCACCAGCACCGCCACCACGAAGATCACCGGGTAGGTGAGCCCGTCCGCCCACGAGAGCCCGGTGAGGGAGATCCAGAGAGTCGCGGCAGCGGCGATGACGAGCGGGTGGATGAGGTAGACCCCGTAGGAGTGGTCCCCGAAGGACCGGGCGGCGCCCGCCATCTCCCCACCGCCCCCATCCAGCAGCCAGGCCGCGAGGACGAGGACGGCGATGACCGGGACGTAGTAGAGCGGCTCGAGGATCCGGTAGATGCAGAAGACCGCAAGGGACGTGCCGGCGAGGCTCCCGGAGAGGGCGACGGCCGCCACCCAGACCCCGCCGATGAGGAGCGCCCCCCCGCCGGCCGCGGCGAGGACCCACGCCGGCGAGAGCGATCGGAGCGTCGACCGGAACCGGTCCGTGTGCCGTCCGACGTGGATCCCGAGGACGAAGTAGAAGAGGTACGAGGGGAAGAGCCGGATCAGGACCGTATACCACTCGGGGCCCAGATACGCTCCCATGAGGTGGGCGCCCGTGTTCCAGAGCACCACGAGGAAGAGGAGCGAGAGGAGGAGGTAGAGCGCCGCCCCGAACCGGTCGAAGAGGCCGTAGCCCCGGACGATCAGCGGGAAGAGGAGGTAGAGCTGGATGATCAGCGCAAAGAACCAGAGATGGTAGGCACCGGTCCCGAGGAGGAGGGCTTCCGCCACCCGCTCCGGAGAGGGGACGCCGGCAAACCCGATCGTCCCCTCGACCGCGATAAGGAGGTAGAGGGCCGTGAAGAAGAGGTAGGGGATGAGGATCGTCTTTGCCCGGCGTTGGTAGAACTCGCGGATCGAGAACTCGCCCGTATACCGCGCCGCGAGCACCCACCCGGATATGAAGATGAAGACCGGGACCGCAAAGTGGGCGGCGATGTAGATGAAGACGTTCGTGAGTGCCAGCAGGTTCACGTCGGGGATCCGGGTGTAGTTCATCGAGACGTGGACGGCGATCACGGCGAGGGCGGCAACCCCCCGCATGTAATCGACCTCCCGGAACCAGACCACCAGAACCACCCATCACGGGCCCGCCCGGACCCGCAAGCAGTACAAATTGCAGGCCGGTGTATATAGAGCTCCTGCCCGGCGGCCGGTCAGGCACTATCATTATCCGGGAACACCATCTATCTTGAGAGTTGAGTCCATGCAGTACTCGGAAGGGCAGGTCGGCAGGGTCTTCTCCGTCCGGATCGACGACGGAGAGGACTTCATCAGGGAGATCGAGCGATTTGTAGCGGCGATGAACATCCAGAGCGGGATGGTCCACTTCCTCGGCGCCGTCCGGAACGCGACGCTGGTGACGGGGCCGAAAGATGCAGTCATCCCCCCGGCGCCGCGGGCCGAGGAGATCTTCGGGGGCTGGGAACTCCTCGGGTTCGCCACCATCTACCCGGGCGTTGAGGGGCCGTCGCTCCACATCCACAGTGCGGCAGGGAAGGGAATCCGGTCGCTCACCGGGTGCCTCCGGGAGAAGGCGGAGGTCTACCTGGTCATAGAAGCGGTCGTCATGGAGTTCGTCGGCATATCCGCCCGGAGGCTCCCGGACGAGGCGACCGGCGTCAACCTGCCGGTCTTTGACCGGGTACTCCCATGAGCGGTCAGCCCGGGTTCCTCCCCATGACGATGGCGGAGGCGGAACGGCTCGGTATCGACCGGTTCGACATCATCCTCGTCTCCGGCGACGCCTACGTCGACCATCCATCCTTCGGGACCGCGATCCTCGGCCGGGTCCTCCAGGACGCCGGCTACTCGGTCGGGGTCATCGCCCAGCCGGACTGGCGGGGAGACGCCGACTTCCGCCGCCTCGGCGAGCCCCGGCTCTTCTTCTCGGTCTCGGCCGGAAACGTCGACTCCCTGGTGAACGCCTTCACCCCGAACCTGAAGCGCCGGAGCTCGGACGCCTACTCGCCGGGGGGAAGACTCCTCCGGCCCGACCGGGCGACCCTGGTCTACACCGACCGGGTCCATGCCCTCTTCCCGAAGACACCGGTCGTCATCGGCGGGATCGAGGCGAGCCTCCGGCGATTCGCCCACTACGACTACTGGTCCGATACGGTCCGGCAGGCCATCCTCGCCGACGCTCCCGCCGACCTCCTGGTCTTCGGGATGGGCGAGCACCAGGTGATCGCGATCGCGGACCGCCTCGCCGCCGGTGAGCCGGTCGGGTCACTCACCGATATCCCCGGCACCGCCTACCGGGTGGACCTGAAGACCTGGCGGGGCATGGACCCGGCCGGCTACGTCGTCCTCCCGGACTACGCCGAGGTGAAGAGCGACCGCTACGCCTATGCAAGAGCGTTCGCGCTCCATTATAACGAGCAGGACCCCTTCCGGGGCCGGCCCGTGGCGCAGCCGCACCCGAAGACCGTCGTCATCCAGAACCCGCCGGCGATGCCGCTCTCAGGAGTTGAGCTCGACCGGGTCTACGAACTCCCCTACACGCGGAGGGCGCACCCCTCCTACACCGAGCCCGTCCCGGCTCTCGAGCCGGTCAGGTTCTCGGTCGTCAGCCACCGGGGGTGCTTCGGAGCCTGCTCGTTCTGCGCCCTCACCCACCACCAGGGGCGGATCATCCAGAGCCGGAGCGTGGACTCGATCGTCCGGGAGGTGGAGCGGATGGCGAAGATGCCGGAGTTTTCGGGCGTCGTCCAGGACGTCGGCGGACCGACGGCGAACATGTACGGGATGCACTGCGGCCGGTGGGAGACCGCCGGCACCTGCCCCGACCGCCGCTGCATCGACTGCCCCACGCTCGACCGCAGCCACACTGAGCAGCTCCGGCTGCTCGAACGCCTCTGCGAGATCCCGGGGGTGAAGCACGTCTTCATCGCTTCGGGCATCCGCTACGACCTGATCGGTCCCGAGGACCGCGACTACCTTGCCGCGGTCTCTGCCCACCACGTCTCCGGCCACCTCAAGGTCGCTCCCGAGCACGTCGCAGAGCGTGTCTGTGCCCGCATGGGAAAACCCCCTCGCGAGACCTTTGATAGGTTCAGGGAGCAGTTCGAGGCCCTCGAGAAGGGCAAGAAGAAGCGGCAGTACCTCGTCCCCTACTTCATGTCCGGCCATCCCGGGTGCCGGATGGAGGATATGGTCGAACTTGCCGAGTACGTCCGGGATACCGGGCTCTACACCGAGCAGGTCCAGGACTTCACCCCGACGCCGATGAGCATATCGACGACGATCTACCACACGGGGCTCGACCCCTTCACCCTTGAGGAGGTCTACGTCCCGAAGGGGCGGGAGAAACGGGTCCAGCGGGCGCTCATGCACTACCGGGACCCGGAGAACTACGCGCTCGTCTGCGAGGGGCTCCGGGCGGCCGGGAGAGAGGACCTCATCGGGAACGCGTGGCGGTGCCTCGTCCCGGCCCGCCCCGGGGGCGGCAGGCTTACCCGTTCAGGATCGAGCCGGCGACAAACCCGGTAGCCACCGCGAGGGGCCTGAACGGTATCCGGGGGATCACGAGCGTCGCCACCGCGAGGGTGGCCGCGAAGTTGGCCGTCGTTCCCGGGGTGACGACGGCATCGAGCGTCCGCATCGTCGAGGAGCGCCATCCGTCGGGAAGGGGCGGCGGAGAGAGTGCGAACCTCTCCTTCACGTCGCTCACCGTCTTCATAGTCGTCGACCGCCACTCACCGACTTCCGATACACGCCGTCTGCAGATCATAATCACTGGTGTGGCACGGAGATCACTTATGGTTATGGCTGGCGGGCCGGAACCCGGCGCATGCGGTTACGGTGGCAGAAGGGGCAGAGGGCCTCGAGCCTTCCCGGCACGTGAGAGCCGCCGGAGACCGCATCCTCACGAGGTCGAAGCGCGTCGACCCGGCGGTGAGGGGGATGTTCCGGCGCACCGGCGAGAAGAATACGGAGCGTCTACCCAACTAAAGCCCCCGGGATGGCGCACCCTCCTCAAGCATCCTGTTCACGAGATCCTTTCCCGAGTCCATTGCCCCCATCAGGCGTTCAACGTACTCGCCTCCCACCTCAAGATACCCGAGCACGTCACGGACGAGCGAGAGCAGGTCGTCGGCGACCTGCAGCAGCCATTCGACAAAACCCCACATCGACTCGGCCGTCCCGAGCACGGCCTCCGGCGCGTCGCGGTCGGGCAGCGAGACGTTGATCACCTCCGTGCCCGCGAACCCTGCGACGGCAATGAGAAGCAGAACCAAAATGATCGGTCTCATACCGCCACCCTGCCGGCCGGGACGGTACCCGAGCGTATGCCCGGGGCAAGGGGGATGATAAACGATCCATTCTCCATACAAATCGTTACGGCATCAACCCCAATTAAGGCCACCGCTCCGGAGGGGGTTTTGGAAACACAACCGCCGACCCGGAGAAAACAGAGAGAAAAGACCTATTGCCCAAAAATGAAAGAAGTTCCGGTATGCAGTACGAGATCACCGGAGACAACCTGCAGATCGTGACCCTGCGCCTCGCCCCCGGCGAGAGCATCTGCGCCGAGGCCGGCGCCATGGTCAACATGAGCGGGAACATGCAGATGACCACGAACATGAAGGGCGGGCTCTTCAAGGGATTGAAACGGATGGTGACCGGCGAAGGCCTCTTCATGACCGAGTTCACCCCGGCCGGAAAGGACGGGTTCGTCTCGTTTGCCGGGAACGTCCCGGGCAAAATCTTCACGCTCGACCTTGCAGGACGTGAGTTCATCGCCCAGAAAGACGCCTTCCTCTGCTCGGAACAGGGTATCGACCTCGATATCGCGTTCACGAAGCGCCTCCGCTCGGGTGCCTTCGGCGGCGAGGGGTTCATCCTCCAGCGGCTCTCCGGGACGGGGAAAGCGTTCCTCCACTGCTGCGGCGACATCATGGAGATGACGCTTGCGCCCGGTGAGGTCGTCAAGGTGGAGACCGGGCTCGTCGTCGGGTTCGAGAGCACTGTCGACTACAGCATCGCGCTCGCCGGCGGTGTGAAGACTGTCTTCTTCGGCGGCGAAGGGCTCTTCCTGACCACGCTGACCGGCCCGGGCCGGGTCATCGTGCAGTCGATGGACGTCGCAAAACTCGCCTCCTCCCTGATACCCTACCTCCCCACCCAGAGCAGCTCGTCCGGACGGTAACCTGATAGTCCACGAAGCCTAAAATTACGGCATGATCTCCACGACGGCCACCATGGTGGTGCACGGCCCCGAGGCTTTCGATGCCGGCGATACCGGGCGGCTGATCGCTCTCCTCTCGCCCCGGCGGGTGCTCGTCGCCGGGGTGATGGCCCGGACAGCCGCCGAGGAGTCCAGCCTCCCGGTGACCTGCACCGACGAGCGGCCGAGCGTGGTCCTCGCCGCCCTCTCTGGGCGGGCCTTTTTGGTCAACCGGGGAAAGACCCCGGAATCGGGGAGGATATTCGGTGAACTCGTTGCCGGGAGGCTCGAAGGGCTCGTCCACGTGGAATGCTCAAGCCGCACCGTCTACCGCTGGGACGGCGGCGACGAGGGCCTTGCGCGGGAGATCGCATCCCTGACCGGGTATGCCCTCGTCCGCCGTGAGAGCGCTCGCGCCCGGGCGCCGGGCACCCGGGAGGTCCGCGGCTGCCTCCCCGGCGAGGCGGTCTTCGTGAACGGGATCGTCATCGGGACCGCGACGGCGGAGACGGTCGTCCTCGCGACCGAGGGCGGAATCCTCCGTCCCGTCTCCGGCCTCGACCCCAAACCCCACGGGCTCGAGAAACTCCACCGTGCGGGCCTCCCTGACCTCGATGCGGCATGGTGCAAGAGCGGGCCGGTGCGGCGGGTCCCGCCCCGGCAGGGCGGGCGCGCCTCCCGCGGGGGCAGGGTCGCGGTCATCGACCACTGCGGCCACACCCTCTACCGTGAGATCGCGGAGGGGGTCTGCGGCGTCCTCGCCGTCGGCGACGACACCACCGCCGTCTGCGGCCACATATGCTCCCACGCGGGCATCCCCGTCTTCGGGGTGATCGACGGGGACGCCGACGCCATCGTGGAGCCCGGGTATGCCCCCGGGTCGGTGGTGGTCGAGGTGATCGACGGGCGGGACGACGACCTCGGGCGGGAGGTTGCAGCGACGCGGGACCTCCAGGCGGAGACCTGGGATGAGTGGGTGGAAGAGACGCTCCGCACCCTTGCGGGGAGGGTGCGGGTCGTCGTCGACCGCCGGGGAGAAGAGGATGCAGTGCGCTGAGTGTAAGGGGAGGGGGCTCTGCGGGCTCGAACGCTGCCCGATCATGAGCAGGTTCTATGCGAGGCTCCCGGTCAAACCAAGCGACCACTACCAGGGGTCCGCCCCGTCGGTCTTCGTCGGGAGTTACGGCTACCCGAAGGTCGCGGGAGGTCCGTTGATGATCGACGATGCCGACCACCCGCCGGACTGGGTCGCCCGGGGCCTCGGGATCGATGATATCGTGGGGCTCCGGGCCCGGACGATCCGCGGCGCCGGCGAGGCAAAGGACCTCTCCGGGAGCATCCAGGAGATCGCGCTCTCAAGCAGCCCGCTCGATGTCGAGGTCCGGTTTGTGAAGCCGGTCTCCTTCGACCTCCGGTTCGACGGGACGATCGCCCCCGTCGGGCTCACTGGCGCCATCCGGAAGATGAACGTCCTCGAGAACGCCCGGGTGGACAGGGCGGTCGACCGGGCGACCTCCGATACTGACCTCTCCGCCACCGATGCCTGCGAGGTCCTTACCACCTCGGGCACCGATGTCTACCGGATCACCCAGCTCCTGACCGCCGGGCTCCTCGGGAGCGAGAAGAAGCGGCATGTCGTCCCCACCCGGTGGGCGATCACGGCGGTCGATGACACGGTCTCAAAACAGTTCAAGAAGAAGATCGCCCGCTACCCCCCGCTCTCCGGGATAGAGGTCTTCTCTGCCTCGCTGTATGGGAACCATATCGTCTGCCTCCTAGTCCCGGGGGACTGGAAGTACGAGATGATCGAGGTCTGGGGGAAGCAGTCGCTCTGGGGCGGCGGAAACGAGTCGATCACCGCGGACGGCGAAGGCGCGACGAAGTCCGGCTACTCGCCGATAGCAGGGGCCTACTACTCGGCACGTCTCGCGGTCACGGAGTACCTGGAGAGCGTGCGGCGGTCGGCGCGGGTGCTCGTGCTCCGAAACGTCACGAGCGAGTACTGGGCGCCGCTCGGCACCTGGGTGGTCCGGGAGGCGACGCGAAACGCCATGAAGGGTCCAAAGACCGTCTGCGCGGACCTCAACGAGGGGGTTGACCTGGCCTCCCGTCTCATCGGGTTTACGCACTGGCGCCCCCACAGCCGGCTCATCCCGGAACTCACGACGCAGAGGACACTTTTTGACTTTTAAAGCGAATTTTGCCCATTCTTCTGCAGACGGTAGCGCTCGATGAGGGAGTCGAGCGTCTCGGCCTCGTCGACGCTCTTGTCCTCGCGCACCCGGACGAACCGCGGGAACCGGAGCGCGTAGCCGCTCTCGTAGTTCGGGCTCGTCTGGATCTCGGAGTAGCCCACCTCGAAGACCACCGCCGGTTCGAGCGTCACCTCTTTTCCCGAACGGGCGATCACCCTGTCCTTGAAGAGGGCGTAGAGGTCCGCGAGCACTTCGTCCGTGATCCCGGTCGCCACCTTTCCTACGGTGAGGAGCCGGCCCTGGTCCTGGACCGCGAGGAGGAACGACCCGAACATACCGGCCCTCCTCCCTTCGCCCCATTCGGCCCCGACGACCGCGAGGTCGAGGGTCTCGACCCCGGGCTTCACCTTCACCCAGAGGCGGCCCCGGACGCCCGGGGTGTAGGGTGAGTCGAGGACCTTCACCATCATGCCCTCGTGGCCGAGGTCGAGCGCCTCGGTGTAGATCGCCTCCGCCCGGGCGACGTCGCCAGCCAGGAACTGCGGCGCCACATGGTCACTGAGAACCTCCTCAAGGATCTTCCGCCGCTCGGCGAGGGTCCGGTCCATCAGGGTCTCGCCGTCCAGGTAGAGGATGTCGAAGACCCGCGGGACGAGCTCGATCTGCTCCATCATCGAGTCCACCTCGTGCTTCCGCCGGAACCGCCGGATGACGTACTGGAACGGCATGGGTCTCCCGTCCCGGACGGCGACCGCCTCCCCGTCCAGGATGACGTCGTGGTCGGTCGCTTCTGCAAGGTGCTTCACGATGTCGGGGAGGCTCCCGGTGACCTCCTCCAGTCTTCGCGAGTAGATCCGGCAGTCGCCCCCTACCTTATGGAACTGGAACCTGCTCCCGTCGTACTTGTACTCGACCGCCACCTCGCCGTGATCTTCAAGCTGCGTGGCGATCGTCCCCGCCTGGGCGAGCATCATCTTCACGGGCCGGAAGGGCCTGATGGTCACGCGGGAGAGCGCGTCCGGGTCCTTCCGGGCGAGGAGGGCTACCTCGCCGAGATCGTTCATCGCCTGGTGGGCATGCTCGACCAGGCGGACGTCGACCTCGAACGCCTTCGCAACAGCGTCGCGGACACTCCCCTCGCCCATGCCGATCCGGAGTTCTTCGAGCATCAGCCGCGCGAGATACCGCCCTTCCAGCGGGCGGGCGTTGCCGAAGAGCCGTTGCGCAATCCGGAGTTTCTCCCGCTGCGACCGCTGCCCCCCGGCGGCCGCTATCCGCTCGAACTCCCGGTAGACATCGACGAGGTCGAGTTCCTGGAGGAAGAACGACGTCTGCTCCTTCCTTGCGAGGAGTCCCTCGACGGCCAGGCCCGCGTCGCCGGTGGCGTTGATGGCTTCGCGGACCGTCTCTCGCTTCGTGCCGACGACGTAGGCCACGGCATCGTAGAGGAGGTTCGGGCCCACACCGAGTTTGTTCGTGCTCCAGTCGGGGAAGACCCTCCCCATGATGAACCGGACGAAGACCGGGAGTTCCTCGTCGTCGAGCCCGGGCAGGACGGCGGCGACCTGCTCGATCATCTCGAGCCTTCCTGAGATCCCCTCCAGTTGCTCGCAGATGCGGGCGAACTCCAGAAATTGCATACCCATTCTCCCAGAGTATTTCCCGGCCAGAAGAATCAACCTTCTTGTTCGTCACGGCCGGACGGCCGGGGTTTGATGTGGGAGGAGCGCCAACCTCTCTCGCATGAACCAGGACGAAGAGATGAGAGAGATGCTCCGTGACCTCCTCTGGCTCAACGCCGTGATAGCCACCGAGCTCATCCAGATCACCGAGAACACCTCGCAGATCCTCAGGAAGGCGCCCCCGCCGGAGGCCTGCATCGCCGAACACGCGGCCCTGCGGGCGACGGCGCTTGAGATCGCCGACCGCTACAAGCCCGGCACGATGCTCCGGCAGCACGTCGCGAAGCACCAGTAAAAGTGGGCGGGAGAGCCGCCGTCAGGGCCCGGCGACAACAAGCCCCGCGTCCCTGACGACGAGGTCCGTCTCCCTGATCACCTCTCCGGTCAGGTTGATGGGGGTGGTTGTCCCGTTCGCCGGGTCGATGGTGCTCGCCGTCGCGCCGGAAGAACCGTTGCCGGGGGTGGTGAAGGCGTAGCCGTCCGGGAGGACGACCTCGACGGTGTAGTTCCCCGGGAGGACGCCGCTGAAGAGGTAAAGCCCTTCACAGGCGTGAGAGAAGGTCTCCGCCGTTGCGATCCTCTCTCCCGCGGCGCCCTTGAGGTGGACGACGACGCCGCTCATACCCCACTCGCCGGCCCCCTGCACGCCGTCTCCATCGGTATCAAGAAAGACCGTTCCTCCGATCGTGCCGGCGGTCTTCTCTTCTCCTGCACTCAATACCGGCTCCGTTGGGATTGCCGCGGTTGCGAACGAAGAAAGGACGAACGCTGCTATGATGATTCCTAGAACGCTGATATATCTCATATGATTCACCTCGCTTCCCGGGCGCCTGGTCGGGCTCTCCCGGGCAGATAACCCCTGGTGGAGAGGGCAACGCCCCGACTGCATCATGTTCCGGCAGGCCGGGGGCCGGGATTTTTCTGGCCCGTTGCCTTCCCGGGGTTCAGACTCGGGATCATGCTTATATTATATTAATATTTTTATATTTCACAGGGCAGGTTTTGCGAGGATTGGGTCTGTGCCCGGGCGATTCGACATAAAATAGTGGATAATATCGTGCCTTTCACCCTATAAAGGCCGGGGCAAGAACCCCGGCGGGAGGGGGCCATAGAGGAGCCGCGCACCCCCGTTGCCGATCAGCGGCCTGCCCTGGACCCGTCACTCATCCCGGTCGTCGTCGTCCTTGTCCTTCTTGTCCTCTTTATCCTTGTCCTTCTTGTCATCCTTATCGTCCTTGGTCTTATCTTCGTCGTCGTCATCGTCCTCGTTCACGTCACCGGCAGTCATCGTACGAGCATCATCCTGCTCCCCGCCGGCTCCGTCATCGGTATCGTCCGTTGACATCGAAGTCGCATCCCCGGGGTTCTGCGGCGCAGCGGTCACGGCAGGTCTTTCCCGATCATCATCCCCCGCCTCGTCGTCATCATTCTCCCGCTCATCATCCGCTCCGTCTCCAGTGCCGCCCATCCCATCATCGTCGGCACCCTCCTCTTCCCCGGTCGCGGGGGACGGAGGTGTGGCCCCGATCGGGATCTGGGTAGGAGATGCGGAAATCAGCCCTGCATCCCTGACAGCCGTCTCGCCGCCGCCAACTTGGAACCGGGTTGTCGCGCCGGTCACCGGGTCGGCATGGCTGTCCCCGCCGGTGCTCGTGAAGACGTAGTCGTCCGGCAGGATGAACGCCAGTGAGTACTCCCCGGGCGGGAGGGGGCCGAAGAGGTACGTGGAGAAGTAGTCGTCATGATGGCCGGTGCGGGCCGATGCAACCTGGTCCCCGCTCGCATTCAGGAGGCGGACCTCGACGCCCGTCAGGCCGTGTCCCTCGTTCTTGAGCCCATCCCCGTCACCGTCGTTCCAGGTTGTCCCGAGTATCCACCCGTAGGCCTCTGCCGGCGCCACCGGGCGGTAATTGCCGATGAAGCCCGCGTTCAGGGTCTGCTGCCCGGCCCCGCCTTCGGCGAACGCCACGCTCTCATCCTGCGGGTTCGCATCGCTGCCGTTCCCTGAGACGGTGCAGGAGTAGCCGTCCGGCATCAGGAACTCAACACCGCTGTAGCCCCCGGAGGGGATGGTCTCGAACTGGTAGGACCCGTCCGGACCGGTGACGGCATGGTCGGCCATGCTCTTCATCCCGATCAGCCGCACACCGATGCCGGGGATGCCGGGTTCGCCGGTGTCAGGGACACCGTCCGCGTTCAGGTCATACCAGACCCTTCCCGAGAGTGCGCTCGTGTTCTGGTTGTCGTCGCCGTTGTCATCGTCGACATCGTCTCCGAAGTCGTCCCCATGATCGTCCCCGTTATCATCTCCGTTATCATCGCCGACATCGTCTCCATCGTCATCGCCGAAGTCGTCCCCATTATCGTCGTCCCCGTTGTGCGTAGGCCTCGGAGTCATGGTTCCGGTCGGCATCGGGGTCCCGGCCCTCGTCGGCGTCGGAATCACGTGCCCGTCGTCATCGTCATCCCGGTCGTCTCTATCATCTCCCGGCTTCGTCACCGGCGCCTTCTGAGGCACGACCGGTGCCTTCGGGGGCTTGATGGGGGTTACCGTGGGCCCGGGCGTCGGAGTTGCGGTCGGCGTCAGCGTCGGTGTCGGCGTGGGCTCCGGTCCCAGTCTCACCGTCCAGGCGTCCAGATTCACCGGTCCTTCCCTCTGAGTAGCATTGAAGGTCCCTGCGAAGAGGTAATTCCCGGGTGCGATCTCGATGACCGATGCGGCCGCAGCGCCGGGATTCTCACCCCCAAAGGTCTTGCTCCAGGCCACCGCACCTTCGGCGTCGGTCGCGACCAGCCAGGCGTCGGTGTCATTCACGCCGGAAAATCCCGTCTCCCCGGCGACGAGATAGCCGCCGTCTGCGGTCTCGATGACCGCGTTGGCCGACTCGTTCACGCCGAAGTCGCCGTAGATCCAGTTCCAGACGACCTCCCCGTCGGGGGTGAGTTTGAGGAGGAGCACATCGGTATCGACCGTTGTATTGTCAGGCCGCTCCGTGAACGTCCCGGCGACGAGCAGGTTGCCGTCCGAGGTGGTGATCACCTCCCGGCCGGTATCGTCGTCGGGGCTGCCGAACGTCCTGTTCCAGACCTCATCGCCCGACTCATCCAGCCTGACCACCCAGATGTCGGCCGTGCCCGCTCCCGCAGACTCGGTGCTGCCGGCAACGACGAAGCCCCCACCGGGCAGCCGGGTGACAGCGTTCGCCCGGTTGTTCCCGGTCTCGCCGAACGTCCGGCTCCATACCTCTTCGCCCGTCCCGTTCAGCCTGACCACCCAGGCGGCGGACTCGTTCTCACCCCAGGACGCGGTGGTCCCGGCGAAGACGTACCCGCCGTCATCGGTCCCGGTCACCGCGTTCGCCGAGGCATTGACATCCGGGCCGCCGTAGGTTCTGTTCCAGATCTCGCCGCCCGCAGGATCGGTCTTCACAATCCAGGCATCGGTGTCAGCTCGCGTCCCGTTCGTGACGAGGGTGAGGTTCCCGGCGAAGAGGAGGTTGCCGTCGTCGGTCAGGATGAGGGAACGTGCGACGTCAGATTCCTTTCCGCCATACGTCTTGTTCCACTCCTCGGTGCCGTCCGGCGCGAGCCTGACCACCCAGGCGTCCGCCTTCCCCTCACCGAACGATGCCGTCTCCCCGGCGAGGAAGAACCCGGCCCCTCCGGGGATCGGAACCATTGCGTATGCTGCATCATCGGCGTCCGGCCCCCCGTACGTCTTGTTCCAGAGAACTGTGCTATCTTCTGCCCCTGTCGCCACGACTGCAATGATTGCGAGCGCCACAAGCAGAATAATCCCGAAATATGTGCCACGTTGCATAGTCTACCTCTCCACCCAGGAATGTGCTGCGGTCTGTGCTGGAGGCAGCCGTTACCCCTCCACCTTACGGTGTATCGCCATAAAATCCGGGTTTATCCGGTGAAAACCGGGTCTCCTGTGAATTCCCTGGATCCTGCAGCACCACGGGGTCTGCACCTTTATCGTGCCATTATTATAATAATATTGTTTCAATGTGCCCGCATGGTGGCGGCTCGAGAGCGTCTGGTGCACCAGAAGTGGGACGCCCCCTCCTCTCCTCCGCACATGACCGGGCGGATATGCTGCCGCGGCTGCCGGTTCTCTCGTTCGTCCTGGCGGGGGAGTCCCCCATACCCGTGAAGGCCCGGCCCTGCCGGCATATCACCCGACTCCACAAAACCATCAATACGCTTATGAACCAACATCTGGTAGGAAACCCGCATGAGACTCTTGCTTGCCATTGCACCGGAACAGTTCAGGGATGAAGAACTGGGGACCCCGAAGAGGGCCTTTGAGGAGGCCGGCATCGACGTCGATATCGCCTCGACGATCGTCGGCACGTGCACCGGGATGCTCGGGGCCACCGCAGAGGCGGTGATGACGTTTGACGACGTGGACCCCGATGCCTACGCCGGGATCGTGATTGTGGGCGGCGCCGGATCCCAGGACTACCTCTGGGGGAACGGGCGGCTCCAGGCCCTCGTCAGGTCGTTCTTCGAGCAGGGCAAGGTCGTCGCCGCCATCTGCCTCGCGCCGGTCGTGCTGGCCCGGGCGGGCATCCTTGCGGGCCGGCAGACCACGGTCTACCAGAGCCCGGCGGCCATCGCTGAGATGAAGAAGGCCGGCGCAAACCTCCTTCCAATCCCGGTCGTCGCGGATATGCAGATCGTGACCGCGAACGGCCCTCATGCGGCCGCACAGTTCGCCGACACCATCATATCGAAGTTCGAATGCTGAACGAGACCGACGGCGGGGTGAGCCGGACGGACTGCACCCTGGTGATCCCTGCCTACAACGAGGAGCGGCGGATCCGGTCGCTCCTCGAGGACATCTCCGGCTTTGCCGGCCCCCTGATCTTTGTCTGCGACGGGACCGACGCCACCCCCGCTATCATCGATGCGTTCGCGGCCGATCACCCGTCGCATACCATCCGGTGCCTGACCTTCCCGCACCGCCTCGGCAAAGGAGGGGGGGTCGTCGAGGGCATGAAGGCCGCCGAGACGCGCTACATCGGCTACATGGATGCCGACGGTTCGACGTCCGTTGCCGAGATGGAGCGCCTCTTTGACCGCCTCGCTATCGTGGACGGCGCCATCGGCTCGCGCTGGGTTCCCGGCTCGGTCCTCCCCGTGCGGCAGGGGTTCCGGCGGAGGGTCGAGAGCCGTCTCTTCAACCTCCTGGTCCGGCTGCTCTTCGGGCTCGATTACCGGGACACCCAGTGCGGCGCGAAGGCCTTCCGGCGGGAGGCGCTCGACGCGGTCCTCCCGTCCATCCGGTCGACCGGGTTCGAGTTCGACGTCGAACTCCTCTGGCGGCTGCAGCGGTGCGGCTGCCGGGTGGAGGAGGTCCCGATCACCTGGGAGAACCGGGAGGAGTCGAAGGTGGCGACGACGGACGCAAAGGCGATGCTCTCCGGGATGATCCGGCTCCGGTTCGGGTAGTTCGCCTCCCCCTGCTTCTCCCGAAACAAACCGCCGGGTTTTAAGCCTCTCAACGTGGATGGAATTCTTACGGTGATCCGGTGTTCGAGAAGACTGTCTTTATGGAGGGGATCAGCGGGGGAGTGCAGGTCGACGCACCGTTTGTGGTGGATGCTGCGGAGTTGCGGGAGAAGCGGGACGGCAAGTACATCCTCCTCACCATCTCCGATAAGACCGGCCGGGGGCCCTGCAAGGTCTGGGGAACGTCCAACCACGACGTGAAGCAGGTCGAGGCGTTCTGCCACAACATCCGGGTCGGCGAGGTCTACCGGATCCAGGGATACGCGAAGGAGTTCAACGGCACCTGCGAGGTGAACGTGAACGACGGGATCGCCCACCTGGCAGACCCGATCCGGGGCGACCTCATCGAGCCCTCCTGGTTTGTCTACGCACCTGCCGACAGCGACGGCGTCAGGCGAGGGCTCGGGCGTATGGCCGCCGGGATCGAGGATCCCGGCATAGCCTCCCTCGTCTCGCGGGTCATGAACGACGCCCCGGGATTCTTTGAAGCGCCCGCGGCCAAACGCCGGCACCACGCCTATACCGGCGGCCTCGCGGAGCACACCCTCGAGACCGCGGAGATTGCGGCGAACCTCGCCGGGACCGTCTGCCGGGCGGAGATGGACACCGACGTGCTCCTTGCCGGGGCACTCCTCCACGACATCGGGAAGGCGTCCTGTTTCTGCCGCCAGGGCTTCTCGTTCGTCGCGCTCCCGGATTACACGCTCGTCGGGCATACGGCGATCGGGGCCGCGACCCTTCTCCGGCACGCAGGAGGTGTCGACGCCTCCCGGTTCAGCCACATCCTCCACATCGTGATGTCGCACCACGGCCCGCAGCACGGCGAGGTCCAGCCCCGGACCCCGGAGGCCTGGGCGGTCCACTTCGCCGACAACGCGAGCGCCACGCTGCGGAGCGTCTGCGACGACGTTGCCGGCCTCAGCCCGGGAGAGGAGCGGCAGGGGGCACGGACGCGGCAGATGGTCTACCGGTTCTGACCATCTCGTATCTTTTACACGGGCGGACAGAAACTGGTTGAAGGACAGCGAGGCATACCTATAAACCGCGGGCTGCTATATCAAAAAGCATCCGCTAATCAACGCGATTTACAAATATCCTATTATCCTTTGAGTATATGGGGCTTCCGGTCCGGCAACCGGAGCGCCCGTCAAAAGAGGTTACGCCCCCTTCAGGTAGGCCTCGGGGTCCCGGTCGAAGAGCTTCTTGCACCCCGGGGCGCAGAAGTAGTAGGTCTTCCCCTTGTACTCGGACTTTAACTTCGCGGTCGCCTCATCGACGTCCATCTTGCATACCGGATCAACTGCCATCTGCATCAAACCTCCGATAGCATCCCTCTCTTCGCCGGGGGTATATATGTCTTGAGCAGCAGCGAGAGCGAGACGACCGTCACCGACGAGAGCGCCATCGCGAGTCCCGCAAGTTCCGGCCGGAAGAGTATCCCGGTGGAGGGGTAGAGCACGCCTGCGGCGAGAGGGACGAGGGCCGCGTTGTAGGCGAACGCCCAGAAGAGGTTCTGCTTGATCCGGGTCATCACCTTCCGGGAGAGCTGTACCGCCCCGACGGCGTCGATGAGGTCGTCCCGGACGAGGACGATATCCCCGCTCTCGATGGCGACGTCGGTCCCGCTCCCGATCGCGATCCCGACGTCCGCCTGCGCGAGCGCCGGGGCGTCGTTGATCCCGTCGCCCACGAACGCCACAACCTCGCCCCGCTCCTGGAGCGCCCGGACCTCCTCGGCCTTCTCCTGCGGCAGCACCCCGGCGTGGACGTCCTCGATCCCGACCTCACGCGCGATGGCCCTCGCCGTCCGCTCGTTGTCGCCGGTGATCATCGCAACCGTAAGCCCCATCCGTTTGAGGTCCGCGATGGCGAGCCTCGTCGTCGGTTTCAGGGTATCGGCGATGGCGATGATGCCGGCGAGTCTCCCCGCCACGGCGACCAGGACCGCGGTCTTCCCCACGTCCTGGAAGGCGGTCACCCGCATCTCCGCATTCGGCGGTATGGTGATACCGTGCTCGAGAAGGAAGGGCTGGTTCCCGATCAGGACCTCCTCCCCCTCCACCACGGCGCTCACCCCCCTCCCGCCGAAGGTGGTGAACCGCTCCGACTCAGGGACCGCGACGGACGCGCTCTGTGCCCGCCGGACGACCGCCTCCGCGAGCGGGTGTTCTGAGTTCCGCTCGACCGCCGCCGCGACCGAGAGGAGCCGGTCCTCAGGCATCCCGAACGCTACGATATCGGTGACGTCCGGTTTCCCCCGGGTGAGCGTCCCGGTCTTGTCGAAGACGATCGCGGTCAGTTTCTCGGAGACCTCGAGCGCCTCGCCGTTCCGGATCAGCACCCCGAGTTCGGCGCCCCTCCCGATCCCGACGGTCACGGCGGTCGGGGTGGCAAGGCCGAGCGCACAGGGGCAGGCGACGACCAGGATCGAGATCAGGACCGTGAGCGAGAAGAGGAGCGTGGCGTCCAGGGCCACGTACCAGATGAGGAAAGCGACGACCGCGATCACCAGGATGGTCGGGATGAAGTAGGAGACCGCGACATCAGCGATCCGCTCCACCGGGGGCCGTGAGCCCTGGGCGTCCCGGACGAGCCGGATGATCTGCGAGAGGACCGTATCCTTCCCGATCTTCTCGGCCCGGACCCGGAGGACCCCGTTCACGTTCAGAGTGCCGCCGACGACCTCGTCGCCCTCCTGCTTGTCGGCCGGTATGGGCTCGCCGGTGATCATCGACTCGTCCACCGAGCTCTCGCCGCCGACGACCACCCCGTCGACCGGCACCTTCTCCCCCGGTCGGACCAGGAGGATCTCCCCGACGACGACGTCCTCGACCGGGACCTCGATCTCCCGGCCGTCCCGGATCACCGTTGCGGTCCTGGGCCGCAGGCCGATCAGGCTCCTGATCGCCTCAGACGTCCTCCCCTTTGCCCGGGCCTCGAGGTAGCGGCCGAGCGTCAGGAACGCCGCAAGCATCACCGCGGTCTCGTAGAAGTTGAACTCCGGGGTGAGGACGACCTCAAACGTCCCGAGCACGCTCGCGGCGTAGGCGACACCGATGCCCATCGCGTACATGACGTCCATCGTCAGCGCCCGGTTCCGGAGCGCCGCGGCAGCCGCCTTGAAGATGGGGGCGCTGACGTAGACGAAGACCGGCAGGGTGATGATGAGCATGACGAGGTTGATCGAGACCGGGAGAGCGTCCGCCCCCGGCATACCGAGGAGCATGTAGAAGAAGAGCGGGATACTGACCGCAAATCCTATGATAATCCGCCGGAACTTGTCCCGGAGGTCTTTCTCGCGCATCTCCTCCTCGATGTCCTCGGAGATCTCTTCCTCGAGCCCCAGGTACTGGTAACCGGCATCCTCGACGGCGGCCCGGATGTCGGATATCGTGACAAGGGCCGGGTTGTAGACGATGCGCACGTTCTCGGTTGCGAGGTTGACCCGGGCTTCGTAGACGCCGTCGAGGTCGGTGAGCGAGGCTTCGATCACCTGGGCGCAGGAGGCGCAGACCATCCCGCCGACCCTGACGGTGACCTCGTTTCGGACGACCTCGTAGCCGGCGTCGACAACCGTTTCTTCCAGGTCTGCGAGGGTGGCCTTCGTCGGGTCATACTCGACGGTGACCGTCTCGGTTGCGAGGTTGACCCGGGCCTCGTAGACGTCTCCGCGGTCCTGGAGGGCGCGTTCGACGTTGAGGGCGCAGGAAGCGCAGTGCATCCCGGTGATCTTCAGTTCCGCCTTTCGTCTCTCCTCCGGCATGCTACTCACCTCGCTTTTGACGAATAAATACCTGTACCCCGTTCCGGCCGCCTTCAGAGAACCACTTGCAGGAGGACCCGGGGCAATCTCCCGGCATCGGCCGATTTTTATGCACAATATTATTATATTAATGATTGGTTACTACCGTCCCATCCAGAGGTGATTGAGATGCAGAGAAGGGATCTTCCGATGGGAGAGAAGCGGTATGATGTTGAGCATATGCGATCGAGGCAGGATATCGACGGCCTGACCGAAGCGCTCCAGACCGGCGACCCGGACGACCGCCGGAACGCCGCCCTCGCTCTCGGCGCGCTCGGAGAATGGAGGGCGGTGGACCCCCTTATCCGGGCGCTCGCCGACCCGGTGCAGGGCGTCAGGGAGAGTGCGGCGAACGCGCTCGTGATGGTCGGGACCCCGGCGGTCGATCCGCTGGTTGATCTCCTGGAGCGGCCGGATGTTGCGACGGTCTACGGGATACCGCGAGAGTCGGCCGACCAGGGCCTCACCCAGGTCGACCTGCTTGGCGGGCCCGAAGGCATCCCGCCTGAAAAGAGGAGGCTCCGGCACCAGGACGGGATCACCCAGCACGATCTGTTCGGGGGTCCAGAGGATGCCAGGGAGGCAGGGGGCGGGATAGCCCGCGATAAGGAGGAGGGACTCGCCCAGCACGATGCGTTCGGCGGTCCGGAGGATATCAGACGGGCGGGAGCAGGGGTGTCTCGCGACACGGAGCAGGAGATCACCCAGCATGACCTCCTTGGCGGCCCGGAGGATGTCGGGACGAGAAAGAGCCTCCGGCACCGGGAGCTTGCGCAGCACGACCTCCTCGGGGGCCCGGAGGATGCCCTGGAGCACAGGAATCTCTTCCCCGGCGCAAGGAGGGCCGGTGTCACCACGGAGGGCGTTCTCCCTGATCGGGGGATGCGCCGGGCCTACGCCGCCGTCATCCTCGGCGAGATCGCCGATCCGCGGGCGGAGGGCCCCCTCGACCGGGCGCTCTCCGATGCCGATCCCGCCGTCCGGAGGTCGGCCGAGGACGGGATGGCACGGTTCCGCGCGAGGCGGGGTGTGGTGACATCTGTCCCGCCGGCATCCCGCTGATGCCGGAGACACCCCCATTTTTCAAGCCCCGGAGAAGGTTATTATATCGGGGTGGCAGTATACGCCGGATCCGGAGGCGAAAAGATTGGCAGAAGAGAGTCGGTTCAACATCGATAACCTGCGGGCGGAGAAAGATCTTGACGGCCTGGTCGAGGCGCTGGGAAGCGATGACGGCCTGACCCGCCAGCGGGCCGCCCTGGCCCTGGGGGATCTCGGCGGAGGACAGGCGGTCGCCCCGCTCATCCGGGCGCTCGGCGACCCGCTGACGGCGGTGCGGGAAGCCGCGGCGGACTCGCTCACCCTGCTCGGGGATGCGGCGGTCGGGCCGCTGGTCGAGCTCATCAAGGACCCGGAGGCGTCGAGGAAGTACGAGGATTCGCCAGCCGCCGGGGGTACGACGACCGTAACCGGCCCCGGAGGCCAGACCTGGGAACTCGAGACCAGGAGTGACCTCCGGCGGGTCTATGCGTCGGCCATCCTCGGCGAGATCGGGGATCCTGCCGCGGTCGAGCCGCTTGCCCGGGCACTCAAGGATGCAAACGACGACCTCCGGTGCCAGGCATCGGGAGCCATAGCGAAGTTCGGGAGCAGGGCGGTCGAGCCGCTCACGGGGCTGCTCACCGACCCCGACCCGGAGGTCCGTATCGTCGCGGCCGGCGTCCTCGGGGATACCGGTGATCCGGGTGCCGTGGACCCGCTCATCGGAGCACTCCGTGACGGGAACACCGATGTCCGGGGGGCGGCAGGGGGCGCCCTCTTCCGGATGGGCGATGCCGCGGTCGAGCCCCTCGTCGCGGCGACGAAGGACGCCGACCGGAACGTCAGGCTCTACGCGGCGGGAGCACTCAAGTACATCGGCAACCCGCGGGCGATCGATGCGTTGCAGGAACTCGCCCGGAGCGGGGATACGGAGGAGAAGAGCGTCGCGGAGGACGCGATCGAGGCGATCCGGATGGTCAGCGGGAAGGCCGCGCCGGAACCTTCGGCGCCGACTTCCCGATAAATTTTTTCAGGGGATCCCTGGCGGGAACCTCCCCGGTCGTAGCGAAAAATGCTATTTATCCCCTTCTCCGCACCCGCACCGACTCCGCGTGGGCGTGGAGCCCCTCCGCGTCGGCGATCGTCTCCACCACGTCGCCGATGGCCTCGAGCCCCTCCCGGGTGATCACCTGGACCGTCGAGCGCCGGCAGAAGTGGTTCACGTCGAGCCCGGAGTAGAGGCTGGCATAGCCTGCCGTCGGGAGGACGTGGTTCGTCCCCGATGCGTAGTCGCCGCAGGCCACCGCCGCGTAGGGGCCGACGAAGATCGACCCGGCGCTCCGGATCCGGTTGAGGACGGAGAGCGGGTCGGCCACCTGGACCGAGAGGTGCTCGGGGGCGATGCCGTCGACCATCGCCACCCCCTCGTCGAGGTCGCGGACGATGATGTAGCCGGAGTGGTCAAGCGCTTTCTCCACGATCTCCCGGCGCTTCGCCTCCCCGGCCATCCGTTTCACCTCGGCCCCGACACGGTCGGCGATGCTCGCGTCGGTCGTCACAAGGACACAGGCGGCGTTCGGGTCGTGCTCGGCCTGGGCCAGGATGTCGGCCGCGACGAACGTCGGGTTCGCCGTGTTGTCCGCGAGGATCGCGATCTCACTCGGGCCCGCGGGGAAGTCGATCTCGGCCTCGTCGCGCAGAAGCATCTTCGCCACTGTGACGTAGACGTTCCCCGGGCCGACGATCTTCTCGACCCGCGGGACCGTCTCGGTCCCGAGCGCCATCGCCGCGATCGCCTGGGCGCCGCCGACCCGGTAGACCTCGTCAACCCCGGCGATGTCGAGCGCCACGAGGGTGATGGGGTTGATTGGCGGCGGGGTGCAGCAGCAGATCTCAGCGACCCCCGCGACCTTCGCCGGGACCGTGCACATCAGCGCCGTCGAAGGGTATGCCGCCCGTCCGCCGGGGACGTAGGCACCGATGCGGGATAAGGGGGTCGTCTTGACGCCGAGAGTGATCCCGGGCTCCACCTCCTGCAGCCAGAGGTCGCGCCCGCGCTGCAGCTCATGAAACCGGCTGATCCGGGCCTCCGCCTCGATAAGGCTCTCGACCAGCCGTGCGTCCACCTCTTCGTAGGCCGCCTCCCGCTCCTCGTCGGTGACGGCGATCTCCTCGAGGTCGATCTTATCAAACTTCTTTGTCAGGTCGAGCAGGGCCGCGTCGCCCTCCGCCCGCACCCTCCCGATGATCCCGGAGACCGGTTCCTTCACCCGGTCGAGGTCCGACCGCCGTCCCGCGATCCAGGTCTCGATATCCAGCGCCTGCCACATGAGGAACAGAGTCGGCGGATAGAAGCGTTAAGGTTTCGCCATCCTTCTACGGTGGAGAGCATTCTCACGCCTCCGATGGGAATGCCTCTTCGCCGGATAGCAGGTGTGTAAAAGAGGTTGATATTTTTAATTTTGTAATTATTATAAAAACAGTTAAATATAAATCCTGACTGATTGCGCCCCCGTATGAGATCGAGATCGTGGGTGCCCCTGGTGGGCATCATGGTAGTGCTACTTTTTGCATGTGCCGTCTCCGTTACTGCACAGGAGGCAGCAGATCCGGGTGTACTCCGGATAGCAACGACGACGAGCCTGTACGATACGGGACTTCTTGACGAACTTGAAATGATGTACGAGAACACCTCCAACGTGGACGTCCAGATCACCGCCCAGGGCACCGGGCAGTCGCTTGACACCGCCCGCCGCGGCGACGTCGACCTGGTGCTCGTCCACTCGCCGGCACAGGAGCAGCAGTTCATCGACGAAGGCTACGGCATCAACCCGCGGTGCTTCGCCTACAACAGCTTCATCATCGTCGGGCCCGCGTCCGATCCGGCGGGGATCGCGAACATGAGTCCTGAGGATGCGTTCAAGACGATCTATCTCGCCGGCACGAACAACACCCCCGGCGTGGCGTTCGCCTCCCGCGGCGACAACTCCGGCACGCACACCCGCGAGCAGCAGATCTGGGCGGCAGCCGGCTACAACTACACGCAGGACATCCAGGATTCGGGGAACTGGTATCTCGAGACCGGGAGCGGCATGGGCGAGACCCTGACCGTCGCCAACCAGAAGAACGCCTACACACTCTCCGATATCGGGACCTACCTCGCCTTCAAGAGCCAGTTGAGCCTTGTCGAACTGGTGACGACGGGCGACCAGCTCCTGAACCGCTACAGCGCAATCGCGGTCAACCCTGACAAGGCGCCGGGCGTCAACATCGATGAGGCCAACAGGTTCATCGACTGGATCACCTCAAACGAGACCAAGGCATTCATCGGGAACTTCGGTGTCGAGGAGTTCGGTCAGCCGCTCTTCACCCCGCTCTACCCGCCCGAATGCACCGAACCGCCGTTCAACTGCACCACCTGTTCGGGAGGGGCGAACGCGACGACCGGAAACGCGACGGCGTGAATCGGGACCGTTTGTATCGTGCTACAGTGGTCCGGGGTGTGAGATCCCCGCTTCCTGCCTGAAGACAGAGGCAGGTGGCGGAGACACCGCCTCCGTATCGGTGTATGCGGCAGTTCGGCACGGGGATTGCTCCCCTGAGGACGATAGGCATACAGTTGACATCTGGCCACCGTTAACTATTTAGCATCGGTCGAACATCCTGACGCGTTGCTATGAGAACGAATGCAACTCTTCTGACGGCAGGCATCATCGCGATCCTGCTCATCCTCGCTCTCGGTGCGGGATGCACGAGTTCTGCGCCGGGCGGAAACGGGACCCCGGCGGCCGGGGCGACGACCGCTCCCGCTGCCGGGGCGAACATCCTCCGGATAGCCACCACGACGAGCCTTGAGAACACCGGGCTGCTCGCGGAGCTCGAACGGGTCTACGAGAACGAGACCGGGATGGATCTCCAGTTCATCGCCCAGGGCACCGGGCAGTCGATCGACTCCGGCAGACGCGGCGACGTCGACCTGGTCCTCGTCCACGCCCCGGCGCTCGAGCAGCAGTTCGTCGACGACGGCTTCGGCATCGACCCGCGGTGCATCGCCTACAACTACTTCATCATCGTCGGCCCCGAGTCCGATCCGGCGGGGATCGCGAACATGACCCCGGTCGAGGCCTTCCGGACGATCTATCTCGCCGGCACGAACAACACCCCCGGTGTCGCCTTCGTCTCCCGCGGCGACAACTCCGGGACCCACAACCAGGAGAAGGTCCTCTGGGAGCAGGCCGGCTATAACTACACCACCGAGATCCTGGACTCCGGGGCCTGGTACGTCGAGGCCGGCAAGGGCATGGGCGACACCCTGATCCTTGCAAACGAGCAGCAGGCCTATACGCTCTCCGATGAGGGGACCTTCCTCTCGTTCGCGGACCGGCTCACCCTGGTGCCGGTCATCGCCGAGGGTGCGGAACTCCTCAACCGCTACAGTGCGATTGCCGTCAACCCCACCCAGCACCCCGGCGTGAACGCACAGGGGGCAGCGGACTTCATCAACTGGCTCACCACGAACGAGACGAAGGCGATGATCGGGGAGTTCGGCGCCGCGGAGTTCGGTAAACCGCTCTTTACGCCGCTCTACCCGCCCGAGTGCACCGAACCGCCGTTCAACTGCACCTGCACCGGAAACGTGACAGGATAGGGATGCATCGAAGAGGGACGGGAATTGAACGAGGGGATCGGCAGGGGGATAGGCAATCCGGAGGGTGAAGCCGCGTGGTGAACGGGAACCCGATCATCGAGGGATTCATCGAGGCTATCAAGCTCATCGTCACCCTTAACCCCCAGGTTGTAGAGATCACCATCCGGTCGCTCTACGTCTCCCTCACCGCCACCTTCTTTGCCGCGCTGATCGCCCTGCCGCTCGGCGCGCTCATCTACTTCTACGAGTTCCGGGGGAAGCACGCGGTCGTCTCGACGCTACAGACACTCTATGCGCTCCCCACAGTCATCGTCGGCCTGATCATGTTCCTTCTCCTCTCCAACATCGGCCCCTTCGGGTTCCTCCGCCTCCTCTACACCCCCGGCGGCATGATCGTCACCCAGACGATCCTCATCATACCGCTCCTCATGGGGCTGACAGTCTCGGCGCTCTCCGGGATCGACCGGGACAAACGCTACACGATCACCGCCCTCGGCGCGAGCAGGCTCCAGACGATCACAACCATCATCGCGGAGGCCCGGTTCGCGGTCATGGCCGGCGTCCTCCTGGGCTTCGGGCGGGCTATCGCCGAGGTGGGGACGGTGATGATCGTCGGCGGGAACATCCGGGGCGCCACCCGTGTCCTCACCACGGCGATCGCGCTCAACACGTCGATGGCAAACTACTCCCTCTCGATCGCACTCGGGATTATCCTCCTTGCGGTGGCGCTCGGGGTAAACGTCGTCCTCTCCCTGGTGCAACGGCGGTGATATGATGGCGATCATCAAGGCACACGATATCAGCAAGTCCTACGGCAGCCTGGAAGTCCTCCACGACGTCGACCTCTCGGTCGGGGAGGGCGAGATCCTCGGTCTCATCGGGCCGAGCGGTTCGGGGAAGAGCACGCTTCTCCGGCTCCTCGACCTGATCGAGCCCGCGAACGGGGGAGAACTCTCGGTCTTCGGGATCGACACGGTCGCGGAACGCGGCCGCTGGCTCGATCTCCGCCGCCGGATGGGGATGCTCTTCCAGCGGCCGATCGTCTTCAACGCGTCCGTCTACGACAACGTCGCGATGGGGCTCCGCTACCGGCGGGCTTCCGGCGAAGATATCGACCGGAAGGTGAAGGATGCCCTCGAAGCCGTCGGGCTCTCCCGCTACATCAGAAGCCGGGCGACCGACCTCTCCGGCGGCGAGCAGCAGCGGGTGGCGCTCTCAAGGGTGCTCGTGACGGACCCCGAGATCCTCTTCCTGGACGAGCCGACCGCGAACCTGGACCCGACCTCAACCGCTACCATCGAGCGGATCGTGACGGGCCTGAACCGTGAGGCCGGGACAACCGTCCTCATCAGCACCCACGATCTCTCGCAGGGGCAGCGCCTGGCTCACCGGATCGCGGTGATGATCGACGGCACGATTGCCCAGACCGGGCCATCGAGCGAGGTGTTTCGCGAGCCGAAGAATCAGGGGATCGCCCGGTTCGTGGGGGTCCAGAACATCATTCCAGGCCGGACCGTCTCGCGGAGCAACGGATTCACCGTCGTGGAGGCAAAGGGAAGGGAGATCCTCTCGGCGACGCCGCCGCCCGCCGACGAAGTTGAGATGATCATCCGGGGCGAGGACATCTCCCTGCATCGGCGGGAACCGGGGCACGAGGAGGCGGAAAACCGCTTCCCCGCCACGGTCACCCGTATCGAGCCCACGGCGCCGTTCGTGAACGTGACTGTCCACTGCGGGTGCGACCTCGTCGCGCTGGTGACCGCGAGGAGGGCGGAGACCCTCGGGCTCCGCGAGGGGATGGAGGTCTGGGTCTCCATCCAGGCGAAGGCGGTCCACCTGATCCCGGGGAAGGAGTGAAAGCGGGCACCGTGCAGCGCTTGTCCCGGTCGATCCCCTGGAGGTCCGGCTCCTGCCCGGTGATGCCGCCAGAAGCCAGGGGTTAACGAACTCTTCTTAATTCATGCCAAAAGCGATACTCTTACATCCGTTTGCCGTTAATCCTCCTGTGGCTAATCGCCCGCAAGCATGGAACGGTATAATCACAGAGACATGGAGACCGAAGTCACTTTTCGAGACGTTCTCCGGGGCGAGGGTGAGGATGAAACAGCCCTTCTCCGGTGGAAGCGGCGCAGGAGGCAGCAGATAGACTGGTGCATCGTCGGGTTCTGCATCCTGGGTGCGGCGATCGCCGGCATCACGGTGCTCGCGCTCGCCAACATCGCGATGACGGAACTCGCCGATCCGGCCCACCTCATCGAGGTGGCGCTCTCCTCAGAGGTGATCCACTCCATCCTCCTCACGTTCGCTGCGGGGGCAAACGCCGTCCTCCTCCTCCTCCTCTTCGGCACACCGCTCGCCTACGTCCTCGCCCGGTCCCGCCCCTCGCGGTTCAAGGGGTTCGTCGAGAGCATCGTCGACATCCCCCTCATCCTGCCGCACACCGTGGCTGGATTGCTCGTCTACCTCCTCTTCATGCGCCGGGGATGGCTCGGCGCCCCGCTCTCCGAGATCGGGCTCGCGTTCGAGGACGCCTACCCGGGCACGGTCGTCGCGATGCTCTTCGTCGCCTCCCCGTTCTTCATCAACACCATGCGGGAGGGGTTTGAGAAGGTGCCGGTCCACCTGGAGAACGTCGCCCGCACCCTCGGCGCCGGCACGTTCACCACCTTCCGGACGGTCACGCTTCCCTTGAGCCTCCGGCACATGTACAACGGGGCAATATTCTCCTGGGGGAGGGCTATCGGGGAGTTTGCCGGCGTTATCATGATCGCCTACTACCCGTTCATCATATCGACGCTGATCTACTACTCGTTCACGACGGACGGGATCCAGACGAGCCGGAGCATTGCGTTCGTCGTCATCCTGGTCAGTTTAGGGGTATTCTACCTCCTCCGGCGGATGACCCGGTACTTAGGGAGGTACGATGATAGAGTTTGACCGCGTCTCGCTCACCCTTGGCTCGTTCTCTCTCAAGGAGATCAACCTCTCCATCGGTAAGGGCGACTACTACTTCATCGTCGGGCCGTCGGGTGCGGGGAAGACGGTGCTGCTAGAGGCGATCGCCGGCCTTCATCGGCCTGACCGGGGCCGCGTGCTCCTCAGGGACGCCGAGATCACCGCCCTCCCCCCGGAGAGGCGCGGGGTCGCCCTCGTCTACCAGGACTACTCGCTCTTTCCAAACATGACGGTCGCGGACAACATATCCTACGGCCTCAGGGTCCGGGGGATGCGGAAGGCCGGGGCCCGGGCCGAGGTTGCTCCCCTCCTCGAACGGTTCGGGATCGCTCATCTCGCGGACCGTTACCCGGGCACCCTCTCCGGCGGTGAGCAGCAGCGGGTGGCGCTTGCGCGGGCCGTCGCGGTGAAGCCCGACATCCTCCTCCTCGACGAACCGCTCTCGGCCCTCGACCCGGTCACGCAGGAGAAGTTCATCGAGGACCTCCGGCGGCTCCACCGGGAGGACGGGCTCACGATCGTCCAGGTGAGTCACTCCCGCCGTGAGGCACACCTCCTTGCCACCCGGATGGCGGTGATCATCGACGGGAGCCTCGTGGACGAAGGAGACGCGGCGGCCGTGCTGAACGCGCCGAAGAGCCGCGAGGTCGCAGCGTTCGTCGGGGTCGAGAACATCCTGGACGGGACCGTGACGGCAAACCAGGACGGGCACGCGATGGTGGATGTCGGGGGAAGGATCTTCGAGGTGCTGACCGACGCGGCAGCCGGCGAGGCGGTCACCCTCTGCATCCGTGCCGATGACGTTGTCGTCAACGCCGGTGACGGTGTGCAGAATACGCTCTCCGGGAGGGTCGCCTCGGTCGTGGAGAACGGTCCCGTCGCCGAGGTGCGGGTGGACTGCGGCGTCATCCTGACCGCGGTCCTGACCCGGAGGTCGGCACGCGACCTCTCCCTTCTTCCGGGGACCCCCGTGACCCTCTCCGTCAAGGCGACGGCGATCCACGTCATCCGCTCTTCGTCTTCATCGAGAGAAGCAGGCCGATGAGGCCGGCCGTGACCGCGTTTGCCGCGATGATGGCCGGGTCCGCTCTCACCACGCCGTAGGCGAGCCAGAGCAGGACGCCGGCAAGCAAGACGACGAGCGTTGCAAGCGAGATGTCGGCGGTCGACCGGGTGCGCCGGGCCCGGATGACCTGCGGCGCAAACGAGAGCGTCGTGAGCGTCCCGGCGATGAGGCCGAGTGCGGTGACGGTGTCCATGAGTCTCTCCTCAGGTCTTTTGCGAGATGTGATAAACCCGGGGTCCGGTCAGGGCACGAACCGCTGCTGGCCTTCCCACCGCTTGAGAGCGTAGGCAAGGACCATCCCGACGATGAACGCGACGGTGAGGCCGACCAGGAGGGTGAGGACGGCGATGACCCCCGTGACCAGGTAGGACTCCGTCTTCGCGCTATGCTTCCCGAGTTCGAGCGCCACGAAGACCAGGAGCCCCCCGAAGACCCCGAACGGGATGAGAGTCAGGACCTCCGGCGGGGCGAAGGCGACGGCGAAGATGAGGATGAAGATCCCGGCGATGATGTTCGCCCCGCCGGTCCTCGCGCCGAACCGGTACATGGCGGCGAGCCCCCCGGCGCCGTGGCACATGGGGAACCCACCGAGCGGCGTTGAGATCAGGTTCATCGCCCCGATCGTCCGGGAGAGGCGGTCCGGGTCCACGCCCTTCTTCGGGAAGAGGTCGTAGGTGAGGAGCGATGTCGCGAGGATGGCGTTCGCGATCGTGAGCGGGATCTGTGGGAGGGCGAGGTCCCAGGTGCCGGCGATGAAGTCTGCCGGCACCGGGAGGATGAGGGTGGGAAGGGGCATCAGGCGGAACGGCGGCATCCCCTGCGTGGCGATGCCCGCGGCAAGCCCGATGAGGAGGACCAGGAGGGCGGAGATGTCCGGCACCCGGGTGCGCTGCGACGCGATGAAGAAGGCGAGGATGATCGCGATGGAGAACGCCGCAAAAAGAACGTCGGAGACGATGTAGCCGAACGATGTCTTCAGGAGGAGGAGCGCGAGGCCTGCCTGGACGCCCCGGATGACGCTTTTGGGGATCCGATCGCCGAGCCAGGTCATCCCGCCGACGAGGCCGAGGACGAGGAAGAGCGCGCCGACGATGATCCCGGATGCCACAATCTCTCCACCACAGAGCCCTTCGGCGATGACGATGGCGCCGATCGCCTTCATCGGTTCGATGGGGATAGGAAGGCGGTAGTAGAGCCCGGTGATGATGAACCAGGCGGCGAGGAAGAGGAAGAAGTGGCTGATGTTCACGTCCGGGCAGACGATGGCGACGCCGAGCAGGATGGGAAAGATGGTGCCGAAGTCACCGACGGCCCCGGCGATCTCCTCGAGGGTAAACCGGATGCCCCTCTCCTCCGTTCCGGTGCTCTCCGTCATGGTTCTGTTCCCTATTGTCTCCTCTCGTTATTTGATATTGTGGAAGGGGCTCCTGAGTGTCGTCACGCCGCCTGCCCGGTCTTCACACCCCTCTCACCGGCCATGGGTTCCCCGGGAGATGCGGCAGGTCCGGGCTCATCCTCCCACTTCTTCTCGCCAATGAGATCTTCGGCCTTCAGGTGCTCGATGACGTTGTCCAGGTACTCGGAGACGATCCGCTCTCTTGCCGTGACCTCCCGGATCCAGACCCGCACCGTCAGCCTGACCCAGTCCTCCTTGATGGAGGAGATCTGCACCTTCGGTTCGAAGATTGCGAGGCCGGTACGGGGCAGATCGGACGACAGACGACCGATATAGGGGAGGTCGAAGAGGCTCTGGATGGCCGACCGCTCGGCCTTATCCACGTGGGGAAGGATGCGGGGGTGGTCGTGTGCGGCGGCAAGTGCGATCGCCTGCACCCGCTCAAGGTTCGCCGTGACGGGAACGGCAAGCGGGATCGAGACCTCCAGGAACCCGGCCCGGGAGTAGTTGGTGACCTTGGAGGTGATGATGCTCGAGTTCGGTGTGAGGACCAGCCCGCCGTCGAACCCCTGGAGGATCGTCGTCGTGAAGGAGATGTCGAGCACCTTCGAGATCCCGGTCTCCGGCCTCCCGCTGACGACCACCCACTCCTCGAGTTGAATCGGGCGGTTGATCGTGATCAGGATGCCGGCAATGATGTTCTGGATGATCTGGCGCGACGAGAAGGCCACGACGATACCAAGGATACCGAGCGATGCCACGAAGGCTGTCGGGTCGAAGTCAAGGAGGTACCTGGCGCTCGCGTAGACCCCGCCGAAGGTGATGCCGTACTGCAGGATGGTCGCTGTCCACTTGGCCTTCCCCCGGGTGACCCGCTCGTCCAGAACTCGCCGGACGAGCATGTAGGCGAGGTTGCCGAGGAAGAGGAAGCCGAAAAGGGCCAGGATGAACGCCAGAAATGCGTCAAGGGTCACCCCGCTGATGAGGGCCGGATCAGTGACCTGCATAGAGAGAAGAATGAGAGGGGAGAGGATTAATCTCTTCCGTCATGCTACCTCGGCCTTGACCGGGATCTTCTCGGCCTGCAGGCGCTCAAGAACCCTCCCCAGGAAACGGGACGCGATCTCGTCCTTCCGTGAGACCTTCTGGATCCAGACCCCGATCGTCAGTTTGATCCAGCCGTCAGTGACCGATGCGAGATGGACGATCGGATCGAAGCGAGCAAGGTCGGGGCGCTCGGCGCGGAGACGCCTGATGTAGGGGAGGTCGAAGAGGTCCTGGGCCCCGATCCGGTTGGCCGGACCGTGGCTCGAGAGGATCAGGGGGTCTTCGAGCGCTGCTGCGAGTGCGATCTCACGCACCCGCGCGAGATCGGCAGAGACCGGGACGGAGAGCGAGACCTGGATCTCTCGTAGACCGCTCCGCGAGTAGTTGACGACCTTGGACGCGATGATGTTTGAGTTCGGCATGAGGATCAGCCCGCCGTCGAGCCCCTGGAGGATCGTCGTCGTGAAGGAGATGTCGCGCACCTTCGAGAGCCCGGTCGCGGGCCACTCCCCGACGATGATCCAGTCGTCGAGGTTGACCGGGCGGTTGACCGTGATCAGGATGCCCGCAAGGATGTTCTGGAGGATCTGGGTCGATGAGATCGCCACGACGATACCGAGGATGCCAAGCGATGCGGCAACGGCTTTCAGGTCGAATGCAAGGAGGTGGCTGGCGCTCGCATAGACCCCGGCGATGATGATGGCGTACTGCGTGATGGTCGCCGCCCATTTGGCCGTCCCGTGCGAGACCCGGCCGTCCATGACCCGCCGGATGAGCATGTAGGCGAGATTGCCGAGGAAGAGGAAGGCGAAAAGAGCCAGGATGAACGCTAAGAACGCCTCAAGGGTCACCCCGCCGATGAGGATCTGATCGCCTGCCAGCATCTCATATAAGGGTGGGGGGGTGAGGGTGTTAATCCCTTCTCTGGTGGTTCCCGGTCCTGCTGTCTGCCGATGTTGCGGCCTCGAGTGCCGAGAGGATATCAGCGCCGAGGACCGCTTCGGCACGCTCCCGGTAGCGCTCCGCCATGATCGCGAGGAGCCGCTCTGTCCCCGCCGGCAGGGTGGAGATGCCGACTCGCTCCGCCCGGCGGATCAGCCCGTCCCGTTCCATCTCCCCGAACCGGGGGAGGACGTAGTAGTGCGGGATCCCCAGGTGCTCGGCAAGTTTCCGGGTTGTCGGGAACCGTATGGAGATGCCGCCGGGGGAAAAAACGATCGTTACGCACCGGTCCTCGTCGAGGAGGATCCTGATGGCCGCATCGATCAGGTCATCGTATTCGTGTGTGGACATCTGATCGTAGAAGTACTCGCGTCCGGTGGAAAAAAGGGAGCCGGTTTGATTACGACGCTTCCGCCTTCATCTCGCCCCGTTCTTCCTCGGGCATCTCTTCGAGGTAGACGACCTCTGCTCCCACGTCCTTTGCAATCTGTTCGAGTTCGACCTTCCTGAAATGAGTCCCCTCGACCTTCAGGTGCCTCTTTTCGCCCTGCTCTTCGACGACGGCGACGACGCGGAACCTGGGCTGTTTCACGCCGGTGCCGACTTTCTGGCGTTCTCGTGCATAGATCTTCATTCTTCACCTCTAACCAACTGGTATATCAGCAGATATGCCGCGAAGATACTTAATACCTATCCTCGTATATCCTATGAGGAGACGATAACATGGCAGAGCGTTTTGAAATGGGATCGAGACTGCGCGGGGAGAGCCTTGTCCGGCGCGGCCTGCTTCAGGAGACCGAAGGTGTCCGGCAGATCCGGATCATGCCGGACTTAAATGTGATCAAGATCGGCGGCCACGGCGTCATCGATTACGGGCGAGAGGTGATTTACCCGCTCATCGAGGAGATCGGCGGACTCTCCCGGAACCACAAGGTCCTGGTCGCAACCGGCGGCGGCGCCCGGGTGCGGCACATCCTTGACGTCGGCATCGACCTCGGCATGCCGACAGGGGTGCTTGCAGAACTGGCGGGCAAGATCAGTGAGCAGAACGCAATCATGGTCTCGCTCCTCTTCTCGAACTACAACGGCGTCCGGATCAACACCGACGACCTCTTAAACCTCCCCTCGCTCATATCCCTCGGGATGCTCCCGGTGGTCCAGGGCACCCCGCCCTACGGGCTCTACGAACACCCGCCGAAACTCGGCAGCATCCCGCCGCACCGGACCGACACCGGCGCCTTCCTGATGGCCGAGGTGGTCGGCGGGAAGAACTGCATCCTCGGGAAGAACGTGGACGGCCTCTACACGGAAAACCCGTTCCTGAACCCTGAGGCCGAGTTCATCCCGGAGATCACGGCCGATGAACTTCTGGAGATGGAGATGGAGGACATGGTCCTTGAACCGATGGCGGTCGAGCTCCTCCGTGACGCCGTCCACGTGAAGGAGATCAAGGTGGTGAACGCCCACGTCCCCGGAAATATCACGAAAGCCGTCAACGGGGAGCGGATCGGCACCCTGATCCGGGCGTGAACCCCCGGAGTCAACTTTTTTTCATCTCGAACGGGCAAGGAGACCCCCTGCGCAAGCGGGGGGAGGAATTGCCCGCAGCAATCCCCGTACACTTTCGCGTTGCGCGGCTATTCTTAATGACGGATGGGCAACAAAGATAGAGAATAATGGCACTGCGAGTTGTCAGCAATTACCTCCATCTTCCCCGGAAGACCTTCTGGATCCTCGACACGCTCGCGTACCATGCCAAGAGCATGTACAATGTGGGGTTGTACAACGTCCGGCAACACTCTGCCGCGCACCAAGAGAACCGCCAGATCCTTCTTGGGATCCGCCCGGACCTCACCTCCCGGGTAGATGTGCTGGTCGGATCCTATCTCCCCTACACACGGAAGAAGGACTTTCCTTACAAAGAGTGCAGCAACTACGTGCAGTCAAAGGCAAACGAAAACTATGGATTGCTGCACAGCGACACCGCTCAGCAGACCCTCAAGTCCGTTGAAGAAGCCTACAAGAGTTACTTTGGACTACTGAACTTGTACCGCAATGGGCAGCTCGAAGACTGCCCGCGCCCTCCTCACTACCTCCCTAAAGACGGACGGTTCAAGCTAGCCTTCCCTCGTGCTCACCTTACGATCCGCAATGGGTTTGTGACGCTCGGGATGTCCATCAAGTTCAGGAAGCAGCACGGCCTGACGGGGAAGGAACTCACGTTCCCGATCCCGCCGTGCATCAAGCCGCACCAGATCCGGAAAGTCACGATCCTGCCGGTTCACGGGGGAAAGGCGTACAAGATCGAGTTCTGCTACAAAGCCCCTACGAAACCCCAGAACCTTGACCCTGCCCAATATCTCGCTATCGATCTTGGGCTCGACAACTTTGCGACGCTGGTTGACACCGCCACCGGGGCTGCCGTCATCCTCGACGGTAAGCGTATCAAATCACTTAACCGGTGGTACAACAAAGAGAACGCACGGTTGCAGAGCATCAAGGATAAGCAGGGTATTCGGGGCATCACGAAGCGCCAAGTTCAACTGCTGAAGAAGCGGGACGGCCAGATCACCGAAGCGATGAACCGGTACGTGACCTGGATCGTGAACCATGCCCTCCAGCACCGGATCGGCACCGTGATCCTCCCCCGCTGGGACGGGATCAAGGACAAGATCAACCATGGCCGGCGGGGGAACCAGAACTTCGTGCAGGTGCCCTATCATAAGTTCCGGCAGAAGCTGAAGAGCAAGTGCGAGCGGTATGGGATCCGATTCGATGATTCTCATTTTGAGGCATACACCTCGCAGGTCGATGCTCTCGCGCTCGACCCGATCCAGAAGCCCCCCTACGGGAGAACTCGAAGGGTCAAGCGTGGACTCTACCAGAGTGCTCTGGGCACCCTGATCAACGCCGATGTGAACGGCGCTCTGAACCATCTGCGAAAAGTAGCCGGTGATTCCGTGGTTCCACGGATAATCGGTAGGGGCCGTGTCAACCGGCCCGTGCGAATAAGGACGACCTTTGAACCGTCAGCCTTCGCACCCATTAAATTGCTGCCCTGTGCCCCGCAAGGGGCCCCCGCAGCAAGCCCCCTGCGCTAGCGGGGGGTAGTTGACTAATCGCAAAGAAGCCTTATTCAGTCTTGCGGGCGGATCTATACAGCAAGCGATCCCATGACCATCTATCTCGGCATCGACGACACCGACACCCGCGAGTCCCGGGGAACCGGACGGCTCGCCCGCACGATTGCAGCAGAACTTGCCAGATCGTACACCGTGACGGGGGTGACCCGGCACCAGCTCTTTGTCCACCCCGCCGTCCCCTACACCTCCCACAACAGCTCCGCGGTCATCCACATCCGGGATGCCGGGAACGGGGCAGCGGCCGGGATATTTGCGACGGCAAAGGAGATGATGCTCGCCGACTTCATCGAGGGGAGCGACCCGGGCATCTGTGTCGCTGCCGACCGGGATATCAGGAGCGACCTCCACTGCTTCGGGCTCTCGGCAAAGACGAGCATCGTGACACAGGGAGAGGCGCGACGACTTGCCCGCGAGGCCGGCCTCCTCCTCGAAGGGCTCGGCGGGACCGAGGACGGCGTCATCGGCGCGGTTGCCGGCATCGGTCTTGCGGCCTCGGGAAACGACGGCCGGTTCGTCGTGAAGGGGACGACCCGGAGCCTCTCCGGCAACCAGACCGTCGCCGCGATCCTGGCCTCCGGTGTCGACCGGGTCGAGACCCGTGAGGGGACGGTGGTCGGTGAAGGCACCGTTGCTCTCCGAAAGTTCCCGAAGCCCGCTCTCGTCGGCGGGGCGGCGGTCCTCTACGTCGAAGCGGACGGCGACGGCTACCGCGACATCGTCGTAGGGTGACGGGGGCCGCCCCCTTCCCCGGGCCGGGAGAGGAGAGTACCGGACCCGGTATTCCCATTTTCGGCAGGTTTAATGGTTAATTATATCAAAAAGTAGCCTATTTAGGTTAACTACTTAACAACAGATATAAAACTATCATATTTAATTATCTGGAATACGATACTTGAACTGATAGTTATGGTTAAACGAACCCTCTTTGCCGTTGCGGCCGTCTTGATCGCCCTCGTGCTGATCTGCGGCTGCACCGGGACGACGACCGACCCGGTCCCTGAAGAGAAGCAGCAGCTTCGTATAGCGACCACGACGAGCCTTTACGACACCAAACTCCTCGAGCACCTCACCCCGATCTTCGAGGAGAAGTACAACGCCGAGGTGCTGATCGTCTCTGCCGGAACCGGCAAGGCGCTCGAGTACGGGCAGCGCGGCGACGTAGACGTCATGATGGTGCACGACCGTGCCCGTGAAGACACCTTCCTCGCCGACGGCTACGGCACCAACCGGCGCGTATTCGCCTACAACTACTTCGTCCTCGTCGGGCCCGAGTCCGACCCGGCAGGGGTCAAGAACGTGACGCCCGAAGCAGCGTTCACCGCCATCCGCGAGAAGGGCATGGCCGGCAACTCAAGCGTGATCTTTGTCTCGCGCGGCGACGCCTCGGGCACGCACGCGAAGGAACAGGCCATCTGGAAGGCTGCCGGGTTCAACTATACCACGCAGGTGAAGGGCTCGGGCGACTGGTACCAGGAGGCCGGGACGGGCATGGGCGCGACCCTTGAGATGGCAAACGAGAAGGAGGCCTACACCCTCTCCGACATCGGCACCTACCTCGCTTACAAGGGCGATCTTGACCTCGTGACGATCGTGGATGAGGGCGATATCCTGCTCAACGTCTACTCGGCGATGCAGATCAACCAGGAGAAGTTCCCCGACATCAACAGCACCGTCGCGAAGGACTGGGTCAACTTCATGATATCCGACGACATCCAGAAGGAGATCGCCTCCTTCGGCGTCGATAAGTACGGTCAGCCGCTCTTCTACGCCGCAAAGGACGACTGGCAGAAGATCGGCGTGACCGAGGCTGAAGTGAAGAACCCGATCGCCTGAACAGGCCAAAAACCCAACCCCTTTTTGCCACCGGCAAACCCATAATCAGGTGCACGAGCATGTACGAGATCATCGAGGGATTCCTGGAGGCGGCGAGGCTCATTGTCACGCTTGATGCCGACGTGATGGCCATCGCTCTCCGGAGTATCTTCATCTCGCTCACCGCAACCGTGATCGGGACGCTCGCTGCCGTCCCCCTCGGTGCTGCGATCTACTTCGGTGCGTTCCCCGGGAGGAAAGGTCTCATCAACCTGATCCAGACCCTCTATGCCCTCCCCACCGTTGTCGTCGGTCTCCTGATCTTCCTGCTCATATCCCGCGTCGGGCCGTTCGGCTTCATGCGGCTTCTCTTCACCCCGACCGCCATGGTCATCGCACAGACGGTCCTCATCCTGCCGATCATGATCGGACTCACCATATCGGCGCTCTCGGGAGTCGACCCGGTCCTCAGGGACGCCCTCCGTTCGCTCGGAGCGACTCGCCTTCAGTTCTTCGGGAACGTCATGAAAGAGGCCCGGTTTGCGATCCTCGCGGCCGTTGCGGTCGGGTTCGGGCGAGCGATATCCGAGGTCGGGGCGGCGATCCTCGTCGGCGGCAACATCATGGCGTCGTCGTTTGCGAGTTCGACCAGAGTACTGACGACCGCGATCTCGCTCGAGACGTCGATGGGCAACATATCCGAGTCGATCGCGCTCGGGATCATCCTCCTCGTCATCGCTCTCGGCGTCAACCTTGTCATCACTGCGATTCAGCACAGGTAGAGCCCATGATTGAACTAGTCGACGTGAGAAAAGAGTTCGATGGGAAGAGCGTGCTCGCCGGCGTCACCGGACGGATCGAGCGGGGCGAGATCTTCGCCGTCATCGGCCCCTCCGGGTCGGGGAAATCGACCCTGCTCCGCCTCATCGATCTCCTCGATACCCCGACGGGAGGGACGATCCGGGTCAAAGGTATCGATATCCACGCGGAGCGTGAAAAGAGCCTCGCTATCCGCCGCATGATGGGGATGGTCTTCCAGAAACCGGCCGTCTTCAACACGACGGTCAGCGAGAACATCGCCGTTGGGCTCCGGTTCAGAGGAGCGGACGAAGGGAGGATCCGCGAGAAGGTCGAGGAAGCCCTCGATATGGTCGGCCTTACCGGCTACGGGGAGCGGCGGGCCCGGACGCTCTCGGGCGGCGAGATGCAGCGGGTGGCCCTCGCGCGGGCGATGGTGATCGAGCCGGAGATCCTCCTGCTGGACGAACCGACCGCAAACCTCGACCCGGTCTCGGTGGCGACGATCGAGGAACTGGTCGTCCGGATCAACCGCGACCTCGGCACGACGATCGTCTTCTCGACCCACGACATGTATCAGGGGCAGCGGCTCGCCCACCGGATCGGCGTCCTGATGAAGGGCGGGTTTTCGCAGGTGGGGACGCCGCGGGAGGTCTTCACCCTGCCCGCGACCCGAGAGGTCGCCCGGTTCGTCGGGATCGAGAACATCATCGACGGTGTCGTCGTCGGGGAGAACGGCGCCTCCGTGGTCGATGCCGGCGGCGTCCGGGTCCGGGCCGGATGGCTTCCCGGCCCGGGGGAGGAGGTCTCCCTCTGCATCCGGTCGGAGGACCTGCGGATCGCCCCGGCGGATGCCGCGAAGGCTCCCCACGGCAAGAACGCCCTCCCCGGCGTCGTGACCGCCGTCGTCCCGCGCGGCCCGTTCAGCAGGGTGGCGGTCGACTGCGGGGTTCCTCTCTCGTCGGTCCTCACCTGGAAGAGGGTGGACGACCTGGACCTCCGGGAAGGGAGCCGCGTCGTGGTCTCGTTTGCGCCGGAGTCGGTCCACGCCGTTCGGCGGGATTGAGGGGGCGCCCCTCTTCTTACTCTCTGCCGTTCCGCACTGTGAGATGCCCGGCCGGGCGGTTTCGATACGGGCGGTGCCGGGATTAATGCAGAATGCACCTTCGATAACGCCCCGTATTAAAAACGGATTGTTAATATAAGTTCTCCTCAAAAATAGTGGATAAAATCCGGCAATATCCCGGGGAGGTCTGCAGTTTATGGTTGCTATGAGCAAGGCCGAAGGCACGGTCAGGTTCGCGGTATTGTGCCTGATCGTGGGGTGCTTCATGCTCCCCGCGGCCGCGGGGGCGGCGACTGTCTGGAACGTCTCCCATGTGGCGGGAGATGAAAACTATACAAGCCTTCTCGATCTTCCCTTAATCAGCGAGGGCGATACTATCCATATCTGGGGTGCCGAGGGAGAACCCTACGAGGGGGGGATTGTTATCGGTATGTCCGGCGTGACCATCAAACGCTGGGAAGGCTCTCCCACACGCCCGATCATCACCAACTCCTCGCACACCACCCCGGCGATCAACGTCACGGGAGATGGGGTTACCCTGCAGGGCCTCAACATCTCGGGAAACAGTCTTCGTCTGGGTAACGGCGCCGGGGTCCGGGTCACCGGAACCGTGGATACACGCATCCAGGGTTTCACCGTCACCGACTGCGTCTTTTCCGGGAACGCGGCGACCAGCGGGGCGGTGTCGCTGGAATACGTCGACAACAGTACAATCGTCGACTCGATCTTTGCGGACAACATGGCTGCCTACGGCAGCGGGATGTATCTCTCCAGATCCAACAACGCCACCCTGACGGACACGACCTTCACGGGCAACACGGCCCAATTCTATGGCGGTGGGGCATGGTTCCTATTTTCTACCAGCCCCATCCTGACGAACACGACCTTTGCGGGCAACACGGCAGACATTCACGGCGGTGGAGTGAGTTTCAGCAGTTCCACCAACCCCATCCTGACCGAGACGACCTTTACAGGCAACACGGCCCCCGATGGCGGCGGGGCATACTTCGGCAATTCCGCCGGCCCCACCCTGACGGACACAACCTTTGTGAACAACACGGCAACCACCGGTTTTGGCGGCGGCGGCGCGCATTTCTATATGTCCAACAGTGCCACCCTGACAGGCACGGGCTTTGCGAACAACACGGCAGGTAACGGCGGTGGAGTATGTATCTACAAGTCCGCCAGCGCCACCCTGATGGACACGGTCTTTACGAACAACAAGGCAACCAATAACGGCGGTGGGGCATACTTCCACGGCTCCTCCGGTGCCGCCGTGAAAGGCTCGACCTCCACGAACAACACGGCAGACCGGTGGGGCGGCGGAGCGTGTTTCTTCGATTTCACCGGTGCTGCCATTATCAACTGTCACTTCGATAACCCCACGAATATCTACGCTGGGGGATCAGGCGCCGTCTTAAACGGCAACCGCAGCAGCAGCACGGGGACAAACATCGCCGGCGGGCCGTACCTCGGCGGCAACCTCTGGCTCACCGACCCGGCCCAGAACATATCGGAGTGGGGCACGGACGCCGACTTCGACGGCATCTGCGACGAAGCCTTCATCATCAGCAACGATGACGGCAGTCCATTCGGCACCGACCACCTCCCGCTGGTCTACGGTGGGACGGCGGTGGTCAACTCGGCACCGGCGGGGGCGTCCATCCATCTCGACGGTGTGGGGCTTGCCCGCACCACCAACACCTCCCTCTACCTCCCGGCCGGGGGCCACGACCTCACCGTCGCCCTCAATGGCTACGTGACCCCGGAAAACCGGACGGTGACGATTGCCGCGGGACAAACCGTACCGGTCTCCTTCGCCCTCGCCCCGGTGTGCGGGTCGCTGACAGTCTCGTCCGTCCCGGAGGGAGCCAGGATAATCTTCAACGGTATGGCGACAGACAACACGACGAATACGACCCTCGCAGAAGTCCTGCCCGGCAACCATACGGTCACCGTCAGCCTCGACGGCTACGTGACTCCGGAGAACCAGACCGTGATGGTCGTCGCAAACGAGACCACGACAGTATCGTTCACCCTCGACCCGGTGCCGACTCCTGCACCCCGGCCCCACGGTTCCGGCGGGGGATGCTCGCACGTCTCGGCCGCTGCGGCAGGCAATATTCCTGCCGGTGGCCACGCCTCGTTTGCGGTGCAGGGCACCGCGATCTACTCGGTGACGGTAACGGCCGGGGAGCCGATCCCGGAGATCCACATCGCCGCAGAGACAACGGGACTACCTTCAGGCATCGACGCCCCGCCTGGCACGGTCTATGAGTACGCTGAACTGACCCTGTATCGCACGACGGACGCCGCCCTTGCGAGTGCGACCCTGAACTTCGCCGTCCCGAAGGCATGGCTGGCGGAGCGGGGTTTTGCCCCGGAGGGTGTGGTGCTGTACCGCTACTATAACAGCACCTGGCAGCCCCTCCCGACGGAGATGATCAGGGAGGACGCCACCAGATACTCTTTCACCGCCGAGGGCCCTGGATTCTCCCTCTTTGCGATCGCTGCGGAAGGCGGGGCCATCGTTGCAGGCGAACCCACCGCTCAGCCGACAGCGACCCCGGCACCGACCGCTGCCGCCACGGCACCCGCGGAACAGACGCCGGCCCCACAGCAAAGCCCTGTTCCATGGGAGCTCGCCGCCTTTGCCGCAGGCACGGCATACCTCCTGAAGAGGAGGCGCCTATAATAAATCCCACAGGGAGTTCGTCCCCTTCCATCCCCGGAGAACCTTTTTCCTGCCCCGGTGCATCCCCGATGATGTCGGAACGCAAGATCCGGTTCACTCTTCTCTCGCAAGGTGCGGGAACACCCTGCGAAGATGCCTATCCAGCCGCCTTCTGAACTCCCCATGATCGAGCCTCCGTGCCTCATGACCCGATAGCACCAGGATCCGGTCGGTCTGCGCGATGAGAATATTGAGCGACAAGGCGGCAAAGAGGAGCGTTGTCTCCCCGAGCTCCTCGCGGCGCGTCGCAGGCAGGGTCGAGAGCGGCGTCAGCGGTGCGCCGTCGTATCGAGCGGCCGGACCGGGCAGGTGTTGATGGGACGCTCAATCGCCCCGGGTCGATGCGTGCCCGGCCATCTTCAAGCCATCGACGGTCCGGCCTCCCTGCCCCGCCCGGGAGCCGTCCGCTCCGCTCATACGCTCTTCACCTGGTTTCTAGCGCCCCGGGCACCGGGGAGGTTGCGCACGGTTCCCGTCCCTGATCTTAAATAGCCGCACAGCCCACCATTTCTACAATGGAACTGACAGTCCTTGCGAGCGGGAGCAAAGGAAACTGCACCTATCTCCGGGGGGAGGGAGGAGCGCTTCTCATCGACGCGGGGCTCTCCGCCCGGGAGACCCTTCGCCGCCTCTCGGAAGCCGGGGGCGATCCGTCGCTCGTCGAGGGAATTCTTGTCACCCACGAGCATATCGACCATATCCGGGGTGTCGACGTCCTCGCACGGAAACTCGGGGTGCCTGTCTACGCGACCGGGGGCACGCTTGAGGCATTCACCCGAAAATGCGGCGCGAAAGCGGCAGAAGTCCGGCGGTGCAGGTGCAATGAGCCGTTCTCTCTGGGCAACTTCTCGGTCGAACCCTTTGCCGCCTCCCACGACGCTCGGGAGCCCTGTGGGTTCCGTATCACGGAAGGCGACCTCCGTATCGGGTTCTGCACCGACACCGGCACGGTCACCACGACCATCTTCGACCGGCTCGCCTCCTGCGACGCCGTCCTCCTGGAGAGTAACCACTGTCCCGAGATGCTTGAAAACGGCCCGTATCCTGCATACTTAAAGAGCCGGATACGGTCAAAACGCGGGCACCTCTCAAACCCGGACGCCGCCCGCTGCCTGCAGAGGCTTGCCGACCACATCCATATGGCGGTGCTTGCCCACTTAAGCGAGATCAACAACACCCAGGAGAAGGCGCTGTTGAGCGCGCTCGAAGGACTCGGGTTCTACTCCGACCAGGTCGGCGTCACCGTGGCACTCCAGAACCCCGGCCCGGTGCACCCGGAGTCCTGCGGCCTTCGGCTCTGATAGCCTGCTCACGCCTTCCGGAACGTGCAGAGCATACCGATCACGACGCCCGCAGCATCGACGATCGGGTCGGCGACGATGCTGACCGGCTGTCGTGAACCGTCGTCTCTCGTGTGCATCGTCTCTTCTCTGCGCTCTACGGGCCTGCCCTCCCCGAGAACCTCCGAAGTGAGGGTCTCCCGGATAGCAGCGCTTGAGAAGAGGGACCATATCGGCTTCCCTGCCAGTTCTTCCTCCGCGTAGCCGGTCAGGCGCTCGGCCACCCGGTCGACGATGATGACCGTCCCGGTATGGTCGGTGGTGATCCTTCCCTCTTCGGGCCCGGTCACTTCCAGGGTGCCCTGTTCGATCGATGAGTCCAGCCACTCCTCTACGGCCTTCCGCTCGGTCATCTCAATGGCATAGAGGAGGCGCTCGAGTCGCTGGTTCGTATGCTCGAGCTGGGCGGTCCGCTCCCGAACGAGGTCTTCCAGGTGCTCGCGGTGGCGGTGCAACTCCTGCTCCGCTTCCTTGCGCTCCGTGATCTCCCTGATGACGGCGATGGCCTGCATCTCGCGCAGCGGCACAACCCGGGTTTCGTAGTGGTGGATCGCCCCGGCTATCGCGTGGCTGAACTCCAGCGGCGCGGCAGGCGCACCCGTCCTGACCGCCTGCTGCAGCGCCTCGCCAAGGGCCCCTCCTATCTCGGCAGGGAAGAGGTCCTGCACCCGCCGCCCGAGTAGCGCCAGGGGCACAATCGGCACCTCCGCGAGTTTGCCGACCCTGAACTCGAGGACCGTGCCGTCGGCGTTCAGCCGGAGGAACTGGTCGGGAAAGGCCTCGATCACTGCGGTCAGTTCCGATGCGGTCTGCCGGAGGCATTCCTCGATCAGGGCCTGTTTGGTCACGTCCCGGACGACGAGCATGGCAAGCCCGCCCTCAACCGGCGCTCGCCGGAGTTCGAGATCACGCACCCTCCCATCCTTGCAGACCGCGCTGGCAACCAGGGCACTCTGTTCTCCGCGGAGCAGTTTCTGCCCCATCGCCTCCACGCTTTGCCGGTATGCCGGGTTCGGATGAGCACGCTCGAACCATGCCTGCAGGCCGGGGACATCTTCCCGGGTATACCCGGTGATCCTGGTGAATGCCGGATTCAGGTACCGGCATTCGCCCTCGCTATCCACCAGAACGACTCCATCCGGCGCTTCACGGAGGATCGAGAGGTAGAGGTCCGGGAGAAGACGAGGTGACTCCCGGGCGCCGTCTGTCCCGGATGCTCCTGCCCCGGTGCCTTGAGTAGCATTGTTTCCCGTCATTGCAACTGATCCTCCCGGCTTACCCGGATATTCGGGCTGTAAACCCGTTCTGTAGAAATTTTTCCCGTGGATATAGATATATCCATCGTTCTACCGTTCTTTTCAGCACGGAGTGGCCGTCAGTCTTCCCCGATCTTCAGTGCATGCATGCAATACTGGTCGACGCTGGTGAAGAAGACCGATTTTGCCCGTTTTGCCCGGTGTTCATCCCCCTCGACGAAGTCCCGGAGAATGTATTCAAGCGTCGTAAGGTAATAGTCCCGTCCGGCGGAAGCCTTCTTTGCTTCGTCAAAACAGAGGTAACTCTCCGTCTTGCGGTTGCACATCACCTCGAGCACGGCATCGAGCATCAGGAGCAGGTGCCGGGGAAACTGCTTCAGGATAGCAAGTTTCCGGAAACTGGCGTAGGACTCCGGCTGTAATCCGAGGATTGCGAGTTTCAGCCCGAAGTAGATCGGGTCATGGTCGTCGGGGTATTGCTGCATCATCTGCTTGACGATGGCAGCGGCGTTGCTCCCGTTGCGCTGCTCGACGTGGACGTTGAACGCCCCGGCCAGGAACCGTCTGTCGTCCGGGAACCGCTCTGTGGCCAGGGCAAGGAGGCGCTGGCGGCGCCCGGTATCCCCCTCCAGTTTTGCCCGGAGGATGCCCATGCGGTAGAACTCCGGGTCGCTTGGGAACCAGGTGAATGCCAGGTCCAGCATGAACCAGAAGATCTGGTTGAGCCGGGCGTCTCTCCGGTTGAAGACCCCGAGACGGTCGAGCGGGGGATGGGACCGACAGAGCCCCAGCATCTCCTCACGGGCACGGAGTTCCATATCGTCGGGCCGAAACTCCGGCTTCCGGTTTGCTGCCCGGGACTGGGCGTAGTAACTGTAGGCAATCGCGGCATTGACCCGCCCGTCATAGTTCCTGTAACGGGCCAGGTACTCAATCGCCTGGTAGTAGTTGGCGGCGTCGATCAGTTTGAGGCCCGCAACCACGTCAAGCGTTGCCCGCCCTTTCCTTCGTCGCTTGTTCCCCATAGCATGCCGGAGGGTCTTCTCCAGGAACTCCGGTGTGGGGGTCTCGCGCGTGGCGCCAAGAAGTGTCAGGGTGGTCCCGTCGATGAAATCATCGTAGGACCGGTCGTCAAGATCGGGAAACGTCCGGTCGAGGGTGGTGGCGACATGCCCGAAGAAGACCGGGAGGTTGCCTTCCACCTGGGTGATATTCCTTGTGATATAATCGTCCATGGTAGCCCGGAGCTGCTCAAGCCTCCTGTTCCGGAGCGCTTCGGGCTGCCACGCATCATCCATGCACCTACAGGTTGAAACCAAACGTGATATACGTTATTATATGATCCCAAAACCCTCCTCGTATCGGTCTCTCGCCTTCGACACGATCTGCCGGACTCGCCGGAGACGTTGCGGTCTTCCCGCCTCATGAAGCGTGCACCGGAGGTATATGGAAAAAGAGGTTATTCCGATGGGTTCTTGAAGAGCAGCCTGCAGTGGCAGGTCCCATCTTCTTCAATCTCTTTCTCGTGGTAGATGCAGGGGCATATGATGGTCCGATCTTTCTCGGGGTCCCCGCTCCGGATCCTGCAGGGGCAGTATCCCGCCCCGAACCGTTCCTGGTTCCGGGCGAGCCCGCGAAGGACGGCCGCAAGCTGCCTCTCGTCGACGTTGAGTATGTAGCCTTTCTCATCCGCGTACTTCTTTATCCTGATACGTACTTCTTCGATCCCTTCGTCCGTCATGATACTCCTCTTCGTTGTCCAGGTCCCGGGTACCTCTACTCTTCAATACGGGGATCACCGGGTTAAACGTTGTGACCCATCCCTCACACAGACTCTTCGCGTGGCGGAGCAAGGATCCGTTTTGCGACGCCGGCGTAGGTCTCCATGACGTCCCCCTTGTTGAACCGGTAGACGTCCTTGTCAAGGGACGCCCCGGTCTCCTTGTCCCAGAGCCGCATCGAGTCCATGCTGATCTCGTCGCCGAGGACGATCTCTTCATCGTCACGGCCGAACTCGATCTTGAAGTCGACCAGGGTGATCCCGCGTGCATCAAGGTACTCCCCGAGCACCTTGTTGATCACGAGCGCCATAGCCTTGATCTGGTCGAGTTCCTCGGGCGTGGCAAGGCCGAGGGCGTAGATCAGGTCGTCGTTCAACATCGGGTCGTGGTGAGCGTCGCTCTTGTAGTCGATGACGATCACCGGCGGGTCGAGTCTCTCCCCCTCCTTGAACGAGTAGTTGCGCACGAGAGACCCGGCCGCGACGTTCCTGACGATCACCTCGAGCGGGATCATCGTGAGGCCCCGCACCGCGAAGGCGGCGGGCTCGATGCTCTCAAGGTAGTGGGTCGGGATCCCGTTCTCCTCCAGGTACCGGAAGAAGAAGGCGGAGACCTCCGCGTTATATCGCCCCTTGCCGCCCAGGGTATCTTTCTTCCCGCCGTCGAACGCCGTGATGTCGTCACGGAACCTCATGATGTAGACGTCAGGGTCGTCGGTGCGGTAGACGGACTTTGCTTTCCCTGTGTAGAGGAGGTCAACCTGTTTCATGGCAAATCTCCAGATATGTCTGTCGGGATAAATGATGAGGTTATGCTCCCCCGTGTAGCGAGCCTCTCTGCGAGGTCACGGATGAGGGGTTCGAGCAGGGGGGAGTACCACCCCAACTCGATATACTGCGGGTAGATGCAGAGCCGTTCGCGGAGTTCGGCGTCTCCGGCCACCCTTCTCAGTTCGTCGATCTGCGGCCAGGGGTGCTCGGGGTTGACGTAGTCGATGGTGAGCGGGGAGACCCCGCCGAGGTCGTCCACGCCGCACCCGACCAGGCGGGCCGCGTCGATGAGGTTCGGGGGGATCTGGACCGCCACGTCCCGGGGGAGGATCTCGCGGGCGAGGGCGATCGTCTCGCAGATCTCGTCGGTCCCCGGCACCGGCATCCCTTCCATCGGCGTCCCCGGCTTCGGGCAGAAGTTCTGGACGATCACCTCCTGGATGTGGCCGAACCGCGAATGGAGGTCCCGGATGACCCGGAGCGACTCCTCACGGTCCTCCATCGTCTCGCCGATCCCGATCAGGATGCCGGTCGTGAACGGTATCGAGAGCCTTCCTGCGTTCTCGATCATATCGATCCGGACCGCCGGATCCTTTCCGGGAGAGTTCCGGTGCGCGGGAACGTCCGCGGTCGTCTCGAGCATCAGCCCCATGCTCGCGTTCACCTCGCGGAGCCGGTCGAGTTCCTCGTAGGAGAGGATGCCGGCGTTGGTGTGCGGCAGGAGCCCCCGCTCGATGGCCGCGAGGGAGAGGTCGTAGACGTAGTCCAGGATGTCGGCATAGCCGAGACCCTCGAGCAGTGGAGAGAAGCCGGGCACCGCGCCGGGCCGCTCCCCGAAGGTGAAGAGCGCCTCCGTGCAGCCCAGGGCTGCGCTCGTGTCCAGCGTCCGGATCGCCTCGCCGGGAGGCATGATGCACCCCTCGCCGACCGGGGTCCGGAAACAGCAGTAACCACAACGGTTCGCGCAGACCGTCGTCAGGGGGAGGAATGCGTTCCTTGAAAAGGTGATCACGCGCCGGTGCATGGGTATATGTCGGCACTCCCCCACATGAACCTTCGGGAGCGAGGTCGTGCCGGAACGCCTCCGTCTGACCCCCGGATCCGTCGCGGCTTCACGGGATGGTGCCTCGCGCGAAGGAACGGCGCCGGCAGCCATATGGCAGGCCGGGTTCTCCGGCGCACAACCATAACGATGCCTTTTTGATACTGCCCCGACAACCGTTTCACGATGTACTTCCACGCGCTCATTCCCTTTAAGCCCACGAACCCCAAGACGCGTCTCTCCTGCATCCTCAACCAGGAGGAACGGGAGGCGTTCGCCCGGGCGATGCTTGAAGACGTGATCGCCTCCGTGCTGAAGTCCGGGTGCAGCGCCACCCTGCTCTGCACCCACCCCTTCAAACACGAGAACGCGCTCATCGCTGTTCGGAAGGAGTCGCTGAACGACGCGATCAACTGGGCGCTCGGACAGTTCCACTGCCCCGCGCTCATCATCATGGCCGACCTGCCCCTGGTGACGGCCGGAGATATCCAGCGGCTGATCCGGACCGAGAAGGATATGTCCATCGTGCCCGGCCGGGGCGGCGGGACGAACATCATATTCCTCAAAAAACCGCGGTGTTTCCACGCCGATTACTACGGGGCAAGTTTCCTCGACCACCTGCGGATAGCAGAGGAGTGTGGCTTCTCCGTCGAGGTGATCGACTCGTTTCGGATGTCGACCGATATCGACGAGAAGGAAGACCTGGTCGAGATCCTCATCCACGGAAAAGGGAGAAAGAGCCGGGAGTATCTGGAGAACTCAGGGTTCTCTCTTGCTATCGACGAGAAGGGACGGGTCGGCGTGCAGCGCGACGCCCATAAAGAGGCACTCTGAAGCGTCGATGGTGGCGACCCCGGTGTAGTCGCCGACCGGAAGTGCTATCCCTCGCATGAGGGCTGCGGGGACGCACTCCCCCGATTCTCCCATCACCAGTTCTGCGGCCGACGCGATGCAGTCCGCCACCGCCCTCTTCGTGACCTCGAGCTCGCGCCCGAAGAGGTCTGTCTTCCCGCGTTCGTCAAGCACCGAGGGGATGCCCGAACACCCGATGGCAACCCCGCTGCACCCGAGGCGCATCGCATGCGTCCGCGAGTCGATGACGATGACGCCGACGTCGACACCTGCACGCTCTGCTATCGCGGCGCGTATTCCTGCCGCGGATGCATCCGGGTCGGCGGGAAGGAGGACGACGGAGCCGGGCGGGGCGTTCGAGGCGTCGATCCCCGCGTTCGGCAGGAGCGTCCCGTTCTTCATGCAGAGCAGGAACCCGGGAATGCCCCCGACGACCCGGTCGCTCTCGCGGAGCACCACTTCGACGAGGTGGGGGTCCATCCGGTAGACCTCAGCGAGGCGGAACGCTTCTCTCGACGGCTCGATATCGGCCAGTCTTGTGATCCGCCCTTCGGCGGTGGCCACGGCGGACTCCGCAACGACCACGACATCCCCTGCCTGTATCCCCCGGGACTCCGAGCGTTCTATGGCCGCAAGGATGTGGGTTGCGATATCGTCACCGGCCCGGACCAGGGGGGTCGCAAGGCCATAGACCTGAAATGATGGTGTCGTCATATCTTTCTCATCTTCTCATGAATCCGAAGGAGGTCGGCGGTCTCCCTGACATCGTGGCTCCGCACAACGGCTGCTCCCTTTGCCGCCAGCGCCGTCGTGACCGCAAGCGTGCCGGCGAGCCGCCCTTCGGGCTCCCTTTCCAGCAGATCCCCGATGAACGTCTTCCGGGAGACCGCGGCGAGCACCGGGCGACCGAAGGTCGAGAACGCCTCGAAGTTCCGGCAGAGTTCCCAATCGTCCTCGCTCGTCCGCTCCGGGGTCCATCTCCCTATTGCGGGGTCGAGGACGTACTCCTCGATCCCGTAGCGCGCGCACCGTGCCGTCACCATCTCGAGCGCCGAGAGCGTGGCGGCAAGGCCGACGGCGTCGCCGGGCTCCTTGAGGCTCGCCATCGCAAATACCGGGAGCCCTGAGTCGGCGACCGCCCGCGCATACCGCTCGTCGGCAAGGCCGGAGATATCGTTTGCCGCATGAATATCGTGTCTGAGGCAGACCGCAAGCACCTCCGCATGGCAGGTATCCACCGAGAGGGTGATCCCGGTTCCGTCGAACTCCGCGAGTGCCGCGTCCATCCGTGCCGCCTCCTCGGAAACGGTCAGGGGGAGGGTGCCCGGGGCGGTGCTCCGCGCTCCGATGTCGATCATATCGGCGCCCAAATCAAGCATGGTGAGGGCACGGTTATAGAGCTCCCCGGTCGGGGTGTAGGAGCCCCGGTAGAACGACTCGGGGCTGCAGTTGATGACGCCCATCAGGCGGACCGGGGCACCGCCGCCGATACGGATGCGGTTTACCGTGCAGTCTCTCAGCATGTCCGTGACTTGGCCGCCAGGAAGGTGTTCTCCATCAGCGTCGCGATCGTCATGGGACCGACGCCGCCGGGGACCGGGGTTATCGCTCCCGCCCGGTCGCGCACCGCCTCAAAATCAACGTCGCCAGAGAGTCTTCCCTGCTCGTCGGTGTTGATGCCGACGTCGATGACCGTCGCGCCCTCCTTCACCATCGCCGGCCCGACAAACTTCGCCTTCCCGACCGCGCTGACCAGGATATCGGCTCTCCGCATCTCATCTGCCAGGTTCTCGGTCTTCGAATGGCAGATGGTGACGGTTGCGTCGGCGTTCAGGAGCAGGGCGGCCATGGGCCTGCCCACATCGATGCTCCGGCCGACGACGACCGCCCGCTTCCCTGCGATCGGAATCCGGTATTCTTCGAGGATCGTCATGATCCCCTTCGGGGTGCAGGGCGCAAAGACCGGGGTTCCGGCAAGAAGCCTTCCGAGGCTGCAGGGGTGAAACCCGTCCACGTCTTTTTCCGGTGCGACCGCATCGATCACCCGGGTGGTGTCCACCCCGGCAGGAAGCGGCAGCTGGACCAGAATGCCGTTGATCTCGGGGTCGTTGTTGAGCCGCGTGACCGCCTCGAGCACCCGCTCGGTGGAGGCGTCCGCCGGGAGTTCGATGCCGACCGACCCGATACCGACGCGCTCGCACGCCCGGTGCTTCATGCGGACGTACATCTGCGACGCGGGGTCTTCACCCACGATGACCGTTGCGAGGCGCGGGTAGAGTCGGGACTCCTCTATCTTCTCCTTGAGGATCTCGAGCCTCTTCTCCGAGACTGCTTTGCCGTCGAGTATCATGCTACTTCAGGGTAGAGGGGATACTTGCTCGCAAGGGCAATAACCTCTTCTCTTACCTCGGTGATCGCCTTCTTCGAGGCCTTGTCCCTCGCGATATCCTTGACGACCCGGCCGATCCAGTGGCCGATCTGCTTCATCTCCTCTTCTTTCATGCCGCGTGAGGTGACGGCCGGGGTGCCTATCCGCAGACCGCTCGTCACGAAGGGGCTGAGCTGCTCGCGGGGGATGGTGTTCTTGTTCACGGTGATCCCCGCCTCGCCGAGCGCGACCTCGGCCGCAAGGCCGGTGAGGTGCTCGCCGTTTGCGGAGATACCGGTCAGGTCGAGGAGGATCAGGTGGTTGTCGGTGCCGCCGGAGACGAGGTCGAGCCCTTCCTCGCTGAGCACATCAGCCATCGTGCGGGCATTCTTCACGACCTGCCTGCAGTAGTCCCTGTATGAGGGGGTCAGGGCCTCCTTGAAGCAGACCGCCTTCGCGGCGATGGTGTGCATCAGGGGGCCGCCCTGCATCCCGGGGAAGATGGACTTATCGATGGCGGCAGCGTCCTCCTTGCCGCACATGATGGCGCCGCCGCGGGGACCGCGGAGGGTCTTGTGCGTCGTCGTCGTCACGATGTCGACGACGCCGACCGGGGAGTTGTGGTATCCGGTCGCACAGAGCCCGGCGATGTGGGCGATGTCCGCCATGCACCTCGCGCCGACCGTATCGGCGATCTCCTGGAACGCCTTGAAGTCGATCTCGCGCGGGTAGGCGCTTGCGCCGCAGACGATCATCTGGGGCTTGACCGTCCGCGCCAGTTCCTCGATAGCCGCGTAATCGAGTGTCTCCGTTTCAGAGTCGACGCCGTAGTGGAAGATGGAGTACCAGCGCCCGGTGATGTTGACCGGCGAGCCATGGGAGAGGTGGCCGCCCTGGGTGAGGCTCTGGCTCAGGATCTTGTCCTTGTAGCCGAGGTAGGCGAAGTAGGCCGCCTGGTTTGCCTGGCTCCCCGAGTGCGGCTGGACGTTCGCGTGCTCCGCACCGAAGAGTTCGCACATCCGGTCGCGCGCCAGGTTCTCTACGGCGTCATGGAACTCGCACCCTCCGTAGTAGCGCTTGCCGGGGTAGCCCTCGGCGTACTTATTGGTCATGATTGAACCCATCGCCTCGAGAACCGCCTTGCTGACGACGTTCTCGGAGGCGATCAGTTCCAGCCCGTTGACCTGACGCAGGCGCTCTTCCTCGATGAGGCCCGCGATTTCTGGATCGAAGTTTGCCAGATGAGACATGCAGAAAAAGGGTTGCCCCGGTGAGGTAATATGCTTTCTTTTGCATGATCTGTCTGCGACGGCTCTCTCTCCGGCACCTGTTGCTCACCTCTCTTTCGCATCCGGATAAAATGTAATAATTCTTCTTTTCAAGAGATCTATAGGAATATTATTACGTAATTATTATCAAGGATTAATTCGAGGGAGACTATGGCTCAGAAGGATGCAAGGATACGGTTTCTGGAGCGAGAACTCGCGGAGCGAGAAAAGGAGATGGGGACGATGAAGGATTGCGACCAGCCGCCGGCACCGGAGGCGGAAAGAGAGCGTTCAGAGGCAGAAGAAGAGCGCCTGCGGGACCTGGAACGGAAGGTACGGGACCTCGAGGCCCTGGTGAAGGGCCTGATGGAAGAGGTCCTGGATCTCAAATCCGTGGCAATGAAACTCTCCCGGGAAGCGGAGGAGCGCAGGAAGAGGCCGGTCGCGGCTGAAGAGAGGAAGGCCACGGCCACGCTCCAGGCGGAGCCTCGCGTCAGCGCCGAACCCGCGGCACGCGGTGGTGCCGCGACACCACGCACACCCGCGCGCCCGGTGAAGACGCAGCAGGAGGAACCTGTCCCCGAAGACGGAGAGATGGACCTCATCATGCAGAACGACGGGACGCTGAAGCCGGAGCCGAGAAGGTCCTCGGAGTACATCGTCGCCAGCGCCCGGTTCGGGAACGCCCCGGTGAAGGGCCGGGGGAAAGGGGGCAAAGCGTCCGAACGGACACTCTTCGTTGAACAGAAGAAGCGTTCCGTTGACGATGTCATCCAGGCTGAAGAGGATGATACGGTCGACCTTGAGCGGTAGTGAAAGGGAGCCTGATCCTTGTACATCACGCAGCTTGAGATCGACAACTTCAAGTCTTTCGCAAGAAAGACGAAAATTCCTTTTTTCGAAGGATTTACCGTCGTCTCAGGCCCGAACGGTTCCGGGAAGAGCAACATCATCGACAGTATCCTCTTTGTCCTGGCCCTCTCGGGTGCACGGGGGCTGCGGGCCGAGAAGCTGACCGACCTGATCAACGTCAACTCCGGGAAGAACACCGCCGAGGTAACGATCACGCTCTCGGACGGCACGACGATACGCCGCCGTATCAAGCGGACGCCGGCGGGATACTACAGTTACAACTACTTAAACAACCGTCTCTGCAAGCAGGCCGAGGTCATCGAGTTCCTTGCGAAGATCGGGATAAAACCGGAGGGCTATAACGTCGTGATGCAGGGTGATATCACCCGCATCATGGAGATGAGCGACGGGGAGCGCCGGAAGATCATCGATGAGATAGCGGGTGTCGCCGAGTTCGACCATAAGCGTGAACAGGCGTTCTCGGAACTTGAGGTGGTGCGGGAGCGGATCGAGCGAGAGGAGATCCTCCTCTCCGAACTGGTGGCGAGGCTGGATGCGCTCCAGCACGAGCGAGAGCAGGCGGTGGAGTATCGGCGGCGGCAGGAAGAACTGGAGCACCTTGAACAGTGCCGGGGCGCGGCGCTTGTCCGGCAGAAAGAGCAGGAGATCGGGACCCTTCACGACCTGATGCTCGACCAGCAGGCAGCGCTCGGACGCACCGCCGGCGAGGCTGAGTCCATCGGGACAGGTCTTGAAGAGGCGCGCGGACGCCAGCATGCGGTCGAGGAAGAGATCAACCGTAAGAGCGGTCCCGAGTACCTTGAACTCGTCGGACGGCTCGAGGAGGCCCGGGGCGGGATCAAGGTCGGCGAGAAGACCATCGAGCGGCTCGCGACCGGGAAGGACGAGAACCTCGAGGCGGTCCAGCGGGTCTATATGGACAACCGGCGTGCCGAGGCCAGGATCGAGGAGTGTGCCGGGCAGATCCGCAACCTCTCGATCGACCGGGCGAACCTCGCCATGGAACTCTCGGCGCAGCGCGAGCAGATGGAGGCGATCGAGGCGCGCATATCGAGCGAGAGCAAGGAGGTCGAGGGGCTCAAGGACCAGCTCTTCGCCTGGATGCAGGACCTCGAGGGCAGGAAAGAACTCCGGGCGAAGATCCTCCATGAGCAGGATATCCTCATCGAGAAGAGCCGGATGCGGACGTCGGAGCGGGAACGCCTGGATGCGCGCATCCACCAGATCGTGGAGGAACTGGAGAACAAGCAGGCACAGGTCGCGGATTACGCCTCCTGCATGGCCGACTGCGAGGGGGAGAAGCACCGGATCGAGCGCGAACTCTCCGAGGCCGAGAGTACGCTCTTTGGGCGGCGGTCAGCCCTTGACCGGTTGAAGAAGGAGATCCGGGAGAACGAGCAGAACCTGATGCGGCTTGAGGCGCAGCAGCAGGCGCAGGGCGATGCCGGCGGGAGAGCGATGGACGTCGTCCTCGGTATGGACGGTGTCCATGGCACCGTTGCACAACTCGGGCGGGCACCGCAGGAGTATGCGACCGCGCTCGATGTGGCGGCGATGGGCCGGCTCCGCTGGGTGGTCGTCGATACCGATGCGGTGGCATCCGATGCCATCCGCTACTTGAAGGAGAACCGTCTCGGGCGGGTCACCTTCCTGCCGCTCAACAAACTCCGTCCCCCGATCCTCTCGCCGCTCGGAGCGGACCCGGGGATCGTCGGCTATGCGGTCGACCTCCTGGAGTTCGACCCGGCGTTCGACCGCGCGTTCCGGGTCGTCTTCGGCGCGACGGTGGTGGTGGACACCCTTGAGCGGGCGCGGCGGATGATGGGCCGGTACAAGATGGTCACGCTCGACGGTGACTTCGTCGAGAAGAGCGGTGCCATGACCGGCGGCTCTCAGGGGAAGAAGGTCCGCGGATTCGGCGTGGCGGTCGACGACGAGGTCCTGCGGATCCGCGCGACGCTTGCAGGTCTCGAGGCTGAGGCGGGTGAGATCGAGGCGTCTATCGGCCGTCTTGCCGTGGCTGCAGAGGCGAAGCGCGCGGAGCGGAGTGCGGTCGACGAACAGATTGCCCGCTACCGCATGCTGGTCGAGGAGTTCCGGAAGCGCACCGAAGTGCTTGCGGGGGAGAAACAGACCCTCGAGGCGACCCTGCAGGAGATGATCGAGGGTGCGAAGACCGGCGGCGAGGAGCTTGCGCGGCTTGAAGGGGATCTTGAACGGACCGCCGGGGAGATCGCGCGACTCTCGGCGGAGGTCGACGGCCTCAAGAAGAAACTCGATGATACCGAGATCCCTGCCCTCACCGAGCAGTATGAAAGGTATCGGAAGTCCGTCGAGGATATCGAGCGCCGGCTCCGGAATAAGGACGCCGATATCACCGATGCCAAACGCGAGCGGCAGCACTTCGCGAACCGTGCAGAGGAACTCACCCTCGAGCGGAGCCGCCTTGAGGCGAAGAACCAGGAGATCGATGCCGAGATCGCCTCGGCGAGAGAGCAGATCGAGGACCAGCGCCGGTTGATCGTCGAGCTCGAAGCACGGCAGAAGGAGTTCTCCGACGAGCTCGCCGGCCTGCATGCTGAGCGGGACCGTATCCTCGGTGAGGTCCGGGCGCTGGACCAGCAGGCCCGTGAACTCTCGGGCGCGATGGAACGGACCCGGATGCAGATCGATGCCCTCGCGGAACGGGAGCGCTCGCTCCTCGGGGAACTCGAGGCGCTCCGGGAGCAGGCCGGCGACGTAAAGACTGATCTGGATCTCCCTGCCATCGATGCGGGGATTGCCGAGGCCGAGAAGGCGTTGAAGAAGATCGGCGCGGTGAACATGCTTGCGATCGAGGAGTGTGATCGGGTCAGCACGCGTGTCGAGGAGCGGACAGAAAAGAAGGAGGTCCTCTCGCGGGAGCGCTCGCTACTCCTCGACCGGATAGAGAAGTACGAGACGATGAAGTACGACGCGTTCATGACGGCATATGCCGCGATCGACACAAACTTCCGGGAGATCTTCGCGCGGCTGACCGATGGAAGCGGCAGGCTGGTCCTCGAGAATGAGGAGGACCCGTTTGCCGGCGGCATGACGTTTGCGGTCCAGCCGCGCGACAAGAAGGTCCACCTCCTCTCGGCGCTCTCCGGGGGCGAGAAGTCGCTCACGACGCTCGCGTTCATCTTCTCCATCCAGCAGTACATGCCCGCACCGTTCTACGCGCTGGATGAGGTGGACATGTTCCTGGACGGGAACAATGTCGGCAGGATTGCCGCCATGATCAGTGAGCTGACCGGGAACGCGCAGTCGATCATCGTCTCGCTCAGGAAGCCGATGATCGAGCGCGCCGACCGCATCGTGGGCGTGACGATCCGCGCGGACAAGAGCACCTACGTGACCGGTGTGCAGAACAATGGATGAAGAGCCCGTCGAGATCCTGGTGGGCATGGCCGAGCGGGGGGAGGTCGACCCCTGGAACATCGATATCGTGGATGTTACGGACCGGTTCCTCGCCGAACTCGACCGCCGCAAGGAACTGGACCTGCGGGTCTCGGGAAGGACGCTCTTTTATGCTGCGTGCCTGCTGCGCCTGAAGTCGGACTACCTCGATGGCTGGGACGGCGATGAGGACGAGGAGCCGATCTCCGATGAGGATGAAGACCCCCTGACCTACCTTGATTTCGACGGTGAACCCGGGGATGAGGGCGAGCCGATGGACCGCCTGGAGCGGGAGATCCAACGTCGTCTTGGGAGAAAGAGCCTGAGAAAACGCCCGCCGGTCACGCTCTACGAGCTCATCAAGCAGCTCAAGACGGCGGAGAAGGAGCAGCGCCGCAAACAGAGGAGACGGGCCGTTGTGCCCCGGGAACCGGATCTCGACCTCAGTGCCGGGGACGTGGTGGCGGTGGCGCACGATGAGGGGTACCAGAAGGCGGTCTCGGTCGTGATGGAAGAGTTCCGGCGAGCCGCGCAAGACGGGCGGGCCCTGACGCTCGACGACCTCTCCGGGACAATGGGGTGGACCCGTCGGGAGGTTTACATCCCGCTTCTCTTCCTGATGCTCGAGGGAGAACTTGCGATCTGGCAGGATGAGTTCTTCGGCGAGATCCATATCGGTGACCACGTCCCGGATAAGGATACCGGATAGTGTCTGCGCGGCAGGCCACCCCTGACCCGGGGTGGTGTTGGCGGGTGCAGAAAATTTTAGATTTTTGACTCTTTTCTCAAATATCCCGGGAAATTATACCCATTTCTTGATCTGGCTGGCTGCGCGCGGAGGTATTTTTGGGGATCAGGAGCGCGTTCTGGAGCCCGCCTGATGGTGAGTCAGGAGGAATTCGCAGTCGAATGCCGGTTCCGGGTGCGGGTCCGGGGTAAACCTTTATATGTCGATGGGAGCAACATGTAATAGTCAAGTCGGAAGTGAATCCCGAGCCTGATTCTGCATTCTGGTGCAGAATGTCGGGGACTTCTGATGTCTATGGGGATCTGAGCCGGGTGCTCGGATCCGACGAAGCAGGGAAATGCTTATATAGCATTGACGACAACATTGTAAGGCTGTGTTGTCAGGGCTTCGGACCGTGCAGCCCCTTCGGGGTGGTCTGGTCTGTGGTCCTCTTCAACCGTTGTGAGGGCCCAAGTTTCGGCTTGGGTCTGATACGGGTGACAATGTTTATATGTCTGGAAGTTCAATATGTATTCTCACAAGACCTGCCAGCAACCGTCTAAAAACGGTTCTCTGGCAGGCTCGGGTCGGGAATACTATGGATTCCCGATTCGGCCCCTGAGGGGGAAACACAATGTTTATATCCTCAAAGATACAAACATTATTTCCTCACTCTGGAGAGACAGGGCGTCCGAGAAGTCAAGTCTCGGACTGGTTCTTCGGTCGGACCGGGAAATTCACTCTGAATTTCCGGAACTGATCCTGAAGCACGATGAGAACGTTTATATGTAATGACATACAAACGTTAATTCCTGCGCAGGTGAAGTGCTCCGGTCTGATTCGGGCCGGGTTCCCTGTATCTAAAAAGGACATGAAGATTCGAGCCCTCAAATCTCGAATCTGATGCAGGAAGCAAATGTTTAAATACTTACGAAATAAACATTGTTTTCCTGTTGATGGAGAATCAACGCGACCGCCATTGTGCGGGTTGATTCTGACGTTGGCATTGGCAATGCGGAAATTTGTTCAGTAACCGCTAATTCCTCCCAAGTTTAGTAGTGTGCATACTTCCAAATTCTGGTTGATCCTGCCAGAGGTCACTGCTATCGGGGTTCGATTAAGCCATGCGAGTCGAGAGGGTTCGGCCCTCGGCGTACTGCTCAGTAACACGTGGATAACTTAACCTGAGGAAGGGGATAATCCCGGGAAACTGGGGATAATACCCTATAGATTACAGGCGCTGGAATGCCCTGTAATCGAAAGTTCCGGCGCCTCAGGATAGATCTGCGGCCGATTAGGTAGTTGTTGGGGTAATGGCCCAACAAGCCAGTGATCGGTACGGGTTGTGGGAGCAAGAGCCCGGAGTTGGATTCTGAGACACGAATCCAGGCCCTACGGGGCGCAGCAGGCGCGAAAACTTTACAATGCGGGCAACCGTGATAAGGGAACCTCGAGTGCCTGTATATGCAGGCTGTCCAGGTGTCTAAAACACACCTGAAGAAAGGGCCGGGCAAGACCGGTGCCAGCCGCCGCGGTAATACCGGCGGCTCGAGTGGTGGCCACTTTTATTGGGCTTAAAGCGTTCGTAGCTGGGTTGTTAAGTCTCTTGGGAAATCTGGCAGCTTAACTGTCAGGCGTCTAAGGGATACTGGCAATCTTGGGACCGGGAGAGGTGAGGGGTACTTCGGGGGTAGGAGTGAAATCCTGTAATCCTCGAGGGACCACCTGTGGCGAAGGCGCCTCACCAGAACGGCTTCGACAGTGAGGGACGAAAGCTGGGGGAGCAAACCGGATTAGATACCCGGGTAGTCCCAGCCGTAAACGATGTGCGTTAGGTGTATCGACGACCACGAGTCGTCGAGGTGCCGAAGGGAAACCGTGAAACGTACCGCCTGGGAAGTACGGTCGCAAGGCTGAAACTTAAAGGAATTGGCGGGGGAGCACCACAACAGGTGGAGCCTGCGGTTTAATTGGACTCAACGCCGGAAATCTCACCGGATAAGACAGCTGAATGATTGCCGGGCTGAAGACTCTGCATGACTAGCTGAGAGGAGGTGCATGGCCGTCGTCAGTTCGTACTGTGAAGCATCCTGTTAAGTCAGGCAACGAGCGAGACCCACGCCAACAGTTGCCAGCATGATCTCCGGATTGATGGGGACACTGTTGGGACCGCCTCTGCTAAAGAGGAGGAAGGAATGGGCAACGGTAGGTCAGCATGCCCCGAATTATCCGGGCTACACGCGGGCTACAATGGGCAGGACAATGGGTATCGACACCGAAAGGTGAAGGCAATCTCCTAAACCTGTCCTTAGTTCGGATTGTGGGCTGTAACTCGCCCACATGAAGCTGGAATCTGTAGTAATCGCGTTTCAAAATAGCGCGGTGAATGTGTCCCTGCTCCTTGCACACACCGCCCGTCAAACCATCTTAGTGGGGTTTGGATGAGGCTGCGGTCGTTGCCGCAGTCGAATCTAGGTTCCGCAAGGAGGGTTAAGTCGTAACAAGGTAGCCGTAGGGGAATCTGCGGCTGGATCACCTCCTAATGAAATTCGCTTGGGATGCGGTTGCTGGACAAAACGTAAAATTGCCGATGTCAACGGGAAATTAGGGCTCATAGCTCAGTTGGAAGAGCGCCGCCTTTGCGAGGCGGAGGCCGGGGGTTCAAATCCCCCTGAGTCCACTGGGCAGGGCGGTATCAGTCCTGCCTTCCATGCACCCGGAGATGTGAATCACCGGGGAAGGGCTGAAGGTCTTTTGACCTGACGAGGCCGTGTAAAGGTGCGTATTCTGGACGTTAAATGAGTTCAGCGGAACGGTGATATGCCTGTCAGTGGATGGCTCGGTTCGAGTGCCGAAGAAGGGCGTGCCAAGCTGCGATAAGCTCCGGGAAGACGCATGGAGTCTACGATCCGGAGATCCCCTAATGGGACATCCCAACACTTCGGTGTTGATCCGTAAGGATCGGGAACCCCCCGAATTGAAACATCTTAGTAGGGGGAGGAAAAGAAATCAACCGAGATGTCGTTAGTAGAGGCGATCGAACACGACAGAGTTCAAACTGAATCCCGAAAGGGAGATGTGGTGTAGTAAGCCTACCGTCCGGATACCAAGGCCAAATGGAAGTCCTCTGGAATGTGGTACCAAAGAGGGTGATAGTCCCGTACATGTAAGCCAAGGTGTCCTGGTAGTGTCTTGAGTACCGCGGGTCGGAATTCTCGCGGGAATCTGGGGGTCATCAACCTCCAAAACTAAATACTACTCGAAACCGATAGCGTATTAGTAGCGTGAGCGAAGGCTGAAAAGTAACCCTTGAAAGGTGGTTAAAAGTGCCTGAAACTGATAGGTGATCGTGAGTTACGGCGCGAAAGGATCTTCCACGTGAAGGAACCCGTCGCGAGGCGGTAGTACGGGCGTGGTTGCCGGTGTCGTAACGTACGTTTTGAAGAACGGGCCAGAGAGTTTATTCTGCAGGCGAAGGTTAACCCAAAAGGGGAGCCGAAGGGAAACCAACAGGTCCGTAGCCTTCGGGCATGGGACGACGTATTAAAAGTGCGTGGAGTCTGCAGGATAAGACCCGAAGCCTAGCGATCTATGCGTGGGCAGGTTGAAGCGTGCCGAAAGGCGCGTGGAGGACCGCAGGCGGTTTTGATATGCAAATCATTCGCGTGACCTGCGTATAGGAGTGAAAGATTAATCGAGCTGGGCATCCGCTGGTTCCTCTCGAAACATGCCGTAGCATGACCTGGCTGGAGATAGACGGTGAGGTAGAGCACTGATTGGGGGAGCTGGGGGAGAAATCCCTCACCCCCCTGTCAAACTCCAAATTCCCCGTCGTCGAAGATGGCTGGCAGTCCGCATTACGGGGTAAGCTTGTAATGCGTAAGGGAGACAACCCAGACCGTGGTTAATGTCCCTCAATGTAGGCTAAGTGTCAACACTGAAAGGCGTCCCAGGCCAAAGACAACTGGAAGGTGAGCTCAGAAGCAGCTATCCTTTAAAAAGTGCGTAACAGCTTACCAGTCGAGGTTTGGGGCACTGAAAATGGACGGGGCTAAAGCCTACTACAGATACCACGGACCACGCGCAAGCGTGACGGCGTAGAGAGGCGTGCTGCCTGGGCAGAAGCAGGGGCGTAAGCTCCTGTGGACCGGGTAGTAATGAGAATTCTGGCATTAGTAGAAGCAAAGTTGGGTGAGAATCCCAACCGCCGGAGGGGCTAGGTTTCCTCGGCAATGTTCGTCAGCCGAGGGTTAGTCGGTCCTAAGGTGTGTCGTAACTCGAACACATCAAAAGGGAAACAGGTTAATATTCCTGTACCATTCATCCGTAGCGGTTTACCGCCCTGACGCTTCGGGATATACCGGGCAGGGTCGTCGCCCTGTCCAAGCGTTCAAACTCGTGGAGTACCGCCATGGTGAGAAGCGAGCGAAGGCGTGATGGAGTAATCCGGTAAATTCCTGGAGCCCGTGAAAAGGGGGATGAATGTCCGTACCGAGATCTGACACAGGTGCCCCTAGCTGAAAAGGCTAAGGCGTGTCGGTTTAATCGTGTTAAGGGAACTCGGCAAATTGGCCCCGTAACTTCGGGACAAGGGGTGCCTGCCTGGCGATCAGGCAGGTCGCAGTGACCAGGGGGCTCTGACTGTCTAATAACAACATAGGTGACTGCAACTCGGAAACGATTAGTATAGTCACTGATTCCTGCCCAGTGCGAGTATCTGAATACCGGGTTCAACCGGACGAAGGACTCGTAAACGGCGGGGGTAACTATGACCCTCTTAAGGTAGCGTAGTACCTTGTCGCTTAATTGGCGACTTGCATGAATGGATTAACAAGAGCCCTACTGTCCCTAACACGAAGCCGTTGAACATTTTATCCTAGTGCAGAGACTAGGGACTCCAGATGGGAAGTGAAGACCCCGTGGAGCTTTACTGCAGCCTGTCGCTGTATTACGGTATTCCTTGCGCAGCGTAGATGGGAGGCGTCGATCCACCCCTTCCGGGGGGTGGGGAGCCAACAATGAGACACCATCCTTGGTTTACTGTAATACTAACTCTCCCTGAGAGGACAACGGTAGGTAGGCAGTTTGGGTGGGGCGCCACACCCTCGAAAAAATATCAAGGGTGCCCTATGGTCAACTCATGTGAGTCAGAAACTCACAGGAGAGTGTCAAGAGCATAAGTTGGCCTGACGCGATTACGCATAGCAAGTAATCGCGAGAGGAAACTCGGGTCTAACGAACCAATGAGCCTTATTGATGAGGGCCATTGACGACAGAAAAGCTACCCCGGGGATAACAGAGTCGTCGCCGGCAAGAGCACATATCGACCCGGCGGCTTGCTACCTCGATGTCGGTTCTTTCCATCCTGGCCGTGCAGCAGCGGCCAAGGGTGAGGTTGTTCGCCTATTAAAGGGGATCGTGAGCTGGGTTTAGACCGTCGTGAGACAGGTCGGTTACTATCTATCTGGAGTGTAAGGAGTCTGAGGGTAAGATGGAAATAGTACGAGAGGAACTTTCCGTCGTCGCCTCTGGTCGATCGGTTGTCCGACAGGGCAATGCCGAGCAGCTACGCGATAAGGGATAAAAGCTGAAAGCATCTAAGCTTGAAACCTGACCTAAAAAGAGACTCCGTTGAGGACACGGGTAAAAGACCCGCTTGATAGGTCCGGGATGTAAGCACGAAGGCAACGACGTGTTCAGTCCGCGGATACTAACGTCCGACACCATCCGCTGAACTCAGACGAAATCTGGAGTACGCACCTGATTACCTCTGTGGTCCGGTCTATTGTGGGTGTAACCCTTAAATAGATCGGACGACAATAACATACGGTAACACGGCTTGCCAAGGTGGCGGAGCGGCCACGCGGTTGACTGCAGATCAACTACACCCCGGTTCAAGTCCGGGCCTTGGCTTTGGTAATAGCGGCCACAGCAGAGGGGAAACACCTGGACCCATTCCGAACCCAGCAGTTAAGCCCTCTCACGTGTTGTGTGGTACTGAGGTACGAGAGTCCTCGGGAAGCAT
>NZ_JAVBWL010000004.1:0-57523 GCF_036677455.1 Methanoculleus sp. | reverse complement strand
ACCGTAGCGTTGTGGTCGTCATCCAGCACGATCTCCGGTGCCGTCGTTGCCGTGCTCCAGTTGACGGAGGCGGTGAGGTTTGACGCATCGAGAGGATCGGTGTCGTTGCAGGTAGCGAGGATCGTGACCGGCTCCCCGGCGAGCACGGTGCGGTCGCTCCCTGCATCGACCGTGAGGGCGGCCTGCACGGCAGGAACCACCAGGACAAGGGCGATCAAGAGGGAGAAGATCCGGATCGTAGTATCTCGTTTCATGGATAACTCATCTCCGGTAGATACTGGCTCTGCTCCCTTATTTGAGCGCATGGAGCTTCCCGGTTCAATCGATCATCCAAAAGGTTGGTCTATACCCTGAGCAGCCGGGCGTTGATCGCGACGATCACCGTGCTTGCGCTCATCAGCACCGCCCCGGCCGCCGGGGTGAGGACGATGCCGACGGGATAGAGGACGCCTGCGGCAAGCGGGATGGCGACGACGTTGTAGCCGGTCGCCCAGAGGAGGTTTTCGACCATCTTCCGGTAGGTCTTCTTCGAGAGGTCGACGACCGCCGCGGCGTCCCGGGGATCGCTCTTTGCGAGAACGATATCGGCGCTCTCCACGGCAACGTCGGTCCCCGCCCCGATGGCGATCCCGAGGTCGGCCTCGACAAGCGCGGGGGCGTCGTTGATCCCGTCGCCCACCATCGCCACCCGGTAGCGCTGCTGCACCTCCCGGATCTTTGCAGCCTTCTCGTGGGGGAGGACCCCGGCGAAGAACTCGTCGAGACCGAGTTCCCCCGCCACCCACGCGGCGACGTCTCGGTTGTCGCCGGTGAGCATCATGCACCGGACATCCATCGCTTTGAGCCGGGCGATTGCCTCCCCCGACTCCGGCCTGATGATATCGGCGAGCGCAAGCGCTCCCATGAGCCGGTCGTCCTCGAGGAGGAAGACGACGGTCTTGCCCTGCCGCTGGAGGCTCTCGACCCGCCCGTCCCCGGCGATACCCGCATCAGCGATGGAGCCCGGACCGACCACCCGGACAATCCGGCCCGCGACCCTTCCCTCGACGCCGACCCCGGGGATCGCCCGGAAACCTTCGACCGGGGGGACGGAGAGGACCCGCTCCTCCGCGCTCCGGACCACGCCCCGGGCGATCGGGTGCTCGGAGTGCGCCTCCACCGCCGCCGCCGTCCGGATCACGTCGTCCTCCGTCGCGCCATTGAAGGTGAGGACGTCAGTGACCCCGAACCTCCCCTCCGTCAGGGTGCCGGTCTTATCGAAGACGACCGCGGTGAGGTCTTTTGCCCGCTCAAACGCGCTCCGGTCCCGGATCAGGAACCCTGATGTAGCAGCAAGGGCCGTTGAGACCGCGATCACGAGCGGGACGGCGAGGCCGAGGGCGTGGGGGCAGGCGATGACCATCACGGTCGCGGCCCGCTCCACTGCAAACCCGGTCCCCGCCCCGAGGGCGAACCAGGCCACAAACGTCACCGCACCAACCGAGAGGGCGATCACCACCAGGAGGAACGCCGCCCGGTCTGCGAGGTCCTGCGTCCGGGACCGGCTCTCCTGCGCCTTTCGGACAAGGTCGATCACCTGCGCGAGATAGGTCTCCGCGCCGGTCTTCCTGACCTCGACGACGATGGAGCCCTCGCCGTTGATCGCGCCGCCGATGACCTCGTCACCGGGACGCTTCTTCACCGGCCTCGACTCCCCGGTGAGCATCGCCTCGTTGACGCTCGTCGCTCCCTCGGTCACCACGCCGTCCGCCGGCACCTTCTCCCCGGGCCGGACGAGAACCCGGTCGCCCGGCGCAAGGCGGTCAACGGGGACGTCCTCGGTCCTCCCGTCCCGGACCAGGTGCGCCTCCGCCGGCATGACCCGGACCAGCTCTTCAAGCGCCCGCGACGCCCCGAGGACCGAGCGCATCTCGATCCAGTGGCCGAGGAGCATGATGTCGATCAGGGTGGCAAGCTCCCAGAAGAACCCCTCCCCGGCGACAAGGCTGAGGAGGGCCGCCGAACTGTAGACGTAGGCGACGGTGATTGCGACGGCGATGAGCGTCATCATCCCGGGCATCCGCGCCCGGAGTTCGCTTATAAGGCCGGTGAGGAACGGCCAGCCGCCGTAAAAGTACACCGCGGTCGCGAGAGCGAGGAGGAGGTAATCCGAGCCCGGGAACCGTATGACGATCCCGAGGAGCGCCTGAACCGGGGCCGAGAGCAGGAGGATCGGGACGGTAAGAGTGGTCGAGACGATAAACCGCCGCCGATAGTCCTCAAGGGCGTGGTGGTGGGTACTATGAACGGGGCTTCCGGAGCCCGGGGACCGGCCCGCCTCCACGGGTTGCATCTCGTGCCCGTTGTGGTCGTGGTTCATAGTGACTGGCCGCCCCGTTGTGTGCGCGGTATCTCCTGCCATGGAGATGGCGGCCCGCGACGTAAACATTCCGGCGGTTCACGGACCGGGAGGCGCCTCCACACTACGTGCGCGACCTCACGACGGCGATGGAGTCTGGATCCAACGCCTCTCAGGTGACGGCTACCTCCAGGGAGAGATACACAGGTTTATATGCTTTGGAAAAGAGCATACTGCCGTTGGACGCCAAAACGTGCCTACCGGAGGGATAGATTCCAAAATTCAGGTAATATGCGTCAAAACTATCTATAAGGCCTTGCAACATTTTATCGCATAATAATTATAGAACTCTACGATAAAGGGAGAGGAACCCGGCCAATGTATGAACATCTGCCTGCATGCGGTAATCTCACTGCGCTTGCCGCCATACTGGAGACGCTCGACGAGGGAGTGCTCGTCGTCGGCCCCGGCAACCGGGTAGCCTGTTCCAACGGGTATCTCCAGCGCATCCTCGGTATCGACCGGGACGCGGCGAGCGGTGCCGACGCGGACCGGTTCATCCAGAAGACGATCGCGGAAGATTCGAGCCGGGCCGAGATCCTCGCGTTCCTCGCCGGACGAACGCGGTCTCTCGACGTCCTGTGCAGACCGCGAACGCCTGGTGACGTGAAGGGACAGGTCCGCTGCTCGTGCAGGGTCGCCGACGAGGGGCTGTTTCCGGGTATGCGGGTCATTCGCCTCTCGCCTGAGCCCGCCGCTCTCGCTGGCGATTCCACCCCCGGCGCCTCCGCCGGGACCGGGATAGAGGAACTCCTGCAGGAGGACGGGTACCGGTTCCTTGTCGAGAACATCAACGAGGGCATCGGGCTGATCGACAGGGAGGGCGTCGCGGTCTTTGCCAACCAGAGAATTGCCGATATCATCGGCTACCCGGTCGACGAACTGATCGGGATGCCGGTCGGCGCGCTCGTCGACGAGGAGGGTGCTCTGTGCCTGGGAGCGTACCTGCAGGGCCTGGACCAGAACTCGCATGAGGTCTTCGAGATCGACCTGATCCACAGGGACGGTGCCCGCATCCATACACTGATGGCGACAACCCCGATCATCGATACCGACGGCGTCTGTCGGGGTTTCCTCGCCGGGGTCCAGGACATCACACCCTTAAAGCGGATGGAGATGCAGCTCCGGGAGAGCGAGGAGAAGTACCGGTCGCTCGTCGAACGCTCGGCCGAGACGACCCTGATCCACCAGGACGGGAGGATCGTGTACATCAATCCTGCCGGCCTGAAGATGCTCGGTGCCTCACGCCTGGAGGAAGTGATCGGGAAGTCTGTCCTCGATATCGTCCACCCCGAAGCCAGGGAGGCCATCAGGTCTTTTGGCGCGCGGGACCTTCAGGGGGAAGAGACGCCGCTCGCTGAACTGCTGGTTGTCAGGCTCGACGGGACGACGGTCCCCGTCGAGGGGAGGGGCACGAGGATGTTTTACTCGGGAAGACCTGCGATCCAGGTCGTTATGCGGGACGTCACCGACCGGAAGCAGGCACAGGAGCAGTTGCAGGCAAGCAACCGGCGTCTCACGCTGCTCAACCGGATCGCCGGCACGTCCGCATCGGCCCGATCGCCCGGCGAGCTCATGGAGACTGCGCTCAACCAGACGCTCGACCTCCTCGGCTATGACGGCGGCGCCGTCTACCACGCCGGCGCCGGACGGAGCAGGATAGCGCCCCGGTACGAGCGGAACATGCCGGACGGGTGCCTGGAGCGGGCGGAGAGCCTTGTGAGGGAGTTTTGCGTCGGGCCCCTTGCTGCCGGCCAGCCCCACTACGTCGAACGCGATCCTGACCCGAACTCCTCTAAATCCCGTCTCCTCCGGGAACTCAGGTTCACCGCGCTCGCCTGCATCCCGCTCGTCGTCGAGTCCGACGTCTTCGGGACACTCCTCATCGGGAGCAGGGACCGGGGATCCTTCTCCCCCGAAGAGCGAGGGCTCCTCGAGGCTGTCGGCCGGGAGATCGGGGCCGGTATCCTGCGGGGAGTGCTCTACCAGAGACTCGAGGCGGCGAACCGGGAGGCGAACCTCTACCTCGACATCCTCACCCACGACATCAAGAATGCCGACAACGTCGCAAATATCTACGCCGATCTCCTCATCGACGAACTTGACGGTGAACCGGCCCGGCACGCCCGGAAGTTGAAGAAAGGCATCAAAAAGAGCATCGAGATCACCGCAAACGTCGCCACCATCAGGAAGATCCACGAGAACCAGACCGTGCTTGCACCCGTCGGCCTCCACGAGGTCATCCTGAGTGAGATCCGGCACTTCCCCGACCTCCGCATTCACTACAACGGTCTCCCCGTGGAGGTCCTCGCCGACAACCTCCTCCCGGAAGTCTTCACGAACCTCATCGGCAACGCCGCAAAGCACGGCAGGCCGGGGGTCGAGGTCATGGTGACGGTCGAGGAGATGGATGAAGAGACCGTCCTCGTCACCATCGCCGACACCGGCCCGGGTATCCCCGACGACGTGAAGGAAGCCCTCTTCTACCGGTTCGAGCGGGAGGGGGGAAGGCGGGGAAGCCAGGGCCTCGGCCTCTCGATCTGCCGGATGCTGACCGCACGATACGGCGGCAGGGTCTGGGTCGAGGACCGGGTCCGCGGGCACCCGGAGGAGGGCGCGGCGTTCCGGTTCACCCTCCGGAAGGCCGGGTGCGGGGGAGTTGCCCCCGCCTGAGCGCTCCCGTGCATGCCGCTGTCGACGATCAGGTTTATTCCTCCCGTGTCAGACATATTACCATGCATAGAGTCGCTCCTCTCCTCTTTGTCTGTATCCTCCTCTCCGCCGGATGCCTCGCCGCAGACGAGTCTCCGGCAGGAGCGGATCTCAGCCTGATCGCCCCGGTTGACCCGATACCCATATTCGACGGCCAGGCAACCTACTCCGGGATTATCGGTGCGGAGATGCCGCAGATCCAGGCGAACTACAGCATGGGATATGTCGCCATCGCACCGGGCAACGCGACGCCGCCGCACCGCCTGATCGGGACGGCGGAACTCGTCTATGTGCTCGGCGGTACGGCGGAGATCCGCTGCGACAACGAGACGGTAACCGCCCGCGAGGGAGAGACCGTGCTCCTGCCCGAAGGGGTGCTGCAGTCGATAGCCGCGGCCGGGGACGCCGATCTCACTTACATCACCGTGAGCCAGCCGGCCTACACAGCCGATATCGAGATATCCGGCGATGAACTTGCCACGCTGAGCATGACGACGGACGGGAAACCGGTCGTCGTCGCCGGTCCCCGTGAGGGGATCGAGTGGGACCTTGAATCCGGCGTGGCGGTCTACACCCTGGTAAACCCGGTGCTGATGAGGGAGAAGGCCCTCCCGATCGACTACAGCCTCGCGTACGTGGAACTCCTGCCGGGTGGCTACCTCGGCTACGACGGGATCAAGGGTTCATCCGACCTCCTCTACGTCATCGAAGGGGAGATCGAGGTCAACACCCCCGGCGGGCAGGCGGTACGGGTCCCCGCCGGGAGTGCCGCCTACGTCCCGCCGGACCTGGTGAAGGAGACCCGGAACGTCGCGGCCTCGACGACGAAGATCCTCTCGTTCATCGACCCGGCATGGGCGCCGGAGAAGACCGGCCTCTTTGAGTGAGGGTTCTCTCCCATCTTTTTTCACGTGCTCAGGACGGCGGCACGCCCGCCGGCCGTCCTATCCTGAGGGCGTTTACGATGACCGCAAGCGTGAGCCCCATGTCCCCGAACGCCACCGCCATCCAGAGGGAGATGAGGCCCAGGACGGCGAGTGCTGCGATGCCGAGTTTCACGACGATCGCTGCCGTGACGTTCTGCCTGACGACCGAGACCGTCTTCTCCGAGAGAGCCACGAGGTAGGCGACCTTTGCGATATCGTCCTCCATCACGACGATATCGGCCGCCTCGATCGCGACATCTGATCCTATGGCCCCCATCGCGACCCCGACGTCTGCCCGTGCGAGCGCCGGGGCGTCGTTCACGCCGTCGCCGACCATCACCACCGGCCCGTAACGGTCGATCAACTGCTCGACCATCGTGACCTTCTCCTCCGGGAGGAGCCCGGCATGACACTCGTCGATCCCGATGCGGCGCGCAACCGCCTCGCCGACGCGCTCGTTGTCCCCGGTGAGCATCACCGTCCTGATGCCCCTCGACCGGAGATCGGCCACGGTCTCTTTGGCATTCTCCCGGATCACGTCCGAGAGGGCGAGAAGCCCGATGACCGCCGAGTCGGTGCCGGCGAGGACGACGGTCTTTCCCTCGCTCTCCAGGCGGTCGTACGCCGCCTGCCATGCCCCGCCGGGGATCTCCATAAAGAGTCCGGTGTTCCCGACGACAGAGGCCACGCCGTCGATCCTCCCCCGGACGCCTCTCCCCGTCAGCGAGGCGAACTCCTCCACGTCCCTCGCCGGGATGCCCTCCTCATCCGCCCGCCGCCGGACTGCCTCCGCGATGGGGTGGCCGGACCGTGACTCAAGCGATGCAGCGACGGCGAGCACCTCCGCCTCCGGCACCCCGAAGGCGACGACATCCTCCACCTCGAGTCTCCCGGTCGTGAGCGTCCCGGTCTTATCGAAGACGATCACCCGGGCGAGCCCCACGGCCTCGAGGGAGTCCCGACCCTTGATGAGGACGCCGTTATGCGCCGCGGTCGTGATCCCCGAGACCATCGAGACCGGGGTGGATATGGCGAGCGCACAGGGGCAGGCGATGACGAGGAGGATCAGCGCCCGGTAGAACGCCTCAAGGAACGGGATGCCGAAGGCGAGCGGCGGGACCACGACGAGGAGGGCAGCGACGAGGATGACCGCCGGGGTGTAGTAGCGGGAGAACCGCTCGATGAACGCCTCGGTGGGGGAGGTGTGGGCCTGGGCCTCCGCGACCAGCGCCACGACCCGGGCTATCGTGCTCTCCTCTTCGGGCTTCGTCACCCGGACCTCCAGGTAACCGTCGGTGTTGCGGGTCCCGGCGTAGACGGCGTCCCCGACACCCTTTGCCACCGGAACGCTCTCCCCGGTGATCGCCGCCTGGTCGACCGATGACGCCCCATTGGTGACGATACCGTCGAGCGGGACCGTATCGCCCGGCCTGACTATCGCAGTCTCCCCGACGGCGACCTCGCCGACGCCGACGGTCACCTCCCCGCCGTCCCGCCGGACCCGGGCCGTCTGCGGCGCGAGATCGAGGAGCGAGGCTATCGAACGCTCCGCCCTCCCGGCCGCGTACTCCTCCAGGAACTCGGCGATGGCATAGAGGTAGAGGACAGTCGCGCCCTCTGCGGGGTTGGCGGTCAGGAAAGCGCCCGCCGCCGCGATGGATATGAGCACGGCGATGCTGAAACGAAGATGGATGATCGCGAAGAAAGCGTCGCGTAAGACCTCGTAGCCGGATAGCACCGCGGCAGCGAGCAGCAGGGCCGTGCCGGCGAGAGGATACGGGGTGAAGTAGACGAGGAGTACCCCGGAAAAGAGGAGGAGGCCCGATACCACGAAGACCGCGACCTCCCGCCGGTCGACGACCGGCCTGTGGACCTCGCATACCCCGGCCAGGCAGCGGGGACAGGACGGGGGCCCGTCATGCCCGGTCACGGTTCGCCTCCCGGCAGTCTATAAAGGATCGGCATCCTTGCGGTCGGGATCCCCGGGTGCAGGGCTTCGCCATAGTGAGAGAGTTGTTGGCGACACTGCCATAAAAAGTGGTTTGGGCGTACTTGACCCGGCATCCGATGTACTTTCCCGGGGAAACCTTGATGGAGCGAGAGGTCACCCTTTCACAGGACAGAAACATTATGGGGAGATCGCCCCAAGTGATCGGAAGAACTACCCGTACCGTATCTCCGTGTGCCGTCCGGCATATCCGGCCACTCTGCCCGCCTCCCCTGCAGGATTTTGACGATGCCTCTATCTCCACCTCCTGATGAACCAGACACCCCCGACCGGCTCTCCGCTCCAGGTAACACCACGAAAAAAGCAGAAGAACCGGAGAGTGAGCGGAGGGGCGACCGGGATTGCGGGATACGGGAACTCAGGACTCTCTATGCCATAAGCCGCATCACCGAGTGGCACGGGGTATCGGTCGATGAGGCCCTCCGGGAGATTGCCGCCATCCTTCCCGGCGGCTGGCTCGACCCGGAGGATGCTGTCGCCCGGATTGTTGTCGACGACCGGGAATACCGGTCACCGGGTTTTGTCAGAACCAACCGGAGGCAGGAATGCCCGATCGTCGTCCACGGCCGGGATGTCGGGAGGGTGGAGATCTGCTACCGCCATGCGCAACCTCGTGAGGGGGATGCGCAGCCCCTCGCCGACGAACGCCTCCTGATCGACGCTGTCGCCGGGAGGATCGGCCGAATCATCGAGCGAATATTGGCGGACGAGGCCGTCAGGAGGAGCGAAGAGAAGTACCGCCTTCTCTTCGAGCATCTGCTCGAGAGTTACACCCTCTACGAAGTCGTCCGGGACGACGCCGGGAACTCTGTCGACTACCGCATCCTTGAGTTGAACGAGAAAGCAGCCGACGTATTCGGCCTCAGCCGCGATGAACTGATCGGGCGGCGGCTCTTTGACATCTTCCCGGCGATCCGTGAAGGTGCCCGTGTCCTGTATGGGGAGGTCACAGAGACCGGTGTTTCGGTGCGGCGGCGGCTGCAGGAACCAAAAACAGGGCGGTGGTACGATATGCGCATCTACCGTCCGCAGGCCGGGAGGCTGGCCGTCACAGGCCAGGAGATCACCGGGCAGAAGCGAGCGGAACTCGCCCTCCGGGAGAGCGAGGAGCGCTTCAGGGAGATATTCGAACAGGCAGGGACCGGGATCGCGCTCATCGACCCGCAGGGGAGGATCTCACGGGCAAACCCGGCGTTTGTGGGCATGTTCGGCTACGATGAGGATGAACTGTATGCCATGCGGTTCTCCGACCTGATCTATCTTCCTGACAGGGGGGAGCCCGACCTTCCCCCACGGGAGAACGCCGCACAGGATAAGCGCTACGTGACGAAGGACGGCAGGGTCATCTGGGGGCGGCTGACCACTTCGCTCCTCCGTGACCCGGAGGAGCGGGGGCTCGTCATCGGGATGATGGAGGATATCACCGACCGGCGGGAGATGCAGGACGCCCTGCTGGAGAGCGAGGAGCGGTTCAGGGAGATTGCCCAGCGGAGTTTCGACATGATCTACACATGCTACACCGACCGGGGGATCACCTACATCTCCCCGGCCGTGCAGAGGATCCTCGGCTACACTCCGGATGAGATGATCGGCGAGCAGTGCAGCGACTACGTCCTCGAGAAGACCCGCCCTGACTGGCAGGAAGCCCGGGTCCGGGTCGCCCGGGGGGAGCCCGTCGAAGGGCTGGTGGTGGAACTCCGCAGAAAGGATGGAACGGTTGCTGTCATCGAGATGAACGAGTCCCCGATCGTGGAGGGCGGCCGGGTGGTCGGCGTCCAGACCGTCGGTCGTGACATCTCGGAGAGGAGGTGTTACGAGGATATGCGGCTACAGGCGTTCGAGCAGATCGAGCAGAACATTGAGCAGTTTGCCGTCCTCGCGGACCACATCCGCCTGCCCCTGCAGGTGATCCTCGGCATGGCCGACCTGATCGAGGACGGGACGCCATCGGAGAAGATCCGGGAGCAGGTGAAGCGGATCAACGGGATCGTCAAGCAGCTCGACGAGGGCTGGGTTGAGTCGCGCGAGATCCGGGAGTTCCTGCGGAGAAACGAACTGGTCTGACACCCTCCACTCGCCCGTCCGGAGATCCTCTTCCCCGGGATTGCTCGAGGGCGAGGGTCTTACCCACGCCACCTTGGCAGCGTCGAGAGATACTGCCGCACCATCTCTTCTGCTTTCACAGGGGGTATCCCGAGGCTTGCAGCCATCATCGGCGCGTACTGCTCGACTGCCTTCTCTTTCGTCAGATCGGGCTCGGTGAGCCCACCGTCCCGGTAACAGTAGGTGCAGTACTCCGTGCTCAGCGACCCGTCCGCCTCGGTCCCCGCGTCCTCGTCGCGGAGAAGGGGCATCCCGCAGCTCACGCAGAAGGGAACCTCTCTCCCGGTCCACCGCTTCAGGCACGAGATCTGTTCCCGGGCGAACCGTTCGGCATTTTCAGCAGGGATACCGTATAACTGCGACATGATCGCCCCGCACTTCTCCGCCATGCTCTCGATGGTGGCCCCGGGTTCGGTAAACGCGCCGTTCTGATAGCAGTAGGTGCAGTAATCGTTCGAGAGGGTGCCGTCTGTTTCCGTCCCGAAATGCTCCGCTTCGCTCATCGGCATGCCGCAACTCTGGCAGGTTCGTGGTTTGTTCGTCTCCATAGGTCTTCACCTGGCGCTGAAACGCTCAGAATAGATGAACGGGCTCGGCAGTACATAATTATTTGCAAAACGTTCCAGCGGTGCCGCCGCGACCGCCCGGAGGCGAGGAGAGCGACGGAGCCTCAACGATTGCCAGGCCGTCCCCCGGCTGAACGCGCCCGCTACTCCCCACAGGGCGGGAACCGGATCGTTATCTTCGCATCAGCGCTGTGTTCGAGCACCGCATCCTGCTGGAGCGCCCGGGCATAGCCCGTGAGGTAGGGTTCGGCCACCCGCTCATCCGCGAAGGTCTCCCTGATCGCCGCCGTTGCGCCGTCGCCGTCGATGAGGATCGTTATGCCCCCATCGGCGGCTGCTTCGGACGTGCAGGGGATCCCCCACGTCAGGAGGAGCCCCTCCATCAGGGTAGGCGGGTCGAACCGCTCCTCGTTGTGGGCAAGGAGCGCTGTTCCGTCCTCCATGCCGAGCCGCCCGGCGATGACGGCGACCTGTTCCGCGAGGGTCGGGGAGGCGTCACGGAGGAGGCCCCGGACGAGCGGCCCCGTGACGTCATGCCGCCGCAGGGCCCGGGCTACCTTGATGAGCTGCCAGTCCCGGGCAAACGAGATACCGGTACGCATATCATCCTCTCAGGATGCCGTACGTCATCACGCAGAGGCCGAGGATCACCACGACGCGAGAGAATACCGCCGACCAGGCGATAATGAAGGAATCAGGCGTGAAGATACTCACGAAGTCCGCAAACGTGATCCCCACGACCAGGGTAAAAAGCCCGTAGATGAAGAGAAGCAGGGTCGGTTGCCTCACGATCCGATAGGCGTTGAAGATGAAGGCGATGAGGAGCGTTCCGAGGAGGAGCGTCACAATCGCAAGCATCTGTTGCATGGTCTCAATCTGCAATCCGTTCATGTCTGTTCCTTGACCTTCCTCACCGATATGATCGTCTGGATATCCTTTACTCCCGGAAGACCTGAGAGCGGAACGAGGACGCTCCGTTTCAGTTCGGATATGTTCTGCACCCGGACCTTGACGAAGAAGTCCCCGGGCTCAAGCACCTCGTAGAGCTCAAGGATGCAGGGGAGACCCTGCATAAACTCCTCGACCTCCGGCTTCCCATCCGGGTGGACCCGGACGTTCAGGAAAGCGACCAGCGTATGCTCGAAACACTTCTGGTTGACGACGATGGTGAACCGCTCAAGGATACCGGCGTTCTTCAGTTTCTCGATCCGCTTGAAGACAGTTGACGGTGCGATGCCCAGCATCGAGCCGAGCTCTGCCATGGACATCCGTCCGTCTCGCCGCAGTTCCCGAAGAATCGCATCGTCGATCTCGTCCATTCGTACAATAGTTACAGGCACTTAGTTATTAAAATTCCGAATTTGATTTATACATTCAAATGGCTCCTTTTCGTTTCTACTGAAAATATCTAGCCATATTGGAAATTTATCAGGGCTCTGTTTAATGATGAATAAATGAAAACACCCCGGGAAATTGGGAATTTTTTGACATGATTCCCCGGATATCGGAAATTTTTATTCAATCTTCATGATAACTCGTTCCTCCAGGATTGACGATCCGGATGGGTTCGGGACTCCCCGCCGCATCCCGGATGGCCGTATCGATGAACTCACGGGCCGCGACAAAGGCTCGGCGCGCATCCATTCCCCGAGCAAGGTGCGCAGTGAGCGCCGCGGAGAAGCAGCACCCCGACCCGTGCACTGAGTAGGGGTAGCGCATCCCGGAGGCCTCCGTCACCCCGTCCCGGTCGATGAGGAGGTCGACCGCCGCACCGCCGGCAAGGTGCCCCCCCTTCATCACCACGGCCCGGGGACCGAGGTCGAGAATCCGCCGACCGGCCTCCGCCATATCCTCTATGGTCACGACCTGCATCCGGCCGAGCACCTCCGCCTCCGGGATGTTCGGGGTGACGACCGCCGCCTGGGGGATGAGCAGTTCCATGAGGTCAGCAACGGCGTCCTCGCGAAGCAGCCGGTGGCCCGAGGTCGAGACCATCACCGGGTCGATGACGAGGTCCGCCCCGTCCGGCAGTGCCTCTGCGACGGTCCGGATAACCGGCCGGTCGGCGAGCATCCCGGTCTTCCACGCCCCGATGAGGAAATCGTCGGCGACCGCCTCTATCTGGGCCCGCACCGCGTCCGGCGGGAGCACCCATGTCCCCCGCACCTCGCGGGTGTTCTGGGCCGTCACCGCCGTAATAACCGTCAACCCCCAGACGCCGAGCGCCGTGAACGTCTTCAAGTCGGCCTGGATACCCGCTCCTCCCCCCGAGTCGGAACCGGCGATGGAGCAGGCAGCGATCATCTGCGCACCCGTCATTCTTCATCGTTCGGCATGGATCTGCTTGAATCTTTGCCCCTCCCCCGCCACTCCCTTTATCTGATTGCGCATCGACCACTTCTACAATGGATGTAGAAGAGATCAGCCGCCGGCACCTCGCTGCCGGCACCCCTGACGACGAGATTGTGCGCATCCTCGCCCGGGACGTGCTCTCCATAAAGCGCCACCGCATAACCCCCGCCTACGCCGAGGCATTTGCCCGGGCGGTCCTCGCCGAGGCCAAAAACTCAACCGATCTCTCCGGAGACCTCTTCGCCTTTGAGCCCTCCGGGTCGACGATGGGAGAGTTCGGCGTTGGATCGAGGGGATCCGGCGACTTCTTCGCCCACCGGCAACTCGCCCGGATCATCGGCCGGACGGACGCCGCGGTTGGTGTCGACGAGATGGACGACGCCGGCGCCGTCCGTGCCGAAGGCGACTATATCATCACCACCGTCGACGGGATGCACTCCCGCCTCTCCGACTTCCCCTTCCTCGCCGGGTTCCACGTCACCCGGGCGACGCTCCGCGACGTCTACGTCATGGGTGCAAAACCCGTCGCTCTCCTCTCTGATATCCACGTCGCCGACGACGGGGACGTTGCAAAAATATTCGACTACACGGCGGGGGTCTCGGCCGTCGGCGAGGCGATGGGCGTCCCGCTCGTCACCGGCTCCACCCTCCGCATCGGCGGGGACATGGTCCTCGGGACACGGCTGACCGGGTGCGTCGGCGCCGTCGGCGTTGCCCGGCACCTCACGGCCAGGAAACAGATCGCCCCCGGCGACGTCCTCCTCATGACCGAGGGGGCCGGCGGCGGGACGATCGCCACCGCCGCGATCTACTCCGGGTTCCCGGAGGTGGTCGAGGAGACGATCAACCTCCACTTCCTCAAAGCCTGCGAGGCGCTCCTCGCAAGCGATGTCCTCGATGGGATCCACGCCATGACCGATGTCACGAACGGCGGGCTCCGGGGCGACGCATACGAGATGGCCGAGACCGCCGGCTGCCGGATTGTCGTCGTCGAAGATGAACTCCGGACGCTCGTCCGGCCGAAGGTCCTTTCGATGCTCGACGCTCTCGAGATCGACTACCTGGGCGTATCGCTCGACGCCCTCCTGGTCGTCGCACCCCCCGAGAACGCGGCGGAGATCCGGCGGGTCGTCGGGACCGCGGGCGTCGCGATGAAAGAGATCGGTTACGTCGAGGAAGGAGAGCCCGAATCGGTCCTCTCGGTCGACGGCGAGATCCGGGACTTCACGCCCCGGTTCAGGGAGTCGGCCTACACCCCGGTCAAGAAGGTCGTGGACGAAGACAAGAGGAACTTTGAGGAGATGAAAACCGGGGTCGAGCGGGCGGCGGAGGCGGCGCTTGAGAAGAAACTCCGGATCCTCTCCCGGCTCCGGTCTTCGTGAATAAACCGATCCCTGCCAGAGTGCGGGCAAGGGTGGCGGGCATCGAGACTGCGGAGGAGGGCACCGATCCCTCCCGCGAATCTCTACTTTTCCGGCTTTTTCCCGCCCGCACAGACGTTGTAGGCAAGATAGGGGAGGTTCTCCTCGACGAAGGGCTCCACCTTCCGGGCGAGCGAGAAGACCGGGTCGGCGAGGTTCAAGTGCGCAAACGAGCATCGGCCGACCGCGACATCGGTGAATCCAGCCTCTTCAAAAAGCCTCGCAATCTCGGCGTTGGTGTAGTAGTGCTCGTCAAAGTCCCCGACGCCCACTTTCTTCAAACCGACCTTCTCCCCCACCTGGTAGAAGAGCGGGACGATGCTCGTAAAGACCGTCCGGGAGAGAGTGCAGATCGCGATCCGGCCGCCGGGCTTCAGGACCCGGTAGCACTCCCGGAGCATCCCCTCCGGGTCCGGGACGTAACTGAAGGCGAGCAGGCTCGCGAGGGCGTCAAAGGTCTCGTCCCGGAACGGGAGGACGTCGGCGGTCCCGACGCAGAACCCGCTCTCCGGACAGCGCTGCCGCCCGTGCCGGACCATTCCGGGGCTGATGTCGAGCCCGACGGCCCGGCCTCCCTCCTCAACGTAGCGCTGCACGAAGAGCCCGGTCCCGCACCCGAGGTCGAGGAGGAAACCTCCCTTCGGGAGCACGCTCATCACGTGATCAGAGATATGCCTGTGGTAACTCTTCCCTCGGCGGCCGTCGTAGCGGTCGTCGTAGACGTCCGCGACCTCGTCATAATGTTGCTGTACTTTCTTCACTGAACACCTCCCGGGCGATCCGGGCAAGAAGTGCGTTGACCTGAACAAAATCGTTTGCGCTGTGGCAGAGCCGGTGGTCCGCATCGGCGAGTGCGATCGCAAGGGCCGGGTGGTTGTACTCGCGCCGGACCACCTGCCGGAGTTCGCCGACGACCTCCCGGGCCGAGAGCCCGTACTCGATCATCAGCGACTCGACGATCCTGCGTGAGGCGTCGAAGTTGCCCGCCCGTATGGCATCGAACGCAGACGCGGCGACGTTCGCGGTCTCGGAGCGGGATACCTCCGCGAGGTCGAGGTCTTTTCCCGACCCCACGGTGATCTGGAGGTACATGATCGCCCGCCGCAGGTCGCCCCGTGCGGCGTGGACGATCAGGTCGAGGTCGTCGGCCGGGCAGGCAGCGTTCTCTGCGGCGAGGATCTCCTCGAGGCGTCCACGGACAACGCTGCTCTCGATCGGTGCAAAGAAGAGCGGCAGGCAGCGCGACGCGATAGCGGGGATGATCGCCGACGGCCGGGTCGTGACGAAGATGAACCGGCAGGTGGCGCTGTAGCGCTCCATCGTCCGGCGCAGGGCCTGCTGCGCCTCAAACGTCAGGCCCTCGGCGTCCTCGACGACCATCAGTTTGAAATCCGCGTCGAGCGGGCGCATCGAGGCGTACCACTTCACGATGTACTTGAAGTTGGTGATCAGGCTCTGGTCCTTCCGGTAGACCAGGGCGAACCGCTCGTCCGCCTCAAGCGCGCTCTTCCCCCTTCCGAGGAGGCCGGCGGCGCTGAAGATGGTCGTGTTTGCTTCCCAGTTCTCGCCGTAGAGCCTCCGCGCCAGGCACTCGACGGCCACGGTCTTCCCGGTGCCGTGCGGGCCGGAGACGAGCAGGTGGGGCACGCTCCGCGCATCCGCAAACGACATGAGGTAGCGGACGACCTCGTCCTGTCCGATGATCTCGTCGCACCGCCTCGGCCGGTAGACCTCACTCCAGAGCATGGGCCAGTCTCTCTCTCATCTCATCTATTGCCGCCCGGAGAAGATAGGTATTATCCAGGGAGGCAATCAGGTGTTCACCTTCACCGGGCTTGAGGGAGCCGCACGCCGCGGTGATCGCGGGGATGGCGCGGGTCACCTCGTCGACGACCGTCAGGGTCGCCGTCCGGGCGGTCCGGGAGAGCGGGTTCAAGTCGATGGTGATGACCGTCTTGCCCATCGCCCGGAGCGCTGCACAGCGGTCCCCGTCCTCGAGCGGGACCAGGACGACATCGGCATCCCCGATCCCCTCGCGGAGCGAGAGCGCCCGGTCGTGGGAGAGCGGGACGAGCCGTTCTGGCGCACCCGTGAGGACCCGGACACCGTGCTCCGCAAGGAGCCGGGTGATCAGCACTATCCGCTCCTCTGTCCGGTGGAAGAGGTTCACCTCGACGTCGGCGCCGGACGCCTTCTGGAGCGCTGCTATCTCGGCCGCTGCCAGTGCCGCCGTGTTCCCGTTCACCGATATCACGGCGTGCCGGGCAGCAAGAAGCATCGCCGCCGCCGTCCGGGCGGCGAGGAGTGCGCTCTCGGTCGTCTTCTCGCCGATCAGGTAGTCGAACGCCTCCCCGCGCCCGTGGGCCGCGAGCCCTTCCAGGGCGACGACGCCCTCGCGGGCGCACCGGGCCAGTTGCTCGCGGGCGACCAGGGAGCGGTAACGTGGATGGTCTTTCGGTATCATGGTCTTGTCTCGATAAGGTATGCGCCGCGGCGTGCAACACGGAGGGTGTAGACCTCCCCGAACCGCGAGAGCACCCGCTCTGCGGCCTCTCCCGCGGCAAAGGCGCCGTTTCCAAGCATCGTCATGCTGGCGGGGACCTCCGCTGTGTCGCAGGCCTCGAGCACCTGCCGCACCCCCGGCGCGATGAGCCCGCTCCTCTCGGCGAACTGCCGCGAGAGGTGGCAGAGGTCCGCGAGGTCGCGGGGGCAGCGGTCGGGGTATGCTGCGGCGATCCGGGTCATCGCCTCCTCCGAGGAGAGGACCGAGGCGGTCGGGAGCGGGCCGAGGCTCACGGCGTAGAGGGGATCGTCCGGGTAAAAGCGCGCGATCTTCGCGTGGACCCCGGGACCCGTCCGGCAGACGACCCCCCCGGCCTGGCTCGCGGCAACGTCCCCGAGGCCGGTCCGGTGGAGGACCTCGGCCTCGTGCGCCCTCTCGGCCACCTCATCCGTGGAGAGGCCGAGGTCGAAGAGGCAATTTGCGGCCGTGAGCGTCGCAAGAAGCGCCGCCGCCGAGAGGCCGAACCCGGCACCGATGGGGAGCCGGCACTCCGTGACGACCCGGGCGGTGACCCCCAGCCGGTCGAGGGCGGACTCGACCGGCGGCGACCCGGCGGCCGTGTGGCCCTTGCGGACCACGGTGACGCTCGTCGACCGTGCCGGTTCAACCGTCGCGCGCACTCCCTCACTGATGACCACGCCGGCCCCGACGCTCCCGGTGGCCGCGGGACCGGACCCCTCGACCCGCCGGAAGTAGCCGGATATGTGCCCGGGGGAGAAGGCTACAGCAGTCCGGACCATATCGCGCTGGCGACCTCCTCTTTGCTCCCCGTCACGTCAGTGACGCCGTCAGCCGTCATGAGCCGGAACGATCCTTCCGTCGCCCCCATCACCGGGGGTGCGTTCACGACGACCATCCGTGCCCCTGCCTCAAGCATGGCCCGTGCCCGCTCCTCCTCGTGCCACCCGAGTTTGAAGGCCACCGTCACGGGGCGGCAGGCCGCCATAACTTCGTCGATGATCTTCGGGAGCGGGTTGAGCCGGACCGCCAGGGGCGAGCCGCTGGGGATCTTTCCCTCCCGGCGCTCGGGGGCAAAGTCCGATACCGCCGCCGCGCTCGCGTAGATATCAACCCCCTCGTCCCGGCAGACCGAAAGGACCGCCTCGCGCATCTCCCCGGCGGTCACGACACGGATGTTTCGGACGCAGGGGAACGTATCGCTATGGACTACCGTCACGTCGGCGCCGAGCCGGAAGGCCTCAAGCGCAAGCGCCCGGCCCATCCGCCCGGTCGCCCGGGTGGTCATGACCCGGACGTCGTCGATGGGCTCCGCGCACGGACCGCTCGTGATGAGGACCCGTCTTCCCGCAAGCGGCCTCCCGGAGACTGCTCGCTCGGCGTGGAGGACGATCACCTCGTTATCGGCGATCTTCGCCTTCCCCTCCTCGACCTTCGGGCCGACGATATCGATGCCCCAGGACTGGAGCCTTCGCAGGTTCCCTGCGACCGCAGGATGGCGATACATGCTCTCGTGCATCGCCGGGGCGAGGACCAACGGCATTCCCCGGCCGAGTGCCGTCGTGGCGAAGGTCGTGACGGGAGTATCATCGATCCCGCAGGCGATCTTTCCGATCGTGTTCGCCGTCGAGGGCGCGATGAGGAGGAGGTCCGCCGCCCCGCCCTCCCCGCAGTAGAGGACGTGCTCCACGAGGCCGGTTATCCGGGTCATCACAGGCCGGCCGGTCGCGTAGGCCAGGGCGTCGGGGTGGATGATCCCGGCCGCCGCCTCCGTCATCACCGCCTGCACCGTCGCGCCCCGGCGACGCAGGGCATGGGCGAGTTTCACCGTCTCGACGGCCGCGATGCTCCCCGTCACGGCGAGGACCACCGTCTTTCCCGAAAGCGTCTTCACGATATCGTCACATCCTGCACCATATGCCACGCGTGCGGACCGTATTTCTTCACCTGGCGGGAGGTGATCTCCGCCGCAAAGCCTGCATCCGCGGCCTGCTCCCGGATCGCGGCCGATGCATCCCCGATGCTGTGGACGTGGAGCACGCTCCCCGTCCGGACATGGGCGAGGGCGGCACCGAGCATCGACGGGGCGTCGAAGTGTCCCATCAGGACCCGGTCGTAGACCCCGGAGAGGAGGTCCCGCGAGTCCCCGACCTCCGCGGTGACGCGGTCTGCGACGTGGTTTGCCATACTATTGCGCTTCAGGTATTCAAAGGCTATCGGATTGATCTCCATCGCGTGGACCGTCGCGCCGGCTGCGGCCGCGGGTATTGAGAAGTAGCCGATCCCGGCGAACATATCGGCGACCCGCTCGCCGGGCCGGACGAGTGCGGCGATCCTTGCCTTCTCCGTCCGGTTTCCCTGCGCAAACATCACCCGTGTCGGGTCGAGGATGAACGTATACCCCTGCTCGCGGTGACGGATCTCGCCGGCGGTCCCGTAGAGGACCTCCGCGTCCGGGATCCGCATCTCCCCCAGGTACCCCTTCACCCACACGACACCCCGGGGACGGCAGTTCCGGACGATCTCGGCGAGCTCCTCATCCGACGGCGCGGTGCCGTGGAGGACCGCGATGTCGCCGATGAGGTGGTAGCCCCTTCCCTGGTAGGTCTCCCGGTCGGGCAGGTCCGCATCAGCCGGATGCCCCTCCCTGACCGGGACCCAGGCGGTGCCGTCCCGGACGTAGGGCCGACGGGTGCGGTCCACCCACTCCGCATCCACGAGATCGGCGAGTGTTGCCGCCGGCACTTTCCGCGCACGCATGGCGGGGGTCACCCGACGATGACCAGGCGGTCCTGCTCCTCGTCGCGGAGCACCCGGATAGGCTGTCCCTCCACCGGGAACGTCCAGGGCACCGGGTCGAGCTCCCGGGTCACGTAGGTCTTCGGGTCCATCAAGCCCACGACGTCTGGCTGCGTATAGACGACGATCGCGGACTCGGCCTCGCGAACGTTCCCGAGAAGGCGCACGATCTCGTCCTCGGCAAGGGTCCGGCCCTGGCCGCTCTGGAGGTCGAAGACCCGGAGGCGGTGGCCGTCGATATCGCGCACCTCAAAGTAGCCGCCCCGTGAGACGACCACGTCGCCCTTCTGGTAGAAGGGGAGGCGGATGGAGTAGGTGATCCGGTAGAGCGCCTTCCCCTCCTTCTCGCCGACCAACTTCGGGTGGGTCGTGAACCGCCCGCCGAGCGCCCCCGTGACCATCCGGGCGATCTCCTGGCCGAGGTGCTGCGTCCCGACGGTGATGTCGACGCCGTCTTTCGTCTCCTGGAGATCCGATATGAACGAGAACCGGTCGCCCCCCTGCTGGAGCGATTCCTCGGCCTGCTCCGCGATCTTCGTCGCGACCTCGCGCTCGTAGGCGTTGATCCTCCGGTTCGTGGCCCGCACCTGGACGATTCCCTCATAGTAGCCCCCGGAGATCCGGCTGCACCGGTCGCAGGACTCCTTCTGCCAGAGGATCTCGGTCGTGCAGGTCCCCCGGACCGGGACTGAATAGAGGGTCGCCTCCACATCGATGGTGCAGGTCGTCTTGTTCGGCCCGGTCTCCTCAGGCCGAACGGTGACCCGGATGTCTTTTGCGTCCTCATGGATACCCGTCGCCGATACGGCGAGTTCGGCGATGAGGTCCTCGCGCGGCATGTGCAGGTCCGACCAGGTCTTCCCCCGTTTCTGCGATTCGCAAACCGGGCAGTAGACGGCCGTCACGCGGGGAGTGCAGGTGAGCAGCCGGACCTCCGCGGCCCGGCACTGCGGACAGAATCCTTCCTCGGTCGGCTGGCCGCAGCGAGGGCAGATGCTCGTCTGTATGGTCATAGGTTATATCCTGAATATCTGGGCATGGGGCACGTCGCCGATCATGATGCAGTCTTCCTCGGCGATCAGTCCCATGGCGATGGCGAGTGCTACGACGCGCTTTCCTATAATGTTAGCGTTCGTCGCGCAGATCAGCGCCTCCCTGACCTCTTCCTCGGCGACACGCTCCGTGCCGTAAAATCCTCCGGTGATACAGACTTCCACGTCTCCGTGCGCGAGGGTGGTATCGAGCAGTTCTGCGTCGCAGGCAGCCACCACCTCACCGGCGCCGGGCATGCGGTGAATCTTCAGGTGCATCTCAGATCTCTTGGACGGGAGTCTTCAAAAAGGTGCGCTGGTGCGGTCAGGGAAGGACGATATCCACGCCGTAGGTGCGCGATGGGGTCTCTTGATGGATGCGCCAGGCGTCCTCTTCGGTGATGAGCTCTTCCTCGATGTAGCGGCGCGTGAACCGGGGGACGGACTTCGGCCCGATGACCGCGCCGGGCCGGGAGTTCTCGTCCATGTAGTCGCTCTCCATCGTGAACCATCGGCCGGCCCGGGCGAGCGCGGGGATCTCCTCGTGCCGCGCGATGAAGGAGGGCATGAGGGGGGTGTCGGGGGTTGCGAAGTGCTTGACGACCCGCTCGACCGGGATGCCTGCCCGCTCTGCCATATCGACGACGTCGGTGCAGGGGCCGCTCTCGGCGTGGAGCTGGACGGCGCAGTCGCAGTCGGCACCGAGTTCGAGCGCGTGGTAGAGGACTGCGTTTGAGGCGGCAAGCACCTCAGGCGCGACCTCGTAGTGGGGCCGACCGCTCTTGAGGGCAACCGCCCGCCCTTCCTCGACGTAGCGGGCCGCAAGGTCGAGCCCGCCCATCATGACGGCAGCGGCCTCGTCAAGGGTCATCCGTTCGGCAAGCCGGTTCATCTCCGCCGGGTGGACGCCGAGGACCGGGTAGACGACGAGCCCGGTCTCCCGGACCAGCTCGGCCACCCGGAGCGTCGCGTCGAAGACCTCACGGTAGTCCTCGCCCGATGAGGGTTCGATGCCGAGCGACCAGGAGGGCTTTGCGACCAGGAAGATGTGCGTCCCCCCGCTGCGGCGGAAGTCCTTTGCAGCCTCGACACCCCGGCCGTTTGCCGGGTCGATGTGGATATGGTCGTCAGTGATCGGTATCGCAGGTGGTTTCATGGAACTCGACGATCTCCATCATGGGGTAGTCGTCCTCGAGGTGCAGCCGGGCCCGGCAGGCGGTCGCGCCGACCTCGGTCGTGATCTCGGCATCGAACATCTTCCCGGCGAGCTCTGAGTAGCCGAACCGGTTCGAGACCATCATATCGCGGTTCAGCCGGACGCGGATATCCGTCACGTAGGGCTGGAGGCCGACGGCCTGCTCAATGGCGGCTTCAACGGAGGCGGCGGTCTCGCGGGCGATGGGCGTCCCGACAAACTGGTGGTAGAGGGCGCCGAGCTTGATACCGGCTTCAAACGCCGCTTTCTCGCGGTCGGTGATCATGGTTAGTAGGTTTGGGGTATGGGAGTAAGAAGGTGCGCCCCGGGCAACACGCCGGGGCCTCACTCCATGGAGGCCGCCACCTTCACCATCTCCTCTTCGCTCAGCAAACCGGTGATGCAGTACGAGATGTTTTCATCGTGCCACCGGAGCTGATTCTCCCCTTTGCCGACGACGTACGTCCCTGCGGTCCCGTCGATCACCACCTGCGTCGCGTTTCCGGTCAGGAGTTCCGGGCAGGACTTTTCGGGCGGGAAAATCACCCTGATCCGGAACTCCTCGTTTCCCCGGGTATAAAACTGGGACGTTTGGCCCTCCGCTTTCCCGTAGAACAGAGCGTAATGGAACGTATATCCTTCCGGGACGTAAGCGGGGATCCGGATATACGAGCCGAACCGGTCTTGGGCCTGCTCTGGTGTAGACGCATGCAGGGGTGTTACCCGGCCGGCCGGGTCCGGTGTTGGTTCCGGCTGCGCGCCTTCGGGCGGGACGAACGTGCAGATATCGCTCGAAACCTCGGTGTTTATCCGTATATTTGAGTATTCGGCTCGTACAATCGGCATTTCGGATTCGTAAAAGAACTCGATCTTTTTCACTACCCACGCATCGCTGTCAATCCAGATGCGAACTCGTGAGAAGAGAACGGGGGAGTACTTCAGCGGATCATCCGGCATCGCCTCGATAACATATGCCGTCTCTCCATCGATAACGTCTTCGCCGATGTATGTCGGTTCGTTTTCCTTCAGGATTGTGCTGGCAGTCGTCTGGTAATCCAGTTCAGTAAATATCGTTTGCGCCGGATCGTCTATGTTTCCATGCTGGTAACGGTTCTCCGAAGGGTAGTACCACCATAGATCTCTCCCATCAGAAACTGCAAGGGTACCGACCCCTACCTTCGGGGAAACGAGATACTCAACCCGATAGCAATAGGGCTTTTTCACAGTTATGCTCATCGTTTCTAAGACCGGGGCCTCGATGGTTAAACCGGTTGTTTTTGAAAGAATCGTTGAGTAGTCCCTGATGCTTTCTTGACGTGCGGTAAACTGATCGACGATGTCATCGCTTGCCACTTTTGTGTTCCAGACATCTGTACAGCCTGACCCTGCTATCAGTGCAAACAGAATGACCGGCAAGAGATACTTATGAACCATCCATCATCAACTCAGTGATAGTAGCCGCCTTACATGTCGTGTCAGGACAGGTATCGACGTTCGCGTTTACATCATAAATAATATCTTTCTTCATCTCATGAGACCTCTCTGTAAAAATAGTGGAAATGGATGTTTCACCATCTGGAGTCACAATAAGAGCGCGTAAATAGTTCCTGATTCAGTTCTCCCCCCCAATAGTAGTCGATATGCACGTAATCGTCGGGGGTGGGGCCGTTATTGTACTCAAACGCAGCCCTCGGCTTATACCAAATTCCACCTTCCCAGCTCCATTCGTCCTTCACCGGGATGGTCTGACCCATGAAGAAATATCCGCTTGCCACTGGATCAAGCCACAGTTCAGATGAACCATCTAAATGGTCTATATATGTGCTAGGAGATGTATCATCATCGTATCGGTAGTACCACCAGTTGTCAGTGCTTGCATCGTGGAACCATAGTTCATAAGTCCCAACATTGTTTCCGACCCCGATCCCACAGTAATACTCATATTCATGCGGCAACGAACTGCGGGAAACCTCAATGAAGGGCAGGGGGTAGATTGGATCGGGCGCAGGATCATCCCAGATTGCCGGGAATAGCAGCACCTTGCCTCCATCGGTTTGATCGTGGTATGCAACTACCAGTTCGATTGTGTCTCCTTCATTCAGGTAGATCTCTCTCTCATGATAGGCACAATATCCATACTCACTGTTTGAGTAGTAATATGGAGTTATTTTACCCGTCAGATACGTAATCTGTCGGGGGATTTTGTGGTTGAATTGAATCCATTCAGCATATAAATCCCAGTCTCCTCTCGATATTTCATATGACAGTGGATCACCTGCCTGAATAGATCTGGCTATTCCCCCACCGATAGACTTCTCCATCTCTCCAACATTTGGATAAACTGTGAAATATTCCGTGGGGAAATTGATGTTGATCGTAGTGGGATTCTGATTTAGATAACCAAACATGGTTTTTGGCATCCGTAAAACCGCGACTTCCTCATTTTCATTGATTCCCTTGAAGATATGGTACCCTGGATGATCCGCCATGCATGTGAACTGCTCATCAAATTCAGATACTGAGAATGATATATTCACGATGTTTGCATCCTGACGAGCATCCTTCGTTAAAGTCAACTTGTACGGGACAACGATCGAGATCATTTCGGACTCTTCGAGTGGTGTTGCAGGTTTTGCATCCTTTAGATAATCCGGGGAAATCGAACGATGAGTCTCGCTTTTACTATCCTGTAGTTCCCCGGTAGCCATAGCCGGCACAACGCCCACGCTCACCAGCAGCACGGCGAAGAGCGCGGAGAGGGCCCGCATTCCAATGTTTCCGTTCATTTACTTTCCTCCTGGAACATCCCCGGAGGCAGAAGAGGCGCAACCTTAAGTACGTGGAACGCGAACTACTCTCTTGCCTCCGGGCAGTGGGGGGGTTCACCCGGTCTTGGATGGATGGGGCGAGCCTCCGCCGTTTTGCGAACGCTGTTTTGAGCCTCCGCACAAGGAGATATACCCGGAGCTATATAGCATTTCTCTCACAATCCTCTACACGTCCCTCGGCTGATTGCAAAAATGGGGTGTCCGATCCAGCCCTGGGGGACGCGGACACAGGAGAGAGGCCATTCTCAAAGAGAGGTAGGCGGTGCGGTTTACGTCGCGGAGAACACGCAATGAATTAGGAATGGAAGTTCGAAAAGCCGCCAAGCTTCGCTGTGCGACACTCCTTCGTGGCCTTCGCACGTCCCGGCAGTCGCGCTCCTGAGCATCGCATTTCGCGTGAGGCTCTATCACTACCCACTCTGTCGAATCACGCGAAGTGCAACGGGTGCGATGGACGGAATGTCTGGAGTTTGAGAAGCCATCAGGCTTCGAGCCGGAGCTCGAGCACCGCGAGGCGCGAAGGGGGACCTGGTTCGATCCCCTCACCCGATCAGCTTCACCAGCCCGTGCCGCGGCTCGAGCACCTCGCCGCCCCGTTTCAGCTGCTCGAGGGTGTGCTCGATCTTGTCGCGGGAGAAGCCCTGCTGTAGCAGGATGTCGATGACCTCGTCGACCTTCGCCTGGCCGCCGGAGTCGCCGGAAACGTTCCGGATGGTCTCCTTCACCGACCGGATGATGTCGCGCTGCGACTTCGTGACCCCGGTCACGAGTTTGTCGATATCGAAGCTCCCGGTCTCGGCGTCGTAGGCGACCTGCCGGAGACAGGCGTCCACGATCTTGAGGATCCGGTCGGTGTCCTCCGTATCGACGGTGTTCGAGAGGCGCATTCGTGCGCTCGCCTCCGCAAGGCGGACCTGCGCCTCGAGCTGCCGGGCGGTGACCGGGACGGGTTTGTTCGTGCCCGCAAGGTTCCTGAGGCGCATGTAGTAGGCGATCAACGCCTCCTGGGCCCCCTCCGAGAGGATGGGGAAGCAGGTCCTCTTCGCGTAGGCGATATACTTCCGGAGAAGCGTCGGATCGATATCGGGAGTGACCGGTGAGAGCGCCCGCTCGATGTAGGCATCGTTGACATCGGGCAGCGGCGTGTAGGCGTGCTGCTTGATCAGCTCGCCGACGGAATGCGTCTTGATGATGTGCTGCGCGATCGCCCCGTCACGCTCGGCCTCGGGCTGGTCGGTCATCACGAAGATGAGGTCGAACCGCGAGAGGAGCGAGGGCGGCATATCGATCTGCTCCCCGATCGGAACAAACTGGTCGAACCTCCCCAGTTTCGGGTTTGCCGCGCCGAGGAGGGCGCAACGGGACTTCAGGGTCGCGGTGATGCCGGCCTTTGCGACCGAGATCGAGTTGCCGCACCAGACCGGGATGCCGTTTCGCCGGACATAGAGGATGTGGTTTGGGACCTCAAGGCAGTAAATCGTGCCCTTATACGGCCGCTTCTCGATATGCCGCTGTCCGTTTGTGTTGATGTTCGGCTCGTTCTGGCCGTCGCGGATGAAGGTCACCTGGTAGATGTCATGGCTCACGGTCGAGGTCCCGCCCCGTGGGTTGGGCGTGACGGTTCCGGCCTCCCGCATGAGATGGATGTTCCCGGACCACCCCTTCTTCAGCAGGAGCTCGGTGACGTCGTCGGCCAGTTTCCTCGACGAGGTCGTGTATATCGAGACCCCGGTCGTCTTGTTGACGTAGCCGTCCCCGAGCATGAGCGCGTCGAGCAGGATCCCGATCTGCTCCGGGGGGAGACTCTTCGCGTAATCGGGGACATACTTCTCGTGGCATTTCCCAAACGGCGCGAGGTGTTCTGCGAGTTGTTTTGCACTGATCGCGAAGTTCTTGCCGTCGTAGGAGAAGTTAAATGGAAGCCGTTCAAGGCACTGCCGGATTGTCTCGGCCGATTCGGGGTTCGTCTGGGATACGATCACGCGGTAGGGAACCCCCGTCTGGTAATGCCGCTGGACGGAGCCCTCGGAGAGGAAGTAGCCCAGGAACTCAAGCCAGTCGTCCATCCCGATGGTGACGGGATCGGTGAGTTTCCCTTCGGCATTCTGGTTCGCGAACTTGACGACGGGCGGGATATCGTAGGCTTCTTGCCGCTCTCCCGTCCAAACGGCGTTCTTCTTGAACCGCATCCGCTTGTGGATAGGGATCTCGTCCATGCGGATGAGCCGGAACTCTTCCCACTCGTCGGCGCGTCGGTTCAGGTTGACATACATCCGGTGGTTCGGGGTGACCGCGAGGTCGACCTGCCGCGACTTGACGTAGTATAACTCTCCGTCGTACTCCGACGCCACAAAGTTGGACGGTGATGCGTATTCGAGCCTGCCGTCGGAAGAGAGCGTCGCGACGCGGTCTTCAGCAGTGACGTCGCGGAAGAGTTTCCACCCGGCTTGTGTGAGGACCTCGGTCTCGTCGTCGTAGCACTGCTGCTCCATCGCCTCATGCAGCGCGCTCCGGTCCTCTTTCGCCATCTTGTCCATCTCGTCGACGGCGGCGATCCCCATATCGGCAAGGACCAGCGCACCGGCCTCGAGCGTCCAGCGGCCGTCGCCGAACTCGTCCTTGACGGCCGTCGCCGTCAGCCCCGCGGACGTCGACGACTTGCCGCTCGTGTAGATCCCGCGGGGCGAGAGTTTCACGACGTAGCGCAATATCTGACTCTTGGCGATACCCGGGTCGCCGACCAGGAGGACATGGATATCTCCACGAAGGCGGGAGCCGTCCGGCATATCCTTCGCGATACCGCCGAAGAGCTGGAGCGCGATCGCCTCCTTCACGTCGTCGGTCCCGAAGATCGTCGGCGCGATCGACCGGGCGATCTTCTTGTAGATCATTGGGTCGCGGGCAAGCTCCATGATCTTCGCCTCGTCCTCCTCGGTGATCGAGACCTCCTCGAACTCCTTCTCGGCGATCTCGATCGAGTTGCACTCGAGGTAGATGTCAAAGAGGGTGCTCTTCTGGCCGGAGTTGATCCTCTGGACCGATCGCAGGATGCCGTTCACCACCACCCGGTCGCCCGGTGCAACCATGCCGGTGAGGTCGTCGATGACGTCGATATCGAGTGTCTGAGGCTGCTCGCCGCCCCGGAGCCCTTCGGGAGACTCCTGTATCCGGAGCTTCTGGGCGTCGACGAACCGGCACCGGTTCATGACCAGGTCAAGCCGGGTCTTCCTCTCACAGTTCGGGCAGAAGTCGGGCTCGTCGAATCGCCCGTAGCCCTGGGGGACCGGGTCGGTGTTCTTCCCGCAGGTGCGGCAGTGGAAGACCGCGCTGACGATCCGGGGGCGGACCTCGGTCGTCTTCCTGAGGATCCCCTCGATGGCGACGAAGGTGTTGATCTGGTCGGCCCGGATATCCCGGACGTTGGTCTTCTGCGGCAGGTTCGTGAACCGGACGTTGAGCTGCTCCGGGTCCTGGCCGTCCTTCAACTTCAAGAGTTTGTTCTGGACGATCGCGTCCCGGATATCCCCGAGGACCTTGCCCGGGCTCCGCAGGAGCTCGAACGCGAGCTTGTTATTCAGGATCTTGCGGTAATCGATGATGAGCGACCGGTTGTGAGGGTACTCGCGGGAGAGCTCGGCGAGCTCCCGCTTGTACTGCTTCTTCAAAAACTTCGTCCACTCACCGACGTTGTCGGTGACTTCGACGGTTACCTCTTCGTCCACGGCCTGGATCCTCACCGGCTCTGCTCTGCGGCGAGGACAAACCGGGCGAGCAGCGCCTCCATCTGAATATCGCTGCTTGCTCCTTCCGAGAGGCGGAAGTCGGTCTCGCCGAGGGCGTCGATCAGTCTCACTTTGAGCGTCCGGTCGATGTCGCGCTGGACCAGCGCCCGGTAACACTGGTTGATCAGCTCGTTCGGGGCGATGCCCCGGCCGCGGGTCAGTTCGATGAGCGCCTGCTCGGCCTCATCGAACCTTCCTGCGATCGAGAGGTCGAGGAGTTCGTTGATCTCCGCCGGACGTGCCGTTGCGGTGATCTCGTAGATCATCTCCTCGTCGATCGCGGGCCGGAGGATGGCGGCGCCCTGCAGGGCGTTGATCGCCTTCCTCATATCCCCTGAGGCGACGTAGACGATGGCGTCGAGCGCCCCCTCCGTGACGGTGAGGCCTTCGGCTGCCGCGATCCGCCGGACCTCCTCGATGACCGCTTCGCGGTCGAGCGGCCTGAACCGGTAGATAGCGCACCGGCTCTGGATGGGGTCGATGATCTTCGAGGAGTAGTTGCACGAGAGAATGAACCGGCAGGTCCGGGCGTAGGTCTCCATCGTCCTCCGCAGGGCCGCCTGGGCATCCGTCGTCAGCGCGTCCGCCTCATCGAGGAAGAGTATCTTGAACGTCGCGCCGGCGAGCGGCGACGTCCGGGCGAACTGCTTGATCTGGTTCCGGACGACGTCGATACCGCGCTCATCGGAGGCGTTCATCTCCCGGAAGTTCATCTGCCAGGAGTCGCCGAAGAACTCCCGGGCGAGAGCCACAGCGGCGGTCGTCTTCCCTATCCCCGCGCTGCCCGTGAAGAGGAGATGCGGCAGGTTGCCGGTCTTCACGTAGGATTGAAGACGCACCACGATATCCTTCTGTCCGACCATCTCGTCGAGTCTTCTGGGCCGATACTTCTCTATCCAGATGGTGTGGCTGTCGTCCATTTGCATAGGATGTTGGTGCTCGTGCATCGTAAAAGCATCGTCACTTCCTCCGGTGATCCTTTTTAGAGGGTTAAGGGCGAACAGGTAGGTACGGATACCCTATGGAAATACCGTAGGTTCGCGTGGAGTGCCGGCGGTTCGGCACCCCGGGACCGGTAATTCCTTCCAGGGCGGACGGAACCGTATGGAACCTGCAGAACGAGTATTTGCGCGGGACTTCTCCGCCGCGCGGCACACGGCGGACTCCGGGGGCGGCCGGGACGGCTCCTACGTGGTGACGCCCGCGGGCGTCTGGTGCCGCCGCCTCTTCGTCGTCGGTGCCCTCACCGAGCGGAGGGCGAGCGGCGACCTGATGCAGGCCCGGATCGCCGACCCCACCGGGACGTTCCGGGTCACGGCCGACTGGCAGAGCCCGGACGCGGTCGAGACGCTCGGCTGCGTCGAACCGCCCGCGTTCATCGCCGTCACCGGCCGGGCGACGCTCGCCGGAACCGGTGAGCGAGCACATGCAGCACTCGCTGCCGAGGCCCTCCGCGTAGTGGACCGCACCGCCCGCGACCTCTGGGTGCTCATGACCGCCGGCGTGACGCTCGACCGCCTCGAAGCGCTCGATAAGGCGCTCCGGGAGAACGGCGGCGATGAGCGGACCATGACCGCCCTCCGGCTCTACGGCACCACAGCAGCGGATATCAGGGAGATGGCCGGGATGGTACGGACGGCGCTTGAGAGCGTCCGGTCCGATCTCGCCCCCGGCGAGATCGCGCCCGGCATCGGGCGCGATCGTCTCCTTGCCGCTCTCGAGGACCAGGGAGGTGCCCGGGGCGTCCCTATCGAGGACGCCGTCGCCGCCGGGGTGCGGGCCGGCCTCTCTGCACGGGACGCGAAGCGAGCGCTCGAAGAACTCCTTGACGAAGGGGAATGCTACCAGCCCGCATCGGGCATGATCAAACTCATCTGACAACGATATGCACCTGCGTTTTATTGAGAACGGCCCGGCCCTCCTGGTCGAGCAGGACCGGCGTGTGCTGGTCATCGCCGACCTGCACATGGGGATTGAGTCGGGCCTCGAACGTCACGGCGTCCACATCGCGAGCCGGAGCGCCGCCCGGGTCGACCGGGTGGTCGCCTGCATCGAGGAGACGGAACCCGACCTCCTCCTCCTCCTCGGGGACGTCAAGCACAACGTCCCGGTGACGAGCCGGCAGGAGTACCGGGAACTCCCCGGCGTCCTTGCAACGTTCCGGGACCGCGTGCCCATCGCCGTCGCCCCGGGAAACCACGACGGCGGTATCGGCCGCTTCCTCGAGCACGACGAACTCCTGCTTCCCGGCGGCACGCTCATCGACGGTGTCGGCTACCTCCACGGCCACACCCATCCCGCCCCTGAACTCTTCGGCCACCTCATCGTCCTCGGCCACCACCACCCGGTCGTCTCCCTGATCGATACGGTCGGGTGCGCCGCACGCGCCCGGCCGGCCTACCTCTACTCGGGGATCGATGGAGCGTGCCTCCCGGAAGGGGCGGGGGTGCCGCCTGAGCGCCGCACCCGGCTCCTCTTCGTCCCGGCCTTCAACGAGTTCGCGGGCGGGATCGACATCCAGCGGTTGCAGAAGAGCGGGCTTGGCCCCCTCTCCCGGTGCATCGACGAGAAGACTGCGGAGGTGTTCTTAGCAGATGGCACATACGTCGGCTCCCCGGCCACGCTCTGCCCCGCAGACGACCGTTGATCTCCTCGACCCCCGGGTGCGGGAGGTCGCCCGGAGGCGCGGGTTTACCGGGCTCTCGGAGGCCCAGGACCAGGCCATCCCGCTCTTGCTCGAAGGCAAAAACCTCATCCTGGTGGCACCGACCGGCACGGGAAAGACCGAGAGCGCGATGCTCCCGGTCTTTGACCGGCTCCTCGACACCACCGGCCCGGGGTTCAAGGCGCTCTACGTGACCCCGCTCCGGTCCCTGAACCGGGACATCCTCACCCGGATGGAGTGGTGGTGCCGGGAGCTCGGGCTCTCGGTCGGCGTCCGGCACGGGGATACGCCGCAGAACGAGCGGCGGAAACAGGCGCTCTCCCCGCCTGACCTCCTCATCACGACACCGGAGTCCCTGCAGGCGATCTTCATGGGCAAACGTCTCCGCGGGCACCTCAAGCATATCCGGTATGTCGTCATCGACGAGATCCACGAGCTCGCCGACAGCAAGCGGGGAGCCCAGCTTGCGGTGGCGCTCGAACGGCTGGCCGCCTACGCGGGCGAGTTCCAGCGGATCGGCCTCTCGGCGACCGTCGGGAACCCGGATGAGATCGGCCGGTTCCTCTGCGGCCCCCGTCCGTTCTCGCTCGTCGAGGTGCCGGTCGCAAACAGCCTCGATATCACCGTCCGGTTTGCCGGGGAAGACTTCGCCGCCCAGACACGGGCCGTCGGGCGGTGCCTGGACGCTCCGGGCTCAACCCTCGTCTTCGTCAACACCCGGGTGACCGCCGAGGCCCTCGGCCACCAGCTCTACCCCCGCGGGGACGTCGAGGTCCACCACGGCTCGCTCTCGCGGGACGTCAGGGTCGATGCCGAGGAGCGGTTCAGGAAGGGCGAGGTCCGGACGCTCATCGCCACGTCCTCGATGGAACTCGGGATCGATATCGGGCACATCGAGCATGTCGTCCAGTTCGGCTCTCCCCGCGAGGTCTCGCGCCTGGTACAGCGGGTCGGCCGGGCCGGCCACCGCCTCGATGCCGTCTCGCGCGGCACCGTCCTTGCCACGGGGTTTGACGACCTTCTGGAGTCGTTCGTGATCGCACGCCGGGCAAAGGCAAACGAGTGCGAGCGGATCGTCCCGCCCGCCGGCGCCGCCGATGTCCTGGCAAACCAGGTGGCGGCGATCGCGGTCGAGTACGGGGAGATCGAGGTCTCCCGCGTCCGGGAGATGATCGAGCGCTCAGGCGTCTTTGCAGGCTCTGGGTCGCTCCTCGACGGCGTCTGCTGCCAGATGGTGGAGCACCGCCTGATCCGGCTCGATGGGACCCGGATCGTCCGGACCGGGCGAGCACGGCGCTACCTCATCGAGAACCTCTCGATGATCCACGACGAGCGAAAGATGGAGATCTTCGATATCGTCTCGCGCCGGATAGTCGGGACGCTCGACGAGTCGTTCGTCCTCGGGTGGATGCACACCGGCGCGGTCTTTATCACCAAGGGCCAGCTCTGGCGGGTCCTCGAGATCGAGGGGGGCCGGATCTCGGTCGAACCGGCCACGAAGGCGAAGGGTGAGGTCCCGTCATGGGAAGGCGAACAGATCCCGGTGCCGTTCGCCGTCGCCCGGGAGGTCGGGGCGCTCCGGCGGACCCGGGCGTTCGACCGTTATACAGCCCTCTCGCCAGAGATCGCCTACGCGGAGCGGTGGATTGGACGGATGGACGAGGGCAACTACCCGGTCCCCTCGGACCGGCTCGTCACCCTCGAGAACACGGACGAGGGAGTGGTCTGCAACGTCTGCGGCGGGCATAAGGCGAACGAGGCGCTGGCCCGGGCGCTCTCGGTCCTTCTCTCGGCCCGCTATGGGACGGCCGTCGGGATCGAGGTCGGCGCCTACCGGTTCTTCCTGCGCCTGCCCGCAAACGTCCGCGCACTTGAGGTGCAGGAGACGATAGCCGCACTCGAGCCCGCGCACCTCCCGGGGATCCTGAAACTCGCCCTGAAACGGACGGCGCTCTTCAAGTGGAAACTGGTGCAGGTGGCAAAGAAGTTCGGCGCCATCGACGCGGACGCCGACTACGAGCGGTTCAGCATCCACCGGCTCATCGACCTCTTCAACGGGACCGTCATCGCGGCAGAGGCCTACCGGGAACTCTTCAGTAACTCGATGGACGTGGATGCGGCAGAGGAGATCCTTAGAGGTCTTCGCGACGGCAAGATCGCCGTCGCAGCAGGGCGGCTGAGCCCGCTCGGGAGCGAAGGGCTCTCGTCGTCACGGGACATGATTCCGCCGCCGCTGGTCGACCAGGCGGTGATCGGGACACTGATGCGGCGCCTTGAGAAAGAGGACGTCGTCCTCTTCTGCATGCACTGCCGGAAGTGGAAGAGCCGGACCGTCGTGGAACGGGTCCCTGATAAGCCGCAGTGCCCGCTCTGCAGCGCCCGCCTCATCGCGGCGTTGAAACCCTGGGACGAGCAGCTCATCCCGGCGGTGAAGAAGAAGGACAAGTCCGAGGAGGAGCGGGCAATCGAGGTCAGGTTCCTCCGGAACGCAAACATCGTCCTCTCGAGCGGCAAGAAAGCCGTGGTCGCCCTCGCTGCAAAGGGCGTCGGCCCGGAGGCGGCCTCCCGGATCCTCGCGACCCTGGCCGAGGGGGACGCCTTCTACCGGGAGATCCTCAAGGCCGAGCGGAACTACGTGAAGACGCACAGGTACTGGTGAAGGGCGATCTTCCGGGCGGGTGGGTATGACCTGCCACGGGGGTGGAGCCAGGGAGCTCACTTTGCGAGTACATCCATCTCGCACTTCAGGCGCTCAAGATCTGGGTCTGATAACTGGTGCGTGGGGATAGCCGATGGGAAGCCGTACCCTGAGAAGCGAGCCGGGGCTCCACCCATTTCCCGTATCATCCCATCCAGTGGACCGTGGTGGGTATCGCCACGTGGGGAGGGGCTGACGGGGAGGGGGCTCGCCCCCTCCCCTGTCTCTACCCAGAAAGATTAGTGTAACCCCCACCCCACCCGGCCTTCGGCCTCCTCCCCCGCCCCCGGGGCGGGGGGCAGTGCGTGGCGATATGCGGCTGGCCGCAGGGCAGGAACAGGAGAAGACCGAAGGTCCCGCACTGCCGATAATTCTGCTATCTTAGAAAAATCAGAGGGGCCCGGGACCCCTTCCTGAGAAAAAATACGAAAAAAACAGTTCACATAATGGTTTCGAGCCGCTGCTCCAGGAAATCAAGCCCTCTCTTGATATCCTCGACGGTCTTTCCGCCGGTCAGGATGATCTTCCCTGAACTGAAGAGAAGAGCGACGATCTTCGGGTTCTCGATGCGGTAGACGAGCCCCGGGAACTGCTCGGGTTCGTACTCGATGTTCTCGAGGTTGAGGGTGATGACCACTTTGTTCAGGTTGATGTACCGGCCCATATCATACGAACAGACGATGTTCGTGACCGCGACCTGCGGTTCATCGTAGGTATCGACACCGGCATCCTTGAGCGATTTCATGATGATATCAAGGCCGGCATGAAGGTCCGGATTGTTCCTGATGCCGGTGAGCACCACTTTTCCCGAGGAGAATATCAGGGATGCGATCTTCGGTTTCTCGATACGGTAGACCGCTCCAGGGAACCGCTTTGTATTCAGTTCACAATTTTTGATCTTTTCAGAGACCAGTTCAAGGTCGATCGAGTCGGCAATTACCCCGGAGGCAACGATGTTCTCAACTTTCAGTGACTCGTATCTTTTCTCATCCATCGATATGAGTATCATTTTTTGGACCATAATACTAATGGATAATCTTTATGCCCATTCCGAATGTGGAGCGCGCTTCAACTTCGTGAATTCTATAAACCAGAAACGCGCAACTTTTATGATCACGTTATGACGGATGATGAGCAAAAACCAGTGTCCTACGAAGACCTCTGTGCGAACTTCAAGATAGACGTCCCTGAATACTATAACTTCGGTTTCGACGTGATCGACACATGGGCGAAGAAGGATCGGAACAAACTCGCCATGATCTGGGTGGATCAGCAGGGAAACGAGAAGAAATACACCTTCTTCGACCTCATGCGCCTCTCGAACCAGGCCGTCAACATCTGTATAAAATACGGCATCAAGAAGGGCGACCGGGTCATGTTGATGCTCCCCCGGACACCCGAGTGGTGGATCTTCGTCATCGCGCTCATCAAACTCGGCGCCGTCTACTGCCCGGCAACGACGATGCTGACTCCAAAAGACCTGAAGTATCGCATCCAGGCCGCCGATGTCAGGATGATCATCACCATGGCCGAGCATGCGGATAAGATCGAGGAGATCCGTGAAGAGTGCCCCACGCTCGCGGTCCGGCTCATGATCGACGGCGTAAGGGACGGGTGGGTCAGTTACCCCGTCGAACTCGATTACCCCGCACCCTGCTCGCACAAACTGGTGAACCTCCCCGGCATGCACCGGACCCGGTCGACGGACCCGCTGCTGATCTTCTTCACCTCCGGGACCACCGGCGAGCCGAAGATGGTTGTCCACGACCACACTTACGCGCTCGGGCACATCGTCACCGGGCGCCTGTGGCATGACCTGCACCCGAACGATCTCCACCTGACGCTCTCCGATACCGGTTGGGGGAAGAGCGCGTGGGGAAAACTCTTCGGCCAGTGGACCGTCGGCGCGTGCATCTTCGTCTACGACATCCGGGGCCGGTTCCATGCCACCGAGATCCTGCCGCTGCTGGAGAAGTACGGGATCACGACGTTCTGTTGCCCCCCGACGATCTACCGGATGCTGATCCTCGCCGACCTCGACAAGTTCGACCTCGCCGACCTCCGGCACTGCTGTAGCGCCGGCGAAGCGCTCAACCCCGAGGTGATCCGGGCATGGCAGGAGGGGACCGCGAGGACCATCTACGAGGGATACGGTCAGACCGAGACGGTGCTCTGCATTGGGACCTTCCCCGGTATGAAATGCAAGCCCGGCTCTATGGGGAAGCCGGCGCCGGGCTGGCATATCGAGCTCCATGACGACGACGGAAACCCGGTCGCCGCCGGCGAGGAAGGACATATAGCGATCAAGACGGACCCGCGCCCGGTCGGGCTCTTCCGCGGCTACCTGAACAACGAGGAGGAGAACTGCAAGGTCTTCCGGAACGGGTTCTACTACACCGGCGACAAGGCATACATGGATGAGGACGGCTACTTCTGGTTCATCGGGCGCGGCGACGACGTCATCAAGTCCTCGGGGTATCGTATCGGGCCCTTCGAGGTCGAGAGCGCCCTCATGGAGCATCCCGCCGTCCAGGAAGCGGCGGTCATCGGGTCGCCCGACGTGATCCGGGGACTGGTCGTCAAGGCCTTCATCGTGCTGAAGCCTGGCTACCGGCCCTCGGAGTCCCTGATCAAAGACATCCAGAAGCACGTGAAGAAGGTGACGGCACCCTACAAATACCCCCGCGAGGTTGAGTTCGTGGAGTCCCTCCCGAAGACCATCTCCGGCAAGATCAAGCGGTACGAGCTCCGCGAGAGGGAGACAAAACGGTTCATGGAGAACAACTCCTGCACTCCCCGGCCCCCCGCCGATGGCGGGGAGTGATTACCTTTATTTTGTTGAAGATACCATAGTGTTAGGCGCGAGGATCGCCGGGTCGGGTCAACGGCGAGCGGTCCATCATACTTTCGTGCGAGAGTTGCCAAGCCAGGTCAAAGGCGCCAGGTTCAGGGCCTGGTCTCGTAGGAGTTCGCCGGTTCGAATCCGGCCTCTCGCATCTTTTCGACTACTTCTCAACAAGGAGCCGTTGATCTTCACCTCCTATCGCCCGGGTCGAACTCAAGCCTTTTTAATTCTGCCGCGTCTACCCCTGAGTTGAGCGGGAGAACGCCGCATCGCGGGGACGATCGTGAGCTTCCCGCTCCGGCCCGCGCTCCTGGGCCTCGATGGATTCAGCCACATACTCGTGCTCTGGTGGTGCGACCGGGTCGATACGGCCGGGTGCCGGTCGGAGACGGCCTGAAAAAAGCCTACACCAGGGGCCCCGAGACGATCGGGATCTTCGCCACGCGATCTCCGGTCCGGCCAAACCCGATCGCGGCATCGGTGGTCCCGGTGCTCGGCATCGATGCCGACGATCGCACGGGTGCTGGACATCAAGCCCTATCTTCCGGCCACCGAACGGGTCCGAGGTGCAAGCGTCCCTGCCGGGTCTTCTCACCGGCCGCAGTGGTACGGAGAGAACCAGGGGTTCGACCGGGCGGCGGAGTTCACCTTCGAGGAATGAGGTCCGGCTGCCCCGCGTTCCCTCTCGTTGACGACTCCTGCCGGCGGGAGATCCCCGGGCGTCCGGAATGGCCGCGACGCCCCGGGAGCGGTCGTTTACCGATCATCCCACAGACGTTGAATGCGTTCAAAAAAAAGAGTTATTTGACCCTGCCAAACTCCTGGCTCACTTCTGCTGCGGACTGGAAGGTCTGGTCCTGGAACATCTCGAGGACCTGGATCACCGCGTCCGGCGCATTGTTCTTTTTCGCGTGGTTGATCAGGTCCTGCTTTCCTGCAGGATAGTCCATGCCTCCGAGGAACTTCTGGAATGCGGATGCACTCAGCTCTTCGACGGAGGCGGTCTGTGCTGCGGAGGCCATGCCGCCTCTGACGGACGGTCTTTCTTCTGCCATAGTTCTCATCACCTGCTTTTAATCTGCATCCCGCATGCGGGACACAGGCCTGCCCATGGTACTAAGTGAATAAAAATGTTGCTGCGTGGTATGGGAAAACTGAACCTAATAAGAGGGTTTCATCTGAGGAGTTCGGGATGGTGCCGACCCCGATCGGGAGGCGTATCCGTCCAGCCGTCCCTTCGGGGGTAGTGACCGGGCGGGAGCGCTCCCGCAGGTATCAGGCGAATCAAGCCCGGCACAGCAGCCGTTCCCAGCCGCACGGTCCTCCTCTTTGTGGCGGTCGGCGCCGTCGGGCTCAGATCATCCCGGCGACCCTGATCTTTCCTCTCGGACAGGATGAGCTGCCGCAGGTGAAACAGGGTGACGGCGGGCGATGACATGACCATGCGCGCCGGTCAATCAAAGAAGAGGCCCTTGCGAACCCCGATTCTTTAAAAAATGGGTGATATTCTGGGTGCTATTCTTTCAGGTAAACCTTAATAGCGGCGGAAGTCGCTTCTCGGCCTGGGGGGCCGCGCTTCGTCAATCTTTAACGTGCGGCCTTCAAATACCGTGTTGTTCAGGGCTTCCTTTGCTGCCTCAGCCTCTTCGGGGCTGGACATCTCGACAAACCCGAACCCTTTGCGTTCGATGACTCTGACGTCACTTACCGTCCCGTACTGGCTAAACAGGTCTTTCAACTGCTCTTCATTTACCGAGTAGGTGAGGTTACCGACGTACAGCTTGCTGCTTTCCATTCAAAGATCCTCGTCACACATGTACGTTCAAACCTTAATTATTCTTCGGCGAAAAGTCCGGGTAGCGGTCAGGGGTACCATCCTCGATACGGGAGTACCCCCGGCAGGTGATCGCTGCTTTCCCTGACCGTGTTGAGCGCCCCGGATCCCGGAGGGGCCGGTTCTGCCCTGCGACGCCGTGGTCGGGGGGGACGCCCGGGTTGGGGACCATACCTATCCCGGCGAAGTGGGGGTAACCCGTGATCCCCGGAGAGGTGCGTCCACGCTGGTCCGGGTATCGATACCCGGGATACACATCGAAAACACTGTGTACGCCCGTCCCTCCCCGCCGGCTTCCGGTTCTTCAGGTCTACCCGGGAATAGATACTTTAATGGTGGCTGGGCTCATTCGTATACACCACCAGGGAAATATACGGGGGTCTTGCATCACCGCCTTTCATGGAGTTGATTAACTGACGAACACACGAGGATCACAAAACAACGAAAGCGAAGAGATTGTACGAGTACGGTTGCCGAAGAAGCGAAATCGGGAGATGTTCGCCCGGGCCGACCTGATGCTCGGGGCAAACCACATCCGCGTCCGCTGCGAGGACGGCGTCACACGCACCGGGCGGATCAAGGGAAAGATCAAGAAGCGGCTCTGGATACGCGAAGGCGACCTCCTGATCGTCGTCCCCTGGAGTTTCCAGGACGAGAAATGCGACATCGTCTATCGCTACATCAAACCCCAGGTCGACTGGCTCAAGAGGCACAACTACCTCAGCCAGTGAATACTTTTTCTCTCGAAACCGTCGAGAGGCCGTCCTCTGGAAGGCTCTCGCATACGGACTCCGCCCGAGAGCGAAGGTCGGTCACCAGGGCAGAACTCCGGGTTCTTCCATCGCTGTCTGGCATCTATCAGCACAAGCCCTGACCGGTAGCATGAGTGAGATCAACCGCTTGATCGGTATGCACCAGGACGAAGGTCCTGCTCACTGATGCTGTTACGCTTGCCGCAATCTGCATGGTGAGCATGATGAGCCGCATGGCATCCTGAAGCGTTCCGCCGTCCCACGCCTCCTGGATGCACTGATTGGCGATCCGTTTCGTGGTATCGTTTCCCAGCACCACGAAATTGCTTGCCCTGCCACGCTTTGTCACCTCCATCCGGGAATCGACGATCTCGGCGATCACGTAACTGCCTCTCGTAGCATACAGCCTCCTGCAGCGGACGCTCGCCCCCTCGGTCTCGGTCACCTCGCCGACGAGCACCCCGTCCTGCTGCGATGCGACCTTGACCTTATCGTCCCGGACATGGATTGTCACGCCAATCTCAGCCGCCCGCTCCGCAAGGGCCGCGTCGGAGGCGATCGAACCGCCATAGAGTTCGCGCTCCAGTTCTTCGATGCAGGAGTCGTCCCCCTGAAATGCAATCTCCCGCATATCCCCCGCCATAACGGCGCCCGATCTTCCGATGAATGCTATCACAAGACTCATACAGTAACCCCCCGTCCATCTGCCACCGCCCACCCGGCCTCGCTCCATCCGTCCTGGTGAGATCGCTTCCGGTATGACTTTTGTTCTGTCATCCAGGGCCACCTGCATGGTGCGAGGCCAGGTCTGGAATGCCGGCATCGGCGGCAATATCTATAGCGCGTTTTTTATAATACTCATTCTATTCACCCCCACTACAGGGGGTGGCAGGAATGGCGGAGGCATGGTTCACGGTGAACCGGGGCGGATGGTTGAGAAGTACCTGGCCGGGGTGGATTACCCGGCGCAGAAGAACAGCGTGCTCGTGTAGCAGCAGACCTGCACGGACGATAGGCCGGGATACGGTCCTATCCGACCGGGCAGGACCACTCGTCCTGTTGTCTCAGGAAGAGGAGGTCACTCGCTCCCTTCTCCGGCCCCCTCCCGGCCCCGGGGGCCCCAGACCGAAGGCCGGGGTTTTGCTGCCGGAGTCCGGGCACGCTCCGCTACGGCACCTGCGAGGAGCGATGGGTAATACCGGCTGGCGTACTCTTTCACCATCCGGCGGGACGAGAACCGGGGAGCGTTGCTCTTGATCGACTCCTTCATCATCTTCACCCAGCCGTGGGGGACATCGTCGATGGAGCGGTTGTAGTAGAGCGGGACGACCTCCTTCTCCAGAAGGTCGTAAATCGCCGCGGAGTCGACGGTGTTCCTCGCCCCGGGGGCCGCACCGTCCCCGAACGCCCATCCGTTTCTGCCGTTGTAGCCCTCGATCCACCAGCCGTCAAGGATGGAGAGGTTCAGGACACCGTTGAGCGACGCCTTCATGCCGCTCGTTCCGCTCGCCTCCATCGGGGGCAGGGGGTTGTTTAACCAGACATCGACGCCGTGCACCAGGTACTGCGCCACCTGTTCGCCGTAGTCCTCGACGAACGCGATACGTCCCCCGAACTCGGGCTGCTGCGCGTAACGGTAGATCCTCTGGAGCACGCGCTTGCCATCGTTGTCGTTCGGGTGGGCCTTGCCGGCGAAGACGATCTGGACGGGGTACCAGGGGTTGTTCAGGATGCGCTTCAACCGATCCAGGTCCTCAAAGATGAGGTGTGCCCGCTTGTAGGTCGAGAACCGCCGGGCAAACCCGATCGTCAGGACGGAAGGGTTGAGGAACGCCCCTTCAGCCGCAGGGTTCGACGTTCCTCCGCTATGCGTCGCCCACTTTACCCGTTGCCGCTCCCGGATCCGGTGGATGAGTTTCCCCTTCAGGTGGAGATGGATGTCCCAGAGTTCATCGTCCGGAACTTCATCGATGAGTTCCCAGACCGCCGGGTCGTCATGCTCCGAGAGCCAGTCAGGAGAGGTCGGCCCGATGTAGCGGTCGTAGAGGTCCTTGACCCGGTGGTTCAGCCAGGTCGGGAGATGGACGCCATTGGTGACATGGTCGATGGGCACCTCCGTCTCGGGCATCCCCGGCCACAGGCAGTTCCACATCTGCCGGGTGACGGTCCCGTTCGCGCATGAGACCCCGTTGTGGTGCGCGGAAGCTCGCAGGGCGAACGCGGTCATGTTGAAGCCTGCGCCGGGGTTCTCGGGGTGAACGCCGAGTTGCAGGAACCGGGTCCGGTCGATGCCGAGCGCCGGGTAGTAGGTCCTGAAATAACGGTCGATGAGGTCGACAGGGAATACGTCGTGGCCTGCCGGGACGGGCGTATGCGTGGTGAAGATCGATGTCGCCTGCACCGCGCAGAAAGCTTCCTCAAAGTCCATCCCCCGTTCGACCCGCTCCCGGATCCGCTCGAGCAGCGCAAACGCCGGGTGGCCTTCGTTCAGGTGCACCGCCGAGTACTCGATGCCGAGTGCGTGGAGCACCTTTCTCCCGCCGATACCGAGGACGATCTCCTGGCGGAGGCGCTGCTCCAGGTCTCCCGTGTAGAGCCGGGAGGATATGCCCCGGTTATGGGAGTCGTTGCAGGGGATATCCGTATCCAGGAGGTAGAGCGGCACCTTGCCGACCTGGACCTTCCAGACGCCGACGTAGACGGGCGGGTCGATATGCTCGACCCGGACCACCAGGTCTTCGCCGGCCGCATCGAGCACCCGGGTGATCGGCGCTGCGCTGCGGTCGACTGATTCGGTGATCCCCTCCTGCCAGCCGTCGGGGTTGATATGCTGGTGCAGGTAGCCCTGCGAGTACATGAACCCGACGGCAACCATCGGGAGACCGAGGTCGCTCGCCTCCTTCAGGTGGTCGCCGGCCAGGAATCCAAGCCCTCCCGCGTAGAAGGGAAGCGAGTGATGGAGCCCGTATTCAGCCGAGAAATACGCGATCGGCAGTGCCGGGTGTTCGGGGAACTCCTGTGAGAACCAGGTCCCGTTGGTGGTCATGTAGCGTTTGAACCGGCGCATGACGATATCGTAGCGGTGAAGGTAGGCAGGGTTCTCAGCCGCCCGGTTCAGGAACTCGACCGGTATATCGCGGAGCATCCGGACCGGATTATGGACGCTTGCCTTCCATGCCTGCTGGTTCACCTGCTTGAAGAGTATCCGGGCCTCTGAGTTCCAGCTCCACCAGAGGTTGTATGCGAGGTCGACGAGCCCGGAGATCCGTTCCGGGACGTGGGCAAACTGATCGTGTAGCAAATTCCCCATGAATTCTGTCCTCTGTTGAATGGTGTACTTTCCGTGTTTATTATTATATATGTCTACGGATTTTTATAGAACGCCGGAATATCGAGGAAAACAGAAAAAATAGTGCATTTCAAGGTGCTCAGGGTCCGGGGTTCATCCCCGCCCGTATATCCTCGTAACCTCGGCGAACTCCCGGAGGCCTTCCTCCCCCATCTGCTCCGGCCGGAGCCGCCACTCCCAGTTCCCTTCCGCCGTGCCCGGCCGGTTCATCCGCGCCTCCTCCCCGAGGCCGAGGACGTCCTGCATCGGGACGATCACGGTCTTTGCGGGGGAGAGCATCGCGAACCGTATGAGGATCCGGTGTATCTGGTCGGCGCCGACCGGTCCCCCGATGTAGCGGAACAGGAGGTTTTTCTCGTCGCCGGAGACCCCGTGCTCGAACCATCCCCGTGCGGTGTTGTTGTCGTGTGTCCCCGTGTAGGCGACGCAGTTCCGTGTGATGTTGTGGGGCGCGTGAGGGTTCGTTGCGACGTCGCCGGAGAAACCGAAGATCAGGATCTTCATCCCCGGGAACCCGAAGTGAGCCATCATCTCATGGACGTCGGAGGTGATGTAGCCGAGGTCCTCGGCGATGATGGGGAGGCACGACCTGCTCCGCACAAGCTGGGTGAAGAGGTCCCGGCCGGGCGCATCGACCCAGCGCCCGTTCTCCGCGGTCGCCTCCCCGGCCGGCACCTCCCAGAACTGCACGAACCCCCGGAAGTGATCGAGGCGCAGCCGGTCGACGAGAGCGAGAGTGCGGTCGATCCGGCTCTCCCACCACCCAAATCCCCATTCCCGGTGTACGTCCCAGTTGTAGACCGGGTTTCCCCAGAGCTGCCCGGTGCTGCTGAACATATCCGGGGGGACGCCCGCGACTGCGGCCGGTTTCTTCTGCTCGTCCAGCTTGAAGAGCCGGGGGTTCGCCCAGAGGTCGACACTGTCGTAGGTGAGGTAGATCGGTATATCCCCGATGATCTGGAGGTGGCGCTTGCGGCAGTGGATCTTGAGCACGCCCCACTGGTGGTCGAAGATGTACTGGAGGAACTTCTCCCGGAGGATCCGGTCGGCAAGTTCGGTACCGTACTTCGTGAGCGCCTCCTCGCGCCGGTCCCGGATCCCGGCCGGCCAGTCGCTCCAGACCTTCCCCGAAAACTCCTCCTTGAGGGCCACGAATATGGCATAGTCGTTGAGCCACGAGACGTTCTCGGCTGCGAAGTCCTTGTAGCGGAAGTCAGGGCCACGCTCTTTGAACCGCTCGAACGCCCGGTCGAAGAGGCCGTTCTTGTAGTCCATGACCGCCCGGTAGTCGACCCGCTCTGCGGGAAAACCGGGCGGGTCTGCAATATCCTCCGGTCCGAGGAGACCGTCTGCGACCATCTGCTCGGGGCTGATGAGCCAGGTGTTCCCGGCAAACGCCGAGACGCCCTGGTAGGGCGAGTTGCCGAACTCCGGGCATGTCGGGTTGAGGGGGAGGATCTGCCAGTAGCGCTGCCCGGCATCGGCGAGGAGGTCTATAAATCGGTGCGCTGTCGGCCCGAGGTCGCCGATCCCGTAGGCCGACGGCAGGGACGTTATGTGGAGGAGAACCCCACTGCCTCGCCGGTTCATCTCCGGTCCCTCCTCATGCCACTCTCACGCCGAGGCATCTCGCCGCCTCCCTGAACGCTTCCATCCACCGTTCCGCATCCCGGTCGCCCCGACCGGCCCGTTCCTCCATTACGACATAGTTTTTGCGCATCTCGATACATAGGTTCTGAGCCTCCCAGAGGGTGAGGGGGAGCCCTGCTCCCTTCGCGCACCCGACCATACGAACGATCTCCTCAAGCGGCGCCGGGTTCCCGGGCCGGCTCGCTGCCGCCCCCGCCGAGGCCTCGATCCGCCGGCTCGCCGCCGCCCCGAGAGCTACGAGGACAGGCGCCATCACATCCCTCGCGAGCGCCAGAAAGCCGTCCGGATCGGGGCAGCCTGCTTCGATCAACGAGCGCAGCCGCTCACTGGAGGCGTGCTCCCGGAGAAGGGCGGCGCCTCCCGTCTCAGGGATCCCGAGATCCTCAAGCACCGAGAGGAGCGGAGCTGCGTCCTGGTAGACACCGCAGATGGCCTCTCCGATCCCGGGAGCGATCCGGCGGGCGATCGCCCACCGTTCCTCATCAGAGAGGTCGGGCCCGGTGTAGACCCGGGCAAAGGAGCCGGATACCGCCCCGGCCGGGTCGGCGCCCATCACCTCCTCCCAGGTCGCCCGGAGCGCCTCCTCGCCGCCGTCCTCGCGCACGCCGACGGCGACCCGGTCCATCCCGGAGAAGAGCGCGACCGCGTCAAAGAGCGCCTCCTCCCCCGTCGCCCGGGACCGGACCCGGACGGTCCCGAGGGTGCGGCGGAGGCCGCCGGCATCCGACCGGTAGCGCCAGTCCCCGTCGACGGCGTACATCCCCGACGCGACCGCAGGAGGCTCGAGGTCGAAGAGCGCGTAGAGGGCCGCCCCTGCCCCGATCCGGGCGAGGTCAAACGCCCGCGGCCTGACCCGGGCCTCGTACACATCCGCGCCGGTCACATACTCCGGGTCGTTTGTCCCGGCCCGGCGGAGGGTATCGATGAACGCCGCCTCAAGGTCGAGGCCGAGGGTCTGCCGGGCAAGGTCCATCGCCCGCCCCGCGTGCCGCATCACCTGGACGCTCCCCGGCTCTGTGATGTCGTCGAAGAACCAGCCGCAGCTGGTCTGCATCAGCATACCCTGACGCTCCATCTCGAGGAGCGAGAGCACCCGCCGCCGCTCATCGGGGGTGAGGTCGCGGAGGGCGTGGCGTGAGAAGAACGCCGCCGCGGCCTCGTCGGACCACCGGGCGAGGACGAGGGTGACGGCATCCTCCCGGGCCGCCGCGGGGTCGCGGACGAGGGGCGCGAGCGCCTCCGCCGCCCGCGGGGCGATGACGTCCCGGACCATGACGACCGCCTTCCGGAGCGGTTCGCGCCATGCCTGCGAAGATCCCGGGTCCGCCCCGCTGTGGCACCCGCACGCCTGTTGCCACCGCTCGAGGCCGTGGACGCAGCTCCAGGACGTCCTCTCCCGGACGATGACCTCGTGTCCCGGTGGGTGGGCGGCGAGGTACTCTCCGTAGACCGTGAGGCGTGCGTCACGACTTCTTTCGATGGTGCGGAGACAGCAGGCGAGCGCCATATCCCCGAACTTCCTGTGGTGGCCGTAGGTCTCGGCGTCGGTCGCGATATGCACGAGTTCGGGGCGGTCCCTCCCGGGAGAGAACGCACCGAGCAGCCGCCCGGCAAACCGTCGCCCGTCCGTGAGCAGGTCGCCGAACGCGACGTCGTGGGCGATACCGCCGTCGTAGAAGAAGACCGCGATGGACCGCCCGGAGGGGAGGCGGCAGAGGTAGGGCATCCGCGTCTCGACCCGGCCGCCGGAGACGTCCGTCCAGGCCCCCTCCCCGATCTTTCGCACTCGTGCGGCCTGGTGCGGGGCGAGGATCGTGAACCGGATCCCCGCCTCCGCTGCCAGGTCCAGGGACTCGAGATCGACCGCCGTCTCCGGCAGCCAGATCCCTTCGGGCTCGCGGCCGAACCGGGCTCTAAAGTCGCGGACTCCCCAGGCGACCTGGATCCGTTTCTCCTCCCGGGTCGCGAGCGGCATGATGATGTGGTTGTAGCAGCAGGCGATCGCGGACCCATGACCGGCGTAGCGTTCCCGGCTCTCCCGGTCGGCCTCGACGATCGCGGTGTAGACCGCCGGGCGGTGCTGCTCAAGCCAGGCAAGAAGCGTCGGGGCGGCCGTGAAACTGATCCGTGAGTAGGTGTTCACGACCTCCGCGATCAGGCCGTCCGGGTTGAGGAGGCGTGCGGCAGTGTTCGGTTCGTAACACTCCGCCGTCACCCGCTCGTTCCAGTCGTGGTAGGGAGCGGCCGACCGCTGGACCTCGACCTCGCCGATCCAGGGGTTCTCCCGCGGCGGCTGGTAAAAGTGGCCGTGGATGCAGACGGCCCGGTCCATCGTCACGCCCCCTCCGGGGTGAAGATGACCGCACCGAGCGGGGGCAGGGTGAGCGGAAGGGACCACGGCCGGCCGTGTGCCGGGACCTGCTCCGCCTCCACCCCCCCGAGGTTCCCGACGCCGCTCCCCCCGTACTCGACCGCATCGCTGTTGAGCACCTCCTCCCAGAACCCGCCGAACGGGACGCCGACCCGGTAGCCGTAGCGCGGCACCGGGGTGGCGTTGCAGGCGACGAGGACGACGTCGTCGGCCGAGAGCCCCCGCCGGAGGTAACTGACGACGCTCTTCTCCACATCCGAGAAGTCGACCCACTCGAACCCCCCCGGGTCGGCGTCCCGCTCGTGGAGGGCGGGCTCCCGGCGGTAGAGATGATTCAGGTCGGTGACCCACTGGAGGATCCCCTGGTGAGGAGGGTACTGCAACAGATGCCACTGGAGCCCGGCATCGTGGCTCCACTCCGACCACTGCCCGAACTCACCGCCCATGAAGAGGAGTTTCTTGCCCGGATGCGTGAACATATACCCATAGAGGAGCCGGAGATTCGCCCGTTTCTGCCACTCATCGCCGGGCATCTTTCCTGCAAGCGAGCTCTTCTCGTGGACGACCTCATCGTGCGAGAGCGGGAGGATGTAGCGTTCCTGGAACGCGTACCATATGCTGAACGTCAGGAGGTCCGGCCGGTACTTCCGGAAGGCCGGGTCGAGGACGAAGTAGTCCAGCGTGTCGTGCATCCAGCCCATGTTCCACTTCAGGTCGAACCCGAGCCCCCCGGTCACGGTCGGGGCGGTCACCCCCGGCCAGGAGGTCGCCTCCTCGGCGATGACGAGGGCGCCCGGGAAGTTCGCATGGACCATCTCGTTCACCTTCCGGAGGAACCGTATCGACTCGAGGTTCTCCCTCCCGCCGTAGACGTTCGGTATCCATTCCCCGGCGCTCCGGGCGTAGTCGAGGTAGAGCATCGAGGAGACCGCGTCCACCCGCAGGCCGTCCGCATGGTAGTGGTCGAGCCAGAAGGCAGCGCTGCTCGAAAGAAACGACCGGACCTCGTTTCTTCCGAGGTTGAAGATGTAACTCTTCCACTCGGGGTGGTACCGCTGACCCGGGAGGGCATGCTCGTAGAGGTGGGTACCGTCGAAGTAGGAGAGCCCGTAGCCGTCAGCGGGGAAGTGGGACGGCACCCAGTCGAGGATCACCCCGATCCCGCGGTGGTGGAGAGCGTCGACGAGGTGCATGAAGTCCTGAGGGGTGCCGTAGCGGCTCGTGGGAGCGAAGTAGCCGAGCGTCTGGTAGCCCCAGGAGGCGTAGAACGGGTGCTCCATGACGGGGAGGAACTCGACGTGCGTGAACCCGGTCTCAAGCAGGTAGTCCACGAGTTCGGTCGCTGCCTCCCGGTAACTCAGGGACCGGTTCTCTTCTTCCGGCACCTTCCGCCACGACCCGAGATGCACCTCGTAGATGGATATCGATCCATCAGGGGAGTTCTGTTCCTCGCGGCAGCGCATCCACCCCCGGTCCCGCCAGGGGTAGGCAAGGTCCCATATGATGGATGCGGTCTTCGGCGGAATCTCCCAGAAGTGCGCGAACGGGTCGCCCTTATCCACCGTGTAATTGTTGTAGCGGCTCGTGATACGGTATTTGTAGAGCGCTCCGTGGCCGATACCGGGGATGAATCCTTCCCAGATGCCGGAGTCGTCGCCCCGTGCCAGGAGCGGGTTCCGGCCTCCTTCCCAGCGGTTGAAGTCCCCGATGACCGAGACCTCCGCGGCGTTCGGTGCCCAGACAGAAAAGAAGGTTCCCTGCACGCCGCCGGAGACGGCAGGATGCGACCCCAGTTTCTCGTAGAGGCGGGAGTGGCTCCCCTGCCGGAAGAGGTAGACGTCGTAGTCGGTGATGAGGCTCCCGGTCCTCGTGACATCCGGTAACGCCTGCTGCATGGGCTCATCCTCCTCGTCGAGCATCATCGAAGGTTGCCGGAGAGGACTCTGCCATAGACACCAAGCATCCTCTCCATGACGACGCTCCACCTGAACTGCTCCATCACCTTCCGGCGCCCGGCCTTCCCGAGCCGTTGCATGTAGGCCGGGTCGTCGATGAGGTGGCAGATCCCCCAGGCGATCGATTCCGGCCGGACGGGCACCTTGATGCCGTTCTTGTAGTTATCGATGTTCTCCGAGAGCCCTCCGACGTCGGTCGCGACGACGCAACGCTCGGCGCTCCACGCCTCCGTGAGGACGAGCCCGAAGGGTTCGTTCCTGCTCGGTATCGCGACCAGGTCGCAGGCGTTCAGGAGCCGGACGTGCTCCGCATCGGCGACGTACCCGAGGAACTGGACCGGGAGACCGTGCGCCATCCCCTCCAGGTAGCCGCGCATATCCCCGGTGCCGGCGAAGAGGAACTGCACGTCCCAGCGCGTGGCGAGGATCCGGGGTATGGCCTGCATCAGGAGGTCGGGGCCCTTCTGGTAGGTGAGGCGGCCCACGAAGAGGACGACGGGCGCGAGCGGATGGATGCCGTAATGCTTCTTCACCTCGCCCGGGTCGACCATGGTATGGTAGGCGGAGGGATCGATCCCGTTCGGGACGACGGTGACCTTCCACTCGGGGACGTTGTAGAGCCACATCACCTCGGTCTTCGTCGAGTTCGAGACGGTCGTGATCGCCTTTGCGATGTAGCCCCCATACCACTCTTTCCCCGAGATCTCCTTAAACTCCCACCAGCCGCCGAAGTTCCCCCCGTGCCGCCCGTACTCGGTGGAGTGGTAGGAGAAGACGGTGTTGCGGTCGCGGAGGAGGTGCATCGCCTCAACGACATGCCAGTCGTGAAAGTGGAGGATGTCGAACGCCGGGGTGTCGCAGGCACGGAAGGCCTCCACAAGCATGGTGCTCATGGTCTTGCAGTACTCGACGATGTTGTCGCCGTAGGGAAGGCAGTAGTGGTAGTGGACAGCGTTGATCGTCGTGTCGTCCCCCTCTCCCCGCGTGAAGAAGTGGACTTCGTGCCCCATCCGGGCGAGGTTCTCGGCGAGCTCGGTCGCCGCCGGCGCAAGGCCGCCCACCTTGAACGTGGAATGGAGCGACTCCCAGCAGAAGAATGCTAGCTTAAGCGTTTCCATAATTTCTCTATCCTCTTCTGGATCGTCGACTGAAGCCTGATGCGGTCCGAGACCCCCCGGATCTTCCCGGCCAGTTGTCCGTCGCCGATGACCTGGTCGACCCACCGGGAGAAGTCCTCCCGCTCGACGTGGTAGCGGATGACCTCGTCCGGGACGAACTCGAGCATGCTCGCGAGTTCCTGAAGGCTGTGAGCGGCGTACCCAACCGGCCGCTCATATGACGAGAAGGAGAACGCCTTCTCCGGCGGGACGCACCGGAGCGCGAGCGCGGACTTCGGGGACCGGGTGGACGCGGCTGACCGTTCCTCGGCGTGCGAGAGGATCCGCATGAACAGCGCGAAGTGGTCGTAGGTCGCCTGGTGGCTGACGGCGTGGAGCGGTCTTCCGCACGAGACCGAGCGCATGGCCATCCTGCGGAGGTGGTCCGTATCGAGGAGGCAGCGCCAGACCTCCGGGTCGGTGACCAGACCGCCGGCCTGCTCGAGCGCTTCAAGGGCGGACTGCTGCAGGATGGTCCTCTGGCAGCCCTGCGGGCCGGGCACCGCGGTGGTCTTCCCGATCTCGGCGTGCGGCGTCGCCCGGGCGGCCTCCGACGGGTGGACGGTCGTTATCCCCTCCTCGGCGAGGGCGGACGGGAGCGCCCGCAGGAACTCGAGGATGCCGGTCGCGGGATCGATGACGTCCCCGAAGATGCGGTAGTCAAGGAAGAGCGTGATGCAGTCGCCGGGAGAGGCGGCAAGCCATCCCGCGTAGCGGTCGGCCATGAGAGGCCACCGGTCCCACTCCCTCCAGGGAAACCGCACGGCGATGTCATCGGAGAGGTCGCACTGCGTGACGAGGACCGGGAGGCCGCGATAGGTGTAGATGGAGTTCGGGTCCCTCTCCGCCCCGGGCCCCTCGCTCCCCTCGATGATAGCCGCCTGGATCCCGGCTCCGGCAAGCGCCCGTGCGGTGGCGGGGGTGATGGGGTGGTCGGTGTGCGCGAACGTGGTCGGCACGACCGAGAACTGCTCCTGCATCAGGTCGCGGTGCATACGGACCTCGTCCGAGAACTCCCTGATGTCGGAGAACTGACCGGCGACACTGTGGTAGTAGGTCGCCGCGAGAACCTCGACGTTCCGGTGGGTTGCCACGCGGGAGATGAGTTCGAGCGTCTCCGGGTACCACGCTTCAAGGTGCTCCACGACCATCCCGGAGATGCTGACGGCGCACTTCAGCCCGTCATCGAGAAGGTCGAGGAGGATCTCCGTCGTCGGCGTGAAGGACCGTTCGATGACCCTTCCGAAGTCTTCCTTCGTGTTCGGGTTGAAGTAACTATCCTTCAGGTTTCTCTTTCCCTTCACCATATCTGGCTGAAATCCGGGATTGAGGTAGCAGGGATAGTGAATGTCGAATCCCAGACAGACCGCCGGTGGATTTGAGTCCTCGCCTGTCATCAGTGCTAAATGGCCGTTTGCGTATATAAATGTCATCAATACGGAATATCTTTCGCAGTTTCGTCCCCTATCAGGCCTGGTTCTCCAGTCACCGGCGCGCATTCTCCCCGGAGAGAGGAGAGGGGGTCGAGAACCCGGGAACTCTCCAGAAAGGAGACCCCCGGATGACCGGGATCTGCGCAAAGAGCGCTGGAACTACCGCAAGAGCGATGCAGACGGGAGGAGGTCCCGGTCGCCGCCGACCGGAAGATCGGGGTAACGGACTATCCTCGATGCAGGAGATCCCCGGCATGACCCGGTTCAAGCCCGGGTGATGGTCATCCAGACCAAAACATTCTCTAACGACTTCCCCCGATCATCTTTCAGGAAGTGTGGCCGCATGGATTACCTGGAAGAGTTTCCCGTTCTCATCATCGACGACGAACTGCACTCGGAGACCGCGGAGGGCCGGGCGAGCCGGGAGATCGTGAAAGAACTGATAGACGACGATTTTCCTGTCATCGAGGCGCTGACCGCCCGCGACGGGGTCCACGCGTTTCTTTCGCACCCGCATACGAGCTGTGTCGTCATCGACTGGGAACTCACCCCCGAGGCCGTGGACGGCATGCTCACCGCGCAGGAGATCATCACCCTCATCCGGGAGAGGAACCCGAAGATCCCGATCTTCCTGAACACCGAGAAACTGGCGATCTCCGCCATACCGCTCTCGGTCATATCCCGGATCGACGGCTACATCTGGAAACTCGAGGATACCCCCGGCTTCATCGCCGGCCACATCAAGCGGGCGGCAACGAAATACCTCGCCGACGTCCTCCCGCCATTCTTCCGGGGATTGATGGACTACGTCGAGGAGTATAAGTACTCCTGGCATACCCCGGGCCACATGGGGGGCGTCGCGTTCCTGAAAAGCGCCCCGGGCCGGATATTCTACAACTTCTTCGGCGAGAACGCTCTCCGGGCCGATCTCTCGGCCTCGGTGCCGGAACTCGGCTCGCTCCTGGAGCACTCCGGCGTCGTCGGGGAGGCGGAACGGAAGGCCGCGGAGGTCTTCGGCGCAGACCGGACCTACTTCGTCACCGGCGGCACGTCGGCCGCAAACAAGATCGCCTGGCTTTCGACCGTCACCCCCGGCGACGTCGTCCTCGTCGACCGGAACTGCCACATGTCCGTGATGCACGCGATCATCATGACCGGCGCCGTCCCGGTCTACCTCATCCCGGCCCGGAACGAGTATGGGATCATCGGGCCCATTCACAGCCGCGAGTTCCTGCCTGAAGTCATCGAGGAGAAGGTCCGGAACTGCCCGCTCATCGAGAACCCTACGTCACAGACGGTCAGGATGACCGTGATCACGAACTCCACCTACGATGGGATCTGCTACAGTATAGAGCGGATCGAGGAGCACCTGCGGGATGTGGTCCCGTACCTCCACTTCGACGAGGCATGGTCCGCCTACGCAAAGTTCCACCCCCTCTACGCCGGAAGGTTCGGGATGCACCGGGCGGAAGCGGCCGGGCCGACGGTCTTTGCCACCCAGTCGACCCATAAGGTCCTCGCCGCCTTCTCGCAGGGCTCGATGCTCCACGTCAGGCAGGGGCGGGGACCCTTCGACCACCCGCGGTTCAACGAGGCGTTCATGATGTTCACCTCGACGTCGCCGCAGTACACCATCATCGCCTCCCTTGACGTCGCCACCCGGATGATGGACGGACACTCGGGGAAGTTCCTCATCGAGGAGGCGATCGAGGAGGCGATCGTCTTCCGGAAGAAGATGGTGACGGTGGCCGAAGAGATCCGGGCGGGTCCCTTCCCGGAGGAGGACTACTGGTGGTTCACCATCTGGCAGCCCGACTGCATCATGGATCAGGGTGGGGAGCGCCCCCTCGGGGAGGCGGACGACCTGCTCCTCCGGAGTCAGCCGGACTGTTGGATGCTGCACCCCCACGATGCGTGGCACGGCTTTCCTGGCATCGAGGAGGGTTACGCCATGCTCGACCCGATCAAGGTGACCATCCTCACCCCCGGGATCAGGCCTGGTACAGGCATGGAAGACCGGGGGATACCGGCGGCCGTCGTCACGAAGTACCTCAGAGAGAATGGGATCGTCGTCGAGAAGACCGGGTATTACTCGTTCCTGGTCCTCTTCACGCTCGGGATCACCCGGGGCAAGTCCGGGACCCTCCTCGCGGAACTCTTCCGGTTCAAGGCCCTCCACGACGGCAACAGCCCGCTTGAGGAAGTCTTCCCCGACCTGGTGCGCCAGCACCCCGCCCGGTATGCCGGACGGGGCCTTGCCGATCTCTCCTGGGAGATGCACGGCTACCTCCGGGAGAAGTCGATCACGGAGACCATCAGGAGCGTCTATGCGACGCTGCCTGAGGCGGCGATGACGCCGGCGGAGGCCTACCGCCACCTGGTGCGGGGCGAGGTGACGCCGGTGCCGGTAAGCGAGCTCGAGGGGCGGACGGTCGCGGTGATGGTCGTCCCCTACCCGCCAGGTATTCCGGTCATCATGCCGGGGGAGCGGTGCACCCCGGCCACGCGGGCGATCGTCGACTACCTCGTCTCCCTGCAGGATTTCAACGATCTCTTCCCCGGGTTCGAGAGCGAGGTGCACGGGGTGGACGTCGTGGTGGAGGACGGCCGCCGGGTCTTCTACGTCTCCTGCGTTGCGGAATGACGGAGCCGGATGCTGAATTGTGTTGGAGACAGGGGCCTCTATCTATAGACTGGAATTGGGAGCTGCTAGGAGAGAAATCGTAATTGAAGGTTCTTTTAAATTGATATGGATGAAAAGGTAGCGTTAACTGTCTTGGAATTGATCGATCATTGTGACATATCACGTTTACGTGAATACCCATGCCGTGAAGTACAAAGCATTGATACACAAATCCGAATGTGGCAATTGCAAAAACGGTACTGGTAAATCAGGGAAAGGTACGCGGGGAGATCGGGGACGTTGGCTTGGCCCATTTGATTCGATACAGGATGCAGAAAAAGCCGCTAAAGATGCCAATTACGCGAAATGTTGTCTCAGATCCAGACCTCGGCAACTTTGATCTCCCACATTTTTGACCAGCGCCATCCATGTGATGTACTTTCCCCATTTGCCACGATCCGTGGGCGGATTTCTTTAATCTGGGCGGGAAGGACCATTGATGAGGAAAAGTCCCGTACAGTGGATCGTGGGGGATATCGCCACTGGGGAGGGGCTGACGGGGAGGGGGGAGCATTCCCCCTCCCCTGTCTCCAACGCGCAGGGTTCTATGTTACTCGTCGCCCCACCCCACCCGCGCTTCGCGCTCCTCAGTCGCACCTATCGGTGCTCAAACTCCTTCCCCTACGGGGAAGTCGTTCCGCCCCCTGGGGGCGGGCAGTGCGTGGCGATACTCGGTCGAAAGTCGTATCCGAAATGTGTCAGATAGTTTTCGGCTATGTGGAGCGGGATCCAATCAAGGAGTCATAAATGATAAGATTCACACCTGGGCTTGCATAACCAGTGGAAGTTTAAAAACATATCAGACCCAGACCTGCCCCCTCTCGCAGGCCACTTCGAACATGTTCAAAAAAGTGGTTATTCTCCCTTCAGCATCGCGTCGATCGCCGCCGCCGCCTTCTTCGCCGAGCCCATCGCCTCGATCACCGTCGCGGCGCCGGTGGCGATGTCTCCGCCGGCGTAGACGTGGGGGATCGAGGTCCGGCCGTTCTCGTCGACGACGACGTTGCCCCTCCGCCCGCGCTCGAGGCCCGGGATCAGGGAGACGAGGAGCGGGTTCGGGCTCGTCCCGATCGCCTGGATGACCATGTCGACGTCGAGGGTGAACTCACTCCCCTGGATCGGCTCCGGGGATCGGCGGCCACTCGCGTCGATGCCGCAGAGGGACATCTTCACGGACTCGACGCCGGTGACGTGCTGCTCGCCGAGGATCCGGGTCGGGTTCGTGCAGGTGAAGAACTCGATCCCCTCCTCCTTCGCGTGCTCGACCTCGGCCCTCCGTGCCGGCATCTCCTCCTCGCCCCGACGGTAGATCAGGGAGACCTTCGCCCCCAGGCGGCGCGCCACCCGGGCCGAGTCCATCGCGACGTTGCCGCCGCCTATCACCGCAACGCGGGCGGCGTGCAGGACCGGCGTGTCGGACTCGGGGAACGCCTCGGCGTGCATCAGGTTCACCCTCGTCAGGAACTCGTTTGCGGAGTAGACCCCGTTCAGGTTCTCCCCGGGGATGCACATGAACGCGGGAAGCCCCGCCCCGGTCCCGAGGAAGACCGCGTCGTAGCCGAGGAGTTCGTCCGTGCTGACGCTCCTCCCTACGAGGTGGTTCTTCTTCAGGCGGGCGCCGAGGGCGAGCACCTGGTCGATCTCCGCTCTGACGACATCCTTCGGGAGCCGGAACGCAGGGATGCCGTAGGTCAGGACGCCGCCGGCCTCGTGGAGCGACTCGTAGATCGTGACGGCATGGCCGGCACGGGCGAGTTCGGCCGCGGCCGTCAGCCCGGCAGGGCCGGAGCCCACGACCGCCACGCGCTTCCCGGTCGGCCTTGCCACCTCGGGGAGTTCGACGCCGTTCTCCCGCTCCCGGTCGGCCACGAACCGCTCGATCGCGCCGATCCGGATCGCCGTCTCCTTGTTCCCGAGGATGCAGACGCCCTCGCACTGGGTCTCCTGCGGGCAGACCCGGCCGCATATGGCCGGGAGCATGTTCTGCTCCTTGAGCGCCCGTGCGGCGGCGGGGAAGTCCCCTTCCGCGACGTGCCCGATGAACGCGGGGATGTCGATAGAGACCGGGCAGCCCCTCACACAGAGCGGTTTCTTGCACTGGAGGCAGCGTTCCGCCTCGGCGATGGCCTCTGCGGCGGAGAGGCCGCCGTCGACCTCTTTGAAGTCCTTGATCCGGACGTCGGCAGGCCGGTCACTCATGGTGGTGGCCTCCTTCACCGCACCGGCACCGGTGCTCCGCAAACCGCTCGAGCGATGCCTTCTCCTGCCCGGTGTAGATCCGCTGCCGCTGCATCAGTTCGGCAAAGTCGACCTGGTGGGCGTCGAACTCAGGGCCGTCGACGCAGGCAAACTTCGTCTCCCCGCCGACGGTCACCCTGCAGGAGCCGCACATCCCCGTCCCGTCGACCATGATCGGGTTGAGGCTGACGTAGGTCTTCACCCCGTAGGGCACCGTTGCGCCGGAGGTGACCTTCATCATGATGGCGGGGCCGATGATCCAGACCCGGTCGATCGTCCTCTCGGCGAGCAACTTCTTCAGGACGTCGGCCGCAAACCCGTGAACGCCCTTGCTCCCGTCGTCGGTCGTGACGTGGAGTTCGTCGCAGATCTCACCCAGCTCGCCCTCGAGCATGAGAAGTTCGGCGTTCCTCGCCCCGATGATCCCGATGACGTGGTTGCCCGCGCTTTTGAGTTCCTGTACGATGAGGGGCATGCTCGCGATCCCGACACCGCCGCCGACGACGCAGCAGGTGCCGTAATTCTCGATATCGCTTGGTCTTCCGAGCGGCCCCGCGACGTCCTTGATGCTGTCGCCCGCGCGGAGGGTCGCAAGCTCCTCGGTCGTCTTGCCGACGGTCATAAAGATCACCCTGACGGCGTCTCCCCTGACGGCGGAGATGGTGAGCGGTATCCGCTCGCCCGCGTCATGGAGGCGAATGATGAGGAACTGGCCTGCCCGTGCGTGCTCGGCCACCTGCGGTGCGCGTATCCAGTATTCGTAGACCCGGTCGGCGAGTCGGGTCGCTGATTCCACCTTATACAACTGCTTCACTCCTGACGGTGCCGGTCGATTCTACCATCGAGATGCATCCGAACATTTCATACATATTGTGGCTCCAGCCTCTTTACTTCACCTGTTCTATATAAACCCGGGGTCGTCGCGCGCCGGAAGAATCCTCCGGATATCTGAAAGCCACGTCAGGAACCGGACCCGAAACACGAACGGTTATCTCCCCACCCGTCGCATGCATACCCATGCAAAGTGCGGTTCGCTGGGGGATTGCGCTGATCGTCATCGGCGTGATCCTTGCGCTGCTCATTCCCTTCTTTGGCATCCCGCTCATCGTGATCGGCGTCGCGCTGCTCATCTGGCGGGGGCGCGAGGGGACCATCGAAGCGATCAAAGAGTGACACCATGATACTGACAACGACTGCAGAGGTGCCGGGCTACGCCGTGGGAGAGATCCTGGGCGTGGTCTTCGGCAACAC
>NZ_JAVBWL010000003.1:0-68624 GCF_036677455.1 Methanoculleus sp. | reverse complement strand
TCGTAGTGGTTCACCGCCTCCACGATCGCCCGGGCGGTCGCTTCGGGGTTTGCCGACTTGAAGATCCCCGACCCGACAAAGACGCCGTCGGCCCCGAGCTGCATCATCAGGGCCGCGTCGGCGGGGGTCGCGATACCGCCCGCGGAGAAGTTCACCACGGGCAGGCGGCCGCGCTCTGCACACTCGATGACGAGTGCGGCCGGCGCCTCGATATCGCGGGCCCGGTCGATGAGTTCCTGGCTGGAGAGGCCTTTCAGTGCCCGGATCCCGCCCATGATCGCCCGCATGTGGCGGACCGCCTCGACGACGTTCCCCGTCCCGGCCTCGCCCTTCGTCCGGATCATCGCCGCACCCTCGTCGATCCGGCGCAGGGCCTCCCCGAGGTTCCGGGCGCCGCAGACGAACGGGACCCCAAACCGGGCCTTATCGATATGGAACTGCTCGTCGGCCGGGGTCAGCACCTCGCTCTCGTCGACCATATCCACGCCGAGCGCCTCCAGGATCTGCGCCTCGACGAAGTGGCCGATCCGGGCCTTCCCCATCACCGGGATCGAGACCGCATCGATGATCTCGACGATCTTCTGCGGGTCGGCCATGCGGGCCACGCCCCCGGCCGCCCGGATATCGGCAGGGACTCTCTCAAGCGCCATGACAGCGACGGCGCCGGCCTCTTCGGCGAGCTCGGCCTGCTCTGCGTTGACTACGTCCATGATGACGCCGCCCTTCTGCATCGACGCAAAGCCGCGCTTGATCAGCTCGGTGCCAAATCTCAGTTCCTCGAGTTTCATTACTTCTATGTATAGCTCATGGAGACCAATAAAAATAGTGCGGCGATCTCGGCGAGGGCGAAGATGACCGTCGCCGCCCGGACCGCCCGGACGATATCAGCGCCCCCCTCCGCAAGCGTCCGTTCCGGGTCCCCGATGGTATAGACGCCGGGTTTCTCGAGCCGCACCCCGACGCCGCCGGCGATGACGGCTATCGGGATACCGCCGTTGAACCCGGGACGCTTCTTCCTGTCCCGGCGGAGCGCCGCGTACGCCGGGGTGAACCGGCCCTTCGCCGCAAAGTAGGCGAGGAGGAGAAGGCCGGTGATCCGCGCCGGGATGAAGTTTGCGAGATCGTCGAGACGTGCCGGGAAACACCCGATCCGGAGCCGCTCGTCGCGGTAGCCGAGCATCGCGTCCAGGGTGTTGATTGCCCGGAAGGCGGCGGCGCCGACGAGGCCGAAGAGTCCGAAGTAGAAGAGCGGCGATATGATGCTGTCCACCAGGTTCTCGGTCATTGACTCGTAGGCGGCCGAGAGGATGTGCTCGGACTCGAGGCGCGCCGTATCCCGGCTCACCATCATCCCGACCGCCGACCGGCCCGCATCGATGCCGCCGTCATCGAGCGCCAGGACCACGGCGGCGACATGCTCCTCGAGCGCCCGCCAGGCCAGGCAGGCCTTGAGGAGGAAGGGCGCGATGAGGAGGTAGAGGTACCAGGGAGCGGCAAACTGGATGAGCGCAAACGGGGCGGCAAAGAGTGCCACGCTCGCGAGGGTCCCCGCGACCCCGACCGATCGCTGGATGCGGGCCGGGTAGCGGGACGGGACCCCCCACCACCCGATGAACCGGCCGAGGACCGCCACCGGGTGGTACCGGGAGTGCGGGTCCCCGACCAGCCGGTCCACCAGCAGCGACGCAGCGACTACGACCGCTGCCGCAGCCATGTGAGGATGACCCCGAGGAGCAGCGCCGCAAATGCAGCGGCGTTCAGGAGATCAATCCGGTAGGCCAGCCAGAGCGCGTAGAGGATCAGGGCTGCGCCGACGGGGGCGAGGACCGTGGCGGGCGGCCTCGGTGTCGTCGCCGGGGCGGGCGCCGGCGGGGAGACCGCAACCGGTCCCGTCTCCGGTCCTGCCGGCTCCCGGACGACGACCCGGAACGTTGCCTTTCGGGCGCCGTAGCCGGCGATGACCTCGACGTCGAAGACCCCGGGGTAGGCGCTCTCCCGGATGGGGATAGGGAACTCCTCGATCTCACCCACGTAGAGGTTCTCGTGGAAGAAGCCGGTGTAGGGCGAGGAGTTCGCCGAAGCGAGGGTGATGTGGAGCGGCGAGCCGTGGTTGATGATCCGGAGGAGAACCTCGCTCCCCGGGGCTACCTCGACCTTCTCCGGGACCTCGATGGTGTTGATACCCCGGCGGTTGAGATGAATCTCCGACAAGCCGGGTCAGTCCTCACAGGCGGTCTGCGGGAGGAGGTTCGGGATGCCTTCGCTGATGGGGTAGTCGACCTGACATGCCGCGCACCGGAGGGTGCCCTCCAGCACCTCCTCACCGTTCTCTTCGGTCACCGAGAGGACGAGGTCGCCCTTGCAGACGGGGCAGCAGAGGATCTCCATCAGGCTCCTTCTCATAGCTCGCTCCGGCGATCGATGATCTGGGACATCTCGGGGCCGGTCGAGATCAGGGTGACGGGCCTGCCGATGTCCTTCTCGGCCTGAGCGATGAAGTCTTTTGCCTTCTGGCTCAGCCGGTCGTAGTCCGTTGCGCCGAAACAGGTCGGGTCGATCCGGTCGATCCCGGTGATCGCGGCCTGGGTGCACCCGTTGATCATCGCCGAGTAGCGGGCCATCTTCCCGTCCCAGGTACCGATGCGGCGCTGGCGATGGGTGACGGTCCCGAACTCCTCGATACCGAGGTCGTGCGACTGCGCCATCGTCATCTCGGTGGAGAAGGGACCCTCGCCGACCCGGGTCGGGTAGGCCTTGAAGACGACGATGACATCGTCGATCCGGGTCGGGCCGACACCGTTATCTGCGGCGATCTGCGAAGCGGAGGTATCCTTGCTGGTCACAAACGGATAGGTCCCGAAGTAGAGCGAGATCCCGAAACCCTGGGTCCCTTCGAGGAGGACCACCTCATCCCTGTCGAGAGCGCAGTTGACGTCCTCGGCAACATCGGTGATGAAGTCTGCCAGTTCCGGGACGTCTTTTGCCTGCCGGGACGTCCGGAGGACGCGGTCGGAGTTTGCCGGGCCGCATCCGGTTCCGGTACTCCCGATCTTCTTGCTGAGATGCTCGCTCGCCCTGTCCCGGGCGATATGCTCCTCTTCGATGACACCGCACCGCCCGTCGACAAAGGTCCTGTCCCGGACACCGAGCAGGTCGACCTCGCGCAGGAAGACCCGGGGATCGACGAGCACGCCGCTCCCGACCATGAGGGCCGCTTCCGGGTAGACGAACCCCGAGGGGACCATCCTGACACCGTACTCTTTCTCCCCGATACGGACCGTGTGCCCCGCATTCGGACCGACGCCGCCCCGGGAGATGATGGATGGTCTATCCTGGTGAGCGATGTGGGCCACGATCTTGCCTTTCCCCTCGTCACCAAAGAATCCGCCGACGATAATAGTACAACTCATTGTTCTATCATGTAGGATGGAGCGATACTTGATGATAAACGTTACAGATCCGAGGTTCAGGGAATGCAAGCAAGCCCCCGGGCTTTAGCCCGGGAGATTGTCAAAATGTGATACCGGGGGAGGGGTCGACCCGGTCGCCCACGCCTCCACCCCTCACGCGCCTCAAGGGCACCCGGGTATGCGCGGGTGTCGGGGGGGCCTCTCCGGCGTTGTGCAGCAAGACGCGCACATTTCAGGGGTTCCGGGAGCGGGAAGCCATCGTATATCAATCTTCGGTGCCGCGGATCATCTCCGGTTCGGTCACCGTCGGGATCTGAACCCCTTCATTTCCACTGGAAACTTCATCTCCTGTACATTCCCGGGCGGTACATCGAGGTTTTCTCCGGGTGCGACGTGCCGATCTGTAGCGGGATCTTCTCACCGGAGCGCGGATGCGAACCCACCGATCTACGCAGGATTCAGGGGACGAGATGCGTATTTCAGTACATGCGCGATGGGATCTCCGGGTGCCGGGGATCCCTGAATAAATCCACATCTCCAGTGGAAATAAAGGGGTTATCTGTCCGTCATTCTTCTGTCGGACAATGAACCGTTGCCTGCTCATGCAGAAGAGTGGGTTAAAAAAAGTTTTGATCTGTCCCGGCGGTGCCGGGGAAGATATTTCTTATTTTAACGAGTCCAGGAAGGTCCCGATCCGGGAGAGCGCTTCTTTGAGATCGTCCCGCGAGACCGCATAGGCGCACCGCAGGTGCCCTGCCCCGGACGGTCCGAGGACGCTCCCGGGGACGACCGCCACGTGCTGCTCATGGAGGAGGGACTCCGCAAACTCGGTATCGGTGAGACCGGTCCTCTCCACCGAAGGGAAGGCGTAGAACGCACCCTTCGGAAGGTGGCAGGTAAGGCCGAGTTTGTTCAAGCCGTCGACGAAGAGGTTCCGCCGGAGGCGGTACTCCCGGACCATGGCGTCCTTCTCGGCTTCCCCGGTCCGGAGCGCCTCATAGGCCGCGATCTGCCCCATGACCGGGGCGCAGAGCGCGACATACTGGTGGATCTTCAAGGCCGCCGCGGTGATCTCGGGCGGGGCGCAGAGGTAACCGATCCGCCACCCGGTCATGGCGAAGGCCTTCGAGAACCCGTTCAGGGTGATCGTCCGGTCACGGAGTTCGGGGATCCTCGCCGGCGAGAAGTGGTCGCCGTCGTAGGTGAGCTCGCCGTAGACCTCGTCGCTGATGAGGAGGAGGTCGTGGTCGACCAGGAGATCGGCGATCCCGCGCCAGTCCGCCTCCTGCATCACCCCGCCGGTGGGGTTGTTCGGGAAGTTGGCGATCAACGTCTTTGTCTTCGGGGTGATGGACTCCGCAAGCGCATCGGCCGTCAGCCGGAACTCGTCATCCGCCCGGCAGGGGACGGTGACCGGGATCCCGCCGGCGAGGGAGACGCAGGGCGTGTAGGAGACGTAGCAGGGCTCGGCGACCAGCACCTCGTCGCCCGGGTCCGTGACGGCCCGGATGGCGATATCGGCCGCTTCCGAGACGCCGCAGGTGACGATGATCTCCTCCTCGGGGTCGTAGCGGGTGTGAAACCGGGTATCGAGGTAGCGGCTGATGCCGCCCCGGAGCTGGGGCGTCCCCTTGTTCGAGGTGTAGGCGGTCGATCCCTGCTCGATGGAGTAGATGGACGCCTCGCAGACGCACCAGGGGGTCACGAAATCCGGTTCGCCGACACCCAGGGATATGACGTCCTCCATCGTCTGGGCGATATCAAAGAACTTCCGGATACCGGAAGGGGGTATCGCGCGGGCCCGTGCCGAGACGAAATCTCTCAACGCGCCTCACCTCAGAAGGAGTAGGGGAGACGCTCAACCTCTTCGCGTTCGGCGAAGGTGGTGCCGTTCTCCTTGTAGGTCTTCATGATGATATGCGTCGCAGTCTCCCGGATCCGGTCCATGGGGGCAATCTGCTCGGCGACGAACCGGGCGATCTCGTGCATGCTCGGCCCGGCGACCAGGAGCTGGAGGTCATACGCCCCGGTCATCAACCGGAGCGACCGGACCTGCGGGAACCGGGAGATCCGCTCCGCTATCCGGTCGTAGCCGAAGTCCCGCTCGGGCGAGACCTTCAGCTCGATCACCGCGGCGACGTTGCCGTCGCCGGCCCGCTCCCAGTCGACGACCGCCCCGTAACGGCGGACGACACCGGCCGTCTCCAGCCGGCCGATCCGGTCGCGTACATCCTGCTCGCTCATCTCGGCCAGCACCGCGAGTTCGTTCTCCGGGGTGCGGCAATTCTCCTCCAGGAGGTGGAGGAGGGTACGGTCCTTCTCGTCCATAGTTTCACCTGAACATTGCTTTTAAGCGATTGATGTCGAGGTTCTTGAGCCTCGCATCGTCGAGCCTCGGGTCGCGCGTGACGACCTCCTCGATCTTGCTGGTCGTTGCATCGAACCACATCTCCTTCGTCCGGCCGTAACGGCCCCGCGAGACGACCCGGGTGTTGATGACGCCGAGCATGTTGAGTTCGGAGATGAGGTCCGTGATCCGGCGGTGCGTCAGGACGTCGAGGTCGATGATCCGGGCGATCTCGCGGTAGACCACCGTGACCTCGCCGCTCGTGAAGATCCGTTTGCCCATCTGCTCCAGGATCAGCATCGCGTAGAGGACCGCCTTGCTCTGGGTCGGGAGGGTGGAGATACACTCCACCATGCTATCGGTCTCGATCTTCTCCTGGGCCATCCTGACGTGCTTCTCGGTCACGCCCGCGGCGTTCTCGCGGTCCGCAAGCTCGCCCGAGACCCGGAGGAGATCGAGCGCTCGCCGGGCATCGCCGTGCTCCTGTGCCGCAAGCGCCGCACAGAGCGGGATGACCGCCTCGGCGAGCGCCCCCTCGACAAACGCCATCTCGGCCCTCTGCTGGAGGATATCGCAGAGCTGCGGGGCGTTGTAGGGGGGGAAGACGATCTCCTCTTCAGAGAGCGAGGAGAGGACCCGGGGGTCCAGGAAGTCGGTGAACCGGAGGTCGTTTGAGATCCCGATGATACTGACCTTCGCGAACTTCAGGTCGGAGTTGATCCGGGTGAGGTTGTAGAGGGTGTCGTCGCCGCTCTTCTTCACGAGTTTGTCGATCTCGTCGAGGATGATGACCATCACCCCGCCGCTGCTCTCGAGCTGGTTCTTGAGCTCCATGTAGACCTGGTCGGTCGGCCACCCGGTCATGGGAATGACGCTCCGGGGGCTGTCGCTCGGGTGCTCGTCGGCGTCGTCGAGACCGTTTGCGATCTGGGCGAGGACCCGGTACTGGGTATCGATCACCTCACAGTTGAGGTGGACGATCCGGCACTTTGTCCCGGCGAGGACGCTCGCGTTCTCAAGCTCTGTTCCCACATACCGTGCCGAGGCCGTCTTCCCGGTCCCGGTCTTGCCGTAGATGAGGATGTTTGACGGAGTCTCGTTCGTGAGGGCGGGCGCAAGGATGGAAGCGAGCTCGTCGATCTGCGGTTTCCGGTGAGGAAGAATCTGGGGACGATAGCTGTGGCGCAGCACTTCCCTGTTCTTGAATATACGCCTATTGGTAAGGTATTTCTTGAAGAGTCCCATTGGATTGGTTTTATCGTCCGACATGATGTCACCGGAGGGGGTTGCCCGGACAGAAAATTTTCGTGTCGAGGACCCTTAAGCTGATCGTTCTTGTGACAGATAACCCCTTCGTTTCCAGTGGAACGGAGGAATTTCTGACTCCCGGGAGATTACAAGCGATCCAGTCGTTTAGAAGGCCGGGAGAACCGGGCAGGAAAGTGAATTGTCCGGGTGAACCGGGGTGAGGGGAGAGGGTGTCGGGAGGAGCCTACCAGGTGGATTTTGAGGGGAGGGAGGAGGGGATCACCCCCACCCCTTTGTTTCGAGTGGAACGTGATGATGATACGGTGGTATCAATCAATCAAAAGTGATGATGATAGTCATGTGTACCTCTGAATTTCAAGATATAAAGATTTATGGTTACAAGAGAAAAAAACGAGAAAACCAAAAAACAAGGAGAAACCAGGAGAAGGAAGGAGGAAACAAGAGAAACCTGAAGAAAAGTGAGGAGAGAGCGAAGCGAGGAGAGAGAAAAACCATGGAAGAAGTGAGGGTAACCATGGAAGAAAGAGGGAGTGACCGGGAGAAAAGTGAGGATAACCATGGAAGAAAGAGGGAGTGACCAGGAGAAAAGTGAGGGTGACCATGGAAGAAAGTGGGGGTGACCGGGAGAAAAGTGAGGATAACCGTGGAAGAAAGTGGGGGTGACCGGGAGAAAGGTGGGAGGGAGGAGGAAGAAAGTGAGATGACCAGAGAGAAAGTGAGGGCAAACACGGAAGGAAGAGACTGCAACGGTAGACCACAAGACCTGGGACCCTGAGCCAGCGCCCTGTCCAGGGGGTGAGATCATCGCCTTTTCGGAATGGGGTCCGTTTGAATCCGTTTCACCGGAACGCGGCTCATTGGGATGCTGTTCGTTAATCCTCGTTCTCCGGGGTGCTTTTTATCGGAACATGGTTCATCGTGAGGCAATTCATCGTTCCCCCGGGATATGCTCCAACGCTCTCCAGGGATCCAGTGTTGCTGATCCTGGCCGGGTTGCAGTCTCACCGCTCCCCTTTCCAGCTGATCCCCGGCGGGCTCCTGGATGATCCTCGCCGGGCTCCTGGAACGAAAAAATCCCGATATCAGCACGGATCACCTTCAGTCGCTTCCACCAGGCCTGGTTTGATCAACAGACCTCACCATCCTCCCCCCTCCCCGACCCTCTCCTGCCCCTTCAAAGTTCCAGTCGAAACAAAGGGGTCGGGGATCGAATCCGCAACGCGAGGATACAAAGAAGTCAAATGCGCGGTACAGGGGTACTGGAAGATTCTATGGAGAGCAACCATCTTAAGCCTGTCATGGTGACCGGTGCCGTCATCACCGTCTCTTCAAGCCGGAAACCTGAGAACGACACCAGCGGAAAGACGCTCATCGACCTCCTCTCAGCTGCCGGCATCGAGGTGACCCACTACGCGATCGTCCCCGACGACCTCGAGCAGATCCGGTCCGAGGTCCATACCGCCCTTTCGCGCGCAACCTGCGTCATCGTCACCGGGGGTACCGGGCTCACCCCCGACGACGTGACCATCGAGGCCGTCGCGCCGCTGCTCGAAAAGACGATCGACGGGTTCGGGGAACTCTTCCGCCTCAAGAGTTACGAGGAGATCGGGACCTCTGCGATCCTCTCACGGGCGATCGCCGGCATCGTCGCTGGCCGGGTGGTCTTCTGCATCCCGGGCTCCACAAAGGCCGTCACGCTCGCCGCGCAAGAGATCATCATCCCTGAGATCCGGCACATCCTCACCCACGCCTCGCCGCGCTAGCGGTAGACGTCGAGGAGCGCCACCCGCTCGAGGACCAGGTCGCGGAACCGCGCCTCCCCGACAACCGCGACCTCTTCGGGGGTGATCGCGAAGAGGTCCGAAAGACGCGCCCGCTTTGCGGGATCAATCCCGTCCCAATCTCCGTCGACGAACGTTACGAGACCGGCAAGCCGGTCCCGGACACCCGGAGCCGGGGGGCAGACGGCGATGTAGGAACGGTTCTCTCCCGGGTGGATCCCGAAGGACGCGGCCACCTGGCACTGCCGGGTCCCCGCGGCGTAGAGGAGCGCCTCCATCTCGATCGAGTTCGCGATCGCCTCGCCGCCGGCCCATGACCGCCGGGCGTGCCGGAGCGCCGCCTCAACATGGGTGCGCCCGGCGAGCCGGTCAGCGTCGAAGAGGATGATGTGGGTCCCGCACGCGTCGGCGATCCCGCGAATCGCGTTCAGAAACCTGACATTCTCGTCGACCGTGAAGACCGCCTGGTAGATATCGCACGCTACCTCCGTCATCGTTCTACCCCTCCTGCTCCTGCCATATCTCCTCCCATCATATACCGTTCACCCGAACCGGGAGAGGGTCGACTGCTCCTCGCTCGCCTCCCCGATCTCCTCCCGTCTTCCCTCGAGCTGCTCGAATATCTGTGCGGCGATCCCCTGCCCGAGGATCGCCCCGACCTTCGCCGGCCCGGCCGCCCGGAGCGCCTCGATCGACCCGAGGTTGTTGTTGAAGAGCCGGCGCGCCCGGACGCGCCCGATTCCGCGGAGCCTGATGAGGGGCAGGAGCTCCTTCTTGATACCGTGCTTGGTCCGGAGCTCCATCTCCTCGATCGGACCGGTGAGGTGGGGCGCGAAGAGACCGGCAAGGTGCCGGGACGCGTGGACCAGCCAGGCGACGCTCTCGATCATACCATAGACGTCCCCCGGACCGACGTTGTAGCGCTCGCAGATCACGTCCTCCCCGAGCTCATCGGCCCAGTCGGTGAGGAGGAGCGCGGTCTTGAGACTCCGGTCGAACCCTTCGCCGGCGTCCCAGGGGATCTCCATCCAGAGGTCGTCCCGGTGGTCGGCGAGGAACCGGTCCAGGAGGTACATGTCGTCTCTTCGCACGTAGAGCGTCGGCATATCCGGCGTCGAGCAGAGGAGGTGGAGGAGCCCGATATCGGTGTACTCCTTTTGGCCGATCATCGCCTTCACGATCACCTCGGCGCTCCGGGGGTCGATGTAGAGCCGGGAGACGAGCGAACCGTACTCGGTGGCCTCGAGCCACTCTCCCACCTCGGTGATCATCTCGGCCTCCCGCAAGAACTCAAGCACCCGGTGGACCGCCCGCGAGAGCGCGCGCGGGCTCTCGCCCTGGTGGGCGTAGAACGTCCCGTCCATGAACGCGAGCACCTCGTCACGTTCGCGGGTGAAGCCGGTGGCGATCAGGGAGAGGATGTGGGTGCAGAGGACCGCTTCATCCGCGCACCGGCTCTGGACATCTTCGGCGGCCGCCTCGATGTAACAGTCGAAGAGCTCCTCGACCATCTCCTCGGACTTTGCGAGCAGGACCGCCTCGCCGTAGGGGTCCAGGTGCGGCCGCCCGGCCCGTCCGGCCATCTGCCGGTACTCCCGGACCGGTATCGGGACCATCCCCCCCTCCGCGGCGTTGAACCGGAGGTAGTCGCGGACGATCACCCGCCGGGCCGGGAGGTTCAGGCCCGCCGCGAGGGTCGGGGTCGAGGAGATCACCTTGATATGCCCCTCCCGGAACCCTTGCTCGATGATCTGCCGCTCCTCCCGCGCGAGCCCTGCGTGGTGGAACGCCGCTCCCTGTGCCACGCAGGCGGCGAGCGTCTTGCCCATGCCGGTCGCGGCGTTCGACCGGATCTTGTCGGCGTAGCCGGCGAGGACGGGGTTTTGGAGTTTCAGGCCTGAGGCCGCGCGTTTTGCGAACGCCTCCGCGTTCTTCCGGGAGCTGACGAAGACCAGGCACTGCCCCCCCTCCGCGACCGTGTCGAGGACGAGGTCCAGATCCTCGTACTTGCTCCGGCGTTCCACCACCCGGTCGCGGTCGGCAAACCGGATGCCGTCCTGGAAGAAGACTCCCTCCCGGAGGTCGACCGGCCGCCAGTCGCTCTCGACGAGTTCGGCGTCCAGCCACCCGGCGAGGTCGGCGGGGTTCCCGATGGTCGCCGAGAGGGCGATGATCTGGAGATCCGGGGTCTTGTGCCGGAGTTTTGCAATCACCATCTCGAGCGTCGCTCCTCTCGAGGGGTCGTCGATCAGGTGAACCTCGTCGAGGACGAGCAGGGTGATATCGGCAAGCCATGGTGTCCTGTTCCGCAGGAGCGAGTCCACCTTCTCGCTCGTTGCGACGATGATATCGTTTCTTCCCAGGTAATCGTCTCTTCGATCGAAGTCGCCGGTGGCGATACCGACGCGGAGCCCCTTCCCCGAGAACTCCTCGAACTTCTCGCTCGCGAGCGCCCGCAAAGGGACGATGTAGAGGCACTTGCCGCCCCTCGCCACCTGGTGGTGCATCCCCATCTCGGCGACCAGGGTCTTGCCGCTCGCGGTCGGGATGGCGATCAGAAGGTTCTTCCCGGAAAAAAGCCCCGCTTCGACGCAGGCCGCCTGCGGCGGGTAGAGTTTCGTGATCCCGGACCGGGCGTAGCCGGCCGCGAGATCCTGCGGGATCGGCAGGCCGGCTATCTCCATGTATACCCCTTCATTTCCACTGCAAACTGTATATCATCCTGTACTGTCATCGTCGTGGACAGGGGGCCGGTCTGCCCCCGCCGGATCATGAGTAGTACTCCAGCATCGCCTGCTTGGCTTCCTTCTTCTTCCGGTCGAGGAACCCGTAGACGTTCTCGTGGGGCACACCCTGGACCAGCATCTCCACTGCCTTCCTCGCGGTCTCGACCTGGTCCGGGAGGCCGATGATCGCGACGGTCTTCCCGTGGACCGAGATCTCCGTGTTGGTCAGGTCCTCGATCTGAGCGCGGGAGGTCCCTGCCTTCCCGATGATCCGGCCCCGGAGCCGTTCGAGCTGCCGGGTCGTATCCGTGAGGTCGGCGAGGTTGATGATATCGAGCATCATGTCCTCGTCATCGAGAAGCCGGAACGCACGTTCCGGTGAGAACCCACGGCTGATTGCCTGCACCACGCTCTGTGCCGTGATGACGGCGATAGGGTCCTCTCCCTCGATCGTCACCAGCCCCTCCTCGCTGTCGATCAGGAGGGATATCCCGGTCTTCTCTTCGATCTCGCGTTTTGTGGACCCGCTCTTGCCGATGAGTACACCGATCCTCGCTGCTGAAACTTTCATCTCCTGTGTGGTCATGATTCCTTCTCCCGGTCTTCAGGGCTCCCGGCGTCCGGTGCCGACGATCGCCCTGAGGATCTCTTCCTCATCCGGCACATCAGTGTGGCGGGCGAAATATCGATTCAGGTTCTTGATGTCCCGGACCAGGAACGCGGATGCCCGCGGGTGATCCAGGGTGACCGCCTGCCCCATATCGATCAGGTATGGTTTCTCGTGGTAGAGGATATTGTATTCGGAGAGATCGGCATGGACCAGGCGGGCCTCCCGGTAGAGCCGTTCAACGTAGTCGAGGACCTGCCGGTAGACCGCCCCGTAGTCCTCGACCTCGGCGTTCCGGAGCTGCGGGTAGGGCACCTCGTCCTGCCCGAGGAACGTCATCAGGAGAATGTTCCGGTCGAACGCGAGGGGTTCGGGGACCGGGATCCCCGCCTCGTGCGCCCGGGCAAGGTTGCTGTACTCCTTCTTCGTCCAGGCGAAGATGAGGCCCTTGCGCGTTCCCCGGACGCTTGAGAACCGGCGGTCTCCTGCGAGGTACTCGTTCATCGCCTTGAAGTTCGCGGTCTGGATGCGGTAGATCTTGATCGCGATCCCCTGTCCGTCGCGCTCGCCATAGAAGACGTTCGCCTCTTTCCCGGTGCTGATCGGCCCGCCGATGGCCGAGATCAGTTTCTTGTGGACGAGCCTGTAGAGGGCTATGAGGGTGACCTCGTCAAAGACGTCGTCTCGTACCTTCACGGTATCGGCGTCCTTGAGCCTGACGCCCATCGCCTCGATCTCGCGATCGAACTGCTTGTACTCTTCTTCGCGGCCCACGGCCGGATCACCTGCTGCAGACGTAGTCGTGTACGGGGGCGAGGATATCGACGAGGTGGGCAGCGGCGGCCGTCTTCAGGTCCAGGGGATGAATTTCGCCTGCGGCATAGGCACGCTCGAGGTCCTCATACGCGGCAAACTCCCGGTCCCCGCCGAACTTCGCGGGCCGGCGGATGGTAACCATTCCGGTCCGGGGGAAGACATGGTAACGCAGGATCTGGAGCACCGGGTTGTTCTCGACCTCCGGCGGGCAGAACGCCTTCTTCATCTTCTGCCGGATATCTTCCTCGGAGTCGGCGACCGATATGACGTTTCCGGCCGACGACGACATCTTCTTCCCGTCGAGGCCGTTGATGATCGGCGTGTGGATACAGACCGGCGCCGGGTACCCGATCGACGGGAGGTGTTCCCGCGCGAGCATGTGAATCTTTCGCTGGTCGATCCCGCCGACGGCGGCGTCCACCTTGAGGGTCGCGATGTCGACCATCTGCATGATGGGATAGACCATCTGCGAGACCGTCGGGTTGTCCATCTGCCGCCCGACCTCGTCCATGCTCCGCTTCGCCCGGTTGAGGGTGATCGCCTGGGAGAGCGTCAGGACCTCGAGTTCGTACTCCGGCGTGAGCTGCACGTCCGAACCGAGGACGTATTTTGCGCCGCGAAGGCCGAGCCCCTCGAAACAGCGGCGGTTGTACTCGGCGATCTCCCGGATCTCCTCCATCGTGCCTTTCCTGTTCAGGAACGCATGGAGGTCGGCGATGAGCACGGTCACCTCAAACCCTGCCTGTGCGAGGTCCATCAGCTTGTTCACCGTCACCATGTGGCCGAGGTGGATCTCCCCGCTCGGTTCATAGCCGGTGTAGACCCGCTTGACCGGGCGGTCGATGAGCGCGCGCAGTTCCTCGTCGGTGACGACCTCTACGGTGTTCCGGGTCACCAGTTCGTACGGATCCATTGAAAAGAGTGGGTTTGCCGGGGAGTTAATCCTTCTTCCTCCCCGGTCCGGCCGTTCACCCGATCGCGACGAAGTTGAGCGCTTTGTTGGTCATCCGGATGGATTCTTCCGGATCCTTCACCGTTCCCATCAGGGCGCGGATGCAGTCGATGTTCTCGGGGACGACGTCGGCCTCCTGGTGGATGGCCTGGAAGCAGTAGAACTCCTTCCCGTTCAGGACCGAGACCGAGTCCTCGAAGACGCCGTTCTCCCAGAGGTCGGTCCTCGGCCGGCCGAGGTCCTGGGTGTACTCCCGGAGCTCGGCGTTGCTCTTGATCCCGGTGGCCTTGCGGACGATCCCGATGCGGCTGTGGCCTTCAAAGACCTTCAGCACCGCGTCGCGGGTGGTCTCCTTCTTCAAGTCCATCTGGATGCTGTGCATGTGCATGAACGTCGTCGGGACGATCATCGCGAGCGTGACGATGTTGATCTGGGGGAGGACGGTGTTGACGTCGGGGCCGTGGTGGCTCGGGATGGTCGCCGGGTTGAGGACGATCGCGTCCACCGGCCCCCTCTTCACGTCGCTCGGGTCCGCTCCGCGCCGGACCATCACCGCCCGGACCCGCTCGACGCCGAAGGCCTGGTCCAGAGCGTGGATGAGCCGGACAAGGCCGGTGGAGTTGCACGAGACGACCCGGGCGAACTGGTGCCCTTCGGCCTCCTTGTAGTTCGCGTGAGCGTTGAAGGAGAACCCGGCGACCTCGTGCCCCTCGCCGCCCTGCCAGATTGCCTTTTTGCCAAGTTTCTCATAGAGCGGTTTGTTCTTTTCCCCGACGCCGCCGGGGGTGGCGTCCACAACGATATCGGCGACCTTGATCATCGCTTCGACGTCTCCGGCGACCTCGATCCCGGCCTTCTCGAACGCCGGCCTCTTTGAAAGGTCCGCGATGTAGAGGGGGTACCCGCGCTTCTTTGCCACGTACGCCTCGGCGGAGACGCTCGTCTTAGAGACCCCGATGACTTCCATATCGGGCTGTGCGGCGACCGCATCGGCGACTCGCTTGCCGATGGTGCCGTACCCGTTGATCGCGACTTTGATCATGTATGATGGAATACAGAACAAAAATTAATAAAGGTTGCTGAATTGCCCATACGGCTCCTATTATGCAATTTTATGCCAAACGGGTTCCTGCGATGCTCTATAATGTCTATTAACCCCCATAATGCCGCGAACCTGGATCTCAATATATAACCGGGGTCGGATTTTGTATGACAGAAGTGCGGATCTTCACCGGGGTCTCCCGCCCCCTCCTGCAGGCCCGAGGGCGACGAGTGGCAGGGCTTATATCGGGCTGAGGCCATGAGCATATTCATGGAAAGACAGCCAGTCCTCGCAACCGGCCGCCTCCTCCTGCGGCCGTTCGACCTTGCGGACGCCCCTGCGGTTCAACGGCTCTGCGGAGATTATGCTGTTGCCTCGGCAACCCTCCTCCCCTACCCCTACCCGGACGGCCTCGCCGAGGTCTGGATCGCCTCCCTCCGCGAGGGCAGTGAGCGCGGCGACGCCGCGGCCTTCGCCGTCACGCTTGCGGGGGAAGGCAGCCTCATCGGCGGCGTCCGCCTCCGGATCGATCTGGAGCACGCCCGCGGCGAGCTCGGGTTCTGGGTCGCACCGTCCTGCTGGGGCCGGGGTTACGCCACCGAGGCGGTCCGTGCGGTGATCGGGTACGGGTTCTGTGTCCTCGGGCTGCACCGGATCCACGCCGTGCACTTCTCGCGCAACCCGGCATCAGGCCGGGTGATGGAGAAGTGCGGGATGCTGTATGAAGGCCGTTCCCGGGGGCACTTCCGGAAATGGGGTGTCTACGAGGATGTCGACCTCTGGGGGGTCCTCCGCGACGAGTGGCGAGAGCGGTCCCCGGTCCCGGCGATCCGGGCGAATTGAACCGCCTGATTCAACCCTTCAACCCCTGCCGTACGGGGAATTTATCACTCCCCCGGCCGACAATGTAATGGGGAGTGTGGATGGGGTTTTCCCCCCACGCCATTCTTCTATCTCCGGCCGACGGCATCGGCCCGTTCCTTATACCTCCTCTACCGGGCAGCCTCTCTCTCCGATGTCAGGGTTTTATCTTCGGATAAAGACGGCGTAGCCCCGGTGCCCCCCCTCGTGGGCGGTCGGAAGGACGAGGACGTCACTTCCCCGGTGCTCCAACAGCCGGGCGTAAGAACCCGCGGCGTGCTGGGTCTCGTAGAGCCGTTCGGCGTAGTACTCCGCCCCGTCGATGACCCGCCGCTGCCGTATCTTGATCCACCCTGCCTCCGAGCGTCGTTCCATACATTATGGTTGCAATGGGCGGGCAAAAGAGTTGCCGCGCATCAACCCTGCTTCTTCCGGTCGGCCCAGTAGGCCTCCGCCTCTTCCTCCATCTCCTCGAGCCGGTCGTAGTAGTCCGGGAACTCGTTCAAGTGCGCAAGCGCAATCTTTGCCGTCACCAGGAGGTCGTCGTCGGTGACGTTCGTCTTCGGGTCATGGAGGCCGTGTTCGAGTTCCACGACCATGCCGCGCCGGAACTGCTCGACGTCGAACTCGTTCCAGGCGATGCCGAGGTGCTCGCCCATCGCCTTTGCTTCATCGGCGGTTATGTCTCTTCGTGCCATCTTGATTCCTCACCAGGGGATGGTTGTCTCTTGAGGTGATGAGCCTGACGGAGCTGTGATGCTGACGTGCCGAAACCTCTTTCCTCCCCCGGGAGGCATTTTATTGCAGGAATCATGACGGAATCGGTTGGGCTCCCGGTGCGGGGGGAGAAGAACCCGGTGTTTGCGGCTGGACTCTCCCTCCTCTTCCCGGGCCTGGGGCAGGTCAGCAACGGGGAGACGGTGAAGGGTCTCCTGGTGCTCGTGCTGGTCTTCGCGGGGCTTCTCGTGATGCTCATCCCCGGCGTGGTTGTCTGGCTCTACGGGATCTACGACGCCTGGGCCACGGCACGGCGGATGAACGCGAGGGCCGTCCCGTTCCGGGAGACGCGCCTGTTGACGGTCGCCCTCTTCATGGTCGTCTGGACGGTGGGGGTGCTCGTCTTCCTCGCGCTCGCGGCACTCGCGGCGTTTGCGGCCCTTACTGTGGCGGTGTAGATCTGCCGATCGATCGCTCTCCGTCGCGGCCCCCATCACCCACAACTCTTATCCCACATCACTTCTTCTACCCCTGTCCATGCAACGCCAGGCTGTCGAATCCACCAATATCAAGTCCGTCGGTTACGACCCGGAAGATGAGATCCTGGAGGTCGAGTTCCACAGCGGCGGCGTCTACCACTACGTCGGGGTGCCGCCTGCAGTCTACGAAGGAATGCTTGCAGCCCGGTCGAAGGGCCGGTACTTCGGGGACTTCATCCGGCTGCGCTACCCCTACGAGAAGGTCAGGTGATCGGCAGGCGGTGCCCGCCGCAACGGCTATCACCTTCGCCCGCCACACCCACCCGTATGTCTCAGCAGTCAGCCGGCATCACGTCCATCGGCTACGACCCGACGACGAAGGCGCTCCTCGTCGTCTGCGAGAGCGGGAACGTCTACCGCTACGCCGGGGTTAAAAAAGAGGTCTATGACAACCTCCTTGCGGCCGCATCGAGGAAGCAGTTCGTCCGCGAGTTCGTCGAGGGCAGGTATCCCCGGGAGAAGTATCCCTGCCTGGCGGTGGGGGAAGACATCTGATCCGGGATCATCCGTCGCCGGTCCGGGCGTAGGTTTATGCCCGCGGGGTTCGCGGGGCAGAGCGTGAAGACCCCGGGTCAACAGGTGCGGGGATGACACGACACAACCCAGCGGGTTGTGCCTGACAGGAAGATGCGGAGCATCTTCCGTGAAGCGGCGCCCCTTCGTCTGTTCACTTTCGCTCCGCGCGGCTCTTCTTGATGGCAGAGGACAGCATATCCTTCCTGAGAGAGCCGCAGGAGCGTTTTCCGATGTACATCGCCACAAAAGTCAAGATCCGGGTGACTCTTGCTCAGGCCGCTGTGCTCTGGCATCTCTCCGAGAAGTGCCGGTTACTCTACAACTTTGCGCTTGCAGAACGGAACCAGAATTATCTGGAGAACAAAGACCGGCCCGATAAGCAGCATATCGGGTATGTCCAGCAGGCCAACGCTCTTCCGGAACTGAAAAAGAAGTATCCCGAGTACAAATGGGTCTACTCTAAGGTTCTGCAGACCACGCTCAAATCGCTGGACGACAACTTCACGTCGTTCCTCGCCCTGCGACAGCACGGGGATGAGGATGCCAACCCTCCGGGGTTCAAGGGCAAGGATCACTTCTGCACGCTCCGCTACAACCAGAGTGGGTTCAAGATCACCGACGGCAAGATCCGGTTCTCGCACTTCTACAACGACATACCGCTGGCGTTTGATCTTTCCTCCGGGCAGACATTTGTCAACGTCAAGCAGGTGGATCTCTTCTACGACGACCTGAAGCGAGCGTATTACGTCTCCCTCATCCACGAGGTGCAGCCAGAGCAGGAGTACCGGGACAACGGCCTTTACCAGGCGTTTGATCTTGGGGTCACGAAACATGTTGGGGTCAACAGTGCAGGAAAGTTCCTTGAAGTCGGGAATGCCCGACCTGATAAGTACTGGAACCCGAAGATCGATGCCGTACAATCACGGCGGGATCACTGCAAGAAAAAGAGCCGGAAGTGGAAGAGGCTCAATTGTGCCAAGCGCACGATGGAGCGGAAGCGGAGCAACCAGCTCAAAGACTTTCAGCACAAGGTGAGCAGGAAACTCGTTCGAAACACCCGGGCAAACACGATTCTGGTCGGTGACCTCTCCGTCAAGCAGATGCCAAAGTCAAAGCAGGCCACGCCCGGACTCAATCGTTCTACCCAGAACTCTGGACACCTTTCACGGTTCATCGGATTTTTAACCTACAAGGCAACCCTTATAGGTAAGAGCGTAATAAAAATCGATGAACGGGATACGACAAAGACCTGCTGCGTATGCGGAGCGGTTCACGATATGCCGCTCTGGAAACGAGTTATGGACTGTGAATGTGGGAACTGTATTGATCGAGATCAAAACAGTGCGGTCAACATCATGGTACGGTTCCTATCACAACATGCCCTGTGGACGGGCTATCGGCAGTTCGCCGGTAATCTGCGACAGACAGGTCCGAGGATCCCAGAGACCCCCGGATACTCGCAGGAAGCCCCACCCTTGAGGGTGGGGTAGTTCATGCCCGCGCTCTGCGTAGTTCGAGGAGAAGAAGAAAGGTGTGACCCTGATGACGACCGTGATTGCCGTCGACCTCGGCGGGACCAACCTCCGTGCTGCCCTGGTGGGCTCCGACGCGACGATACTGGCGCATACCGCCCTCCCGACCCCGACAACGGGGCTCTCCGGTGCGGTGATCACCGCCGCGATCATCGCCCGGGTGGAGGCCCTCCTCGCGTCTCCGGAGGGGCGGGAGGTCACGGCGATCGGCGTCGCTTCGGCCGGCCCCCTGGACCTCGGCCGCGGATGGGTCACGAACTCGCCGAACATCGCCTTCCCGGTCGTGGAGATCACCGGCCCGATCGGGGATCGGTTCGGCCTCCCGGTCACCCTGATCAACGACGCCCGGGCCGGCGTCCTCGGCGAGCGGTGGGCGGGAGCCGCCCGTGGTTCCGACAACGTCGTCTACATCACGCTCTCCACCGGGATCGGCGGCGGCGCGGTGGTGAACGGCCGCCTGCTCCTCGGTATGGACGGGAACGCCGGTGAGATCGGGCACATCCCTGTCGATACCCACTACAACCTCGTCTGCGGGTGCGGCTTTTCCGGCCACTGGGAGGCCTACGCCTCGGCAAAGAACATCCCTCAGTTCTTCGCGGCGTGGCGGAAGGCGGCAAACATCCGGAGGGTGGTCTTTGACGCCGGTTCCACCCGGGCGATCTTCGAGGCGGCCCGGGCGGAGGACCCGGTCGCCCTCGCCTTCATGGAGGTGCTCGGGGAGGTGAACGCCCGGGGGGTGTCGAGCGTCGTCGTCGCCTACAACCCGGAGGTCATCGTCCTCGACGGACCGCTTGCCCGCTACTACGGGGATATCGTGATCCGGTATATGGAGCCCCGTATCGACCGCTACCTCCCCCTCCCCCGGATCGTCGTCTCCAGCCTCGCGGGCAGCTCGCCCCTCCTCGGGGCTGCGGCGTATGCGCTTGATAAGGTGGCGGGAGGGCGCGGGATATGATCGAGATCTACCAGAACCTGTATGTCGGGACGCAGGAGGACTACGAGGTCGCGGTGGAGACTCACGAGACCTGGTGCGTGGTGCACGCCTGCCGGAGCCCCTACCACTGCCTGGCCGTCACCTACTCGCCCCTCGGCACAGTGCCGCCGGACCACCCCGAACACCTGGTCGCCCGGCGAGGGAACCGGCTGATGCTCAACCTGGTCGAGTCGAGTGACCCTGCCGAGGTTCCGAAGGAGGCGATCGACGCCGCTCTCGCCTTCATCCACCGGTGCCTCGGGGAGGGGCGGCAGGTGCTGGTCCACTGCGGCTTCGGGGTCTCCCGGTCGGCCTCGATCGGGCTCCTCTACCTTGCGGCCTACACCGACGTCCTGCCGACGGAGAGCCTCGCCGGGGCCGAAGCGGTCTACCGGCGGATATACCCGCCGTACCGGCCCGGCCGCGGAATGCGGGGGTTCATGGAGGCGCACTGGGACGAGTACACGAGGGAGCGGGTGGCGGCGGAGGGGGCGGCCCCGTGAGGGGGGGATGACCGCGGAACCGCTCGGCGCCGCGAAGCTCGAGGTCCGCCGGTCCCGGTTCTATGCCCACCACTGCGCCGCTCTCCGGTGCGGCTCTGTTGAGGAGTTCAAGAACGACGGCGAGGTCGGCCGGCCCGGGAGGGTCCTCCTTGACCTGTTCCGGAAGCATGCCCTCGAGAGTCACATGCTGGTCGTCTCAAGGGTCTTTGGCGGGGTCCTCCTCGGCCCCGGCAACGTCGGTCGGGCGTTCCGTGACGCCGGTGAGGCCGCGCTCCATGAGGCAGGGATCACCCGGTGACGGGCAGTGTAACGTTCTCCCTGCCGACTCACGCGAAGCCTCTCCTATCCAGATATTCCGGCAATCGTCAGTACCCCGGCATCTCCCACGCCTGCCACCTCGTCCGTCCGCGGGCGAGGAGGAACGCCGCCGGCACGAGGAGGAGGAGGCTCCCGAAGGCGTAGTACGGGTCAAGGATCGAGATGAAGATCAGGAGGAGAAGTACCGGGCTCGTCGCGAGGACGTAGCGGAGGAAGACCCAGGCGTGATAGAGCATGACATTCGGGTAGAGCCCGGTGAGGTAGACCGTCACCGCGAGGGTGTAGGCCGAGACCGAGAGGAACGCGGCGAGGGCCGGGAAGAGCGCTCCCGCCCCGCCGGAGGTCGCCGCCGCAAGCACGAGGACGGCAACCGGGAGAAGGTTTAGAAGGGCGTAACTCTTCAGTTTTCCGTCGATCACCTTCGAGACCTCCACCGGCAGGGCGGCGTAGACCGAGAAGGAGTCGAACTCGGTCAGCCAGTTGTAGATGGTCGCCGAGAGCACCCCGATCAGGACCGCAAAGACGACGAGGGGGTCGATCCCCGGGATGAACCGGACCAGGATCCGGAGGCAGACCCAGACGAGACCGAGCGGGAGGAGGAACGAGAAGACCACCTTCCCGGCCCCGCCCTCGCTCCGCAGCAGGTCAAGGGCGTCTTTCGCGATGAAGTGCGCGCTCCCGAGCGGCCGGAGCCTCTCCGCGAGGGGATCGAACCTGTTTTCAAACCGTTTCGTCCGGTCCGGGTAGTCGACGGTGACGAGGAGGACCGATGCGGCGGCCGGGACCAGGATGAGGATGAGCGAGAGGACGAACGGGACCGGCGACGGGTCGAGGAGGAAGGCATACGCGGGGAAGACGGGTGCCGCCCCGAGGTGGAGCGCGAAAAGCCCTGCGACCACGAGGATCACGACCGTTCCGGCGAGGAGGCGGACGGAGCGCGCGTAGAGGGTCGAGAGAAGGCATACGATGGCGAGCCCCATGAGGAAGGCGAGCGCAAGGGAGACGAACGCGAGGAGTCCCAGGCCCGGGTCGAGGGAGATGAACGGCGTCGCCGCCGTGAACCCCGCCGCGAAGGGAAGGACGTAGAGCAGGATGTAGTAGACGGTATCCTTCACGAGGAACGTTGCAAATATCCGCCGCTCCGAGACCGGGAGGCTCCGGGAGGCGTAGGCGACGAGGCTTGCCTGCCCGAACCGGCGGTTCATGAACTCCCGGCCCATCGTCCCGAACGACCCCACCATCACCCCGGCAAGCAGGAAGAGGAGGAGTGCAAGGAGGGCCATCGTGGTGTACGGGAGCGTATCCGAGAAGATCGGGAGGGTGAGCGAGCCCGCGAAGGCGAAGACCGCGACCACCACCGGGAAGAGCGCAAACCCGACGCTCCCGAAGATCGTCGAGTGGATCCGCCACTCCTCCTTCATCATCGCGAGGAAGAGGTCAGGCACCGGCATCGCCCCGCACCAGGTCGAGGAAGGAGCGCTCGAGGTGCCGGCCGGCCCCGGCGAGTTCTTCGGTTCGGCCGCAGTAGAGTAGCCTGCCGTTGTGGAGGACCCCAACCCGGTCGCAGATCTCCTCGGCGATATCGAGGATGTGGGTGGAGAGGCAGATGGTCCCGCCGCCCTGGACGTAGCCCTGGAGGAAGTCCTTGACCGTCCGTTGCACGATGGGGTCCAGGTTGATCAGCGGCTCGTCGATGAGGGCGAGCCGGGGCTCGTGGAGGAACGCCTGCGCAAACATCAGTTTCTGCCGGGTGCCCCGCGAGAGGTCCTTGCAGAGGACGTCCCGCTTCTCCTGAAACTCCAGCAGGTCAAACCAGCGGTCGCACCGCTCCTCGATACGGTCGAGGCTTCGGATGCGGGCGACGAAGCAGAGGTACTCCTCGGCGGTGAGGAAACTCGGCGGCGTCTCCTGCTCCGGGATGATCCCGACGAGCCCCCGGACCCCGATGGGGTCATTCGCCGGATCGAGCCCCATCACCCTGGCCGACCCGGAGGTCGGCGGGACCTGCCCGGTCAGCATCCGTATCATCGTCGTCTTGCCCGATCCGTTCGGCCCGAGGAGGCCGAAGAGTTCCCCTTCCGCGACAGAAAAGGATACCCTGTTCACCGCGGTGACGCTGCCATATTCCTTGGTGAGGCCGTCGGCCTCGATCATCTGCCGCATTCGAATCCACGCTCCTCCGGGTTTCTGGTCAAGGAAGATCGGCAGCAGGTGCGTATAATACCTCTCCTTTCTCTTTGGCCGGCGTGCGAGGGGTCCCGCCGAAATATCGTTTCAAATCCCCGCCGTTCCCCCGACGGGAGCCCATGCGCCGGAGAGGTCTCCGGGCGGATGGCATAAACAGGTATAAAAAATTCGGGGCCTTCAACCGGAACTCATGGACGAGCAGGAACGGTATGCCCGTGCAAGGAGGCGGGTTGAGGAGATCCGGGGGTTCTAGGAACACCTTACTGTCTACATTGCCGTCAACCTCCTCCTCTTCGGGATCAACATGTTCTTCAGCCCCAACTCGCTCTGGTTCTATTGGGTGACGTTTTTCTGGGGGATAGCCGTGGTACTCCATGGCATTTCCGTCTACGTTGAGGGCCGGATCTTCGGCAGGGCGTGGGAGGAGAGGAAGATCCGGGAGATCATGGAGCGCGAGGAACGGCGCTAAGTCCGACCTCCCGACAGAAGCACTTATCTGGTTCGACAGGTAATGCCCGCCACGATGAAGACGGAGATACCCTATGACCGGTTCGCCCACGTCCCGGAGCGGATCTTCGGGCTGGTCGACCTCGCGTACAACCTCTGGTGGAGCTGGCACTCCACCGCAAGCGTGCTCTTCAAACAGCTGAACCGGGCGGAGTGGAAGATGAGCCGCCACAACCCCGTCAGGATGCTCCTTGACACCCCGCCGCGGTACTTCGAGCGTGCGGCAAATAACCCGGAGTACCTCCGCCGCTACGACATCCTCATGCACCGGTTCCAGCAGTACATGGAACCGAGGACGAGCTGGTTTGCTCAGCACTACCCCGGGCGGGAACCGTTGACGATCGCCTACCTCTCAAGCGAGTTCGGGCTGCACCAATCCCTCCCGTTCTACGCGGGGGGGCTCGGGATCCTCGCGGGCGACCACGTCAAGGCGGCGAGCGACCTCGGCGTCCCGATGGTCGCCGTCGGGTTCATGTACGCCGAAGGCTACCTCCACCAGCACATGGAGGGGAACGGGTGGCAGAAGAACGTCGCGGAGATCCTGGACCGCGACGCCGCCCCGGTCCTCCGGGTGCTTGACGACGACGGAAAGCAGCTTGTGGTGCAGGTTCCCCTGATCGAGCCCGCCCTCTACGTTGCGGTCTGGAAGGTGCAGGTGGGCCGTGTCCCGCTCTACCTCCTCGATACTCACATCGACGAGAACCTCCCCGAGAACCGGAGCATCTCCCACCGCCTTTACTTGAAGGAGATCGAGTGCCGGCTCCGGCAGGAGGTGGTGCTCGGCATCGGCGGACGGAAGGTCCTCCACACCCTCGGCGTGGACTACTCGGCGATGCACTTAAACGAGGGCCATTCCGCGTTTGCCCTCCTGGAACGGCTCCGTGAGCGGCTCGCGGCCGGGATGCCGCCCGAAGAGGCGTGCGAACAGGTCCGGGGCACCTCGGTCTTCACCACCCACACCCCCGTTCCCGCCGCCCACGATGTCTTCCCCGAGGACCTGATGGCGAAGTACTTCCGCGGTTACTGCCCGTCGCTCGATATGACCTGGGACGAGTTCATGGCGCTCGGTGCGGACCCGCATTACCCGGGCTCCGGGTTCAACATGACCGCCTTCGCGCTCCGGATGAGCCGCCACCATAACGGCGTTTCACAGAAACACGGCGAGGTCGCCCGGGAGATGTGGCAGCCCCTCTGGCCCGACCTCCCTGTCGAGAAGGTGCCGATCGACGCCGTCACGAACGGCGTCCACATGCCGACCTGGCTGAACCACCGGATCGAGTCGCTCTTCGACCTGTATATGGATCCGGTATACCCGAACTGGCGGGAGGAGTACGATAACCCGGTCGTCTGGGAGATGGTCGACGAGATCCCGGACGATGAACTCTGGCGTGAGCACCAGTGGCTGAAGATGAAACTCTTCTCCCGGATCCGGGAACGCAAACGCCTCAAATGGGCGGGACACCGGGAAGAGCCCGCAAACCTTGCCGCCGAGGGACTGATGCTCGATACGTCGGCGCTGACGATCGGGTTCGCCCGCCGGTTCGCCGGGTACAAGCGGGCGGACCTCATCTTTGAGGACCTGGACCGGCTCGACCGGATCGTGAACAACCGCTGGAGGCCGGTGCAGTTCATCTTTTCCGGAAAAGCTCACCCGGCCGACGAACGGGGCAAGCGCCTTCTCCAGGAGATCTACCAGTATTCCCAGGACCCCCGGTTCGGGGGCCGGATCTCGTTTGTCGAGGACTATGATGGGCAGCTTGCGCGTTACATGGTCCACGGCGTGGACGTCTGGATGAACACCCCTGTCCCGCTCATGGAGGCGAGCGGCACGAGCGGTATGAAAGCGGGAATGAACGGGGTGCTGAACCTCTCGGTTCTGGACGGCTGGTGGGTCGAGGGCTACAACGGCAGGAACGGCTGGGGCATCGAGGGCCGCACCCCCTACGCGGAGGAGAACCGGGCAGACGCAAACACGCTCTACGACCTGATCGAGAACGAGATCGCGCCGCTCTATTACTCGCGGACGATGAACGACGTCCCTCCGAAGTGGGTCCGGATGATGAAGGAGTCGATGAAAAGCATCGCCCCGCAGTACTGTGCCGTCCGGATGCTCAAGGAGTACGTCACCCGGTACTACCCCTCGGTCTGCGTCTACGCGACCGCTCCGAGGAAGCAGGTGGCAGGCACCGAGGAGGTCTGCCTTCCCCGTTGACCGGTTCCGGCAGGTTCATGGGGAGACGGGGGCTACATAACGGGGTGTATGCCGTCCCGTCCGACAGCGATCCGGCCTGAAGCGAGCGAGGACCACCCGGCGCTCTCTGATGAGCGTCCGGTAAGATGATGGAGCCCCGGGTCGCCCGGGCAGCGCTCCTCTCCGTTGTTGTCGCGGGAATGCTCTGGGCGGCGTTCGTCGTCGACCCGGCGTTCGACCTCCCTGCCGTGCTCATCCTCCTCGCGGTCGGCGTCGTCGCCGGGGTCTTCGGCGGCCTCATCGGGGTTGGGGGGTCGACGATCATGCTCCCGGTCATGTACTTCGCCCTCGGGTTCTCAGAGCCCGTCGCCATCGGGACCGGGCTCTTTGTGGTCATCTTCACCTCGCTCTCCGGTGCCCTCGGCCACCTGGTGCGGGGGAACCTCGACCGGGGGGTGGCGGTCTCGATCGCCACCGGAGGCCTTCTCGGCGTCCTCCTCGGTTCCTGGCTCTTCTCTTTCCTCGTCGACCAGACCCGCCTCCTCGGGCTCATTCTGGGGCTGGTCTTCCTCGCCCCGTCCATCGGGATGATCCGGGACGGGCTCCGGCCCGCCGCCCGACCGGAGCCGGAGTGCATCGGGGGCACGCCTCCCGGCCACCTCCTCTTCGGGGCCGGGGTCGGCGTTCTGACCGGGATCACCGGGCTCGGCGGCGGCTACGCCCTCGTCCCGGGGCTGCTCTACCTCTTCGGCGCCCCGGTCTGCGTCACGATGGGGACGTCGCTTGCGTCCATGATACCGATGGCGGTCGTCGGGGGCGGGATCAAACTCGTGGAGGGCTTCGTCGCCGTCGGGGCTGGGCTGATCCTCGCCGCCGGGTCGATCGCCGGCGCCCAGGTGGGGGCCGCGACGATCACGTGGTTCCGGCCGGCGACCCTGAAACTGGTCTTCGGCCTCTACTTCCTCTATGCCGCGATCCGCTTTGTCGCCGCATACTTTGGCTTTGGGGTCCCCTGAGACCGTTTGCATACGTACCTCCGGAGCGGGCTCCCGGGACCGGCCGTAGTCAAGGTTTTTAGCGGCCGACTGCCCATATCCTGGTACCGATACGCGGCAGGTCCCCGGAGATGGAGTGGAAGGACGTTATCCCGGTTCTTGCGGGCGGGCTCGTGATCCTGCTCGTCGCCCTCGTAGTGAAACCCGCCCTGCTCGGGGAGCCGATCGGCTCCGGCTCCCCCGGTGCGACATCGTTTTCGGCACCGCCCGTCTACGCCCCTCCCACGCCCTCGCCGACGGCGACGCCCTACCCGGAGGATGGCCCGGCCTATACCCGGACCTTCCGCTGGACGGCGATCGACGGCGGCGTCCGGACGACGGAGGTCCGTGTCCCGGAGGCGCTCTTCCTTGAGCGCCGGGAGACACCGCGCATCACCGACCGCCTCGCCTGGGGGCGCTACGCCCTTGCAGACGCAGATCGGCCGATCCTCGAGGACCTTGCCCGCCGGATCGCGCCCCCTGCCGCAAACCCGGAGGAGCAGTACTTCCGGCTGATGGACCTCGTCTTCTTCGTCCAGCAGATCCCCTACGTGCCCGACAACAGCACGGACTCTTACATCGAGGGGGTTCTCCCCCGGCATGCCCGGCAGGTCGCGGGCGGCGTTGAATACCAGAAATACCCCGTCGAGACGCTCGTCGACGGGAAGGGGGACTGTGAGGATGCGGCGATCCTGATGAGCGGGCTCCTCGACGCCCTCGGGTATGATACGGTGTTGCTGGAGTATCGGGGCGACTCGAATCACGGTATTGAGGGTCATATGGCCCTTGGCATCCGGATGGATGAGTTCAACCCCTACTACGCGAAGTACACGCCGAAGTACTTCGAGTATGGAGGGAAGCACTACTACTACATCGAGGGGACGGGTTACCTCACGGTCCCCTCGGGAAACAGGACATCCTGGGGGAAGCCGTTCCCCATCGGGGATGCCGACGGCACGAAGATGCAGGCTGTGATCTCCAGAACGCCGGAGATCATCCCCCTGCATCACATCCCCGCGCCGGCAGAGTACCGCATCCGCCCGGTCCGCCTGCCGGCGAGAGGAGTGTGAGACCGTGGACCTGAAGATCCCGAGCCTCCCGAAGGTCGCGATCGGCTGGAAGAAGGCGCTCATGGCCGTCGGGGTGGCGGCTCTCGTGGTGGCCGTCGCTCTCATCGGGTGGACGCTCTTTGTTGCCTACACCGAAGATCGACAGGTTGCGGCGTTCGGCAGCCACGTGGCGGCATCTGAGGCCGACCTCGCCCGGGTCTCCGGGCTGGTTTCTTCCCACCTGGGGTCCCGCCCGGACCGCCCGTCGGTCGCCGGGGCTGACGCCTCGATGCGGGAGTTTGCGGCCATCGCGGAGCACGGCAGGGCTGTCACGGCCTACCACCGGGGGATCATCGGGGCCGATGCGGTCCCCGAAGCGTATGCCGGGGCCCGGTCGGCCTACATCCGGGCGCTCGACCACCTGAACCGTGCATTCTCCCTCTGGTCGTCGGCCGCGGCCGCCTACAACGCGAACGCCTGCACCGCGGCAGAGGAGAACCTTGCCCGGGCGGATCAGGCATGGGGGGAGTATGCTCTCGCGATAGGGGACTACGACCGGGAACTCCGTGCCGCGGAGGAAGGGGGAGAGGCACCTCCTCTCTAGACGAGGTACTTCTCTGGGACCTGGATGGTGATGGTGAGTGATTTCAACGATCCCGAGCAGATGACAAAGTAATAATCGTTATATCCTTCCCGGATATCGTATGACCTCTCGACTTTTACGGAACCGTTCTCCGAGGAAACATTCGCTGAGAGCAGAAAGTCACCCCGGGTAAACCGGATCTCCTTGATCGCCCGGTTCGGGTCTACCGGGTCGCAGATCTCCATCTCAAGCCAGGCGGAGTCACCTATCGGCGTTGCGCTCATGTTGATGGCCCAGTAGGGGAAGGGGATGTGGTAGACCTCGGTGGCGAGAACGCCGGGGGGGTAGTCGATGGTTGCCTTTGCATACTCCACCATCCTTCCGGAGACCTGGAGGTCGTTTGGCTGCTTCGTCATCGTGATCGTGGGCGTCGGGGTCGGGAGGCGATAGGTCCCCGGGTCGACGAACCCCACGCTCTTTGGTGTCTTCTCCGCTCCCGCAGGCACGGCCGGGGTGGGCGCCGGCTGGCCTGCTCCCACCGCCTGGACCTCTGTCGGCGCCGGCGACGGGGAGACCGGCTGGATGGTTGCGGCATCTTCCGGCGCCGTGCAGCCTCCGGCAACGACGGTCGCGATAATGAGGATCAGGAGCAGGATAGGGCGCCCTCGCATACTGATCTCTTGATATGCGGCGCTATTAGTAGTTACTCATCCGTGCCGCCCCCGGAGGCGGCAAAAAAGGTGTGTTCCGGCGGGGGGCAGCTCACGTCCCCTCGTAGGCCTCCATCGCAAGGCCCGTGAACGCCTCGCCGGACTGCTCAAACGCCCTCTCTACCTCGGCGACGCCCGCCGGGTCGCCCAGTTTCAGCAGGGCCGCGGCGGTCAGGGCCCGGCAGCACTCGGACTGGCTGGTCCGGAGGGTGCCGACAAGCGGTTCGACCGCCCGGGGGTCGCCGATCTCGGCGAGCGCCCAGATAGCCGGGTTCTTGATATCGTCGTCCGCGACGAGCACGACCCCGATGAGCGGCTCCACCGCTTCAACCCCGGTCCGTGCGAGCGCCATCGCCACGGTCCAGCGTGCATCGCTGTCGACGGCGAGCAGGGTCTCCACCAGCGGCCCGATAGCCGGGGCCCCGATGGCCCCGAGAGCGCTGATCGCCTGCAGGCTGGTGTAGGTGTCGGCGTTGAGCATGACGTGCATCAGCTCCCGGACCCGCCCGGTCTCTGCCTCCTTTACCTCTCTCCTCTCGATGGTCTTCTGCATCTCCTCACCTCCTGGTACAGATGCGGAGTGATCCGGAGGTAAAATAAGCCTTTACGCATCAGAACCGCCGTGCGGTACTGCAAAACGGCAGTGCCGGGCATATCTTTATATGTCGGATCCTGGCCGGCGAGCGGTGTACCCTATCGGGCAGTCGCAACTCGAAGATGCTTCGCATCTTCTCACGCTCCTGCCGTTCCGGCAGTCGCGGCCGCCATCATCCCGATCACCCGGCCGCCTTCGGCCACAATCGGCGTCCCGAGGAGATCCACCGGGAACCTCGTGCCATCGTTCCGGAGGGCGGTCTGCTCACCGTGCCACGCTCCGCCGTCAAGGACCGCCCGGACGATCTCCCGGATCTCATCAGGGCGCTCCCAGAACCCTGAAAAGTCCGAGCCCTGCACCTCAACTGCGTCCGGGTAGCCCCAGAGGGCGAGGTACGCATCGTTCGCGTAGGTCACCGTCCCGTCCGGAGCAAGGAGGGCGATCGCCCGCCGGGTGGAGGCCAGCGCCCGGTCTTTGATGAGGAGCTCCTGCTCCCGCCGCCGCAGGTCGGCGATGTCCGCGATGAGGAGACGGTAGGCCCGCGCCTCCTCGGTGATGTCCTCACAGGTGAGATACTGTGTCCCGTCGGGGAGGGTGACGGCGCGGGAGAGGATCGCCTTCTTCGCCCCGTCCCGGTCCCGGATGGTGAACGTCCGGGGCCGGACCTGGCCCGGGACCGACTGATCGAGATCCGAGTTCCAGGCGTCGACGGCCTCCTGCCGGTAGGCCTCGTCGGGAAAGACCTGCCGGATCCATTCGGCGGATGTGGTTGCAGTGTCCGGCTCATAGCCGAAGATCTCGATGAACCGCCGGTTGACGTAGATGAACCGTCTGTCATCGTCGATGAGCGCGACCCCGAAAGGAGACGCATCGAGCATGCCCCGGAACCGCGCCTCGCTCAGCCGGAGCTGCTCGGCGGTCTCACGTCGGGCAAGCGCGATGGACGCCTGCCGGACGAACGACTCGACCGTCTCCCGGCTCTCGACCTCTCTTCCCGGAGGAAGGAAGATGCCTGTCATGCCGAAGAGACGATCCCGCCAGACCAGTCCCATGAAGCAGAACTTCACGATATCGAACCGTTCCAGGATAGCCTCACAGACCTCCTCAGGGATCGCCCGAAAGCAGAGGTCGTAGAACGACCACGAGGATGGTTCGGGGCGGAGGACGAACTCCTCGAGGCCGCGCAGCGAGAGGGGGGTCTGCTGAAAAGGGGCTTCGAGGGCGCGGGTGGCCGGGAAGGCCAGGTTGACAGGGTCCCTTCCCAGGAGTTCCGTGAGCCCCTCCCGGAATCCCTCACCCGCGACCGCCCGAATGGCGAACCGGTGTTCGGCCTCGCTGTAGGAGAGGATGTAAACATACACACCCGGCACGAGTTCCAGCAGCCGGTCGAGGATGTAGGTGTAGATATTCTCCACCGGCTGCAGGTCGACGAGGTCGATCGCGGTCCGGGCGAGGAGCGCCGTGTTCTGAAGATGTCGTTTCTGCTCGGTGATGTCCTCGAGGACGAGCGTGCACCCTTTCTCCCCGCCCTCGAACGTCGTCGGGATCGCTTGCATCTGGTAAAAGGACTCCCCGCCGCCGTCATGCCGGTGGCAGATATCGGTGATCACCTGCTCCCGCTCGAGCCCCTCGACGACGGCGAGCGCTTCCGGCGAGGAGACAACCGGAAGGGCCGCTTCCTGGAGGTTCTGGCCCACGAGTTCCTCTTTTGCACGCCCAAACCTTCTCAGGCACTGGTCGTTTGCCTGGACGATCGTGAGGTCGACGTCGAGGACCAGGATCAGGTTCTTCGTGAAACAGAGAAACGCCGAGAGAGGTACGCGTTGCGCGACGGAATACACCTTTGCGTTGCCGACGAGCCGTGCCTCGACCTGGCCCGCCACCTGCATCACCTCAAGGTGCTTTGAGACAGAGTTCCGGTTTGCCTTGAGGGCGTGCGCGATCTCGGTGATCGTCATGCCCCTGGGCCGGAACTTGAGGGTACGCAGGATCCTTCCCGGGGTATCCTGCTCCGGTTGCATATAACCACTGGCAGTTAACCCGATCATCTGGTAAATAAATCTTTCCCGCCGTGTCGGGACTGCAGCCCCGATGGACCAGGCGCCCCCTTCTGGCGATGAACGGTGGTGCTTCCGGGGGCGACCCGGCGGGCGTCGGCAGGCCCGATCGAGGTGTACGGATTTATGGAGGGAGGACGTATCCTGTACGAGAAGCCGGAGGACCGCCATCCATGGATAAGAACGAACTCGTCAGCATAACCCAGGGAGCGCTCGCTATCATGAACCCGACGACGCCGGAGAAGGTGCTCGCCGCAGGAAAGGCGGCCGGGCTCCGGGAGGGGTCCCGTGTCGTGGAGGCCGGGTGCGGGAACGGCACGATCCTTGGACTCTGGGGCCGCGAATACGGTATATCGGGCCTCGGTATCGAGACCCGTGAGGACGCCTGCACCCGGGCGGAGGAGACACTCCGTGAGGCGGGGCTTTCCGACCGGATCGCCGTCCGGTGCATGGACGCCCGCGACTATGTTCCCGGCGAGCCGTTCGACTGCGCCGCCTCGATCGGGGCGTCCCACATCCACGGCGGGTTTGCGGCGACGCTTGAATCCCTCCTCGGTCTCGTCCACGATGAGGGGACGATCGTCATCGGCGACCGTTGCTGGCGGTCCGACCGTACCCCGCCGGAGTTCGCCCGGGAATGGCCCGACGTCCTGACCGGCTACGAGATCCTCGGTCTCGCCCGCGAGGCCGGGCTCGACGTCGCCGCCGTCGTCCGGTCGAGTGCCGACGACTGGGACCGCTACGAGTCGGGGATCTGGCAGGCGGTCCTCTCCTGGCTCGCCGACCACCCCGACCACCCCGACCGCGACTTCATGACCGACTACCTCCGCCGCATCCAGGACGAGTACTTCGGCTACGGCCGGGAGTACATGGACTGGGCGATGTATGTCCTGGTGCCCGGGTTCTGGTGAGCGGGAAAAGAGAGGGGCCTCGGTTGCGCCCGACACCTCCTATGCATCGGTGCTCCGCGTGACGACGACGCGCCATTCGGCTCCATCGATGCCGGCAGTGTCCCAATTCGCCTCCTTCGTCACGTTCCGCGCCCAATCCGTATCCCAGAACGAGTACACGAGCGATCCGGAGGGCTCGGCGGCGATTCGGGAGAACGCCTCCTGGAGTTCCGGTGACTGGTATGCGGGGTCCGAGAAGAGGTTCTTCCCGATCTCTTCGGGCGTCGTGTCATAGATCACGACGCCGTCGGTCTGCATTACCCAGACGTCGTAGGGAGTGCTGTTCGTCAGGGGCGCGACCACCCGCTCGATGAGGGTGTCGGGGCGGTAGGCGATGCTCACGTAACCCAGGTAGTCCGGCCCGAATACCGGGTAACTCTGGGTGATCCCGGAGAACCCTTCCTCCAGATGGAAGACCTCGCTCGTGAGCGGCGCCTGCCCCCGGAGTACCCGCTCGGTCTGCGGCTGGGAGAGGAGGCTCGTGTTCACAAGCCCCGCGTAGTTCTCGGGCACGGCCATGGCGACGATGCCGTCTTTTGTCACCACCAGGGTCGACTCCGTGTGGGGGTGGTCCAGCATCGCCTGCCTGACCGCCTCTCTCCCGGCGGCGCTCGTAAGCCCGGCCTCGCCGAGGACCCGGGCGCTCTCGCCTGCCGAGGCTCTGACCGACACGAGTTCGCTGTTTATTCCGGTGACGGCCTCCTGGAGAACCGACTCCGCTCTCTCCTCCGGAGGCGGCTGGTTCTCTCCCGTGCAGCCCGCCCCGCACACCGCGACGGCAACGACGAGTGCGACGATTATGAAAAGTATGCGCATAATCGGAGGTCTGCGGTCAGGATATTAAACCTGCTGGAATCGTATAGGGCCGTTTGGGAGAAGATCTCGATAGAGCACGTATCACCCCCCTCTGTCCCGGGGCCCGGTTCCCTGGCAGGTGTTTCCCTGGCAGGTGTGTATCCCCAACAAACCGCCATGCTCGATGATACGAGGCGGATGGCGCGTTTCTTCGAGCGTAAGCCCGGCGGCTGACGGCAAGGAACGATTCTTTTCGCGATACGCCACAAATACGTTGTTTATTTCTCCTTCCAGGGACCGGGCGCAAGAAATGTTCCGGAAACGCAGGGCCATTCTAAAGGCTTTCGGATAATTACGGCAAAACCACGGGCCTATCGACGATGCGAAATAGAATTGTATAAATATCGAGTGCATCATCTAATAGCTTGGGGAACTATTACCCCGGTGACATGAGAGAACTGTAGACGCGAGTAGGGCGCATCCCGGTGGGATGTGCTCGCACTCACTCGTCGCGTGCGGTGTTTGCCGCATACGGGCGGTCGGATGGGACTCCACCCTCCTGCACCACCCTCTGGCGCTGTCCTGTCCCTCTTCTTCGTCTGGATAGGTGCAACCTGACCTCCTCGTCCACGGACCTGAGGGGGATGCCCAGTTCTCGTGCAACCGCCGCGAGGTCATCGTACTCGGGCTTCTCTGCGATCAGGCGGCCGTCGACGGTCGAAGTCTTCACCCTGACGGGGTACTCCCTGCCGCCGAGGCTGACCGGCACCGTCTCCCTGTGCCGGTCCGCGACCACTTTCCGGAACTCGTGCACCCGTACCCCCAGGGTTCCGGTCTCCTCCATGAGAACCTGGACCAGGCGGTCTTCGCGTTCTGCCGGCGCCATCACCGAGACGACGCTGACCGGTCGATTCTTCTTCCCGGACGCCGGGGTGACGAAGACATCTACCGCACCCTCCGCGAAGAGGCGCTCGATCGCATACCCGATCACTTCACCGGGAACGTCGTCGAGGTTTGTCATGAGCATGACCATCCGGTCCTCCCCTCCGGGGAGGCTCTCTCCCTCCACCACCCGGAGGAAGCCGGATCGCTCCGGGGCTGCCCGGGTGCCATAACCCACTCGGGCGGGCACCATCGCCGGGTAGAGCGTCACGGCAGCCGCTGCAAGGTTGGCGAGCAGGGCTGCCCCGGTCGGCGTGGTCAGTTCTCTCTCGATGGGTGCGGAGGCGAACGGGAGGCGGTGCCGGGCGAGGATATCAAGCGTCGCCGGGGCGGGCCCGGGAATCTCTCCGAACTCTGTCGTGATGGTCCCGCCGCCGAGTGCCGGCGGGGTTGCAACGATCGTCCCCTCGAGGAGCCCAGCCCGGTCGAGGAGCAGCATCGTGCCGACGACCGAGAAGATCGTCTTCACCGGGGCGACGGTCTGTCCGGCGGCGACGAGGTCGCCTATGACGGCAAGCACCCGTGAACGGGCACCTTCAGAGAGGCCTGCTGCATCTGCGGCCACGGCAGCGGCATTCAGGATCTCGTTTGCGTCCTTTCCCCCCTCCTCCCCGACCTCGATCGCCAGAAAGGTCGCCGCGATCCCGCCTCCCTCTACACTCTCTGCCTCGTACCCGAACTCCCGGCAGAGATCGAGGCTCCGGATCGCGTCCGCGAGCGCGTCGAGCGCGTGGGGCTCACCGAGGAGGTCGATGAGGGATGCGAGGAGGGTCTCTCCCGCTATCCCTGCACACCTGGGGTCGATGACGAGGACCTTCATACTCCCCGCCAGATTCTCACTCTATGCCCTCGATCGGCTCGTTGAGGCTCGTATGAACCGTTCGCGCTAGTTCTGCGACCCGTACCGCTGCTTCCCGGGTACCGGCGATGGCGTTCGTCAGGTATGCCCCCTTCGCCGCCTGTTTCGCCGCTTCCTTCGGGTCGGTCCCGAGCGCGGCCGCGACCGCGGCCGGCACGGTGACGTTGAGGATGGTGTGCCCGCTGTACTGCAGCTCCTGGGTGAGGACGGCGCCGATGAAGATGGCGGTGCCCATGTCGGGGTCATCCCGTCCCTTTCCCTCGAGCGCGTACTCCGGGATCACCCGGGCGGTGAGGTTCTCGATCCGGTAGTCCTTGCCATCGATGGCGATATCGTAGGAGATCTTTGCGTCGAACCCCCAGAACTTCGCCGTGAACGGGTCGGTCCTCCGCGCCTGGGCTGCTATTTCTGTGAACCGGAACGCGATCTCTTTTCCGGTGAAGCCGGAGAGGACCGCGGAGCCCCGCTGCTCGACAGTGGCCCTCTTCTCCGCATCGAGGGCGCCGGCGGCCTCCTCAACCGACTTTCCCGCCTTGAGCATCTCGTAGGCTTTCACCGCCCGCCGATAGATCGCCCGGTCCCGCACCGCCTCGCTTGCCCGGATGCAGGCCTCCGTCACCGAGCCCCGGTTCACGACCTCCGCCTTCCGGACGATGGTGTTCAGGGCACAGAGGGCGAGCTCCGGGTCGATGAAGGACTGCATCTTGTAGTCCCGGATCGCCGCCGCGGTTGCCTCGACGTCGCCGCCGTTTGCCAGCAGCAGACGGAGCGCCGGCAGGATGTCGCCGGCGATGTGGCCGAGCGGGACGTTCACCGGCCCGCCGGAGAACCCGGCCCCGATGAGGGCGGCCTCCTGGAACCCGGCGAAGAGCTCGTTTGTGACCATCGACCCGATCACCGACGGCCCGCCGACATCCTTCAGGATCAGGCCGAAGTCGCCGACGATCCGGGCGGTGTCGTACTCCTCTCCGGTCCCCCGCATGTGAAGCTTCGCCGGGAGGTTCGCCGCCTCGACGGCCCCTTTTCCGGCGAGGTAGGCTGAGTCGACCTCGCCGAACTTCCCGAATTCCTCGCCGAGCATGGCGTCGGGATGGACGAGTTCCATCGTCACCGCCGACGCGATCAGGGCCGGCCAGAGGGGGTAGGGGGTTGTCCCGGCGCCCTCCATGCTCCGCATCATCGCCTCGGTCCCGACTTTCGCGGCGTTTCTGGCGAGCTCGGGGATGTTGTAGTCCTCACCGAGGGCGGCGTGACCCATGACACCTCCGCCAGCGACGAACGGCGGCAGGACCGCGCCGTCGAGCCGGGTCAGCTTCTTATCCATCAAAGCCTCGTAGATCGCCAGGTACGCGGGGAACGCCGGGACCCGGTGGGTGAACTTGTTCGTCGTCAGGGCAATTGCGCTCGTCCGGTCGCCGCCGGCATGCATCCGGGCGATGGCCCCGAGTTTCCGGTTCCCGAGCGGGACACCGGCGCGGGCGCAGCTCCCTGAGAAGTAGGCGAGCGTCGCGACGATCAGTGCTGCGTTCGCCGGCTCCGCCCCGCCCCGTTTCGCCTCATCCACCGCTTTCTGGATGATCGAATCGAGCGGCAGGTGGGGGGCCGAGGCATCGACCATCGTCATGCTCATCAGGTGCATCTCCGGTGCGCCGATGTTGCAGAAGATGTCCTCCGCAAGCGAGTTTGCCGCGGCAAACGCGGGGATGACGAGCGCCCCGTGCCCCCGGCTCGCTGCCTCCAGTTTGTCGACGGTCATGTAGTCAGGCTTGAACGTCACGGCATGCGCCGCGGCCAGCAATACCTTCTCTCGTTCGGTGTCCATGATTCGGTATCCTCCTAATGGTGAACTGAAAGGTTGATACATAAAAAGGTGGTGTTCGGGGCGAACGTGAGGATTTATCACCAATACAACGCCTGGAGGGCGACGACCTCGGCGCTGTCCTTCGCCTTTGCGTAGTCCTCGAGGGGATCGGCGTTCACCTCGAGGAAGCGCAACCCCCACCCGAACGCCGCGAGGATGTCGTGCGCCTGCTCCTTCTCGCCGAGGATGTAGAGCGTCGCGGCCATCGCCTCCACCGAGGTCAGGCGGAACGGCCGGCCGAAGTTCACCGGGTTTGCGGCGACAAGGTAGGGAAGCGCCCGGCGGTTGCGCCAGGAGGCGACGGCCCCGGTGTCGAGGACCTCCCAGGAGCAGTCGAGCGCCGTGATCGAGGGGAGGTGCCGGTCTGCGGGGGAGACCGCTTGCTCTGCGGTCGGGTCGAGGAGGAGGGTCGAGCGGGGGATCTTCGCGACGGCGGTGACGATCCTCACCATCCCCCGCCGTTCGAGTTTCTTCATCGTGCACTTCCGGGGGTCGCAGGTGTTGTCCCGATAGGCGTAGAGCGGTATCATCTGTCTTGTTATGGTACGCCGTCCAGGTACTATCAATGTACGTGCTCATCGCGCCCTGTATAGAGAACCCCGCGTACCGTGCCCGCGGAATAACGACCGATGAGGACCTGGACTACTTCCGTCGGGCAGTCGAGCGCTGCCGGCGCTTCTCGATCGAGATGGTCCCGCTCCCCTGCCCGGAGACGCTCCACCTCGGCGCCGACCGGGAACCGGGCTCGTTTGTCGAGCGGCTCGCGACCCCTGAGTTCGCCGCTCTGCTCGACCGGCTCGAGGAGGAGGTCCGCGCCGTTATCCGCGAGCGCGGCGAGGTGCCCCTTGCCGTCGTCGGGGTGGACTCCTCCCCGGCCTGCGGGGTGACGGCGACCTACCACTCGCCTGAAAAACAGCCGGGCCGGGGAGCGTTCCTCGCCCGGTTCCCGGATATCCCGGCGGTCGACGTAAAGGAGTTCGCCCGCTACCGGGTCTACCTCGCAGGCCCGCTCTTCACCGAAGCTGAGAGGACCTACAACCTCGTCCTCCGCGACCTCCTCGAAGCACACCTCTTCGAGGTCTACCTCCCCCAGGAGGTGGGGGATACAAGCCACACCCGGTGCCGGGAGGAGAACGGGACCATCTTTGCGCAGCATCTCCGGGCGCTCGAGGAGATCGATATCGTCGTCGCGGTCATCGACGGCGCCGATGCCGACTCCGGGACATCCTGGGAGATGGGGTTCGCCTATGCCCTCAACAAGAGTATCGTCGCGCTCCGCACCGACTTCCGGGCTGTCGGGCACCACGAACGGGTCAACCTGATGCTCGAGGAGTCCGCCGCGGTCGTCACGGCAAAAGAGGACCTTCCCGGGGTGCTCGGGTCGCTCCTCCCGGCATCAGGATGACGCCGGCCGCCTCTTCTCCATCGAGAGGACGTTCTTCTCGTTACGGCGGGCATAGGCCACGCTGTCCATCACCGTCCGGATGAAATGGACCCCGAGGCCCCCGATCGGCCGCTCTTCAACAGGGATGTCGAGTGCCGGCGGCGGGGCGGAGAGCGGGTCGAACGCGACGCCGTCGTCGGTGATGACCACCGAGACGGTCTCGTCGTCCACGGTGCAGGCGACCGTGATCGTCCCGGCCCCCCCGCCCGGATACCCGTAGAGGATGGTGTTGCTGCAGGCCTCGTCCACGGCGAGCTGGACCGCAAAGACCATCTCGTCGCCGCATTCGGTGAGTGTCTCGGCGAGAAAGTCGGCGATCGCCGCGAGCGCCGGGAGCTCCGCCCGCACGGTCAGTTCCGCCATCATGCCACCCGCAGGACGATGAGCGTCTGGTCGTCGAACTGCGGTTCATCGCCCGAGAACTCTCTGACCCCGTCACGGATCCGGTCGATGACCTCCCCGGAGGTGAGGGTGCGGCAGCCCATGACGGTCTCGATCAGCCTTCTTTCCCCGAACTGCTCCTCGTTCGCGTTGATCGCCTCGGTGACGCCGTCGGTGTAGCAGACGAGGAGGTCGCCGCTCCCGAGCGTGACGGTCTTCTCCCCGTACTCGGCCTCCGGCATGACCCCGAGGATGATCCCGGTCCCTTTCAGTTCCTCCGGGCGGCCGCCGCCCGCCCGGAAGAGGAGGGGCGGGTTATGCCCCGCGTTGACGTAAGTGAGCATCCTGGCTGCCGGGTCGACGACCCCGTAGAAGAGGGTGACGAACATCCCGGACTTGGCGTCCGCGGCGATGAGGGCGTTGGCCTCACCGACGGCCTCGCGGGCGCTCCGCGGCACCAGCGTGTTCGCCCGCATCACCGTCCGGGAGAGTGCCATGAAGAGCGCTGCAGGGACACCTTTCCCGGCGACGTCGGCGATGACCAGGGCGGTCCGTTCCCCCGGGAGCGGGATCGCGTCGTAGAAGTCGCCGCCTACCTCCTTTGCCGGGAGGGCGAGGGCGGCGAGGTCGAGACCCGGGACCTGCGGCAGGTCCTCGGGGAGGAAACTCATCTGGATGTCGTGCGCGATCCGGAGTTCGGCCTTCTTCCGCTCGAGTTCCGAGAGGAAGGAGTCCCGTTCCGCCTTCGTCTGCCGCTCGGAGATCAGGTTTGCAATGATGAACGCGAAGATGAAGACCCCGGTGGTGTTGGCGATGATCATCGGGAAGGTCACTCCCTCGACGATGGCGAGCGCCTGGTCGAACGGCCGGGCGATGAGGAGGGTGAGCCCCATGTGGAATGCCTCCATGCCGATGGCAAAGAGGACGGCACCCTGCATCCCGATGAACTTCTTTCCGGCAAAAAGGAAGATCAGCCCCCCGAAGAGGCCCGCGAGGATGGTTGCGGCCGTGCACGGGACTGCGGTGATTCCCCCGAGGAGGAGGCGGTAGACGCCCCCGATCAGGCCGGCGCCAATCCCCACCACCGGGCCGCAGGCGAGCCCTCCGACCATGGGCCCGAGGTCGCGGACGTTTGCCGGGGCGCCGAGGATCGTGATGCCGCTCTCGGTACCGTAGATGGAGAGCGCCCCGAAGAGGAGGATGAGGATAGCCTGGCCTTTCCAGGTGACGCGGCCCTCGAGCACCTCGTTAAACGATGCCGTCCGGGAGATCAGGTACGCGGCCACCACGATGACGCAGATCATCTGCAGGAGCACGAAGAACATGTCGTTGAAGCCGGAGAGCGCCATGCTGGTTACCTTCCGGGGTACCGTTCAGGGCCTCGCCGTGAACCCGTCGAGCGCCGCCGCTTCATCGGGGAAGATGGAGAAGATCCTGTGGAACCCTGCCATGGTGAAGACCTCGAGGATCTGCGGCTGTGCACAGGCTATCCTGAGCGCCCCGCCGTCTCGTTTCAACCGCTTCAGGGCGGCGAGCAGCACCCGGAGGCCGGAGCTGCTGATGTAGTCGAGGTCGCAGAGGTTGACGAGGAGGTTTCTTCCTCCGGCGTCGAGCAGGTGGTTTATCCGTTCTTCCGCCCTCTCCGAAGAACCTGCGTCGAGTCTCCCTTTCACGGCGATGATATCGACGGCGCCTGCCCTTCTCTCGAGGATCTCAAAGCGATCGCTCATTGAACGAGTTTTCAATCTAATGGGAGATAGATGTTGCTTTCCTGTCCCGGGATGCCTCAGCGGGCTCAGGAAAAAAGAGGGTATATTGTTGGGTGTGTGATAACCATGCGGTGTCTGCGGGAGATCCCGGGGCGGTTGTGCCACCCGCCCCGGTTCCCCCATCCACCGTGCCGGTATACGTTTAGAGAGGTGTGCTCTGTGGTGTTCTCCGGGGCAGTACCCCCGGCGAGGACGTTAGCATTGACGTGGATGCAATCAGCGTGGTGAATGTTCCGTTCACCCATCCCAGCCGATCTGGTGCCGGCCCGGACCATCTGTGCCTGTATGGCCCGGTCTGTCGGAGAACCCTTCCGACCCTGGGGGATCATGCGTTGATCGATATAGTATATATTTCTTTGGTCTAATGCCTTGCATTGTCGTGTGGCATTGCGTGTGGCATCATAGCATGCACCACGGCAAAACCCTATATCCTCCGGCGCCGAACTCTATTTGCACATGGATCCCACTACCGACGCACTCTCCCTCCTGCTCAGCACGCTAAAAGAGCATCCGCGGGGCATGTCGGTCTCCGATCTTGCTGCTGCCGTCGGGATCAACCGGAACACCGTCTCCCGGTACCTTGACATCCTCCTCGTCTCGGGCCGGGTGGAGATGGAGACCTACGGAAAGGCCAAGGTCTTCTACCTCTCGCAGAGGGTCCCGATCGCCGCCATGCTCAACTTCTCGTCGGATCTCGTGCTGGTGCTCGACCGCGAGCGCCGGATCGTCCAGGCGAACGATGCCGTCTGTGCGTTCGCGGGGAAGGAGCGCGACGCCGTCCTCGGGAACAGCATCGAGGAGTCGCCGCTCGCCGGGTTCGACCACCCTCTGATACGGGACCGGATCACCGGCGCCTTGAACGGCCGCGAGGTCTCAGAGGAACTCCGGTTCCTGCGGCACGACGAGGAACTTTTCTTCCGGATCAAATTCCTGCCCACCGTCTTTGACGACGGGGCGCCGGGCGTCACCATCATCCTTGAGGACATCACCGAGAGCCGCCGTGCGGAAGAGGCCCTGCGCGAGAGCGAGATGCTTTTCAGGAGCCTGGTCGAGAACATCAACGACCTGATTCTGAACGTCGACGAGACCTGCACGTTCACCTATGTCAGCCCCAAAAGCCGGGATATCCTCGGTTATTCGCCCGAGGAGATGCGGGGGAAGACGCCCTGCGACTTCATGGACCCGGATAAGGCCGAATCGGTCCGGGCAAAGTTCGCCGCCCTCTTCACCGCTCCGGAGCCGAAGGTCCTCTTTGAATGGACGATGCATCACCGGGACGGGAGCGCCGTCGTCCTCGACGTGAGCGGGACGCCGATCTACGACATGATCGGCGACTTCACCGGCTACCGGGTGGTCTGCCGTGACGTCACCGAACGGGTGCGCGCCACAAAGCGGGTGACCCAGTGGAAGTCGTTCCTCTACTCGGTGGTCAACAACGTCCCGAGCATGGTCTTCGTCCGGGAGGTTGAGGGGAACACGTTCGTCTTCGCCAACCGGGCCGCCGAGGCCTTCCTTGGTGTGACGCAGGAGGAGATGGCGGGAAAACGTGCCGACGACCTCTTCCCGCCGGAGATGGCGGCCTTCTTCGCCGACGGCGACCGGGAGATGGTGGAGCGTTCGGCCGCGCTTGAGAAGAAGGTCCACCTCCCGACGGGGGCGAGCATCTCCATGAAGAAGATCCCGGTCTTCAACTCCCGGGGCATACTCAGGTATATGCTCGGCATCGCCGAGGATATCACCGACCGCGCCGCCGCCGAGGACCTCCTGGTCGCCGAACGCGACCGGGCGCAGGGATACCTCGATGCGGCCGGCGTGATGATCGCGGTGATCGGGGCGGACGGCACCATCGATCTCGTCAACCGGAAGGGAAGCCAGATCCTGGGGTATGCTGGAGAGGACCTCGCCGGGAAGGACTGGTTTAGAACGGTCGTCCCGGAGCGGTTGCGCGAGCGGCTCACCCGGAACTTTCACCGTCTCGTGGCCGGAGAGATCGAGCCACCCTCCTTCGAGGAGAGCCCGGTCGTCACCCGGGACGGCCGGGAGCGCTCGGTCCTCTGGCACAACGCCCTCCTCCGGGATGCCGACGGGAAGGTCGTGGCGATGGTGAGCTCCGGCGAGGCGGTCGAGGAGTAGCCGGATCGCGGCGTTACAAAGAGCCCCGAAAGATCCGCCCATATCAACGGTTCTTCTCCCCTTCCTGCGGTTTCGCAGGTCATCTCTTAAATACGCCGCAGGGTACATAGAATACTGGTGACAACCTTGGTGGACATCATCTCCCTTGTCCTTATCGTTGTCGTGGTGCTGGTCGTCATCGGCATCGTGGCAATGGTAATCGGCATCTACAACCGGTTCTTCTCCCTCAAAAACTCCGCCGAAGCAACGGTCGGTCAGGTGAAGGTCGCGATGAAGAAGCGGCTGGATATGATCGAGCAGCTCCTCGGCGCGGTGAAGAGTTACGCGACCTTCGAGAAAGAGACGCTGACCGGCGTGACCGCGATGCGGGCCCGCATCGGCAGCGCCGGCCCGGGTGACCTGAACGAACTCGAACGCGAGTCCCGGTCGGTCCTCGGGCGGCTGCTCGCCGTCGCCGAGAACTATCCCGACCTCAAGACCTCGCAGACGGTGAAGGACCTGATGGGCGCGGTCAAAGGGGTCGAGGACGAGATCGCCCGGCACCGCTACACCTATAACAACATCGCCCAGCAGTACAACACCATGACCGACACGATTCCCTCGAACCTGATCGCCGGCGCCATGGGCTTTTCAAAGCTCGAGTACCTGGAGTTCGGCGAGGAGATCGAGCGGGTGCCAACGATAGCGTTCTGATAAGCCATGCGCGTGACTGAACGACAACAGATCATCATCCTTTTCGTCATCACCCTGCTCGTCGGGGTGCTGGCGGTCGCCGGAGCGGCCGCGCTCCCCGGCCTCTTCCAGGGAGACCTGGACGTCCAGCAGTACAACGCGGTCTTCTACGAGAACGGGACCCTGATCGAGAGTTATACCTACGACGTCCGTGCGGCGGGGGAGTACCGGATGCTCTTCCGCTACTGGGACGCGCCGCTCACCTTCACCGCCATCGACCAGCCGCACATCGAGTTCACCGGGATGACCGCCCCGCCCGGGACCATCGGCTACGTCAAGGACACGGGGGGTGAGGTCCGGACGGCCGCCGGGAATCCGACCCCCTCGGACGTCGGGACGATCGGGAGCCTTGCGTTCGAGAACGAGGTGGGCCTCTTCAACCCCGGCTACTTCGAGCCCGGCACCTACACGGTGGAGTACCGCTACCGGGTCCGGCCGCCGATCGAGTACGACGAGGAGTGGGCGCACCTGAATCTGAAGCTCGTGGACGAGCACGTCCCCTTCCGGGACGTCCGGATCACGCTCCCGTTCGCCGGTGATATCGAGGAGGTCTACACCCATCCCCCGACCCTCAACATCGAGCGGACGGCCGAGTCCGTCGTGATAACGGGGAGCGCATCCCAGAACGATGCGCTGAACGTCGAGATGATCCTCGACCCGGCGTTCACGGAGAGAGTCGGCGGCTTCCCGACGTACGTCCCGGACGTGCGGCAGCAGGCGGCCGACGCGAACCGCTGGCCCCCGATCCTCTATGGGGCGGCGGGGCTCCTCTACGGCCTTGCGACCCTTCTCGTCCTTGCGATGCCCTTCATCCTCCTCGGCGTCTACCTCCGCTACGGGAGGGAGAAGCCGTTCACGGTGCCCGAGTACCTGAGTTTCACGCCGAACGCCGCGCTCAAGCCCTGGCAGGTGAATCTCCTCTTCAAGGGCGACCCCCTCGAGTTCGACGACAACGGGTTCTACGCGACGGTCCTCGACCTCCACCGGCAGGGGAAGATTGTGGTCGCCGAGAAGCCGGAGGGCGAAGGGGTCACGGTCCGGATTGTCTCCGGGGAGTCGACCGACCCCTACGAGCAGCGGGTGCTCAACTTCCTCGCGAACGTCGCCGACGACCACGTCGTGGATACCGACGAACTCAACAGGTTCGCCGAGACCGCCCGGCGGAGTCCCGGCTACCAGCACCGGATCCTGCAGTACCAGCAGTCGCTTGCCGCCCTCTCCCGGGACGTGGACACCACACTCTCCCGGCAGTACGTCAAGGACGGCCGGGAGTTCGTCCTCCCGCTCCTCTTCCTCGGTGCCATCCCCTGCGGGCTTGCGATCCTCGCGTTCATCCTCGCACCGGGCGCGGCCTACCTCCTCATACCGGCCGCTGTCCTCTCCTTCATCGTCGCGGTCCAGGTCGGGATCGCGGCCCTCTTCCCTTCACCGCTCTTCGGGGTCTGGAAGGACGACCACTACAAGGAGAAACTCGAGTGGGACGCGTTCGCCTACTTCCTCTCGGATCTCGCGCTGATCCGGCAGTACTCCCCCGCCGACCTCTCGATGTGGGGCGAGTGGCTGGTCTACGGGACGGCGCTCGGCCTCGGCGATAAGGTCGAGCAGGCGATGAAGAACCTGAACATCAGCCTCCCGGACGTCGGGATGCCGCTCTACTCGAACATGCCGGTGATCTTTGCCCCGATCATCCTCTACTCTCCGCCATCAAGCGGTGGTTCCGGAGGGTTCGGGGGCGGCGGGTCCTTCGGCGGCGGTGGCGGGTTTGGCGGCGGCGGCGTCGGGGGACGTTAACATTTTTTTTCTGGCTGATATTCGGCCTTTTTTGGACGGATAACTCCGAATCCCTTCGTAGTTAAGGCAACCTACTTACCTCCGGCGGGAGAATGTATCGGTGTTGATACCTATGACGGGTGCATATCTGAACTATATGGTCATCGCCCTCACCCTTCTTTCGGCTGTCATCGCCTGCGGGTGCATGGCCGCCGGGGGAGAGGATGACCCGGCCGACCGCATCTCCGGGAACGGGACGATCACCTACGTCGACCTCGAGGGCGGGTTCTATGGTATAATCGCCGACGACGGGACGCGCTACCTCCCCGCCGACCTCCCGGAGGAGTACCGGAGCGACGGTCTCCGGGTCAGGTTCGTCGTCGATATCGCGAACGAGACGGCGACCATCCAGCAGTGGGGAACACCGGTCGCGATCAGGACGATCGAGCCCATCAACGGCGTCCGGCTTGTCTCCGGGAACGGGACGGTCACCTACATCGACCTTGAGGGCGGGTTCTACGGGATAATCGCCGACGACGACCGGCATTACCTCCCGCTCGGTCTCGATGAGGCCCGGCTGGTCGACGGCCTGAACGTGACCTTTGTTCTGGAGGTGCAGGAGGACGTCGCGACCATCCAGCAGTGGGGGACGCCGGTCAAGGTCCTCGCCATCGATACGGCGGGGAACGCAACCTTCGTCGCAACGACCGGGACGGTCACCTACATCGACCTTGAGGGTGGGTTCTACGGGATCGTCGCCGATGGCGGCGAGCACTACCTCCCCCTCAGGCTCGAAGAGCGCTACCGCGTCGACGGGATGCGGATCACCTTTGTCGGGGAGGAGAAGGAGGGTGTCATGACCATCCAGCAGTGGGGGACACCGGTCGAGATCATCGCCGTCCCGTGGGCCTGCTCCTCGTGCGGCGGAACCGTCGGCATGGCAGACCCGGCCGCGGTCTGGTGCACGGAGCAGGGCCACACCTACGAAACGCGGCAGAACCCCGACGGCAGCGAGTACGGCGTCTGCATCTTTGCCAACGGTACTGTAGTCGATGCGTGGGACTACTACCGGCAGACCCACTAACCTTTTTTCCGGCGGGCGCGGGCCCGGTGCAAAACGAGCTGCTTTTTCCCTCACGCGCCAAGAGAAGAGCCATGGACGTTTCGGTCAGTGAGCGGGACGATACGGCGATCGTATCGGTGGATGGCAGAATCGATGCAGAATCGGCAGAAAACCTGGATTCGGCGCTCTCCGGGGTGCTGGCGCGCGGCGGGAAGCGGATACTCTTGAACCTGGAGAAGGCGGCCTACATGAGCAGCAGCGGTCTCCGGGTGCTTCTGAAGAAGTTCCGCGACCTGCGTGTGGTGGACGGGGAGATGGCGCTCTGCTCGGTCCAGCCCGACGTCTACCGGGTCTTCCTCCTCGCGGGGGTCCACGAGGTCTTCCCGATCTACGTGGGACTGGACGAGATCTTCGCCGAGAGCGAGGAGAAGAAGGAGAACGAGTCGCCGTGACGGTCGAGGACCAGATCCGTATCCTTCGCGACGGCGCGACCGCCGACCGGATGGAGGCGGCAAGGGCCCTTTCTGCCCTCGGGCCGGCCGCCCTTCCGGGACTTCTTGCCGCGCTCGATGACCCCGACCCCCGCCTCCGGATGTGGGCGGCCTACACCCTCGGGATGATCGGGGAGAGAGGAGCGGCCCCGGCGCTCATCCGGGCGCTCGAAGACCCCGACCCGGGTGTCGGGAGGTGGGCGGCCGCCGCACTCCGCCGGATCCGGGTCGCGGCCGGCGGCTGCGGCTGCCGGTTCTGCTGATTTTTCTCTATCTGCGCCTGCCGGTGAGGGCGATGGCGAGACCGAGCGCGGTCACGGCCACCGCGACCGGGAGCGGGGCCGCGGTCGGCGTCGGGGTTGCCGGCACCGTCGTCGCGGTCCCGACCGGTGCCGTTGTCGCCGTCTCCGTCACGGCCGGTGCGGTCGTGGGCGGGGTCGTCGGCACCGGCGTTGTCGTCGGCGTGGCGGTCGCCGTCGCGGTGGGTGTCGGCGTCCCGGTATCGATCCCGACGCGGTTGCCGACGGAAAACGTCACGGGTTCAGAGTCGGAAGCGAAGGCGTCGAAGCCCGCCGGTGTTCTCCATACGGCCCGGGCGGTGTAGGTCCCCTGTTCACGGAGGCCGGAGAGCGGGATCGCGCCGGGCTTGCCGGGGTCGTCGGTGTAGAACCGGGTCGAGGTGACGTTCAACCCCGCAAGGTTGATCCCGCTGATGACGGTGGTCTCCGCACCGCCCGGATGGGTGAGGACGATGTCGACCGTCGCTGGATAGACGCCGCCCGCCTGGTAGAAGGAACCGACGTCGGGAGCGACAATCCGGAACGCTATTTTGGTGTTCGATGAGACGGTGAGTCCGGTCAGGGGCTCGTTGTGGTGGGGGCTCGCGAGGACCACGTCGAGGAAGACCTGCGGTTCGCGGATGAATACGAGCGCCGTCGCCCCGTCGGTGGGGTTGAAGGCGTGGTAGGTCCCGTACTCCTCGCCGACGAGGATCTCCTGCACCTCGAAGTCGGTGTCGTCAGCGACCGGGATGCTCTTTATGACTCCCTGGTCGGGGTCGTCGTCCTGGTACCTCTGGAGCGCCGTGATGGGGTTGTTCGTGGTCGCGTTGCGGAGCTGCGTGAGATTGAGCCCCTCTTCGTAGATGAAGATTGTATCGTAGGGCTGGACATCGTTGATCCCCGGTCCGCGGGCCCCGGCCCCCCCGGCACAGAGGGCAAGAAGACAGACGGCGAGGAGGATGACGAAGCCTCGCCTGCAGATCCACTCTGGTGTCATGCTATCCCGTGTGCTGATGCTGCTGATATAGGTTGGTGCTCTGCCGTCCCGGCGACGTTGCCCGGCAAAAGATCGCCGGCGGGGGTCCGGTCGACCCGAATCGGCTCCTTTTCGCTTATTGCGCTTTAAATCGGTTGCAATTTCATTTCCGCACCCTTAAATAATCTCCTCTCCCACATCTGAGGATGAAAAGGGTCGCCTTCATTATCGCATCGTTCCTCATCTTCCTCGTAATCCTGGCGATTCCTGTGGATCCCGCCATTCTTGCGCCCGAAGCGAAGTCCGTTGCGGCGGTTACCGTTCTTATGGTCCTCTTCTGGGTCACCGGCGTCATCCCCCTGGAGGCGACCGCACTCCTCCCGCTGGTCCTCTTCCCGGCGCTCGGGGTCCTCTCCCCGGTGAAGGTGGCGGAGTCCTATGGCAACGAGGTGATCTTCCTCTTCCTCGGCGGGTTCATCATCGCCATGTCGATGCAGCGGTGGGGGTTGCACCGGCGGATCGCTCTCAACATCATCCGGGTCGTGGGGACGAGCCCGAGGCGCCTGGTGCTCGGGTTCATGGTCGCCACCGGGTTCCTCTCGATGTGGATCTCGAACACCGCGACGGCGATGATGATGATCCCGATCGCGGTCGCGATCATCCTGACGATCCTCCCCGGCGCCGACAAATCGCTTGAAAACCTCGACAGGGGAGAACAGGCGCTTGCAAGGTGTCTGATCATCGGCATCCCCTACGCCGCGAGCATCGGGGGGATTGCGACGATCATCGGCACGCCCCCGAACGGGATCTTCATCGCTCAGTTCGCGACGATCTTTCCCGACGCGCCCACCATCGACTTCTTCACCTGGATGAAGTTCGGCGTCCCGTTCGCCGCCATATTCCTCTTCCTCGCCTGGATCTGGCTCACCCGGGGTCCCTACCGTGAGATGGGGTCAGCCCTCCCGGGCGCCAGGGGGATCATCCGCGACGAGATCGGGAAACTCGGCCCGATCTCCGCCGGGGAGCGGTGGACGCTGGTCGTCTTCGTCCTGACCGCCCTCGCCTGGATATTCGAGCAGACAAAGGAGATCGATGGGCTGGTCATCCCGGGGCTCGATATGATCTTCCCCGGGATCAAGGACTCCACCATCGCGATCTTCGGTGCGCTCCTCCTCTTCGTCCTCCCGGTCGACGCAAAGAAAGGCATCTTCACGATGAACTGGGTCTGGGCGGTGAAGATCCCCTGGGGCATCCTCCTCCTCTTCGGCGGCGGTATCGCCCTCTCGAGCGGGTTCCTGGAGAGCGGGCTTGCCGCGGCGATCGTCGAGTCGCTCACCCTCATCCACGGGCTCCCGGTCGTCCTCCTGATCCTCGTGGTGGCGCTGGGTGTTGTCTTTGCGGGCGAGATCGCCTCGAACACCGCCATCGCCGCCATCCTGATGCCGATCATGGCAATCGCGGCCATCAGCATGGGCGTAAACCCGATCATCCTGATGCTGACCGCCGCGGTCTGTGCCTCGATCGGGTTCATGCTCCCGGTCGCCACCCCGCCGAACGCCGTCGCCTACGGGAGCGGCTACATCGACGCGAAAGACCTCCTCAAGTCCGGTTGGGCGCTCGACCTCATGGGTGTCGCGCTCTGGATGATCTGCCTCTACACGATCGTCCTCTGGGCGCTCGGTATCCCCCTCGACATTCCTGCCTGGGCGCTCTGATCCCCCGGCACCTATTTTACCCCGGGCGTCCATGCCGGCCCGATGGCAGACAACCGATATTATCATCCGGTGGTGGAGACGCTCGCGCGAGCGGACCTTGACGCGCTCGTCGACGAGCGGATCCGCGCCACCGTCCGGTATGCGGCGGAGCACTCACCCTTCTACCGCCGGTGGTTTGCGCGACACGACATCCGCCCGGAGGCGATCCGGGAGCACGAAGACCTCCGCGACCTTCCCATCATCTCCGGGGCGACGATCCGGCGGTACCAGCCCCCGCAGGCAGAAGAGTTCTGTTTCAAGAGCGTCCCCTGGGAGGCGGTCTTCACGGTCAACGAGACCTCCGGGACGAGCGGTGTCCCGAAGGCCTTCTTCCTCACCTGGGAGGACTGGGAGCGGTATGCCGGGAAGTACGCCCGGCTCTTTGTCTCACAGGGCTTTCTCTCCGGCGACCGGATGGTGGTCTGCGCCTCCTACGGGATGAACGTCGGGGCGAACACCATGACGCTCGCTGCCCGGGACCTCGGGGTGACGGTCATCCCGGAGGGGAAGTGCACCTTCCCGGTCAGGGTGATGGCGCAGTATCGTCCGACGGCGGTGATCGGGAGCGTCTTCAAGCTCCTCAGGCTTGCCCGCCGGATGGAGGCGGAGGGGATCTCGCCGCAGGAGGTTGGCGTGAAACGCCTCGTCGTCGGCGGCGAGAGTTTTGCCCCGGAATCCCGGCGCTACCTGGAGGAGGTCTGGGGCTGCCCGGTCTACAACAACTACGGGAGCACCGAGGGGACGATGTGCGGCGAGTGCATCCGCCAGGCCGGGCTCCATGTCCCCGAGGACCTGGTTCACTTTGACCTCTACGACCCCCGGCTGAACCGGTTCGTCCAGGACGGCGAGACCGGCCGGCTGGTCTATACGACGCTCCTTGAACCCGGCAAGAGGGCGGGGACGCTCCTCATCAACTACGACACGGAGGACACCTGCCGGGTCGTCTCCCGGGAACGGTGCGGGTGCGGGCGGACGCATATGCGGATCGATAACCCCCGGCGCGAGGCGGAGACGTTCCCGGTCGCCGGAGTTCCGCTGAACCGGGTGGACGTGGAGGCGGCGGTCTTTGCGCCGGGGAATATGGCCGTCCTGAACGGGGAGTACGAGGTGTTCATCTATGGTGGCGACGAGGCGGGGGAGACTGTCCTCCGGGTGAGCATGGAGTCCCTCGACCCGGCCGGCGCCGATCCGGGCAAGGTCGAGGAGACGTTTCTCTCCACCCTCTTCCGGCTGGTCCCGGCCCTTGCCACGGCCTACGAGGACGGATCCCTCCGGATCGTCTGCAACGTCACGCCGCCGGGCGGGCTCGAACTTCACCGGGTACCCGGCCGGCCGAAGCGGATCGTGGACCGGCGGTGACTGTCCCTACCGCCGCACCAGGACTCCGGCCGTTGCCGCCGCGAGGGCTGCCGTCACCGGGAGAGCGGACCCGGCCGCGGTCGGTGTGGGGCTTGGCTCCGGCGTCGTCGGCATGGTGGCGGTCGTGGTCTGGACCGTCGCCGTCGCCGTGGGGGTGACCGCTCCCGCCTCCGTGACCGTGAAGGTGGTGGTTGCCGTGGCGTCGCCCTCGACCCTCTCCACGGTCACGATGTACTCGCCGGGTTGAAACCCGGTCGTGTCCATTGCAAACGACCACGTGTTCGCGGTACCGTTCCCTGCCTGCACGACGGCTGTCCCCGATGCCCCTCCCCCTCCGGACGGCGTCGAGGCATTCGCCGGCCCGAACGCGACCGGTGTTGCCGTGACGAGCAGGCGGTTACCCGGGGCGAGGTTCGTCGTCCCGCTGACGGTGAGCGTCTCCCCGGCGGCGACGGTGCCGATCTCATCGATGGTCATCTCCTGCGCCGCGGCGGTGCCGCAGATCCACCCTGCAAGCACGAGCACGGCCAGGATTCTGGCAAGTCTTCTGACGTGCATACCCTGTCTTCACCATTCCCCTCCTTCTCGCACGGCGAGATAAGCGTTATGCGATCCCGCCGCGGGCAGAATCCTCCTGGTTTTTCTCCTCTCCGGTGCAACACTGGTCCAGATCTGTCAGGTGGAGAAGCATGCTTGAGGACCAACGATGGCAGCCGGTGCCGGGGACCGCCGGCGCCGAGATATACCCCTTCCTCCGGAAACCGGACGTCACCTGCTCGAACGCCTACCTTGTCCGGACGCCCGGTGAGATCCTGATCATCGATACCGGTGCGGATCCCGGCCAGATGGACCGGATCTTCTCTCTCGTCGAGGAGAGCCTCCGGGAGGGACCGCGCCCGGTCCTCCTCCTCCTCACCCACTGCCACGCCGACCACTGCTACCAGGCCATCCGGGACCGGCGGTTCCGGTCCCTCCCTGACCTCACCGTCGCCGCAGAGGAGGCGGGGGCCCGGGCGCTCGAGGCCGGCGATGCTGCCCGGACGGTTGCGGAACTGATGGGGTGGGAGGTCGAGCCGCTCCCGGTCGGCCTCCCATTGCTCTCCCCCCGCGACCGCGAGACCCTGGAGACCGGCAGCGGGACCGTCCTCTGCCGGCAGCAGATCCCCCTCCGCTCGGGGGATACCCTTCTCGTCTACCACACCCCGGGCCACTCGCACGACAGCATCTGCATCCGGCTCGGGGAGTATCTCTTCATCGGCGACCTCCTCTTTGCGACGAGCCCGGGGATCGCCGGAATCGCCGGGTGGGACCAGCCGGCGCTGCTCGCGTCCATAGACCGGGTCCGGTGGATCCTCGAGCACGAACCGGTGCGCCTCTGCTGCCCGGGCCACGGCCGGAGCATCCCGGCCGCGGCGATGCCGGCCCTCCTCGACCGGCTCGCCGGGGATGCCGCAGGGCTCTCCGGCATCGGGACCTTCGACCGGGAGCGGCTCGACGACTCCCTGGAGCACGCCGTCGACCTGCTCCAGGAGTCCAGCCGGGTCTTCGCGGTGATCGCGGGACGCCTCTACGCCCTTGCCTACCGCCTCGAAGACCTCGGCGAGGCCGAGGAGGCCCGGCGGTACACGGAGATGCTTGAATCCGACCAGATCGACGAGTTTCTTGCCGGGTTCTCACGGTTCGCCGATGAGTTCGATGCCGGAGAGAGACTCGAGATCCAGCTCGTCCTCAAAGCCATCCAGGTGATCCAGCGGATCGAAGCCCATTTTGTGGGCGCCCGGCTCAATCACGTCGTCGAGGCGTCGCTCCTCCGCCGGGCCGACCGCCTGCTCACCGACTTCATGAGCACGATCATGGGCTACCAGGAGACGGTCACTCTCTCCGCCGTCGATCTCGCGCCCGTGCTCCAGGATCTCATCACCGGGGTATCGAGTTGCCCGTTCTCGGACGAGGCGTTCATCGAGGCAGCCGACGACCCGGCGGCCTACCGGGACGAACTGGCCTGCCGGCTGGCATACCTCCCGCTCTTCGAGGGCGTCGGCCTCTCTCTCGAGACCGAGGGCTCCCTCCCGCCGGTGTTGATCGACCGCGAACGGTTCTCTGACGAGATCGTCGGCGTCCTCGAGGATATGGTTGCCACCGGCGTCCACGATATCCGGCTCTCCCTCCGGCGGGAGGGGGATGTGGTCGGGCTCCGGGTCCCGGGTCCCGGTGTGCTCTCCGAGCGGAGGCTCCGGTTCTACCGGCGCAAGTTCGGCCTTGCCGGGGTCTCGCTCGCGGCCCGCGAGAGCGACCTCCTTCTCCTTGTTGAGACTGGATAGTCCCCGCCCCCGGGGGGAAAACTTACTTACCTTCGGCCTCCGAAGTCGGTATAACCATGACCGAGATGCAGCATGTGCCCGGAGTTGACCGCGGCAAGGTGATCCTCTACGCCCTGAGTACCTGTGGCTGGTGCGCCAATACGAAGAAGTTCCTCACCGACCTCGGCGTCGGGTTCTCGTACATCTACGTGGATCTGCTCACGGGGGAGGAGCGGGACCGGGTGGTCCGTGAGGTCGAACGCTGGAACCCGCGGCTCTCGTTCCCGACACTTGTCGTCAACGATGCACAGGTGATCGTGGGGTTCCAGGAGGAGGAGATCCGGGAGGCGGTCGATGCCTGAGATGGCAAGCGACGAGGAGATCGACCGATTCACGCAGGACCTCGCAGAGGAGGCGGAGGCCGGCGGCTATCACCTCAACCCTGATAAGGAGTTCACCCAGTCCCTTGTCCGGGGCCTGCTTGCCAACCGGGAGCGCTACGGCTATATATCCTGCCCCTGCCGGCTCGCCTCCGGGGACCACGAGGACGACCTCGACATCATCTGCCCCTGCGACTACCGGGACCCCGATATCGCCGACTACGGCGCCTGCTACTGCGCTCTCTACGTCAACGCGGAGATCGAGGCCGGGTTGCGTAGCGCCGCCTCCGTCCCGGAACGGCGTCCGACACCGGCGGAGCGGCGGCGAGCAGAGGAGGAGCCTGCCGTGCTGCCGGGCGGCCTGAAGTACCCGGTCTGGCGGTGCCGGGTCTGCGGCTACCTCTGCGCAAGGAACAAACCGCCCGAGACCTGCCCGATCTGCCGGGTGCCCCGCGACCGATTCGAACAGTTCATGTGAGCCGGACGAGGAACTTCCGTTCCAGAGCGGGCAGGGTTTCGGGATTTTCCGTTGTCTCGAGGCCGGCGGCAGATCCAAGGTGTCATATACCCGACCGGGCCATTCTCCTCTATGCCGAGCGTGCGGATCAACGACGGAGATCTCCCCTCCGGGGCCGGTGTGGAGGGGGGCAGGAAGAGGAGGCCCGACGAGACCCCGGCGCCCGCCCGGGAGAAGCCTGAGACTACGGTCGAAAAAGATGAGCAGGGTTCCGGAAAACCCCGCCGTGCGCGGCCCCGTATCGGGAAAGACGACAGGGACGCCGATATCTTCTATACCGGGACGAAGTGAGCCGTCCGGGTGCTCAACCGGGCAGAAAACCCATGACTTCCATCATTTGAACACCCGGACGTCTGCCGCGGAGGAGACCACGACCTCCCTCTTTCCGCGGTAGGTCTGGGCGATCCCGTACAGCGTCACGTTCTCGCCCTCGCCGATATCGAGCGTTCTCGCCACGTCCTGCGGCAGAAAGACGGAGGTGCCGTTGACGGTGAGGACCAGGTGCCCGCCGGTCGAGGTCCTCCTGACCTCATCGACCTTCCCCTCGAGGAGGGTCAGCGCCCCGTCCGGGACCTCCTCGGAGTAGGGGGCCGCAACCATCGTCCGGCCGACGGCGTCGAAGAGGAGGTGTGTCGCAAGCACGATCCCGACGACGCATACGAGCGTGACGATGGCTATTTTCTCCTGCCGTTCGAGCATAGATCCCGTATGGTCTTTTTGGGTTATAACATCCGTCAGTTTGATATGTTAACAGCGTTAACTGATCCTCATGGATGATGTGAACCTTCCCCCCTCCTCCCGCAAGATCCTCCTGCTGCTCGAGGACGGGGGTGCCCTGACCCATAAGGAGCTCGTCCGTCTCAGCAGCCTGGCCCCTCGCACCGTCCGTTATGCCTTAAAGCGACTCAAAGACAACGATATGATCGTGGAGAAGTTCAACTTCCGCGACGCCCGGCAGATCCTCTACGAATACAAAGAGTCCCAGGCGGTGTCCGCGCAATGACCGAGCCCTCCTCCTGCGACATCATGCGCTGCGACACCCTCGCCCGGGAGCTCCTCCCGCAGATGCGTGCCGAGATGGTCTACCGCCTGGTGAACGAGCGCGGGCTGAGCCAGAGCGAGGCCTCAAAGCGCCTCGGGATCAGCAGGGCCGCGATATCCCAGTACATGAGCCGGAAACGTGGTTTTTCCGGGAGCGATCTTCCGGGTGCCCTCGAGATGGTCATCGAACGGTGGGTCTCCGCCGTCGCTTCGGGCGAAGGGGCGATCACCATCTGCGACGTCTGCCGTTCCGCCGGCCTCTCCGGCAGACGGTGAAGCCTCAGGTGCGCCGCCGCCGATAGAGGTAGAGCGCCACGAGCCAGGCGATGATGCACGCCGCTACCGCGATCTTGAGCAAGTCCGGACCGGGCGCGGTGCCCGCCAGAGCGGCGTTCCAGTCGTCGTCGAAGATCCGGGTGTAGTAGGCCCCAACCCCCGGATGCTCGATGATCACGCCCGCTTCCCGGTTGAACGCCGGCGAGTTGGCGTTCCAGTTGATGCTGCTGACGAGAACCGTCCGGCCATCGACGACGACCCCTTTGTTGTGAATCTTGTCGAGGTTGTTCGCCTCAAGGCTCGCGAGTCGGGCCTCGAGCGGCAGCCCTTCGGCCGCGGCGACCCGGTTGATGACCTCGACCATCTCGTCGTTGTCCGCGCGGTCAGCGATGTTGAACCAGGCGGAGTCGAGGAGCACCCGGACGGCAACCCCTCGCCGGGAGGCCTCGATCGCGGCCGCGAGGTAGGGGTTGAGTTCCAGCGCGGTCTCGTTCGTGATGTAGGCCTGCTCGATCGCGATGCTCTCCTCTGCCCCCTCGATCAGTTCGAGGACGAGCGCGCTCGTGTCGGGGGAGAGGACCGGGGTCACCCGCGCCCCCTCCACACGGATGGGGCGGAACTCCACCGTGTAGTCGGGTGCCCAGGGGGTGCGGAGGTCGGCCGTCGTCCCCTCGAGCGGGACGATATCTCCGCCCGCCGCATCGAGGAGGAAGACCTCCCGGAAGTAGGCCGCGGTCTTTCGGTCCTCGAGAACGACCCCCCACCCGCGGTTGCCCTGCAGCCCCGGCGCCGGGTAGCCGCCGGGCTTGAAGTTCTCGCTCCCGACGAGGACCAGTCCACCGTCGACGACGAGGTACTTCGCGTGGTCGTAGCGGTACTTGGCGTGGGCCATGTCTGTCGTCGTCATCGCAAGGACCGGGATACCGCTCCGGTTGAGGGCGCCTGCGACCGCGCGCCCTTCAGGGGAGACACCACCCACCGGCCCGCCCTCCAGGAGGACGGTCACGGCCACGCCCCGTTCCCGGGCGCGGATGAGATCCCCGGCCATCTTTTCATCGGTGAACTCGTAGACGTTCACCAGGATCTCGCGCCGTGCGCACTCCACGGCCGCCGCGAAGACCTCATACGAGCAGTCCGGGGCGACGAACGCGGTCACCGCGACGTCCTCGAACGTCTCAGGCGCAAGACGGGACTGGCCGATGGAGAGCGGGCGCGGGTCCCAGGCCTCCCCTTCGAGGTAGTGGACCTGCCCCTGCCGGGGGTGGACGTCGGCGGGCCAGGCGACCTTCTGGACGAGGGTGGTCCCGTGGTAGAGAAGGAGTTCGTCGGCCGTGTTCGCCATCTGGAAGTTCCCGTTCGGGAGAACGTCGGGAACCTCCGGTGTCCGCTCCTCCATCTCGAAGTCGGGGAGATAGCCATGGACCTGCGCAAAGGCCCGGCCGCTCTTCGCGACCACCAGCCGCCCGTCGATCCGGGTCCCCGCCGGGAACCGGAACCCTCCTTCGCCGTCAGAGAGGACGTAGCCGTCGAGAAGGCCCTCTCCCTCGATCACCAGGTACTCGTCGAGATCGCCGGGAAGATAGGGGTCCGGGCAGAACTCGACGATCTGGATTCCACCGGCCGTCCCGGCAAGGAGGCAGAGGAGCAGGACAACGAGGACGATCCGGCGCATACGCAGGGTTATGTCTCTCCCGGTTTAATACCAGAGCGATTATGACCGCAATCGCACCCCCCCTGGTCGTCAAGATGGGCGGAAGCCTCTTTGACCGGGCCCCTTCCCTGATCGAGGTCTTCCGCGAGGTCGGGCGCCCGGTGCTGATCGTCCCCGGCGGCGGAAAGTTCACCGACCTCGTCCGGCGCCTCGCCGTCTCGGATACCGCCGGCCACTGGATGGCGATCGCCGGCATGGAGCAGTTCGGGTGGTACATCGCCTCGCACGGCGTCCCGGCGACACCCGTCCTCGCGCTTCCGGAGGAGGTGACAGTCCTCCTCCCCTACTGTGCTCTCCGGGAGGCCGACCCCCTCCCTCACTCCTGGAGCATCACCTCAGACACCATCGCCGCCTGGGTCGCGCACGAACTCTCGGCCGACCTCCTCCTCCTCAAGTCGGTCGACGGGATCCACCACCGCCGGAGACTCCTTGCCCGGGTCGAGGACCCGGGTATCACCCCCGACGAGGTCGATCCCGCGTTCATCCGGTTCGTCTTCGAGCACGGCCTCGCGGCGCGGGTGGTCAACGGCAGGCATCCTGACCGTGTCCGGCAGGCTCTCCGTGACGAGCCCGTCATCGGGACTCTCGTCGATCCGAGATTTTAACTGCTCCGGGGGAGATATGATAGGTTGACTTCCGAGGAAATGATGATGATAGCAAGTGAGCGATGTACCTCCTGCAATGCCACGCTGGCCGAAGAAGGCTCAACCGGATTCTTGTGCCCGGTCTGCGGCCAGAGGATCAACCGGTGCTACCGGTGCAGGGAGCAGAGCATAGCCTATACGTGTTCGAAGTGCGGGTTCCAGGGGCCATAACCATGGGAAACGTAGCCATAATCGTGAAGATCATGCCCGAATCCCCCGAGATCGACCGTGAAGCCCTCAAGGCGGCGGTCAGGGCGGCCGTCCCGGTCGACGATATCCGGGAGGAGCCGATCGGCTTCGGGCTCGTTGCGTTGAAAGCCGCCATCGTCGTCCCCGACAAAGCCGGGGCTCCCGATGAGGTCGAAGCAGCGCTCCGGGGCATTGAAGGCGTCGCAAGCGCCGATATCATCGAATCCACCCTCGTGTGAGTGGATTCCTATACCCGTTTTCCCCGCTTAACAGGCTTCTTCGAGCCGTTCCATCACTTCAGCGGTGACCTTGCGGATCTTTTTGACTGACTCCGCAAACCCGGCGACCTCGTCCACTTCGAGACTGAGCGGAACCGGGAAGACGCCGTCGCGATTGATCCGGGCAGGCACGCCGATGCAGACGTCGCCGATCCCATGGACTTCACCTGCGATGTGGCTTGAGACGGTGAGGATACGGTTTTCGTTCCCGAGGATCGTCCTGACAAGGGTTGCAATCGCTTCCCCCGGCCCGTAGACGGTAGAGCCTTTATCCCTGATGATCGCTTCACCGCTCGTGCGCACCGTATCGATGAACTCCTGTACGGGCAGCCCTGAGAACGTGGGCAGGTTGCTGATCCGGATGCCGCCGATCGTCGTCGCCGACCAGAGCGGAACCATGCTCTCGCCGTGTTCGCCGATGATTCGGGTATGCACCTCGCTGACGTGGACCCGGAAATAGCGGGCGATCAGGGATTTCAAGCGCATCGAGTCGAGATGCGTCCCGAGGCCGAAGACCTGCCGCGGCTTGAACCCCGAGTACTTCAGGGCGACGGCGGTCATGACGTCGACGGGGTTCGTGACGAGAAAGAGGAGGGCGTCGGGCGCAGACCGGCCGACAATCTCGGCGGTCTCGGCGATGATCTTCGCGTTCTCGAAGGCGAGGTCGTTTCGGTCCTGCCCCGGCCGGCGGGGTATGCCTGCGGTGCAGATGATGATGTCCGAGCCTTCTATATCCACGAGCGTGGTGCTGCAGGAGAGTCGGACATCGGTGCCTCGTGCAGCAAATGAATCGGATAGGTCACGGCAGCAGCCCGCGAGAAAATCTTCGCGTCCGGGTCTCCCGACGAGCAGCATATCGCTGACGTAGGGTATCTCGGATATGGTGTGGGCCGCAAACATGCCGACGTTCCCTGTAGCCCCAAGAATCGTTACTTTTGCCATGGAGATCGCCGTTGGGGACACGTCCTCGGTCGACCGTACGCACAAGCATTCACCGCTGCATCCCTCCTCCACCCCGCAACCCCATGGGCGCCGAACGTCCACGGTAAGTCTGCTCCCTTCCGGGCCTGAACCGGTACCCGCGGCAAAAGGTCGCCGCCCCCTCCGGGGCTTTGATACCTCTCCGCCGACCTCATGGGACGAGGCTTCTCCGTCGGGACGCAACAGATTCTGCAAGCCGTTGCGGCCTTCTCCGGACTTCGCCTCCCGCGTGACGACGGTTTCGGGTAACAGGTGACGCCGAGCCACCCAGGCTAGTCCCCGTATATACTGGGGTCTATGGGATAAAAATAGCTCCGCCCACCCGGGTCCGCCACGCCCGGGTGACCGCCTCGACCTTCCCGGGATCCGCCTTCTCGAAGAGGTCGAGGGCCGAAAGGTTGATTCCGGGCGGGAGGACGGTGGCGAGGTCCCGGAGGTCGCCCTGGTAGACCTCGACCTCTCCTCGGCCGGCGGCGGTGGCGACCCGGACCGGGTCCCGCGCAACCGGTCGGCGCCGGAGGTCGTCGTAGGACCGGTGCATCGTCACCTCCTCGATACCGAGGATCTCCCGGTTCACCTGGAGGTTGCAGGCGGTCCAGAAGGCGGCCGCGTACCAGGCGTCGTTTGCGATCACCCGGGGGACGCCCGCCCGGACGGCGGCAAGCGCGAGGGTGCCTGCGCCGGAGCAGGCGTCGACGAAGGTCCCGGGGCGGTGCCGCCCGATCTCCTGCTCGAGGGAGAGGATCTTCTCGTTCTGGCCCCGGGAAAACTCGATGTGCAGGACCGATTGCTGCTTGTAGACGACGATAGGCCCTCTCCTGGTCGGGAAGACGTCGGCCCGGACGTCGCAGCCGCTAAGCAGGGTGTAGGCCTGCGGCGCCGCATCGGTGTCCGTGATCCCGGGTGTCCCGACCCCGGTCCGGACGACCCCCCGGACCTCCGGGACCTCGCCGACCAGCCGGGCGGCCGCCCGCTCCCCCACCGACCGGGAGAGGAGGAGGAGCGACCGCCGCGGGAGGTAGGGGGCCCGCCGCATCGCGGTCCCGGGGTGGATGAGCGGCGTCCCGACGGCGGCGAGTGGTTCGGTCCCGGCAAGGTCGCCCTCCCCGGCCATCACCCGGTAGATATCGGCGAAGACCTCGTCGATGAACCGTCTCCCGCAGGAGGGGCAGGGCTCCGCCGTATCAATATCGGGCGGGGGGCTCTGTTTGTCGTAGACGAGCCCCATGCAGTCGGGACAGGGGGCGAAACGGCCAGGTAGTTCCGCGAGGATGGTCCGGGCGTCCGTGACGCAGTCGTCTCCGCAGACGGGACAGTGCATAACACCTGCGTTCGCCGCCGATGCATAAATATGCGCTCGCCGCCCGACCCCGGTATGCCTCAGGTCCGTTCCATCAGTATCGCCAGCCACCGTGTCTCAAGAGAGCCCGAGAGCACCGCCTTGATGAGCAGTGTCAGGGGTGCTGCGAGAAACAGCCCGGGGACACCGAGCACCAGCGTCCAGGCGAGGACCGAGAGGACGATCACCGGCGGGGAGATCTGGAGCGCCTGCTCGGCAGGGTAGGGCAGGAGGAGATGGCGGGCGAGGAGATCGATGACGAAGATGCCGACCGCAACCGCAAGTGCCCCCGATAGGCCGCCCTCGAGCCAGGCAAGCCCGATCGGGGGGACCGATGCGATAGGCGTCCCGAAGTAGGGGATGTAGCCGAGGACGACGATCAGGATCGCCCAGAGCACCGGTCCGTCGACGCCGAGGAGCAGCAGGAGAATCGCGACAGCGATACCGGTTGCAAGCCCGTTTTTGGTGCGGAAGGACGCGTATGCAACCAGACTGTTCGCGGAGCGGCTGAGTTCCGCCATGGCGCCCGGCCCCAGGCTCTCTGCGAGTCTTTCCCGGAACGAGTCCGTCTCGAGAAGCATGAGAACGGTCACTACCAGGATGACCAGGAAATCGATGACCAGAGTAGAGAGCCCGGCAAGGATCTCCCCGAGCGGCGGGATGAGCCCGGAGCCGTTCGGTGATTCGGGCGGCTGCGCCGATATCGGGACTCCCCGGTCTGCAAGCCACGACTGCAGCCCCTGGGTTTGCGCCTGTAAGAGGTTCTGGTAGGCAGGCAGCGCGCTGTCGAGCTCGATGAGCGAGAGGCTCAGGAGTGCGACGAGCAGCAGGGCAACCCCGGCGATCACCCCGGCCATCGCCAGCACTCCTGCCACCCGGGGCAACCCACGCCCTTCTAGGCGACGCACGGTTGGCGTAATAATGACCGCCAGGATGAGCCCGACGAGCACCGGATTCACGATCGCGGCGCCGAGGTGCATGCCGGTGACGACGACGGCAGCGATGATGACGACCCGGGTGAGGGATGCGAGGCGGGACGGGGCGGGCATGGTCACCCCTCTCGCAGAGAGACGATCGTTGTTAGAAGGTTGCCCATCTCTCACGATCCCGGGAGGTGTTTCTGGTCCGGGCGGTCATTCCGGGACCATCAGGACCACGAGCCCCTCGCGGAGCCAGCCCCAGGCGTCCCGGAGACGGCTCTCGGGGAAGTAGCGGACGTCGACCCCCGTAAAGCCGACGAAGAGCCCCGGCAGCCGGTTCATCCACTCCCGCCACTGCTCCCCGCCGACGACCGCGATCCGGTCGACCTTCTCCAGTCCCGGCCACTTCCGGAAGGCGTCCCACCCCTCCCCCGGCCTCCAGCTCCGGAAGCCCTCGATCTTGAAGAGGACCCGGACACCCTGGTCATCGTTCATGGCCCGTTCGAGTTCCGGGACCAGGATGGTGGCAAACTCGTTCTCGCTCAGTTTCCCGTCGAACCGGAACCCGATTACACGCCCTGAACTCTCCTTCATCCGGTCAAGCATGGGTGCCCCTTAGGCCGCTGAAGAGAAAAAAGCTGCGGCCGTCCGGGTGCTGCGAACCGTATGTCCGGTAGCATGCACCCGGGTATCCGACCGGCGCGAATGCGGCGGACCGGAGCCGTACAGATACACGGATATACTCCCGTGGAGAGAAGAGAGGTATGCCCGGTTCCGGCGGGGAGGCGGCGGAATGGATCTCCCGGTAGTCTTCTCCATCATCATACTCATCAACATCATCTCCGGCGTCACCATCGTCTTCTTCGAGCGGAGGAACCCGACGGCGACGGCTGCCTGGTTGATGGTCCTCTTCTTCCTGCCCCTGGCCGGGTTTGTGCTCTACCTCTTCTTCGGGCAGAACTACACCCGGCAGCGGATGTTCGTCGTCAAGGAACGGGCGGACCGTTGCTACCTCGAGGACCTCTTCGAGGAGCAGCGCCGTGCACTCGCCGGTCGCCTCCACCGGTTCGCCACCCCGGTGGCGGAGGAGTTCCGCGACACGATCTTCCTCCTCCTCCAGAACAACCGGGCCTACCTGACCGAGAAGAACCGGGTCGATATCTACACCCGGGGAGAGGAGAAGTTCGAGGCGCTCTTTGATGCGATCCGGGGGGCACGCCACCACATCCACCTGGAATACTTCATCGTCAACAACGATGACCTCGGGCAGGCGGTCGTCCACGCCCTCGCAGAGAAGGCGCGGGAGGGTGTCGAGGTCCGCTTTCTCTTCGATGCGATAGGGGCTATGTCCGGAGGCGGGTCGCGGGCGGCGTTCTCGGAACTGGAGGATGCCGGCGGGAAGATCGGGGTCTTCTTCCCCTCGTTCTACCGGGTCAACTACCGCAACCACCGGAAGATCGCCGTCATCGACGGGGTCGTGGGGTTCATCGGCGGGTTCAACATCGGGGACAGTTACCTGGGGGATGGACCGCTCGGCCCCTGGCGGGATACTGCCGTCCGGATCACGGGAGATGCCGTCAAGCAGCTCCAGTTCCGGTTCTTCCTCGACTGGAACTACACGACCGACGAGCATCTCTCTCTCGAGGCCCCCTACTTCCCCGACGGAGTCGGTCCCGGGACGACGCCGGTCCAGATCGTCTCCGGCGGCCCGGATACCCGGTGGAACCCGATCAAGGAGGGCTACATCAAGCTGATCACCTCCGCCCGGGAGTCGGTCTACATCCAGACGCCCTACTTCATTCCCGACGAGAGCGTCACCGACGCCCTGCGGATCGCGGCGCTCTCCGGGGTCGACGTCAGGATCATGATCCCCTGCAAGCCCGACCACCCGTTCGTCTACTGGGCGACGCTCTCGTTCATCGGCGACGTGCTCGATGCCGGGGTGCGGGCCTACACCTACGACGCCGGGTTCCTCCACGCAAAGACGATCGTCGTCGACAGAAAGGCGGGGTCGGTCGGGAGTGCAAACTGGGACATCCGGAGTTTCCGGCTGAACTTCGAGGCGAACGCCTTCTTCTACGACGCGACCGTCGGGGCGGAGCTTGCGCGGACGTTCGAGGAGGACCTCACTGTCTCCACCGAGATCACGCTCGCAGGCTATCGGGCGCGACCTTTGCGGATCCGGGTGAAGGAGTCGGTCTCCCGGCTCTTCTCGCCGCTCGGGTGAGGTCCCTCACCAGTTCAGCCGGCCTTCGACGAACCTCCGGATCCGGGGGAGGCTCTGCTCCCAGCGGGCCTGGAGGATGGGGACGGCATAGGGGAGGTGGTGCGGGAGGACCGCGGTCCCCATCACCGCCTTCTCGATGAGTGGCCTTTCAAGGCCGATGACGACCGTCTCCCTCGCCCGGACGGCGTCCAGGAACTCGTCGACGGTATCGGCCTCGGCGGAGGTGACGACCCCGCCGAGTTCGTGGAGGAGGTGGCCGTCGGTCCCCCCGGTCCGGCCGAGGCCGTGGGCGACGGCGAGCCCGGCCGCCTTCAGGTTGTGGGACCGGGCCATGCCGCCGCAGATCACCTCGAGGGCGTCGAGGCGGGAGAAGACCTCTTCGCCGATACACGCGCCTGCGACGCAACGCTCGACGCCCCGGTTCAGGAAGGCGTAGCCGCAGGGGTGGGCCTCGACGGCGATGCAGGAGTAGTCCTCCCGGCGGTCGAGGATATCCGGGGTGTCAAGGCGTATCGCGGTGAACGGCCCGTCCCTCCGGTTCTTCTCGATGTGGCGCTGGTAGAAGTCGAGAAGGTCGGAGACCGAGTAGAAGTAGAGGAGGATGTGCGGGCCGTCGTTCGCGCTGACTTCGATGCCGGGGATGAGGGGGACGCGGATCTTCTGCCCCGCGGCCTCGGTTACGCCGCTCACCTGGTTGTGATCCGTGATCGCAAGCCCGATCCCCTGCCGCGCGGCAAGTTTCAGTGCGTCGCGCACGCGGGTGGCCGAGTCGGAGTGCCGGGTATGAAAGTGGAGGTCCGCCGGGAGCAACCCGCAACGTCGGATCTCTACCGACCGGGGTCTTTCGAATATGATATCTTTATAATAGTGCATGGGCTGTATGTCTGATCACTTCTGGATCGCCCGGGATGAAAAAAGGTTGCCCGCCCCGCTATCCCGGACCCGGTGGTGCGGTCCCCTCGACGGCGAGCGGTCCCCGCAGCCAGTCGAGAGCGTCGTCCAGGCTGCCTTCGGTGAAGTAGCGGACGTCGATCCCGACAAACCCCACAAAGAGTCCCGGAAGGTGGTTCATCCACTCCTCCCACTTCTCGCCACCGACGACCGCGATCCGGTCGACCTTTCCCATCCCCGGCCACCGCTTGAGGGCCTCCCAGTATCCACGAGGTTTCCACCCGTGGAAGTCCACGATCACGAAGAGGACCCCGAAAACCGGCTGGGTCTTCTCCTCAAGCGCCGGGATCAGCGTCCCGGTGTAGTCATCGTCCGTCATCTCGCCGTCGAACCGGAACCCGACGACGTTCTCGGCACCCGTCTCCATCTGCTCAAGCATGGCGCCCCCTCTCCGGGCCGCACCGGAAAAAGGTTCCGGCCGTCACCCGGTCGGGTCTTCTTCAGCGATCACCAACCCGTCAGTGATCTCCTCCTTTGAGAACTCCTGAAGGCGGCGATTCCCTACGAGCGCAACGATGATCGAGCCGATGAGGACGAAGATCATATCGAGCATAGTGTCGTCGAGGCCGTGCTGGAGGTTGGTCCCGAGGAAGGTATCGAAGAGCCACTCGTAGATCTCCCAGAACCCTTCCATTGCCATCGCGGCAATGATGATGAACCCGACGATCATCCACCGGGAGAGGTTCAGCCTGCTGAACCGGTCGAGGAGCAGGACGATGACGAAGGCGAGGATCGAGACGGTTATCCCGGCGATGAGGTGGGCGATCTTGTCGTAGTAGGGGTAGTAGAGCAGGTAGTACCCCTGGATCTCGCCGGCGACATGGAGGTAGAGCAGGAAGGCGATGAGAAGATTGACCTGCCAGGGGAGCGTGATGCTCCACTTGTGGGTGGCGATGGCGGGAACCAGGGTCAGGAAAAGCCCGATAACGCCGGTGAAGACCTGTGAGTATTCGCCGAACGAGAGCGCGATGAGGATATTTACCGCGATGAGGAACTGGAAGAGGTAAGCAAGATAGCGGCCGGCTGGTCTCTTCATCCTATGACGTTGGGCGGCGTTTCCTAAACGTTTTGCGTTTTTCCGGCCTCACCATCCCTCGACCCGGATCTCGATGCCCGCGAGTTTCTGGTAGATCCGGCGTTTCCGCACCTCGCGCCGGTAATCGTAGACAAAGTACTCGTAGGTGTCCCAGACCGTCACCCAGTTCAAGATGGTAACGAGGCCGGTGAGCAGGATCACGAGGGGGTCTTCGAGGTCCCCGGCAAAGACCGTGACGAAGAGGACCGCGACCGTTGCGTTGGATATGGCGAGGGCGAGGCTGATCCTGCCCTCCCGGCGAGAGACCCGCATGTCATCGTCGAGGTCGGCGATACGAAACGAGAAGTGTCGCCGGATCGCCTCCGGGAGAAGCGCGGCCTCCCCGGGAGTGAGCGACTCCCGGGGGAGGCCGACGGCGATGCCGGCGATCTTCTTGAGGTTGCACCCGTCGAGGTAACTTGCGATGTACTCTTCGGCAAACTCCGTGACCTCCCGCGTGGGGAGTGGGGACGGGTCGTCCGGGTCGAGGAGTTGATCCAGCGACTTGAACCGGAACCCGATCTCGAGCGCCCCGTCCCGCTCAGTTCTCGTGACCCTGACTTCCCGCATACTTACTCCGGGCGACCCGCTACGTCTCCATCCTGAATACGTATTGCGGCGTGATGAACGTATGCCCCGGGATATCCGGCCCTATCCTTAGAAAAAGAGTGGGGTGCTGGCGCTCACGCGGAAGGCGGCGGGACCTCTCTTTGTGCACCGGTCCCGAAGGCGTCGCGGAGGTTTGCCTCGTCCGCCTCCGAGAGCGACGTCCGGATGACGCGGCCACCGTACTCCTTGATGGCGTCGACCACCTTATCCGGCGTTATCTTCTTGATGAGCAGGAAGACCGCGGAGTTGCCCGGTCCGACGTTCTCCGCGACCTCTTTGATGAACTTGTCGTCGATGCCGTAGTCCGTGAAGCGTCCGGCAAGCGCCCCGGCGATCGCGCCGATGGCAAGCCCGACGATCGGTGCAAGGAAGATCAGGCCGATCAGGAGCCCCCAGAAAGCGCCGGAGAGCGCCCCCATCCCGACCAGGTCGGTGGCCTGCTTGATCTCGGTCTTGCCGTCCTGACGGTGGACGACGACCACCAGGTCCTCCAGTTCGATGACGTGCTCCTTCGTCAGTTGCACGAGCCGGTCCCTGACCCGGAACGCGGTATCCTCGCCTTCGTAGGCGATGGCGACCAGGTCGCTCATGGCTCTCTTCCTCCAGGTGACATGCGCCGGGATATCTCCTCGGCGTATATAACCTTACTCCTCCCTGGCACCCAGCAGTTCCCCGATCCACCGGGTCTCGTCCCAGCTCTCGAGGAAGAGTTTCACCGCGATCGTCAGAGGGATGGCGAGGAGGACCCCGACCACCCCGAAGATGATCCCCCAGAAGACGACGGAGAAGAGGACGACGAACGGCGAGAGGTTGAGGTCCCGCCCGGCCATCCGGGGGAGGACGAGGTTCTCTGCGGCGGCGTCGATGAGGGTGATGGCGACGATGACGGCCCCGGCCCCGGCCGGCCCGAACTCGATGAGGGCAAGGAGGATGGGCGGGATCGCGGCCATGACGAGGCCGATGTAGGGGACGAAACTCAGGACGAAGGCGACAAAGCCCCAGAGCAGCGCGAAGTCGACCCCGAGGACGGCGAGGAAGAGCGCGGTCCCGGTGCCGGTGACCAGGTTCACCTTCGTCCTGACGACGACGTACTCGATGAGGAGCCGACCCGACTCCATGAGGTGCCGGTAGGGAGGGCTCTCCGCCCCCAGGTGCCGCCTGACGACGGCTGCGATCCGGGGCGCTTCGAGGAGGAGGAACCCGATCCCGACGAGGATGACGAAGATTTCGACGGCGATGGACCCGACCTCGCGGGCTATCCCGGCGACCTGCTGGACGATGAACGCCTGATCGATGTAGTCCCCGAGCTGGATGGTGCCGGGGGTGATGCCGTATTCGGCGAGGATGGACTGGGTGATGGCGAGCTGTTCGTCGAGGCGCGCCTGGTACTGCGGCAGCGAGCGGACGAACCCGGTGAGGGCCACACCGAGGAAGGCGATCATCCCGGCGAGGACCCCGATGAGCCCCACGACCACGGCTCCGGCGGCGATGACCGGGGGCACTCCCCGGCGGGTCAGCCACGTCATGATGGGCGCGGTGATCATGGCGAAGAAGACGGCGACAAGGAGCGGGCTGACGATGGCAGTGGCCGCCTGAAGCCCGGCGAGGATGATGACGACCGCGGCCCCGACTATCGCGATGTAGGCGGGGGGGGAGAGGCGCTCGGCGATATTCACAGAGATGGTATGGGTCTTCTCAAAAGAAAGAGTTTTCCGGACGGGGTCTATCTCCTCTCCGGTATCCAGGCCTCTGCCGCCCGGACCGCCTCTCGGAGCGCCTCCCCGATGACCGGTGTCGCGATGAA
>NZ_JAVBWL010000002.1:0-38079 GCF_036677455.1 Methanoculleus sp. | reverse complement strand
CCTCATAATCCGGGCCCCGTCCCGCGACGTTTCCAGCGAAGACCCGCGAGCGGCAGGATGCACAGAAGACCGGTCCCTTCCGGTCGGTCTCGGCGATGGTGTTTGAGAAGCGCATGACGCACCCGGGGTCTTCACAGTGGGCGAGCCCGAAGGTGTGCCCCAGTTCATGCACCGCCTCCACGACGACACGGCGCCGGAAGACGCCGGCATCTTCCGGCAGGTCATAAAATGGCTGTCTGAGACGATGGAGAGAGATCAGAGCGTATCGCCGGCCTGCTATCCCGAAGACGAAGTTCATGCCCGGGAAGTAGAGGTCAACCTCGGTGACCCCCAGCACCCGGCCGTGGCGGGCGGTCTCCCGGGGGAGCATGAGGGCCTCGAGCACCATCTCCGCGTCGTACTGGCTGCGGGCGGCATTCAAGGCAGCTCCCGGAAGCGGAACTGCTCTTCCAGGCGTCACGTCCCGGGAGAATGCCGCCTTCAGAGCGTCCCGGAGCGCCTGCATCTCCCCCGGATCGACCTTCCCGATGGGAACGAGAACAATACTCATATGCGGCATCCCGGCGCCGGGTGTGGATAGGCAAGAACTTGATAGTATCGATCGAAGGTCGCGTCACGCACCGCCGTCGCCGTCCCCCCTGAGGAGCGCAAAGAGCCGGGCGAGCGAGACGAGGTCCTGTCGGTTGTGCTCCACCACCGGAAGGAGCGGGCCGGGGCTTCCGGTCCGCCGGTAGGCATCGTAGAACTCCGGCACCATCCACCCGGGCACATCGCTCTCACGGCTGACGCCGAGGACCTCCGTCTCGAGCGTGCTGAGCCGGCAGGTGGCAAGCGAGCCGCTCCAGCGCCGGCGTGCAAAGTGGAGGACGTCGAAGTGAGGCACGGCAGGGCCTGCCGGGATGCCGTGCCAGGCGAGCCGCTCCCGTATGTAGGGGAGGTCGAATGCACGGCCGTTGAAGGTGACAAGTGCCGCGCCCTCCTCTTCCAGGGTGGGAAGGACAGCGGTGAGCGCCGCCGCCTCCTCCCCGATGGACCGGAGCAGGTACTGGCGGGTGGTGATCGACCCGTCTCGGACCCGGGCGAGGCCGATGAGGATGATCGGCCGGGAGGAGAGCCCCAGCGTCTCGATGTCGAGGAAGACAAACTCATCGGGAGCATGGAACCGGCTTGCCTCGAGGAGGAGCGGGTCGGAACACCGGCGGCGCCGCCCGATCCGGTCCATGAGATCGCAGGTGTTCCCCTCCGCAACCAGGTCAAGGAGCCGTGCAGCCTCCCGGCGGTAGAGCGGGTGCCGGGCGAGATCGGCAACCGTCCGGTAACCCCGCCCCTTCAGCCTCCGTTCGGTCGCCTCCCCGATGCCGCGAACCAGCGTGAGGTCCGCAAGGATGGCCGCTGCAGCCCGGTCCGGGTCCCGGCCGTCAAGGTCCATGGGACTCCGGGACTCGAGGACGTAACACTTCCCGGAAGGACATGCGACCTCCCGGCCGCAGAAGAGATCCTCAAGCGCCCGGCCCCGGTAGCCGTCGACGAGGTCGTCACGGAGCCTTCGGGCCGTATCGTAGTCGGGCCGGTCAACCCGGGCCCGCCACAGCCTCCCTGCCTGATCGAACGGGTGAGCCATCCTGTTGGCAGAGGTTGGACCCCACCGGCATTCAACGTACCCGCCGCGGGGCGAAAGTGGACGGGGAACCGGACACAGCATAAATACCCCCGAGACAACAGGAGAAGAGATATGCAGATTAGAGCGGTCCTGATCGACATCGACGGCGTTCTCTACGTCGGCGACCGGCGCATCGAAGGAGCGGACAGGGCGCTCCGGGAACTCGACCGGCGGGGGATCCCCTACCGGTTCGTCTCGAACACCACCCGCCGCTCCCGCGCCTCAGTTGCCCTCCGCCTGGAGGGCCTCGGCTACGCCATCCCGGAGTCCCGGATCATCACCGCCCCGGTCGCTGCCGCCGCACACCTGCGAGAGGGGGGCCGGACCCGGTGCTTCCTCCTCACCACCCCCGATGCCCGGACTGACTTTGAGGAGGCCGGCCTCCTTGCCGTAGAAGAGGATGCCGACGCGGTCGTGGTCGCCGATGCGGCCGACGGCATCACCTACGCCACGATGAACCGGGCGTTCCGCCTCCTCCTCGCCGGAGCTGACCTCGTCGCGCTTGAGAAGGACCGCTACTGGATGGGGTCGGACGGCCTGATGCTCTCGGCCGGCCCCTTCGTGGCTGCGCTCGAGTACGCCGCCGGTAAGAAGGCGGAGGTGGTCGGAAAGCCTGCCCCGGCGTTCTTCCTCCGTGCGCTCCGGGAGACCGGGGCGCGACCAAAAGAGGCGGCGATGGTCGGCGACGACATCGTCACCGACATCGGCGGCGCGCAGGCCTGCGGTATCCGGGGGATCCTGGTCAGGACCGGCAAGTACCGGGAAGAGGCGCTTCAGCGGTCGGGGGTCACGCCGGACCTCGTCATCGACTCACTGGCTGAACTCCCCGACTACCTCTGATACCATGCGGAGACGAATGCACACCGCGCTCATCCTTGCCGCCGCGACCCATGCCCACGACCGGCCCGGATCGTACCCCCGTGCCCGGGACTACCTCGCGGCGTGACCGCGGGGAGGCTCACTCCCGGACGATGTAGCGGGCCGGGGATGGGGCGCCCGTCTTCCCCCGGAGCCGGGCCATGGCGGTCTCGCAGTACCCCGGAGAGATATCGATGCCGATGAATCGGCGCCCGAGCCGATGGGCGACGAACGTCGTCGTCCCTGCACCGTTGAAGGGGTCGAGCACCAGGTCGCCCCGGTAGGAGAAGAGCTTGATCAGCCGCCGAGGAAGCTCCTCGGGAAACATGGCCGGGTGCCGGTAGTCTCGCATCCTTGCCTCCGCCGGGAAGGTCCACCTTGCAAAGACCCACTCTTTGAACTCATCCCCGGTGATATCGATCATCGCCCTCTCTCCGGTCTTCTTATGGGTCTCCTTATCGAAGACCTCGATGAACTCCCAGGTATACTTCAGGTACGGCATCGAAGGTGACTTCCAGCTCCCCCAGGCAGTGTACCGGGCGTTATAGTTGTTCTTCTCCCAGAGAATCTCCGCCTTCCAGAGAAACCCCAGCTCGAGGAGCTGTGATGAGATGATATGGTGCGTGGGGACGTAGTCGGAGAAGAGCGGCTGTATGTTGATCGCCATCCGCCCGCCGGGTTTGAGGAGACGGTAACACTCCCGCCAGATTGCACCGAGTCCCCGGAAGTAGTCGCCCCACTCGCAGGTGTCATACGTTTCGCTGTCCGAGTAGGGGTGGCCGAAGTTGTAAGGTGGGGACGTGACGACGAGGTCGACGCTCCTGTCCGGGATCTCCGGGAGCACCGTTGCAGCATCACCGCAGATGATACTGTCTACGAACCGCTGGACGGCATGAGGCTCAGAGATGTGGACGGCATGCTTGCTCCCGGCCCCCCGCCGGATCATCTTCTTCTCCTTCCGGTTCGGTACCCCTCCCCGTGACATCCCCGCCAGACCCTCCGGGGTGCCGGTGGATCACAGGGGGGTTAAACGTAACCCTCTACCTCACGAAAGGTGCGGATCGCCGGGGTGGTGGCGGCGAAGTAGACCGCTTTACGCATCTGGCTTCGCCTGATGACGGTCTGATGCCGGGCGGCCCGCTCAGCGAGGCAGGCAAACGTGTCAAACGTGGATGATCTCTCCATACACAAGACGGGGTGAGACTGCTATTTAACCGCAGGCCGTGCGCGGTGCGAAAGTGGAGATCCCGGAGTCTGCCGGAGATCCCGCCCGGCCCGTCAAAATTCCTGCCCCCATTCGTCAAAAAACTTGAATATTTGCAGTGGTTTAGTAAAGTTCTCGTTATCCCGGTCATTCGCCCTCCTGCCGGCTGAATCGGCAGTTGTTCCGTTGACAAGTGTTAATTGGATCCCCTGCAAATACATGAAACGGAGTGCCGTATGCTGAATGTCAGTGATTTGCACGTGAACGTGGATGGCACCGAGAAACTCCACGATATCAATCTCCACATCGGGCAGGGAGAAACCCATATCCTGATGGGACCGAACGGCTCGGGAAAGAGCACGCTGCTCAAAGCCATCATGGGGTTCGGCGGCTATACCATAACATCGGGTTCGATCGTCTTCAAAGGGAAAGATATCACCGATATGCCGATCCACGAGCGGGCCCACCTCGGGATCGGCCTGATGTTTCAGCACCCGCCGGCGATATCCGGACTGAAACTCGGAAAACTGCTTGCCGCCACATCGCATATGGGAGACGAGGCGATAGAGGCGCTCGCGCAGTCGGTCAACATGGAGCGCTTTCTCGAACGAGATATCAACGTTGGGTTCTCTGGCGGCGAAATAAAACGGAGCGAGGTCCTGCAACTGAAGGTCCAGCAGCCCGAATTCCTCATGCTGGACGAACCGGAGAGCGGCGTCGACCTCGAGAACATGAACCTGATGGGGAAGGAGATTGCAGGCCTGCTTGAGAAAGATGTGCATATCGTCAACCGTCGCCGGAGCGGCCTGATAATCACCCACACCGGCTACATCCTCGATTACCTCGAGGCCGACCAGGGACACGTGCTGATCGACGGCGCGATCCGGTGTCACGGGAACCCCCGCGAGATCCTGCGCGTGGTCAAAGAGAAAGGATACGGAGAGTGTCTGCGTTGCAAACAGATGTGACTGATATCGAGCAGCTCTCGCAGAAAGATAGGGAGCGCCTGGCCCTGACCGGCCTTGAAGTCGAGATGCAGAACCGGTGCGGGAGTTACTTCCAGATCGACCAGGACGTGATCCAGACAACCTGCGGGGCCGAGGGGGTCGAGATGCTCCCCCTCAAGGTCGCCCTCGAGAAGTACGACTGGGTGAAGGACTACTACTGGAACGCTGTTCCGCGTGACAAGGACAAGTATACCCAGTATGTCGCAAAGCAAGAGGAGCCGCAGGGCCTCGTCGTCATCGCTCATGAGGGCACAAAGGTCGAGATGCCCCTCCAGGCCTGCCTTTTCCTCCGCGATGAGCCGGTACAGAACGTCCACAACCTCTTCATCGCAAAGGAAGGATCGGAGATCCACATCATCTCCGGGTGCGCCAGTTCCTGGCAGAAAGAGCACGGAGCACATATCGGGGTGACCGAGATCTACGTCGGTAAAGGGGCCAAGGTCACGTCCACGATGATCCACAACTGGAACCCGGGGATCAGCGTCTTCCCGCGAAGCGCCACCATCGTCGAGGAGGACGGCACGTTCCTCTCGAACTACGTCTGCATGCAGCCGGTCAACCGGGTCAACATGTACCCGACGGCACGCCTGGTCGGGAAGAACGCCGTGGCCCGGTTCTCGAGCATCGTCGTCGCCACGCCCGGCTCGACCCTTGACCTCGGTTCCCGGACGATCCTCGCCGCCGAGCACACGAGCACCGAGCTCATCACCCGGGCGATCACCACCGGCGGCACCATCATCTCCCGGGGCCACATCCTCGGCGAGAAGGACAATACCCGGGGCCACATCGAGTGCAAGGGCCTGATCTTAAAGGACGGCACCATCCACGCCATCCCCGAGATCGAAGGGACGCTGACCGGCACCGAACTCTCCCACGAGGCCGCGGTCGGTAAGATCGCCCGCCACGAGATCGAGTACCTCATGGCCCGGGGGCTCTCCGAAGAGGAGGCTACCGCAACCATTATACGCGGGTTCCTGGATGTAAAGATCAGCGGTCTGCCTGCAGTCCTGCAGGCTCAGATAGATGCCGCGATCGATAAAGCAGAATCAGGGTTCTGATTCGGGAGAGCGTATGACGGAGGCCGATCCCTGCCGGGATGAGCGCGAGGAGATGGTAGAGTTCCAGGTCCGGGCCCGGGGGGTCAGGGACGAGCGGGTGCTTGCCGCGATGCGGAAGGTCCCGCGCCACCTCTTCGTGCCGAAAGGCTTCGAACGGGCCGCCTACGAGGACCGGCCGCTCCCCATCGGGGAGGGGCAGACCATCTCCCAGCCCTACATCGTCGCCGTCATGACCGAACAACTCGAACTCTCGCCGCAGGACCGGGTGCTCGAGATCGGGACCGGTAGCGGCTACCAGGCCGCGCTCCTCGCTGAACTCGCCGGAACGGTCATCTCCCTCGAACGCCTGCCGGAGCTCGCCGACCGGGCACGACAGACCCTCGCCCGGGCGGGGGTCACCGGCGTCCGGGTGGTCGTCGGCGACGGCACGAAGGGCTACCCGCCGGAGGCGCCGTACGATGCCATCATCGTCACGGCGGCATCGCCCGGGATCCCCGAACCCCTGGTCGACCAGCTCGCCGAGGGCGGGCGGCTGATCGCTCCCGTCGGGCCGCGGGACTGCCAGGACCTCATCAAGCTCGTCAAGCGAGAGGGCGGGGTGGAGAAGATCCCCCTCGGTGGCGTCTGTTTCGTGCCGCTGATCGGGCAGTTCGGCTGGAGAGGAGAGGACGGCCAGTGACGGTCTACGACATCACCCGTCCCCTCTCTGAAGATACCCTCCTTTACCCGGGGGATATCCGGCCCCGGTTCACCGAGGTTGACAACGGGCAGTACCGGGTGACGGAGATGATTCTCGGGACGCATACCGGGACGCACCTCGACGCCCCTTCGCACTACCTGAAGGGAGGCCGGACGGTCGACGAGATCCCGCCCGGGCGGCTCACGGGACCGGCGCAGGTGCTGGACTGCAGCGATACCGGATCGGTCATCGGTCCTGACTGCCTCGCCGGCCGCCTCGACGGCACCCGGACGCTCCTCTTGAAGACCTGGTTCTCGGAGCGGCAGGAGTTCGATCCGGGCTACCCCTCGCTCTCGCTTGAGGCGGCGCAGGTGCTCGTCGACGCCGGGATCACCTGCATCGGCACCGACGCCCCGTCGATCGAGGGATTTTATTGCGACGGTTCGGTCCACCGGCTGCTGCTCGGGAGCGGGATGGTCGTCCTCGAACTCCTCGACCTCTCGGCGGTGCCGGCGGGAGACTACTTCATGGTGGCGCTCCCGATGCGGCTCAAAGGCGCGGACGGGTCGCCGGTTCGGGCGATCCTCCGGGATAAGGAGGAAGAGATGTGACATTCTGGCACGATGCTATAGGGAAACTCGAGACGATCCTCGCGGACAGCGGGTGCGAGGAGGGAGTCGTGACGCTTGCCGTGAACTACGACGCAGATGTCTGCCAGTACCCGAAAGGGGTCCCGATGGAGGGATGCTTCGGCGGGAAGCGGGGACAGTTCATCACGAGCGACCCCATCCGGGCCAACACCCGGATCTCATTCATGTTCGGCGCACCGCTCGCAAACCAGAAACAACGGGGAGCGGCGGGCGCGATCATCAACGCCGTCTCGGCATTCCTCTGCCTGGCACGGAGACTCCGCCCCTGCACCCCCGACTGCTACGGCCCCTGCCTTGCGGAACTCTCCCGCGAGGTTGCCGGGAAGCGCATCTACCTCGTCGGCCCGATGCCGGTCCTCGAGCGGGCCCTCGGAGACCAGATCGTCGACTCGCCCCAGAAGGCCGATCTCCTCCTGGTCGCCGGCGACGGCATGACGACCGACGCGGGGGTAGCCTGCATCGACGAGTACCGGGGACGGAAACGGATGATCTTCCTCGGGCCGTCGGCCGCAGGGGTCAGCAGTCTCATGGATTTTGAGCACTGGTGCCCTCACGGTCGATGAATACCTTTTTTTAGGGAAGAAAGGAGTATACAGGAGTATGCTTTTTGGCTCTTCCGGAATCCGGCGGGAATTTGACCCCGGTCTCGTCGATCTCGCGCTCCGCGTAGGGGCAGCCACTGCAGGCGGCGCTGCGGGCATCGTCGTGGGCAGGGATACCCGCACGACCAGCGAACTGCTGGAACATGCCGTCATCGCCGGTATGCTCTCTGCCGGTGCGACCGTCTACTCCTGCGGCATCGCGCCCACCCCGACGGTCGCTCACGCGACCGGGTGCGTCGACGCAGGGTGCATGATCACCGCCTCGCACAACCCCGAGTCCTACAACGGGATGAAACTCTTCAACCCCGACGGGTCGTCGTTCACCCTCCGGCAGCAGGCGGCGATCGAGGAGGCGATCGAGGAGACATGCCTGACAGACTGGGAGCAGCAGGGGCATGTCTCTTCCGTCGATGCGGTAGAGGCGCACCGGGAGGCCATCCTCGATAAGGTCAGCCTCTCCCGGCCCGTCACGACCGTGCTCGACTGCGGCAACGGTGCAGGGAGCGTCATCACCCCCGACCTCCTTGGAGGAGCGGGAGCAACCGTCATCGGGCTGAACTGCAACGTCTCGGGCCGGTTCGCCCGCCCTTCAGAGCCGCTTGAGACGAACCTCCCTTACGTCGGGGAGATCATCCGGAAGCGAGATGCGGCATGCGCGGTGATCCACGACGGCGACGCCGACCGGATGATGGCGTTCGATGAGCGGGGGCGCTACATCGACGGGGACCACCTCCTCATGCTCTTTGCGAGCTACCTCGACCGGAAGAAGGTGGTCACCACCGTCGACGCCTCGATGGCGATCGAAGAGGTCGCCGAGGTCCACCGCACGCCGGTCGGGGACAGTTTCGTCTCCGAAGAGCTCCTCACCTGGGGAGACTTCGGCGGGGAGGCGTCAGGGAGCTGGATCTTTCCCGAGCACTCCTACTGCCCCGACGGGGTCTACGCCGCGGCCCTGCTCTGCGAGATCGCATCGGAGTGGTCGATCGCCGAAGAACTGGACCGGATGCCCCGGTATACCCTCCTCCGTGAGTCGTACCGTATCCCGTCACCCGGAGCGGTCATGGCAGCGCTCGGTGCCGATGAGCCGACGCACGGGGTCCGGTTCGAAGACGAAGACGGCTGGTACCTGATCCGGGCAAGCGGCACCGAACCGAAGGTCCGGATAACGGCCGAAGGCAGGACGCCAAAAAAAGCAAAAGAGATGCTTGATCTGGGGCATACCGCCCTAGAGCGTGCAAAACAAATTCAGGAGTGAACCTATGCAGTGTGTCGTACTGGCAGCAGGAGAGGGGAAACGGATGCGCCCCCTGACCGCACGGCGTCCGAAGGTGATGCTTCCCATCGCCAACCGCCCGATGATGGAACACCTGGTCCTCGCGGCCCGCGATGCGGGGATCGCCGACTTCATCTTTGTCGTCGGCTACTACGAACGTGAGATCCGAAACCATTTCGGGGATGGGAGCAGTCTCGGTGTGAAGATAACCTACGTGACCCAGCGGCACCAGCTCGGTACCGCCGACGCCCTGCGGGCAACGGCAGGAATGGTCAACGACCGGTTCCTCCTCCTGAACGGGGATATGGTCCTCAAGAGGGGCGACATCGAGGAACTCTGCCGGATGAGCGCGCCCTGCATGGGGATACACGGGACGGACCACCCGCAGGACTACGGGGTGGTGACCGTGGAGGGGGACCGGATCACCGGCCTTGAGGAGAAGTCGGAGAACCCGAAGAGCAACCTGATCAACGCGGGTGCCTACCTCTTCGACCCCGATATCTTCGACCTCCTCTCGGGGATAGCGGTATCGGGCCGGGGCGAGTTCGAACTGACCGATGCGATCGAGTCCTATATCAGGGCGAGGACGCTCAAAGCGTACCCGCTGAACTACTGGCTCGACGTCGGGCAGCCCTGGGACCTCCTCGACGCAAACGAGGCGCTCCTCGGGGCGACACACCATGAACAGTGCGGCACCGTCGAGGCCGGATGCACCATCCCGGAGACGGTCAGTATCGGGAAAGGAACCGTTATCCGGGCCGGGACCTACATCGAGGGTTCCTGCGTCATCGGGGAGAACTGCGTCATCGGTCCCCACGCCTATATCCGGGGGTCCACCGCCATCGGCAATGACTGCCATATCGGGCACTCGACCGAGATCAAGAACTCCATCATCATGCCGAGAACGAAGATCCCGCACTTCAACTACATCGGCGACAGCATCGTGGGCAGTGGGTGCAACTTCGGGGCCGGCACCAAGGTCGCAAACCTCCGGCACGACAACGGGGCGGTGAAGGTCTGCGGAAAGACCACCGGGCGGAGGAAGTTCGGCGCCATCATCGGCGACAACGTCCTCTTCGGGATCAACTGCTCGGTCAACGTCGGAAGCCTCATCGGCAGCAACGCACGGATCGCCCCCCACTCCCTCGTGGAAGGGTGTATCGAGGAGAACGCGGTCATCAGGTGATATGATGCAGGCAGTCATTTTAGCAGCGGGAGAAGGGAGCCGCCTCCGGCCGCTCACCCGGAGCAAGCCCAAAGCCATGCTCCCGGTCGCGAACCGGCCGATCATCGAGTACGTCATCGATGCTCTCCTCGAGAACGGGATCCGCGATATCGTGGTGGTGGTCGGGTACCGCAAAGAGGACGTCATCCGGCACCTCAACCGGCTCAACGCCCCGATCCAGGTCGTCGTGCAGGAGCGGCAGCTCGGGACCGCGGATGCCCTCCGGGCGGCAAGGCCCGAGATCACGGAAGATTTCCTCGTCCTACCCGGGGACAACTATATCAACGCAGAGTCGATAGCCCGGATCAAGAGAGAGCAGAACGCCATGCTCGTGGCCGAGCACCCGAACCCCTCGAACTTCGGGGTCGTGGTGATCCGGAACGGCCTCGTCCGCGAGATCATCGAGAAGCCCGAAGATGCCCCGACGTTCACGGTATCGACCGGGATCTACTCGTTCACCCCTGAGGTCTTCTCCTATCTCCGAACGAACGAGATCCCCGACGCTCTCGCCGCCATGATCGCGGCGGGCCGGCGGATACGGGCGATCCCGGCGGACGACTGGCAGGACGCCATCTATCCCTGGGACCTCCTGAAACTCAACAGCCGGATGCTCAGGGGGATCACGCCCGAGATCAGTGGGACGGTCGACGCCTCCGTCATCCGCCGGGGCACCGTGCATATCGGCGCCGGGACGACCATCGGCCCGAACACCGTGATCTACGGTCCCGTCACCATCGGAAAAAACTGTAACATCGGCCCAAACTGCGTCATCATGCCTGATGTGAGCATCGGCGATAGGGTGGTGCTTGAGCCGTTCACCTACGTCGCCGACTCGCTCATGATGAGCGACGTCAACATCGGGTCCCATTCACGGATCGTCTCGGCGGTCTTCGGCCAGGGGTGCATCCTCGCCGACCATACCACCACCTATCCGTCGGCGAGCTTCATCGAGGTCGGAGGCCGGGTCCAGAAGGAGGAGTTCGGCGCAGTCCTCGGTGAAGGGGTCCGTGCGGCACCCTTCACAACATTTAAAAACTGTATAGCCGGTAACAGTGTTACCATCGAGGAGGGGAAGACAGTGATCGGTCTCATCGAGGACGGCACCCGGGTGATGTAGATGTGCGGGATCGTCGGTTACATCGGTAGACGGGACGCAACGCCGGTCCTGATCCAGGGGTTGAAGCGGCTTGAGTACCGGGGCTATGACTCATTCGGGCTCGCAACGGTCGGGAGCGCGATCGAGGTCTACAAGAAGGCAGGCCGTATCTCGGACGGCGAGGCCGGAGCGGCCGGTCTCCACGGGTGCACGGGGATCGGGCATACCCGGTGGGCCACGCATGGCGAGCCCAACGACATCAACGCTCACCCGCACACGGACTGCACGGGTACGATCGCCGTGGTGCATAACGGTGTCATCGAGAACTACCGCGAACTGAAACGGCAACTCGAAGGGCGCGGCCACACCTTCCGGTCCGAGACCGACACCGAGGTGATCGCCCACCTCATCGAGGAGCACTACGAGGGAGACCTCCTCAGCGCGGTCAACGCGACCCTCCCTCACCTCAAAGGGTCGTATGCCGTCCTCGCGATCGCGGAGGATACCCAGAGGATCATCGCCGCCCGCGACGCGAGCCCGCTCGTCCTCGGCGTCGGCGATGCCGAGATCTTTGCCGCCTCGGACATGACGCCGCTCCTCGAGTATACGGAACGCGTGATCTACCTCGAAGACGGGGACGTCGCCGATCTCACCCCGGGCCGCTTCACCATCTTTCACGGCGGCCGGGAGGTGGAGCGCCCGGTCGAACTGATCAACTGGTGTGTCGAGGATACCCGGAAGGGCGGGTTCGCCCACTACATGTTGAAGGAGATCTACGAACAGCCCCAGTCCTTCTACGAGACCATCCGGGCCGGTATCAGCGATAAGGTGCGGCAGATGGTCATGGAGGCCGACGAGATCACGCTCGTTGCATGCGGGACGTCGTACCATACCGCCCTGATCTTCAAGTATCTGGCCGAGTCGCTCTGCTGCATACCGGTGCGGGTCGAGATGGGGTCGGAGTTCAAGTACTTCACCCCGCCCCTCCACGGCCTCGCGATCGCAGTCTCCCAGTCGGGAGAGACCGCAGACACGATCGCCGCCTTGAAGATGGCAAAAGCCCGCAACTGCCCCACGCTTGCCATCACCAACATGCAGGGCAGCACCGTCACCCGTGTCGCGGATGAGACCCTGCTGATGCGCGCCGGACCCGAGATCGGCGTCGCCGCAACCAAGTCCTACATGGCGCAGCTTGCCGCGCTGATGCAGATCCTCAACGCCCGGTGCGAGGGGACGTTCGATGAAGTCCTCTCTCACGCCCACCTTGCAATCGGCGACGTTCTCCTCCAGGAGATCCGGGAGGCGGTCGGCCTCTGTGCCGGGGCCGACCATGTCTTCTTCGTAGGAAGAGGGGCGTTCTACCCGGTCTCGATGGAAGGTGCCTTGAAGATGAAGGAGATCAGCTACGTCCACGCCGAGGGGTATGCTGCGGGAGAACTCAAGCACGGGCCGTTCGCCCTCCTCACAGATGAGACGCCGGTAGTCGCCATCTGCACCCCCGGGCCGACCTACGATGTGATGGCATCGAACATCAAGGAGATGAAAGCCCGAAAGGCACCGGTCATCGCCCTCGGCGTTGCCGGCGATAAGGAACTCGCCGAGATCGTGGACATCTTCATCCCCATCCCGAACACACATCTTCTGGTGCAGGTGCTGACCGCGTCGGTCGCCCTCCAGCTGCTCGCCTACCATACGGCCTGTGCCCTGCAGCGGGACGTCGACAAACCGCGGAACCTGGCAAAGAGCGTGACCGTTGAATGATTGAGCATGGACGTAATGCCCTCGGCGAGGGGGCGGTGATATTCGAGCCGGTGACCGTCGGGTTTCCCTCCCGCGACCGGATCGGCGAGGAAGGGTTCCCGGGTGCCACCATCGGGAGGAACGCGGTCCTCCGGTCGGGGACCATCATCTACTGCGATGTGACGATCGGCGAGGGATTCCAGACCGGCCATAACGTGCTGATCCGCGAGAAGACCACCATCGGGAACCGCGTCGCGATAGGGACGGGGGCGGTGGTCGAGGGCGACTGCACGATCGGCGACGACGTCCGCCTCCAGAGCCTGGTTTACATCCCCACCGGCGCCCGGATCGGCGACCGGGTCTTCATCGGCCCGAACGCTGTGCTGACGAACGACCGCTACCCCCCGGGACCCCACGAGTCGCTCCGGGGCCCGGTGATCGAAAATGACGCCGTCATCGGTGCGAACGCGACGATCCTCCCCGGCATCACCGTCGGTGAGGGGGCGTTCGTCGCCGCCGGCGCGGTGGTGACGAAGGATGTCCCGCCGGGGATGCTCGCGGTGGGCGCACCGGCACGGTTCCGGCCGCTCCCCGCGGAGGCACGGCGGTGTCGATGAAGATCCCCATCGCCCGGCCGCTCGTCGGAGAGGAGGAGGTCGAGGCCGTCGCCCGCGTGATGCGGTCGGGGATGCTCGCTCAAGGGTCGGTCGTCACGGAGTTTGAGTCGCGGTTTGCGGAGTACTGCGGCGCCCGGCACGCAATCGGCGTCAACTCGGGGACGGCGGCGCTCCACGCGGCCCTGCTCGCGGCGGGCGTCGGGCCGGGAGACTCGGTGGTCGTCCCGGCGTTCACGTTCTTTGCGACGGCGTCCAGCGTCTCGATGTGCGGGGCGACGCCGCTCTTTGCCGATGTCGACCAACAGACGTTCAATATCGACCCGGAATCGGTCGAAGGCCTCATCCGGCCGGATACCCGGGCGGTCATCGGGGTCCACCTCTTCGGGCAGCCGTTCGATGTCGCTGCTATCCGCGCTCTCTGTGACGACCACGATCTCGTCCTCATCGAGGACGCGGCCCAGGCGCACGGTGCGGAGTATCACGGGAAGCGGGCGGGGAGCCTCGCCGATATCGGCTGCTTCTCGTTCTACCCGACGAAGAACATGACCACCGGCGAAGGGGGCATGGTCACGACCGACGACGACCTCCTTAGCGAGAGGGTCCGGCTCCTCATCAACCACGGCCAGAGTCAGAAGTACCTCCATACCGCCATCGGCTACAACTACCGGATGACGAACATCGATGCCGCAATCGGCCTCGTGCAGCTCGACCGGGTGGAAGGGTTCAACGAGCGCCGGAGAAAGAACGCTCGTTACCTCGACCGCCATCTAGCAGGCTCAGGGCTCGTCACGCCCCATGTTGCACCGGGCGTCCGGCACGTCTACCACCAGTACGTGGTGAAGGTCCCCTCCGGCTACCCGCTCGCGCGGGATGCGTTCATGAGCGCTCTTTCGGAGCAGGGGATCGGGACCGCCGTCCACTACCCCATCCCCGTCAACCGGCAGCCGGTCTACGAGAATAATCACGCCTCCTGTCCGGTCGCCGATGACCTTGCGGCATCGGCCGTGAGCCTGCCGGTCCACCCCTCGGTGACGGACGAAGAACTGGCGTACATCTGCGACGCGGTCCGGGAACTCCGGGCCGCATAATAACCTACAACGACAATGAAGATCCTCCTCGTCTCCACCCAGGACTACATCCACCACCCGATCCCGTCCCGGCACCACAACATCTTCGAGGAACTCGCCACCCGGCACGAGGTCCACGTCCCTCACTTCCACGTCAGCAGGGGGAAGGAACGAGAGACCCGGCTCCACGTCCACGAGGCGACACGGTTTCCCGTCGAGAGCCCCTTCCTTCACTACACCGCAAACGCACCCCACCACTACCGGGTCATCCGCGAGATCATCCGTGACTACGATATCGATATCGTCGTCGGCGCCCACGTCCTCGCGGGGACGGCGATGATCCGGGCAGCGAAGAGGTTCAACGTGCCGGTGGTCTTCGACCTGAAGGACTGGTTCCCCGACTCCGCCGCCGCCTACTACAAGAATCCCGCCGTGAAGCGGCTGATCCGGGAAGGCGTCCTCGCCATAACCCGCTACAACCTGGACCACAGCGACGTCATCACGACGGTCTCACCCGGACTGGTCGAGAAACTCCGGGGGTACGGCTACGAGGCGGAGCTGATCACGAACGGCGTCAACACCGACCTCTTCCGCCCGCTGGACGGCGGGGCGATGCGTACCGCCCTCGGGATCGCTCCCGACGCCTTCGTTCTCGGGTTTGCCGGCGCCGTCGAGCGGTGGTATGCCCTCGATGAAGTGATCCGGGCACTCCCGGAGATCCGGAAGAGGCACCCGAACGCGGAACTCCTGATCGTCGGCGGCTCGCTCTTCACCGGCTACCTTGAGGAACTGCAGGCCCTCGCGGCAGACCTCGGGGTCGCCGGCCGGGTGCACTTCACCGGTGCCGTCGACTACCGCGACCTCCCCGGCTACATCGCGCCGATGGACCTCTGCCTCATCCCGCTCTCCCCCCCGCAGTGGGTCGATATCGCTCTCCCGAACAAGTACTTCGAGTACTCGGCGTGCGGGAAGCCGATCCTCTCGACCCCCATCCCCGATATGCTCCGGATGGGCGGCGACCAGATCGCCGTTTACCGGAACCGGGAGGAGTTCATCAAGAGGGTCGACGACCTGGCGCTCACCCCGGGGCGGTGCCCGACCGGAATGGAGGAGCACAGCTGGAAGAAGAAGGCGGAGGCATTCGAGAAGATCTTTATGCGGCTGACAGGAAAACGCTGAAATTCACTCCTTTTTTCCTGCCTCACGGGATACGCCAAGGTTATTAATGGTTCGAGAGGAAACAGGTTCATAATAAGGAGGGTCCGATGGCTCACGTGGATCTCAAGAAGTATCGACCATACATCATCATAGGTATCATCATCCTGTTCTCCCTGCTCACGCTCTGGACGCGGGGTATCCCTGCGGAAGGTCTGGTGACCGCCGAGAGCGTCAACCTCCTGGGTAACGACCCCTGGTACACCGTCCGCCAGGTCGAACAGACCGTCGCAAACTTCCCCGGCTACGCCTGGTTCGATGCCATGACGCTGTATCCGACCGGCGACGTCGTCTACTGGGGGCCGCTCTTCATCCAGATCATGGCGGCGCTCTCTATCCTCACCGGTGCAGCGACACGGCCCGAGATCATGGTGGTGGCATCCTGGGTCCCGCCGCTGATGGCCGCGGCGATGGTGCCGGTCACCTACCTGCTCGCGAAGAAGCTCGCCGGCTGGAAGACAGGCCTCATCGCGGCGGCCCTCATCGCGGTCATCAGCGGGAACTACGCCTACCGCTCCCTCTTCGGGTTCGTCGACCACCATATCGCAGAGACGCTCTTCTCGACGATCTTCGTCCTCGCTTACGTCGTCGCGCTGCTCGCCACCCGTGATACCCCATTCTCCCTCGCGAACCGCGACACCCTGAATGTCGAGACGCTGAAGGCGCCGGTGCTCGCGTCGGCGCTCGCGGGCGTCGCGTATCTGCTCGGCTACTTCAATATGCCGACGATGATCCTCTTTGCGCTCATCGTGGCCGGATTCATCCTGGTCCAGTTTCTTCTGGACTTCTTCCAGGACCGGAACAGCGACTACCTGGTTCTCGTAAATCTGGTCACCTTCGGCGTGGTGATCATCGGGACGGTGGCGTTCGGCTTCCCGCACCCGGGTCTCGACCTCTCCCGGTACACCATCGGGCACGTCATCGCGTGTGCCGCCCTCGTCGCCGGGACACTCGCCCTCTACGTCCTCTCGGTCTACCTGAAGGGGCGCCCGAAGTATTACTTCCCGGCCGCGATCGCCACCATCGCGATCGCCGCCGTCGCGGTGCTCTATCTCGCCCTCCCTGACGTCTACAACCTCCTGATCTCAAGCCTCTTCGCCTTCTTCGGCGAGCAGGCGATCACCACGACCGTCCAGGAGGCGCGGGCCTGGTCGTTCGATGCAGCCTGGCAGACGTTCCACTGGGGGATCCTCCTCGCGATCGGCGGGGCCGCCGCCCTCCTCTGGCAGAACCGCGAGAGGGCGAACCCGGCCCATGTCTTCGTCCTGGTCTGGACGGCGATCATCCTCGCGTCGACGGCCGCCCACGTCCGGTACGAATACTACCTCGCCGTGAACATCGCCCTGCTCGCTGCGGTCTTTGTCGGGGCGGTCCTGAACCTGGGGTGGAAAGACACCGCCCGTCTCCTCGGGGCAGGGAAGAGTGCGGCTTCCTCTCCCCCGCAGGCCCCTGTGAAGCAGGAGGAGCCGGCGCGGAAGGGGAAGAAGGGAGCACGGGCCGCTGACTCCCAGAAGCCGAAGACCGCCGCGAGAGACCAGCCCGACTACCTCAAGGCAGGGGCCCTCGCCGTGGTCGTCCTCGTCACGCTCCTCTTCGCAGGGTCTTCCCTCCAGACGAACCTTGCCCTGGCGAACAACGCCAAATACGGCGGGATGGACTCACAGTGGATGGAAGCCCTCGAGTGGATGGGTGAGAACACCCCCGACCCTGGTGTCGACTACTACGCCATCTACGACCAGAACACCTTCACCTACCCCGAGGGGTCCTACGGCGTCATGTCCTGGTGGGACTACGGTCACTGGATCACCTTCGTCTCGAAACGTATCCCGAACAACAACCCCTTCCAGCACGGAGTCTCCGGGCCGAACGGGTCTGCGGTCTACCTCACCTCGACCGATGAAGCGGCCGCAAACCGGATCCTCGACAACATCGGCACCCGCTACGTCATCACCGACATCCAGCTCGCCACCGGGAAGTTCCACGCCCCGGCGACCTGGGCCGATCCGGAGGTGGGCAGGGACCGGTTCGAGCCGCAGTTCCTCGTCCCCACCGGCGCGGGCTCGACAAACTACCAGGTGATTCCGTTCTACAACCGGGAGTACTACCGGACGATGACCGCTCGCCTCCACAACTTCGACGGATCCATGACCGATCCGACGTCGCAGGTGATCTACGCCGAGTACCAGGACGCTTCCACCGCAAACACCTCGCTTCCCGTCATCACGCGGACGGAGCAGATGAACGCGACCGAGGCGGCAGCCGCGGCGGAGGCGTATAACAGGAACGCACCGGCAGGCTCGGGTGCCACGGTCCTGAACCTCTACTACCAGTACCGGGGAGACTCGATCCTCCAGCCGGTCGAGCGGGTCCCGGCGCTCCAGCACTACCGGCTCGTCCACGAGGCGCCGCAGAACATCTACGGTAACGTCGGCGCGAACGGGCCCGACCTGAAAGCCGTCAAGATCTTCGAGTACGTCCCGGGCGCCGTGATCCGGGGTGACGGCATCATCGAGGTGCCGGTCGTCACGAACACCGGCCGGGCGTTCACCTACCGGCAGGAGAGCGTGAACGGCACGTTCGTCGTCCCGTACGCGACGTCAGGATGGACGGGTGACGTGAAGACGACAGGGCAGTACCGGATCGCGGGCACGGGCCAGACATTCGACGTCACCGAAGAGGCTATCGAGCAAGGACGCACCATTAACTGAACAAGGATGCGCTCTTCAGTCATCTACGGAGACATCTTTACCCGTCACGATATGGAGGCTCACCCCGAGTCGGCCGCCCGGTTACGGACGGCCCTCTCCGGGGTTCCCGAGAACATACCGTGGCGTCCCCCGGTCCGGGCCACCGAGGAAGACCTCGAACTGGTCCACCTCCCGCAATACGTCCGGTGGGTGCGGGAGCTCGCGCGGGGGACCTGTTTTCTGGACCTGAACACCTACGTCACCTGCCACTCCTTCGATGCGGCGGCGTATGCCGCCGGGTCGACCTTTGCCGCGGTGGAGCGGGCGCTCGACGGCGAGCATCTCTTTGCCCTGGTCCGCCCGCCGGGACATCACGCCGAGCCGGACCGGGCGATGGGGTTCTGCATCTTCAACAACGCCGCCGTCGCGGCGGCGAAAGCGCTTCTCTCGGTCGACCGGGTGGCGATCCTCGACTGGGACCTGCACCACGGCAACGGCACCCAGACGGCGTTTTACGGGAGCGACCGGGTGCTCTACTGCTCGGTGCACGAGGAGAACAGTTTCCCGAAGACCGGGTGGGTGGACGAGATCGGCACCGGGGTAGGCCGGGGCTACACCCTCAACGCCCCGCTCGCCGCGGGGTCGACCATCGCCGATTACGCGCTGGTCTTCGACGAGATCTTCATCCCGGCGCTCACCCGGTTCCGGCCCGACGCCCTGATCATCTCTGCCGGGCAGGATGCCCTCGCCGACGACGAACACGGGCGGATGAACCTTGTGCCCGAGGACTACGGCGTGCTCACCGGGATGCTGATCGACGGCACGGACCTCCCGCTCGCGCTGACGCTCGAGGGCGGCTACGGTCCGTCGATCGGGAAGGCGATTCATGCAATATTCCAGGCCCTTGCAGGGAAGCGGTTCGAGCCTGGAGAGCAGCCCCTGCAGAGGAGCACGGGTAAGGTCGTGGAGATCCTGAAGAAGGTCCAGTTCTGCTGAACGACGCCTCCATCAGGAGCGGAGTTCGAGAAAACGCGAAGCGTTTTCGAGTGCGACGCCTCCATCAGGAGCGGGGGCGCGAGGGGGGGTCACCCCTGCGCGGAGCGCTTCCGGTCCGGGTCCATGTAGGTGATCTCGAACCCGGGGACGATGACCCGCACCACCGGCACCGGGGTCTTTGTGAGGTCGCAGACAGCGACCCGGTCCGTATAGGGAGCGACCGCATCGAGCACCCGCCGGATGTCGAGGTCGAACCGGTCGGTGCTCACGTCGGGCACGTCGGCGATATCGATGGCATCTCCGCCGGCAAACCAGAGTCGGTTGATCCGTTTCAGCCGGTCGTATCCCGCCTTCCGGATGACCATCTCCCGGCGGGGGTCGACCGGGCCGCCATGAAGGTAACTCGCCCGGCTCCGGGCGACCTCGGTCAGGGCGCGGAGTGCTGCGATCTCGGGGCAGGTGTGTGTCCCCGACCCGATGACGATCATCGCCGGGTCCTTCGTGACGGGGTCGTCCGCGGCGGCAGCGACCGTGGGGATGCCGGTCCGTCCGTTGATCAGCCAGAGGTGGACGTTGATCCCGTTCTCCTGGAACCGGTCAAGCACCTCGCGGGCGGCGCATGCCCTCTCGAGGGTGAGGGGGCGGCCGGGGTCGTGGTTCCGGTCGGCGAGGCTGAGCGCGTCCCGCTCGATCACCTCGAAGAGCGCGGTGAGGATTGCCTCTTCCCGGGTGTTTCCGGACGCAAGCCCGTTCGGATCGCTCCGGAAGAGGGGTGCAGCCATCCCGAGCGAGTCGTAGGGGTGGAAGACGGCGTTACCTGGGATGAAGACCTCTTCATCGTTCAGGATATCCCACACCGGCGTCCAGTGGATCTTCTCCCCCTGCTCGAGTTCCCGCGAGAGGATCAGGTCCTCGGGGTGCACCGCCCGTCCCGGGCCGATCTCCTCGTAGGCCGCATACTCCATCCGGTCTCCCCGGTACTCGGCGCTGTACCGCTCAAGCGCCCCCATCATCGCCGAGACCCTGGCATGGATCGGCTCTCTTCCCATGCCGACATGGACGCGAGTCCCCCGCCGGGCTGCTCCTGGCCGGATCGCGATGAATACGGGGATCCCGAGACGGTCCAGGGGAGTCGCGTCGATGATCTCGACGACGCCGATCTCCTCCATCAACGGCTCTACGGCGTCATGGGTCTCCTCCGGGGACCGGGAACGGTGCATCCCGTCAATGTAGCGTTTCTCTACCGGGTGAATCGTGATTGCCATTCAAGATCCCTTGGAGGTGATACCTTAATAGTATGGCAGATGTACCCTACCGTGTTATGAGCACGGATGACGTAGCCGTGGGCGCAATCGTCCGATACCCCCGCACCGGCACAACCGGCAGGGTCGTGCGGGTCGAGGAGATCGACGGTCGGAACTACGCCGAACTCGACAGCACCGGACTCTACTACCGGGTTGACGAACTTATCAGCGCCGACCGCGCGGCCGGAAACGTGGAGAGAAAAGAGCGTTCGCTTGAGGACTACCTGCAAGAGCACCAGGAACTCAAAGCCCAGCTTGAAGAGGTCTGGGAGAAGGGGACCGACCGGAGCTGCGAAGGCGGCGGTTAACTCTCGATCGGTATGGTGGTGAGTTTCACCGCCTCAACGCCCTTCTGCGCCATCAACTGTTCTGTGATATCCTTCAGTACCGCGCCGTCCCCGCGGATCAGGATCACCTCGAGGCACTTGTTCGGGGTCACGTGCGAGTGAAGGGATGCCTGGATGTTATGGGCGTGCTGGTGCTGGATCTCGGTGAGCGTCTGGAGCAAGCCGCGCTGGTCATGGTCGTACACCATGGTGATGACGCCCTGGCGCTCTCCTTTTACATCGGATATCCACTGATAATGGGTTATGTAACTCCGTATTGAGTCCCGTATCCCTTCGGAACGGGAGGAGTACCCCCGGAGGCTCAGGATCTCGTCGAATTTGTCGAGAAGATTCTTGGGTAGAGAGATCCCGATACGTGAAAGTTCGGTATCACCTGACATGCTGCGATCAGCACCATATCTCACTTCATGGGGTATAAATTTTCGCTAACTGCCGGGCGTGTTTTCATACTTCTTATGCTACACCGGCGGGCCGCACCGGGGAGAATCCCGGGAATACCCCGCGCAGGTGTGAGGGAGAGGCTACACAATCCCGACCGATTATGTATAAGTAGTGTCATTCTATATAGGATAAGGAGGTTCGAAAACTTTTGCGAGATGCATTCATTCCCGGTGTCAATATTGGGCTCGTGGGTCATGTCGATCACGGCAAGACCACCCTGGTCAGCGCGCTGACCGGTACCTGGACGGACAGGCACAGCGAGGAGATCAAGCGCGGCATCTCCATCCGGCTTGGCTACGCGGATACAACATTCTACAGGTGCGAAGCGTGCGAGGGTGCGGCGGCCTATTCCCCCAAACCGGAATGCCCGGGCTGTGGAGGAAAGGCGGTCCCGTTCCGGACGGTCTCGTTCGTCGATGCCCCCGGTCACGAGACATTGATGGCGACGATGCTCTCCGGCTCCGCTCTGATGGACGGGGCGATGCTCGTCATCGCTGCAAACGAGGTCTGCCCGCAGCCCCAGACCAAAGAACACCTGATGGCGCTTGAACTGATCGGCATCAAGAAGATCGTCATCGTCCAGAACAAGATCGACGTGGTCACTCAGGCCGAGGCACTTGAGCACTATAAACAGATCAAACGGTTCATCAAGGGCACCATCGCCGAGAACGCGCCCATCATCCCGGTCTCCGCGCAGAAGGGCATCAATATCGGTGCCCTGATCCAGACCCTCGATACGGTCATCCCGGAGCCCGACCGTGACCCGGATGTCGACCCGTTGCTGCTCGTCGCCCGGTCGTTTGATATCAACAAACCCGGCTGCAGCTGGCGGGACGTGAAGGGCGGCGTCATCGGTGGCTCGCTCATCCGGGGGGTCCTGCATGAGGGGGACGACATCGAGATCCGCCCCGGCCGGCAGGTCCAGGTAGAGAACCGGACGAAGTGGGAACCGATCGAGACGAAGATCACCTCCATCAACGCTGGTCATATCAAGGTGACCGAGGCGGCACCCGGGGGCCTCCTCGGCGTCGGGACGAAACTCGACCCGGCACTGACGAAGAGCGACGCGCTCGCCGGGCAGGTGGCCGGGCTCGTAGGGAAACTGCCACCGGTCTGGGAACGGCTGAAGTTCGACGTCACGCTCATGGACCGCGTGGTCGGTGCGGACAGCGAGCAGACCATCGAGCCTTTGAAGCATAAAGAGCCGCTGATGCTCTCGGTCGGCACCGCCGTCACCGTCGGCGTGATCGTGAACACCAAGAAGAACCAGGTGGAGGTCCAGCTGAAGCGGGCGGTCTGCGCGGAGGCCGGTGCGCGGATCGCTATCAGCAGACAGGTCGGCGGGCGATGGCGGCTGATCGGCATGGGGATTCTGGTCGAGTGAGGGTTCTCCTCGACACGAACGCCCTCTTGATGCCGGCCCAGTTCGGGATTGACCTGTACGATGAACTCATGGGTCTCTTCGGGGACTTCGAGCCGATCACGCTCGAAGAGGTGGTCGGCGAGCTCTCAGGGCTCGCCCGGGGCCGCGGCCGCGATGCTGCTGCCGCCCGGGTGGGCCTCGCGATGGCCCGGCGCTCGACGGTCGTGCCGAGCGGAAGTGCCGCGGAGCATGTCGACGACCGGGTGATCGAGTATGCCCGCCGGGAGAGGTGCATTGTGGTGACGAACGACCGGGAGCTCCGGAATGCTCTCCTCCGTGAGGGGATTGGCGTTGTCGCGATGCGAAGAGCGAGGACACTGGAACTGTTGAGGGGATAGGTGAGATACTATGTATTACAAGATGACACTGGAGGACAAGGTGCGGGTTCCACCCCACCGCCTCGGGGAAGACCTCGAGAAGGTCATCCTCAATGTACTGCAGGAGCAGCTGGAAGGCAGCATCACCAAGGAGATCGGGATCTTCATCGCGGTCACGAAGATTCTCGAGATCGGCGAAGGGGAACTGATCCCGGGGGACGGTGCCGTCTACTACGATGTCAGGTTCGAGGCGGCGGTGCTCCGTCTGGCGCTCCAGGAAGTGATCGAGGGCGAGGTGGTGGAGACGACGAGTTTCGGTGCGTTCATCAGCCTCGGGCCCATCGACGCCATGCTTCACGTGAGCCAGATATCGGATGAGTATATCAACTACGACGAGAAGAACGGCAGGCTGATCTGCCAGGACTCGAAGCGGTATATCGCTGTCGGCGACGGCGTCCGGGCCCGGGTCGTTGCGCTTTCGTTGAACGAGCGCGAGCCCAGGGAGAGTAAGATCGGCCTCACGATGCGACAGTCCGGCCTCGGGACCACGCTCTGGCTGGAAGAGGAACTCGAACAGGAGAAGGCGAAGGGAGCGGCATAAGCCATGGTCGTCCGTAAGAAAATGGTCAAGGTCTGCCGTGAGTGTCACCGGGTCGTCGAAGGGGAGGCCTGCGTGGTCTGCAGCACGAGCAACCTGAGCGAAGACTGGGCGGGCTACGTCGTGATCATCGATCCCGAGCATTCGGATATCGCAAAGAAGATGAACATCACCATGGCCGGCAGGTACGCGCTGAAGGTCCGTTGATGCTCCGGCTTCCCGAAGCGCACCGGGACCTCTTCAAGAAACCGTTCGGCACCCTGTACGGGAATATCGACGAACTCCTGGCCCGGCTCGAAGGCCGGGCGGTCTACGCCGTCGGCGATGTGGTGACCCACAACCTCCTCGCCGCAGGCGTCGTCCCGGATATCGCCATCATCGACGGGTATACGATGCGCTTACCCTGCAACCGTTCCCCCCTGCTCCAGGCGAGGAGGCTGACGGCAAAGAACCCCCCCGGCACGATCACCGATGACCTCGTCGACGCGATCGACGCGGCGGTCAGGGACCCTCCAGCAGTGATCTTCGTCGACGGCGAGGAGGATCTCGCGGTCATCCCGATCGTCCTCGCCGCGCCGATCGGGGCTGCCGTCCTCTACGGCCAGCCGCGAGAGGGTGTCGTCCTCCGGATCGTCGATGCGCCGGCGAAGCAGGCGGCCGCATCCATGCTGGACTGTTTCGTGCGCGGGTAAGACGTGCGGCGAGATCCGTTCCGGAACCGGCATCCCAGAGTATAAATAAATCCGCCAACAATATTTTAGGGATATCGATGGACTTCGAAATTACCCGTGACCTGAGGAACGAGTTGTTGAACCGGAGGGAGCTCGCGTTTACCCTCACCTTTGACGGCCCGACGCCCTCGCGGAAGAGCATTCAGGAGAAGCTCGCCGCGATGCTGAACAAGAACGACAACCTTATCGTACTGGACCTCGAGCGGACCCGGTTTGGAAAGATGGAACTTCTCGGCCGCGCCCGGGTCTACGACGACGAGGAGAGCAAGAAGTCGACCGAGCGGGAGTACCTGCTCAAGCGCGGCGAGCCGAAGGCCGAGAGCGAGGCATAAGCATGGCAGCCAAGAAGAAGCAGGAGTCGACCAAGGTCAAGAGACACGAACTCTACGAGGTCAAGGGCGACAAGGTAGTCCTGCAGAAGCGGCACTGTCCCCGGTGCGGCCCCGGCGTGCTGATGGCCGAGCACAAGGACCGGGCGGCCTGCGGCAAGTGCGGTTACACCGAGTTCCGCAAGTAGGTCTTCACCTCCTGATACCAAAATACGGCCCGGCCGCACTCTTCGGCCGCGGTCGATCTTTTTCACACACCGTAATGGAGCGACACCTGTTTTATGCCGGATGAAACGCCCGGGGAAGGGCTCGTGCTGGGGCTTGAAGGGACCGCATGGAACCTCAGTGCCGCCCTCTTCGGCGACGACCTGGTTGCCCTCCATTCGGCGCCCTATGTCCCTCCAAAAGGCGGGATCCATCCACGAGAAGCCGCGCAGCACCATGCCTCGGTGATGAAGGAGGTCGTCTCCCGGGTGCTCACGGGACCGGAACGGATCCGGGCTGTCGCGTTCTCGCAGGGACCGGGCCTCGGCCCCTCCCTCCGGACGGTGGCGACCGCCGCCCGTGCCCTCTCAATAGCCCTCGGCGTGCCGCTCGTCGGCGTCAACCACTGCGTGGCGCACGTCGAGATCGGCAGATGGGCGACCGGGTTCTCCGATCCCATCGTCCTGTACGCGAGCGGCGCGAACACCCAGGTGCTCGGGTACCTGAACGGCCGTTACCGGATATTCGGGGAGACACTGGATATCGGGCTCGGGAACGCGCTCGACAAGTTCGCCCGGTCCCATGACCTCCCGCACCCGGGCGGCCCGATCATCGAGCAGCTGGCCCGCCAGGGCGACTACATCGAGCTCCCCTACACGGTGAAAGGGATGGACCTCGCCTTCTCCGGACTCGTCAGCGCCGCCCAGGAGAGCCCGGCGGCACTTGAGGATGTCTGCTTCGGCCTGCAGGAGACCGCGTTTGCCATGTGCGTCGAGGTGACCGAGCGGGCGCTCGCGCATGCGGGGAAGGACGAGGTCCTCCTCGTCGGCGGGGTCGGGGCGAACGCACGGCTGCAGGAGATGCTGCGGGTCATGTGCGAAGACCGGGGAGCGGCGTTTGCCGTCCCGGAGCGGACCTACCTCGGGGACAACGGCGCTATGATCGCCTACACGGGCAGGATCATGCTGGAGCACGGGGTCACGCTTCCTCTCGAGGAGTCGCAGATCCGTCCGGGCTTCCGGGCGGACGAGGTGGAGGTCGTCTGGCGAGAAGAGCCCGGCGAGATCTTTGCCACCGGGCGCGAGGACGGGGGCGTCGCCCGGGGCGCGGAGGCGGTCGTGGAGATCCGGGAGGACGTGGTGGTCAAACACCGGACGACCAAGCACTACCGGAATCCCCGCCTCGATACGCGGCTGATCGAGGAACGGACCCGTGCGGAGGCCCGCCTGATCGCGACGGCCCGGCGAGCGGGCGTCCCCACCCCGGTGATCCGGGACATCACCGCCGATACGATCGTCATGGAACGGATCGAGGGCGAGGTGCTGAAGTACGTCACCGGACCGGAGACGATCCGCCTTGCCGGCGAGGCGGTCGGGAGACTGCACGCGGCGGGGATCGTCCACGGCGACCTGACGACGAGCAACATGATCGTCCGCAACGGGCAGTGCGTCCTGATCGACTTCGGGCTTGCGTCCACGTCGCCGGAGGTCGAGAGCCGCGGCGTCGACCTCCATGTCTTCTTCCAGACGCTCGAGAGCACCACGGAGAACTTCGAGGAGTTGAAAGAGGCCTTCATCGAGGGGTATGCCGGGGCGTTCGGGGGGGCAGACGAGGTCCTCTCCCGCGAACATGAGGTGGAACTCCGGGGGCGCTACCTGTGAGGCTCACGGTGGTGACGAGCAACGCCAACAAGGTGCGTGAGGTGGCCGCCACCTTTGCAGGGGTGCTGGAGGTCGAGCACGTTGCGCTCGAGTGCCCGGAGTTCCGCCACGTCGACGTCGGGGAGGTCGCCCGGGGCAAGGCGGAGTACGCCTACCGGGCGCTCTCCCGCCCGCTGATCGTCGATGATACCGGCCTCTTCATCGACGCGCTCGGGGGGTTTCCCGGCGCGTGCGCCGCCTACGTCCACGACACCATCGGGAACGCAGGCATCTTGAAGCTCATGGAGGGTGTCGAGAACCGGAACGCTCACTTCGAGACGGCGATCGCGTTCGCCCGGGAGGACGGCATCCGGGTCTTCCGGGGGGTCCTCCCGGGGACGATCGTCGCCCCGCGGGGAGCGGAGGGGTTTGGCTACGACCCGATCTTCGCCCACGCCGGACGAACGCTTGCGGAGATACCACTCGCCGAGAAGAGCCGGATCTCCCACCGGGCACGGGCGCTCGAGGCGTTCCGTGCATGGATCGAGCGGGAGTACGCGCCCTGACAGAACAGTTAATAGGACCGAGAACGCATAGTACCCATCTGACAAGTGGTGTTTTCAACATGGCAAGATTTCCCGAAGCTGAAGCACGTCTGCTCAACGTAAAGATCTGTATGAAATGCAATGCCCGGAACGCAATCCGCGCGACCCGCTGCCGCAAATGCGGTTCGGAAGAACTCCGGCCCAAGTCCAAGGAACGAAAGGCGTAACGCTCTTCTGCGTTCTGCATACGGGTGCTCCCGGTCGCGGCGTCCCGGGAGTCCGGTATACTCTTTTTTCAGGCGGTGTTACCGGGAGAGCAGTCCGGCATCAGGCGCTGTAATACGTGACTCTTCTGCCCTCTTCGCTATACTCGCCACGGTAGGTCTCGATGTTGCGCTTGTAGCCGATCCGATCCGTAAAGCCGAGGTCGCGGAGCCGCTCGCGGAGCCCCATCACGTCGGCCTCGTCCGCCCAGTCACGGGTGTAGACGTAGATGACATACCGCTCGTCGCGTGAGTCGGGGTTCGGTTTGGCGGTGCTGACCTTTGCGGAGATCCCGAGCGCCCCCTGCGCGGTCCCGTCCCGGACCTTCCGCCACGCCTCGTCCACTTCGTCTGCGGGAACAAAGATGAGCCATTTCCCGACCTGCTCGTCATCGAGCCCTCGCTGTGCGGGCCCGGGGGCATCCTGGACGATCCAGTATATCCGGGTCGTCTTTGAGGGGAGAACCCCTTCGCCGGCCCGGATCGGCGCAGAGATCGCGCTGATATCGCCAAACCGCCGGAGAAGCGCTCCGGCGAACTCGGGATAGTCCTCCCGGAACCGCTCGAAGATCTCACGGGCGTCTTCTTCAAAATCGGTCTCCTGCTCGACGAGTTCAAACAGGTGCGAGCCCCGGGCATGGAGTTCTCGGTTGAGGTAGACCTCAAAGATACCGTATGCGATCTCAGCAAGGGACTCCGGGTCGATCTCTTCCATACCTAGTGGTATCTGCCGGAGGAGTAAAAAAAATGCCGAACCGGTGCCGGCCCGGAGCGGTCCACCGCACCGTGGATCGCCTCCGGGAGGGGGCGCCTGGAGGGAGGGGCCGGATCCTGGTTCCAGCGCGAGCCTCCGGGAAAACTCAGGCGCAGGTCTTAAGAGATCGCCGGTACAACAATTACCCGCCATGAAGTGGACGCGCGACTTCGGTCTCACGATGAGGATGCTGTTAACGTCGTTTCTGCTCCTCATAGTCTACCTGATCTTCCTGGGCGTCCTTTCCGCCCTTGGATTCCCCTTTGAGTTCCTTCTGCTGGTAGCCGCCGGCATGGCGTTCCTCCAGTACTTCTTCTCCGATAAGCTGGTGCTCTGGAGCACCGGCACCCGGATTGTGGAAGAGGATGAATACCCGGAACTGCACCGGATGATTGAGCGTCTCGCCGCCGCCGCCGACCTCCCGAAGCCGCAGGTCGGGGTCATGCCCTCGCCGGTGCCGAACGCGTTTGCGACCGGGAGGAGCCCGAGTCATGCCGTGGTGGCGGTGACCGACTCCATCATGCGGATGCTCACCCCCCAGGAGCTGGAGGCGGTGCTCGCCCACGAGATGGCGCACGTGAAGAACCGGGACATGCTGACCCTGACGATGGCGAGTTTCATATCGATGCTTGCCTTCCTGATCATGCGCAACTGGCTCTTCATGAGCCTCTTTGGCAACCGTGACAGCAACAACGGGGGCGCGCTGATCCTGGTCTACGTCGTCTCGATCCTGGTCTGGGTCGTGAGCACCCTGCTCACCCGGGCGCTCTCCCGCTACCGGGAGTTTGCCGCGGACCGGGGCAGCGCCGCCCTGACGAACAACCCCCGGGCGCTGATATCGGCGCTCCAGAAGATCAGCGGCCGGATGGACTATGTTCCGGCCGAGAAGAAGCAGGAAGTTGAGGGCGCAAACGCCTTCTTCATCATCCCGGCGCTCTCGGGCAACACCCTGATGGAGCTCTTCTCCACGCACCCGTCGCTGGAGAAGCGGGTCGCCGCTCTCGAGGAGCTGGCCGCCGGGACCCGGTAACCCTGAAGAATACCCTTTTTTCGCACGTTTCAGGAACGGTGGCGCACCGCCGTCATTCATCCCCGATGAGGGCACCGGCCGTCTCTGTGACCCGATGGTCACTCAAGCGATCTCGATGGCTGGAATCGGGTGGTAAGTGGCCAGCACGGGCATCCAGGGCTCCAGATTATTATTTACAAAAATATATATAACGCGGAGACCTCCAGATATCCGCTCAGTCAGTCAGATGGCCCGACTCAGAATGCTCCCGCACTCAGTCGGGCAATCCAGCATTCAGCGCTGTACCTGCGTTATGCAGGAGCAGTCCAGCCAGGCGACGAGAAGACCCGCTTTCACCATACCGAATACGCGAGCCCCCCTTCAGTCATGAGCATCCGGGCGCAACAGAGAGAGGTGATTAAATTGGTTTTGAGAAAAGTTTCCGGCATTCTTGCCGTTCTATGTCTTCTTACCCTGACCGGGACCGGTCTTTTGGTCTCGGCTCAGCCGCTCGGCGCCGATCTCGAGCTTGAGTTGCCGATAGACACCATGGAGGTCATAGGAGAGTACAACGTCACGATCGATCCGGCGGAGAACTTCACGATCGAACCCGTCAACCTCGACGCCCCCCTCGAGGTGAGGAGGGACACTCCGGCAGGCGCACTCGATGCGGCTTCCCGGTCGGGAGGAGCGAACGCCACGGCTCTGAACTACACGACCTACTACTACACGATCAGCCAGCGGCTGGCCGTCGACAGCATCAACGAGTACGTGTACCAGGACGATCAGTTCTGGCTCGTCCTCAATGACCTCAATGAGACGTTCTACGAGACGAACACCGATGCTCTGGCGCACAACCTCTCCGACGGTGAGACGTTCTGGTTCATCTACTGCAATCTCTCCGATTTCGACCCCGAACGCGAGCAGATCATCGAACGGGCCGTCGCAGGGCTGTCGATAACGGTTACGTTTGGTGAAGGGAATGCGACACCCATACCGACGGGTGACGGGAACGTCACACCTACACCGGTGGTCGATGGGAACGGAGCATCCGTGCCGGCGGTTGCCGGAAACGCAACACCCACACCAACGGCCACTGGTGAGCAGAACGGTCTCTTTGAGGTGATCCGTGGCGACGACAACCTCTCCTTCATGGCAAGTCTGCTCAACGCAACGAACCTCCCGGCAACGCTCCAGGGCGATGGGCCGTACACGGTCTTTGCACCCCAGAATGATGCGTTCGGCAACCTCTCGCCCGAGGTCTTCACCGGCCTGCTCATCGACGAGACCGAGCGGACCCGGGTGCTCTCGAACCACGTGGTCAACGGCAGTTATACGGCCGCCGAACTCCGGAACATGACGGAGGGTGGCAACGCAACGAGCCTCACGACACTCGCCGGGGTGAACCTGACGGTCTCGGTGAACGGGAGCGTGCTGATGATCGATAACGCCACGATCAGCGGGCCGGAGGTCAACGCGAGCAACGGCGTTGTCCACGTTATTGATACGGTGCTGGTCCCGCCGGCGAGTGTAGCCCCGGTGGAGACCGTGGCTCCGGCGACGAATGTGACTCCGACGGTGAACCCGATCGTGAACATGACCGAACTGCCGATGGGGGCCATATAACCGGCCCGGGTGAGGGGACAGGACTCTTAAGGGTGGGATGAACGATTGAACGGCACCAGGCATCTCGTGGTTGCGATTGCGATTCTGGCGCTCTGCACGGTCGGGACCGTATCCGGGAGCGGACCGGGGGGTCAGGTCTGGACGGACGGAACCCCCCTCATCCACGCCATCCATGAGGAACCGGGCGGCCTCTTTGAGTATGTGACGGAAGGGGGCGGCCGGAAAGCCTACACTGCGGGCAACTTCACGCCGGGGGATGTGAAGTCGTTCGTCTGCACCGACTTCGCAACCGATGAGGAGTATCCCGTCAACGCCACCTGCAGGGCAACCGGGGAGCACTGCTACCTGTTTGTCGAGGAGAACAGGATGGTTGGAGAGAGCGCGATCCAGCGTCTCGTGGAGACCTTCGACCGCGTCGTCCACCCCACGATCACCGGGACGTTCGGCAACGAGACCGGGGTCGACGAGGACCCCCGGGTCTTCATCCTGCTCCTCGACATCCGCGACGGTCCGGGAGACAACGCGACGGATCTCTCTATCGTCGGGTATTTTGACGGCAGCGTCGAGAACAACCTGGACATCATCTTTCTCGATGCCGATGCACGGGAGGAGGAGATGAGCTCGACGCTTGCTCACGAGTTCCAGCACCTCGTCCACCACTCGCACGACCCCCACGAGAGGACATGGGTCGATGAGGGGTGCAGCGGCTACGCGGAGTACCTCTGCTCTGGAAGCGAGAACCGGGCGAAGGTCCAGGCCTTCAACCGCCATCCCGGGACTCCCCTTGTGGTGACCGACGGCCGGTGGGCCCGCTCGGAGGGCGCGATCAACCAGGCGCATTACGGGGCGAGTTTCCTCTGGACACTCTACCTTGCGGAGAACTTCGGGGACCGGTCTGGAAGCCCGGACGGGGGATCGTTCCTTGCGAGCCTCGTCGCGGATAACCGCACCGGCATATCGGGGGTCAACGCAACGCTTGAGCGGCACGGTCACCCGGAGTCGTTCGGTGACGTCTTCAAGCGCTGGGTGGTTGCCAATTACCTCGATGCCGAGGGGAGCGAGCCGCCGCTCGGATACGCCGGGATCAACCTCACCCGGTACCCGCAGGCAACCGGCCGGATCGACCTCACCGGAGAGGCCGGGGGGGTGCATTCGTTCCCGGAGGCGGATCTCCCGTCCTGGTCCGCGGCATACTACGAGGTAGGTGCAGATGATCCCGGCGCGGTCTCGTACGCGAACGACCGGGATTTCTGGATGGAGAGGGTCGTGAACCGGAACGGGGATGCGGTCATCGTCGTCTCGCCCCTCGGCGACCGGGGGAGATTCGTCCTGACGGTTGCGGAGGGCAACCTGACCGCCCCCGATCCTGCGGCGGGCTGACGGGGAGCGGGGTCCCGCGCCCGGAGATATGTTAATAACTCATAACGCCAGAATTGTATAGACGTACCAGTACGCATCGATGGTCTAGTGGTATGACTTTGGCCTTCCAAGCCAATAGCCCGGGTTCAATTCCCGGTCGATGCATGGGGCTCGTGGTCTAGCTGGTTATGACGTCGCCTTCACACGGCGGAGGTCTCGAGTTCGAATCTCGACGAGCCCATGAATCTTCCTTCTTTTGTGAAATAAGAACTAAATTGTGTGGCGTTATCTTTCGGAGTTCAGAAACGGCGCTATCTAGCAATCGGGACACATTAACGCCGGTGTTCTTCAGATACTCGTGATTCTCAGGATCAATCGACAAATTCAACCGGGGCCTAACTCGGCGCGGTTTGCTTGTTTTCCTCTTTTCTCTCTTTTCCATGTATCTTTTCTCCTGTCCGCACATGTGTGCACACATGCGCACACATTTGTATGCGTTAGGCTCTGCTTGGAGGCTCTTAAAATGGGCGGGTCAAAGGTGGCGGGGTGAAAAAGGGGGATAGTTTGACACTCGCTTTTTAAATGGATATAATTGCCATCTATTGACTTATGAAGCATATCAACGCGAAGGGAGAGGTCTTTCAGCAAACGTCGGTCCGTATCCGTGAGAACGTCTACCTCCTCGCAAAGGATGAGAAGATCCCTATGTCGGAGGCTGCAGAATAGGGCGTGATCGCCGCGCTGCGTGCGTGAGGCGTCAAGGTCTGAGGGAGGCGGATGACGAAATACGAGATCGTATACGCAGAGACGGCAGTAAAACACCTTGATGCAATTGAGCATGGAGATGGCGAGTATTTAGCAAAAATCATCCAGAAAATAGAGCTTTGCCTGGGTGAACACCTCTTCGACCGGATCGGACTATGCAACAAGAAAAAACTGAAAGGGAAGGAGAACACTCACAGGCTACATATTCAGAGGAAATACACCGTGTTTTACAAGGTGATGGGGGCGAAAGGAAACAGGTTTGCTCAAGTTCATCTGATCATGGGTTTCGAGGAGGCACACCAGATGTATCCGCACATCGATTTATAATCCATATTTCTTTTTTATCTCAGCATGAGTATATTTCCGACCGTTTCCCGCTCTCTCCATGTCTGCATCAAGCCTGTCGATACCGGCCTGGATTTCAGCCTGAGTAAGGGCTCTTTCAGGCGCGGTCTTCGGGGTTGCCTTCTTCCGCTCGACTACCGTCTTCGTCGGCATACAGATGATGTCGGTATCTGGGGGGATATAGTTTTGGGGGAGGAACACTTTCACACCGGGACCGCGGCCACTATCTCATCCAAACCCCCTTTGGGGTGCCGTACACCGCGGATGTCTCGCCGACGATCGGACGGATGCGGCACCCCACGCCGGAACATCCCGGCAACAGTGTGCTTTACGTCATAGGCGATCTGCCCTCTTCTCCCAAGAGAAACGAACATATAACCTCTTTTTCTGTCCTCCGGGAAAACTAAGAGCGGAAACCCGGAGACAAGCAGAACTGCCATCAGACTAATGTGGACTGAACCCCTCTCTTCCCCGCCTTCTTCTCGGAGCGTATCCGCTCAAGCGTGACCTCCCTCGCCTCGATGATACCAAATATTGCACCGTTGAGACAGAGGGCATAATCGGCAGGGCCGCTCCCGGTCGGGTACTCCTCGACGGCACACCGATCGTATGCACTGAGCGAACGTCCTTCTCTGTAGGGAACGACATCCCAGCCGGCCGCCCGTAGTTTCGGATCGATCCTCGATTTACGGGTCAGATACTCGTTTTCACTCATCGATGAGGTACATGGAGGGCGGTAATTCACTAAAATGCCAATCGGTTTGATCCTGGAATCTGGTTTACCGATAGATTAACTTTTTGATATTCTCCAGGCAAAGTGGCTCAATTGTTCCCCCGATCCGGCCATAACCGGAAGCAACGGAGCGCCTATTAACAAGAAAAAGTAGGCCTGCCGGGAGGGTAAACTTTCAAATACCCTGGCTTTCGGTCTAGATCCTCGTACAGAAAAGGGTAACAACATCACGAAGGAAGAATTAGAAATGGATGATTTACCGGAGGATGAAATCTGCAGGGGAAGAATAGATGGGGGGAGTGCTGCCGTCAGGCTGTTGACTCAAGATATTTGTACAGAAGATACGCACCGACGATGATCAGCCCCAACGTCACGAGTGTCTCAAAAGTGACATCCTGCGCCTGTGGCTGTTCCACTACAACATAGCGTCGTAATTCATCCTGCTCTGTCGGAGTCAGCGCGGTATGTTGGGACTTGCCGAGCAGATACTCCATCCTCTCGAGTTGCGCGGGCAGTAACGGCATCACATATCCCCTCCTTGCTTCTTGTAGGTGTCTTCCGATTCGCGAAGACCTGCTTTCTTTAGCATTTCAGAAGTTGTCTGCAATACTAATATATCTTCCTTCAAGTGGGAAAGCCGGTCCTGAAGCCTCCTCTCGACCTGATCCATTCTAGTCCAGATCTCCTTGTTAGCCTGATCCTGTTTGCTCTCAAAGGACTCCAACCGGGCATTCGCAGTATCTATCCGGATGCTACAGTTCTCATTCTTTATATTCCAGTTTTCGATGGATTTGGCAATGTTTTCTGTTTTAGCATCCATGAGGTTCCTGACTTCTTCCTTATGCTGGTAAAACGCCCGATATGACATCAAAAATTGTCCCAGCACCAGTATAATGAGACTGACGAGAAGTGCCCCCACCCATTGATCAGGGATTTCCATGACAGGAAGCTCGATCCTCAAAGATTTATGAGTATCCAAATCAGCCCGCACGAGGATAACATCTGAAATGCGCCAGTTCGGGCACCCAGGGTTATTCAGTCAATTTATGTCATGATTGCGAAATAGACCGATATAATATAGTTATCTAATTATTGCTTTTCTAGCATTCAGAATTACAACTATCAGGGATCTAAACGAGTCAGGTCCTCCTCCGGAACACGTACAGCGTGGCAAAACTCTTTGCCAGCACCTTATATCAGACGGCGACGGCGGGTAGGGCAGATGAACAAAGGAACAAAAGGCGTTGACGGATGCTCTCGCTATGTCCTCTGATGTGCGGCGGACAGTATCCCTTACATATAAAACCCGTGCCGATCCTGATAACAGAGTGAGCCCACACCCCCATCAAACATAGAAACGCCGGAGCCACTACAGACCCGGGAACGGCCAACAGAATCAGTCGTTCTTTTCCTGAAGGCAATACACCGACATTAACGCCTCCCGGTTGCAAAATTCGTCGCAAGGAATGTACTTCCGGTAGGGGAGATCGTTCTTGTCGGGGTGAACCAAAAACCTTCATCCAGAGCGTTGCCGGGCGGTGAAATCAGGAGGGGGCTCATAAACAATAATGCCGCATGAAACTCCGCCACGCTCAAGCCTTTTCATGTATACAGCAATTCAGGGTTTTAATCCAGGTTTCAACCTGATTCCGGGGCTAAACGTCAGATAATACCCGATCGTTACAAGCAGGGTGTCTATAATGATCCTGGACAACACATCGATCAGATAGCCGGAGAACAATAAGGGCATAAAAAGAAGGAACGTAGCCCAGTTAACCCCAAAGATCAGGAATCCAAACTTCGCTGCTCTACGCTCCAGGGACAACGTATCCCCGGTATTCCCAAGCAAAATACTGACTGCCCCGATACAGGCACCCATGAGGAGCGTCCAGAAGAACGTATAAACCGGGCCTGTCTGGTATCCGGATTGGATCGCTCCGGTGACATATGCAGCATATCGTCCGATTAAGAATACCCCTGCGAATATGGATACGGCCATCAACTTCTGTCGAAGAGGAAACGGCTTTACCGCAGCATTCTCTCCGTTCCCGGCATTTAGCAGACTCAATAGAACCGCCATCAAAAAAACAGGTATTGCATCACTGAGGCCGACCACGAATTCGTTCATAATTGGGTTGCCAAACAGGGATACCCCTTCCAGCATGGCAAAGAGCCAGATCAGCGCGATTGCAGACCCGTACCGCACCCCTTTTTTTACGCCCTCTCCCGGAATCACATTTCTGATGCGGCAATAAACATAGGCAGCACCGGAGAAAGAGAGTAGCGCCCAGAGAGAGACGGTGATCTCCGTACCGAGCAACTCTGCCACCATGCTATAGTTTGGATTCTCAGGCATGGTACTGTATGCGCTTGTGACAAGATGGAGAACGATATCAAAGAGTACGCAAACCACGACAACGGCTGCAATTTTTACCCGTTTGCCAGTTTTCATACTATAGACGCTCCCTCTCCAGGCCAGCTGCATACATTCAAGAGGCTGATACAGCGGCAGACCGATCAACGTTTTTAAAGATTTGAAAGTTTATTCCATTGCGCTGGTATACCTGACAGACCTTTTTGCATGGACACAATCCCTCTTTGATCATTCAGGAAATATGCCTTGCTAAATTCCTCGATAAAGGTTGTCAACCCCGCTCCCCTTCTCCGGACTATTCTCTACAGTACGCAAGGTTCTGAAGAAGATCCGAAACCGACATATCGGGCTCAGATCCGAAACGGGCCGCTTCATAACGTGACCTTCACACGGCAAAGGCTTCGTGTTCGAATTACGACGGGCCCATCGTTCTTCCTTCTTCTGCGAAATTAAGACCTGGTTGCATGACGGCATAGATGAAGGGGAAAGGAACTTTTTTATATAATTAACAGGTTTCGCCCCCTGATGAGACTGCAGGCCCCGAACAACAGCACGTCAAAAAGGTCGCCATACCTCTTTTTTGTATTGGTTTACGCTCTTTCTATTCCCCTCTGGGTGCTCAATGTCATTTACCCAATACACCTTCCCGTGGACAATCTCCCCGTGACGGATATGGTGGCCACGTTTACCCCGTTGATAGCGGCATCCATCCTCGTATACCGGGAAGAGAGCCTTTCGGGGGTAAAGAATCTCTTAAAAAGGACCTTCGATTACAGGAGGATCACGAAGAAAGCCTGGTATATCCCCATCGTCCTCATGATGCCGATCATCTACGTGCTGACCTACGTGATAATGCGTCTCATCGGCCTGCCGGTCCCGGCTGTCTGGAACCCGCCCCTTCTGACACCCCTCCTCTTTGTTGCGTTCTTCTTTGCCGCTACGGGCGAGGAGATCGGCTATACGGGATATGCCACCGATCCCATGCAGGCCCGGTATACCGCACTGACGGCCAGCCTCATCATCGGGTTGATCCATGCCGTATGGCATGTCCCGTCGGCGTTCTCAATCGGCTACTCCCCGGGATTGTATATCTGGGGAGTAATTGTACTGGGCGTGAGCTTCCGGGTTCTGACCGTCTGGATCTACAACAACACTGGAAAGAGCGTCTTTGCAGCCATACTCTTCCATGCCGTGACCAATACCGGAAGGAGCATATTTCCCGGCAGCCGTTCGGCGTTCGAACTCTACGACGGGGCTATCGGCTACGGGCTCATTGCTATCGTGACTGTGATCGTGGTGTATGTATGGGGAGCAAAGACGCTGGCACGGTTCAGGTAC
>NZ_JAVBWL010000001.1:0-51403 GCF_036677455.1 Methanoculleus sp. | reverse complement strand
ATCCCCTCGTAACTCTGCTCGAAGACGAGCCGGGCCGAGAGGGAGAGGGGCTTGTCGCGCGCGTAGTTGTTGTTGAGGTAGCCGCTCACGATCAGGACGCCCTTCGTGTGGATCGGCCCGCCGAGTGCCGCCTCCCGCTCGATATCCATGATCCCCTCCCGGCCGACCCCGATGCTCGCGGTCACCTTCGACGGCCGGCCGAAGGCGAAGTCGCCGAGCCCGATGACCGAGAGGCCGTTCACCTGCCCGACCTTCTCCCCCTCGGTATCGATGAGGAAGATCCCGCGCCGGATGTACTCCTCGACCTTCTGCTGGATCAGGTTCGAGCGGTAGACCTTCTCGTCGATCGCCTTCATGATATGCCGCCGCTCGATCTGCTCCGCGCCGTCTCCCGCGGCGTAGAAGTTCGCCTCCCGGATCAGGTCCGCGACGATGGCGAACTGGGTCGAGAGTTTCTGCTTGTCCGCGGCGAGACGCGAACCGTGTTCGATCACCCGGGCGATCGCCCCCCGCTCCAGGTGCCGGAGTTTCTCCTCCCGGACAAGGTTGCACATGAAGTCGGCGTACTTCCCGGCATTCTCGTCGTTTCTATCCATCACGGTGTCGAAGTCGGCCTTGACCTTGAAGAGCTCCTTGAAGTCGGGATCCATCTGGTAGAGGAGGTGGTAGAGCATCGGGGTCCCGATGAGGGTCACCTTGATGTCGAGGGGGATGGGCTCGGGCTTGATCGTCTTTGCCGCGATGAACCCCATCCGTTCTCCCGGTTCCTCGATGACGGCTTCTCCCGTCTTCAAGGCCGTCTTGAGCCCGTCCCAGGAGAAGGGGATCCGGAGGAGGTCTTCGACGCTGAGGACGAGGTAGCCGCCGTTCGCCTTATGGAGCGAGCCCGGCCGGATCATCGTGAAGTCGGTCGTGAAGATCCCGAACTGGACCTCCTTCTCGATCTTCCCGAGGAGGTTCTGGAAGGAGGGGTTCTGCTCGACGATCACCGGGGCGCCTTTGGCACCGGCGTTGTCGACGACGACGTTCACGTCGTACTTCCGGAACGGCAGTTCCCGGATGAAGGCCTGGAACTGGGGCGGGGCCCCCGGCTGTTCGGGGACCCCGAGGAAGGCCTGGAGGTTCTCGAGGATGTCGTTCTGGACGGCGTCGATGTATTCGGGGACCTCCGGGACGTCGGCATACTGCTCCTTGAGTTCGGCAACGAGGTTGCCTATCGCGTAGAAGGCGATATCGTGGTTTAAGGTCGTCACCGCCTCGTTCCCCTGCCGCTCGATATCCTGCACCTGCCGGAGCATGCTCCGGAGTTCGGCGTTCAGGGCGTCCCGGCGCCGCTGGACCTCTGTGCGCACCTCTTCGGGGAGGGTGATGAACTGCTCTTCGGGGACCGGCTGGCCGTTGATGACCGGGATGGTCAGGAGGCCGATGGGGCTCATCTGGATGATGAACCCGGCTTCCTGGGCGCGGTGGTTGATCCGGGCGATCAGGTCGGTCCTCGTCTTCTGGAGCGACTGAAGGGTCTCGTCCCGACGTTTGGCGTACTCTTCGCTCTCGAACGCCCGGGGAAGCGCCCGGCGGGCCTCGTCGACGAACCGTTTCATCTCCTCTTTGAACCGGGTCCCCCTGCCTGCCGGGAGGGCGATGGCGTTGGGTTCGTACTGGTCCTTGAAGTTGTGGACGTAGACCCAGTCGCTCGCCCGGGGCTTGGCCTTCGCGAGTTCGTCGAGGAAACTCCGGACGGCGGTCATCCGCCCGGTACCCTGGGCACCCGCGGTGTAGACGTTGAACCCGGGCTCCCGGATCTCGAGGCCGAACCGCAGTGCCCTGAGCGCCCGTTCCTGGCCGATGATCTCTTCTAACGGCCGCATCTCCCCGGTGCTGGCGCACTCTACATTTCCCGGTTCGTAGACGTTCCGGTACTCTCCGATATCCAAAGGCTGAACCATCACTCTCACCATGTTCCTGGTCGCAGGTACACCGCAGGAGAGTTCTTCGCCTTAAAAAAGGTTCCTCGGCGCGGAACGGGGTGGCGAGACGGGCGGTTTTGACCCTTTTTGGGCGTATGTGCGGTATATTTGTCTGCGGCCCATCATCTGTATTGAACCGCTCTGCTCGGGATGGGTGTTGCCGGATCTCCGGCAATGGTCTCGTGACACTCTTCAGCCAAGAGACCCACTAACGAATTTTCGCGAAAAAGAAGGATGTATTGGTTTAGAACCGGGGTTTTCTGTGCTTCGGGAGGCAGTCCCGGCAGTAGACGGGTCTACCTTCGGTCGGCTTGAAGGGGACTTCGCACTCTTTCCCACAGTCTGAACAAACGGTCTTCGTCATTTCACGGGGGCCGCCGAAGCTCCTCGAAGGACCACCGAAATTTCTGTTGCCTCTGTCTCTGTTATAATCCATTGGATTGCTCATGCAGATAAGAACACTGCACGTAGAGATAGGGGTGTATACTATATAAGGTAATTCTCACGTCGGGAAGGTGTCCCGTGCCGCGGGCTGAACCACAAAACACAGCAGTTATCCGATAGTCCGGCGGCCCGCAGAGTGCGCCCGTTTCGTCCACGCTTTATAAATTTCGAACCACAGGACACTGAAAACTCCTGCCCCGAACGAAAGCCCGATATCGGCAGGATCAAGCGGACTGAAGTGGAAGAGGTCCAACAGCGCCGGTACGGTGAGCACCAGGGTTAAGAAGAGGAGCGCTCCACCCAGAACCAGCCAGAAAGCCCGATTTGGTCTCCTTATTGTGGTGAGGAAGGTTTCGGACCAGGAACGGTTCGTCAGGATCAGGCTGAGGTTTGCGATCACGATGGAGGAGAACGCCAGGGTCCGGGCCTCCGATTCACCGATGTTTCGCATGAGGGCGCCGAAGTAAACCAGAACAACGATAGCCAACACCACGGCCCCCTGGAGAGCGCTCACCGCCACCATCTTCCGGGTGAGCAACCCTTCTTTCGCGTTCCGTGGCGCCCTTTTCATGACATCGGCCTCTTCAGGTTCAGACTCGAAGACCACTGAGCATGCCGGGTCGATGATAAGTTCCAGAAACACGATATGAACGGGCAGAAGAACGAGCGGCCATCCGAAGAGCACCGGGAGAAGTGACATACCCGCGATGGGGATGTGAATGGAGAAGATGTAGGCAATGGCTTTTTTCAGGTTGTCGAAGATCCGCCGGCCCATGCGGATTGCCGCAACAATGGACGTAAAGTTGTCGTCGAGCAGGACGAGGGATGATGCCTCTCGCGCCACATCAGTGCCCCGTTCGCCCATCGCAATCCCGATATCTGCTGCCTTCAATGCGGGGGCATCGTTCACACCGTCCCCCGTCATCGCGACGGTCTCGCCGCGGGCTTTGAGGGCCTTGACGATTCTCAGTTTCTGTTCCGGCACAACGCGTGCAAAGATATTGACGCTGGCGATGCGCCGGCTGAGTTCTTCGTCGCTCATCGCCTCAAGTTCGGGGCCGGTGATATACTCCTCCACCCTGGTCAGACCGATCTGGTCGGCAATCTTCTGCGCGGTAAGCGGGTAGTCGCCGGTGATCATGATCACGCGGACCCCGGCCAGATAACACTCCCGGAGCGCTTCCGGGACCTTTTGCCTGACCGGATCGGCAAACCCCACGAGACCCAGAAATGTGAAGGAAAACGCATGCTGGATGTCGGGAAGGGTGGCCGGGGGCAGCGTTGCACGGGCAACGCCGAGCACGCGGAGCCCGCCCGCTGCCATCGTATTGACGTTCCCCTGTAGTTCCTCCTTTTCCCGGTCATTGAGGTGGCACAGGTCGGCGATCGCTTCCGGCGCCCCTTTTGCAGCGACGACGTACCCGCCCCCCTCCCGCGACCGCCAGACGTTCGACATCGCCAGCAGTTCCTGCGAGAGGGGGTACTCCTGCAGGAAGTCCCAGTCTTCGTGGACGTGCTCGGTCTGGGCGAGGTCTTCGGTGAGCTGCCTGAGCGCTTTTTCCATCGGGTCAAAGGGGTCCCGTTTGCAGGCAAGGATGCCGAACTCGACCAATTCGTGGCAAAATTCGGGCATGACCGTCTTTCCAGTCCGGTCATACTCACATTCCCGGCCATGCGCGAAGAGTTTCCTGACGGTCATCCTGTTCTGCGTCAGGGTCCCGGTCTTGTCGACGCAGAGTACCGTCGCCGAGCCCAGAGTTTCAATGGCCGGGGCCTGCCGGGTGAGCACATTGCGGCCCGCGATCCTCCAGGCGCCCAGGGCAAGAAAGATGGTCAGGACGACGGGCAGTTCCTCGGGAAGGATCGCCATCGCGAGCGTGATGCCGGCAAGGAATCCCCCGGTCCAGTTAAACCGCGTCAGTCCGTAGACGACGACGATGACCGCGACGAGGCCGAGGCCGAGGAGGGCGATATCCCGGACGAGGCGGTCGATCTCACCTTTTAATCTCGTCTTACTCCGCTCGACCGAGGTTAAAACCGTCCCGATCTTCCCCATCTCGGTCCTGGGACCGGTCGACCTGACCTCGGCCAGCCCCTGGCCCTGCACCACGAGCGTGCCCGAATAGACCATCGGCTGGTCTTCGCCGCCGGGCCGCCCTAGCGTCATCCCATCGTGCCATGGTACCTTGCGGGCAGGCACCGATTCGCCGGTGAGCAGGGATTCATCGACCAGGAGGTTGTTCGCGCTGATGAGCACGGCGTCTGCCGGGACACGGTCACCCTCGGATACTACCAGTATGTCGCGTGACACGACCTCCCGACCGGGGATGCGTTTTTGCTCCCCCTCTCTGATTACGAGGGCACGTGGACTCGAAAGGTCTCTGAGTGCCTCGAGCGCCCGTTCGGTCTTCTGCTCCTGATACACAGTGATGCCGATGACCACGAAGACGAAACTCAGGAGCATCAGGGCTTCCCGGATATCTCCCAGGGCAACGTAGATGAGGCCGCCCGCGACGAGGAGGATGAACATGGGTTCGCGTATGACTCCCAGTAGTATCTCCGGGAGACCCCGTTTGTCTGAGGGAGGGAGCTCATTGTAGCCTTCTTCCCTGAGCTTTGAAACTACTTGTTCGGTCGAGAGGCCTGACAATGAACCGGGGTCAACGTCCGACGTAGCCCCCGCGGGTGACGGCATTCCAGTGTGCGGGTAACCTCCTAATATAATATTCTTTTTTATCGGCCGAAAACACTAATATCTGGGGCTGTTTCCGATTTGGGCTCTATGCGTGAGATATTGGGGCCGAGATCGAAGCGGCCCTGGAGGGGGCCATCACCCCCTGCCGCTCTGTATCTTGACACTCTCCACAGCTAAAGCCGGGAGATTCTTGCTTCGTTGATCGGGACTTGCACCGCCAGGCTTGGCGGTGTAGCGGTTCCGGTCTCCACAAGCGTAGATTCGGGTGTGCCCCACCCTACGGATGCTCGTTTCAGGATATTTCGTGCGGCGTTCAGATCCCGGGGGACCGTGTAGCCGCAGATCGGACAGGCATGGGTTCGCTGCCAGAGGTCTTTCTTCTCCCGGTGCCCGCAGAGGAAACAGTCCTGCGTCGTATAGGCCGGATCGATCAGATGCACATACTTACCAGCATTCGCAGCTTTGTAGCGTATGAACTCTCTTGCTTTGTACCACGCGGCATCGAGAATAGGCCTGGATCTGCCGCGGAGTTTTGCATCCAGCGATTCGACCATCGGTTTGATGTTCAGGTGTTCCAGAGCGATAAGATCATAGCGGTCAACATAGTACCGGCTCCACTTGTGCAGGAAGTCATTGCGGCGGTTCTCGACCTGCTCATGGATCCGGGCAACCCGGACCCGCTGCTTCCGGCGGTTCCAGCTCCCGTCCACGGCCCGGGAGAGTTTTCTCTGGGCCCGGCGGAGCCTTTTTGCGGCCTTCCTGACGTTGTGTGGGTGCGGGAAGACCGTGCCCTCGGTGTCGGTGGAGAAGTTCTCCAGGTTCAGGTCGATCCCGACCGCCCGGGTGCCGGTCGTCGGCTCTGGGGTGTTGGGAGTCTCTGAGACCACGGCCACGAACCACTTGTGGGCAGGGGTGTGCTTGATCACGATCTGCTTGATTCGGCCCGGTACCGGGCGGCTGAGCTCGATCCGCATCTCTCCGATCTTGCTCAGCCAGAGGCGGTTGCCTGTGAGCCGAAACCCGGTCTGCTCGTAGATCATCGAATGAACCCACTTCTTCCGCAACTTGCCGACCTTCCTCCCTTTTTCCTTCAGCTTTCTGAGCGCACGGAGGTTGTGGACGATCTGCTGGACGACGTTCTGCAGCACCTTGCTGTGGACCTCCCTCAACTCGGGATACTCGGCTTTCAACTTCGGGAGGCAGGAGTCCTGATACACTTTGTTCTCAAGACACCAGTTCCGGACAAAGGCGCACCTCGCAAAGCCAGTGAACAGCCGCCCCTCTACCTTCTGCGAGGGGTAGAACCGGTACCGGGTGACGTGCCTCATGGCGGGCTCTACAGGCGTATTGGACTCCCTCGGGACATAAAGAATAGCCGCGCGGGGCGAAAGTGAACGGACCAAGGGATGCAATTCATCCCCACGGCTCAAGCCGGGGGCTTTCTTGCACCCCTTGAACCCCGGATCTGTAAGGACTCCCCAAGGTTTATGGGCCTGAAGGCGATTCTCCGGACTGGTGAATGATGATGGACACCCTCAGACTGAAATACCGGGTCGAGGTCCCCGGCGACGACGGCAGCATCGAGCGTTACGGCCCTTTTAACGAGCAGAAGGCACGGGAATTCTTCGAGGTCGAGGAGAGTTTGGACGGGACTGCCCGGATCGTGCGATTGGAGGGAGATATCCATCAAAAGTGGGAAGTTATCACCGAGTGTGGGGACTGGGACGACTACGAACGAGGCCTTCGTGAAAGAAAGAAAGTGGGGTTACAACCGCAATGACGGGTATTCCCCCGGATATCGAACTGCCTCAACTTCGCGGCCTCATCCCCACGGCTGCAAAGACCTTCTCCGCCCCCACCCGCTCCATCATCTCGCCGAGCCGCTCGCCCGGCAGTGCGTTCTCCTTGAAGTAATCGAGCAACTTCGTGACGGTGTCAAGGATCTCTTCTTCAGCGACCAGCCCCTCTGCCTCGGTGCCGACCCGTATGACCCGGCCCGATCTCCCGCCGAGGTAGAGGCGCAGTCCCTCCGAAGCGACACCGACCGCATCTTTTGGACAGATTGCGATACAGTCGCCGCAGCCGACGCAGGCCTCCCCTGAAAAGCGGACCTCATCGTCGACGACCCGGATCGCTCCCTCCCGGCAGACCTTCTCGCACGCCCCGCAGCCTTCGCACTCGTCGGCATAAAACTCGGGGAACCTCCCCCCCATGATCCCGATATCGTTGAGCTGGACCCTCGCGCAGTTGTTCGGGCACCCCGCAATGGAGATCTTCAGTTTCCTCGGCAGTTCGCACCCGCCGTACCGCTCCTCGATCGCCCGTGCGAGTCCCTGTGTGTCGCAGCACCCGTGCCTGCAGACCGTACCTTTGCAGGCGACGACGGACCGGAGGGTGGCTCCGGTGCTGCCGGTCTCTATCCCCGCTTCCTGGAGCCTCTCCGCGACCGCACCGGCGTCCCGCCGGTCGATGCCGGGGATCTCCACATTGAGCCGGGTTGTCATGGCGACCTCTCCGCTCCCGAACTCCTCTGCAATCCGGACTATCGCCGCCATCTGCGATGTGGTCATCACGCCTGCCGGAATCTTCCCCCGCACGGCGACTTTCCCCCTCTCCCGGAGAGGAATGGCTCCTTGCTTCCTGCTCTTCTTCCCATCGGTCATGTGGTTCCGGCCTTAGGGTACGGTCGGAGTCTGTGTTAAACTATCTGCACCCGGCCACGGGTGGAAGAGCAAAAACCGCATATACCCACTCCTTCACTACTGGGTGTGGACTGCCTCCTGCAGGCATCGCATGTCCTGCTCTGGGCCGGGCTCCTGAAGGGGCTCCAGCTGGCGCTCTGGCCTCGCCTCCGTCCGGCACTCGGGGATTACGCCTACCCCACGGCATACCCGGCCTCCCTCCTCCTCTTTGCTCTTGCGACATGGTACTGCGGCCTGCTCCGCATCCCCGTCGCCCTCGCCCTCCTCCTCTTTGTCGGCCTTGCAGCCTACAGCGTCCGGCGGGGCGAGTACCGGACCCGGGAACTCCGGGCTCTTCTGGTCTGGGACGCAGTCTTCCTCGTCGGGTTCCTCTTCGCGCTCTCCGTCAGGTTCACGAATCCGGTCATCGGCTACTTCAGCGAACAGTACATGAACCATGCCTTCCTTGCAAGCGTCATCCGCGAGCCCGTCGTGCCGCCGCTCGATCCCTGGTTTGCAGGCGGACACCTTACCGTCTACTACTACCTCGGTCACTGGCTGATGGGCTGCCTTGCGATCGTCACCGGCACACCCTCCGAGGTTGCTTTCAACCTCATCCCGGCCACGGTCTATGGGGCGGCGTTTGTGACGCTCTATGCCCTTGGCAACCTCTTTCTCCGGCGGTGGAAGTGGATAGCGCTCGCGGTCCTTCTCCTTGTCCCGCCGTCGATCCTCTGGTTCCTCGCCACGGGCGGGGATCTCTATTCGACCTTCCAGGATACCAACTGGATCATCCCCGGGGCCAGGTTCGAGTTCCCGGTCTTCTCCCTCTTCCTCGGGAACGCCCATGCGTTCGAGATGGCCGCGTTCAACCAGTTTCTCCTCATCTTCCTCCTCGGGTTTGCGTGGTTGCGGTGGCACGGGCTCGATGCCCGGGGACGGTGGGGGCTTGTCCTCCTCATCGGCCTCTCCATCGGCTCGATGCCCCCCTTGAGCTCCTGGGACGCTCTCGTCTACGGCCCGGCCGTCGTCATTCTCCTCCTCACCCTTCTGGCCCGGGAGCGAGACCGCTCCACCCTCGTGGCCGTCATCGCGGTCCCGGCGGTTGCTTTCCTCATCTACCTTCCCTACTACCTGCAGCTCGAGCCCGCGGGCATCAGCGGGCTCGGCATGGGGTTTCCCCCCACCGCCCCCCTCGCGTTTCTCGCGATCTGGGGCGGGTTCCTCGGTATCACTTACGCGGCCATCGCCCGGGATATTCGGAGATCGCCGGTTTACCTCGCCGTTGCCATCCCGTTCTTCGCCACCGGTTACATCGCCCTCGGGGTCGTCGCCGTCCCGCTTGCCTACCTCCTCCTCCGGAGGGGTCGCTCATTTCCCGACCTCCTCTGCATCGCCGGGCTTCTGGTGCTCGCCTTCTGCGACTTGTTCTACCTCAAGGAGATGCTCGGGGGGGACCACAGCCGGTTCAACACCATCTTCAAGTTCTACTTCGACGCCTGGATCCTTCTCGGCACCGGCTCCCTGCTCCTTGCCGGGCAGTGGCTTGCAGGACGGCGCCCGGTGCTCCCGGACGCGGCGCGGAAGGGTGCTGCCGTCATCGCGGCCGCGGCGCTGATCGCTGCCCCGTTCGCCCTCAACATCGATATCGGCCGCGGCCTCCTCGGGATCGATTACCCTCCCGCGGGGTATCATACCCTCGACGGGCTCGCCTACCTTGAGGCCACGCGGCCCGGAGAGGCCGCGGCGATCGACTACCTCCGGGCGCTCGGCGGCGACCACCGGATTGTGGAGGCGGAGAACGGGGACTACGGCTACTATTCAAGGATCTCCTCTTTCACCGGCATCCCCACGATCCTCGGGCAGATCAGCCACGAATTGACCTGGCGGGGGAACGGGGCGTGGTATGCCGAGCGTCCGGCTGATATCCGGGCGATCTACAAGGACCCGGACAAGACCCTTGCGCTGATGCAGAAGTACAACGCGACCTTCCTCTATGTCGGTGCCCCGGAGCGCGAGCGTTATGATGTCAGGCTGCCGGACCGGGGCCTCATGCTGATCTACGATAGAGATGGTGTCCGGATCTACGAGCGCGCGGCGTAACCTTTATGGTCCCTGCCCGACAGGCTGGGCGCATGACACAAACAACCGCAGTCATGGGGGTGCGGGCGTGACCCCGGAGGTGGCCCGCGCCGCGGAGAAGGTGACCGTGGCGGTAACGGCTGAGGGTTTCTCCTTCAGCACGGAGACGATCACGGTCCCGGCCGGCGCAGAAGTGACCATAACCTTCGAGAACCGGGATGACGGCACTCCGCACAACGTCTCGGTCTACACGGATGCTTCGGCGAGCGAAGCGCTCTTCATCGGTGAGATCGTCATGGGGCCTGCAACGATCACCTACACCTTCACGGCGCCAGAGACCCCGGGGAACTACTTCTTCCGGTGCGACGTCCACCCTTCGATGCACGGGGCCTTCATCGTCACGTGAGCACGGCGGCCGCGATGATCGCCGCCGCGTAGACGATCACGGTCGCGTGGACGAGCGGGAGCGCCCGCATCGCCGCGGCCGGACTCTTCTCCCTGAGGATGAGGGCGTTTGCCGCCCCGAGGAGGACGAGCCCTGCGGCAAACCCGGCGAGGGCGACCGGGCCGAGGGTGAGGCCGAAGACGAGCGCCATCACGGCATGGACGGCCGAGAAGCCGAGGGTCCAGGCGATCGCGCCCTGCATCCCATAAAGAACCGGAATCGTCGCCATCCCCCGGGCGCGGTCGTTCTCGATGTCGGCGATGTCGTTTACCGCGAGGTGCGCAAGCGTCCAGGGATAGAAGAAGAGGAAGAAGAGGAGGGCGGTCGCATCAGGGTTCCCGTACACCAGATAGCCGGCGACCGGGAAGAGGGCGAAGTCCGTCCGCCCGACCATCTGGGCGATGGGGAGGGTCTGGCTCCGCTTCTTCGTCTGGTAGAAGTACTCGACCAGGTAGGAGTAGCCCATGATCCCGAGGACGTAGAGGTTGTGCGGCGAAGGAAGGGTTGCCGCGAGCGCGGCCGCGATCCCGGCGAAGGCGAGGAAGACCGCGAAGGCTGCCCGGGCAGATATCCGGCCCTCTGCTATCGGTCGCCCTGAGATCGGCCGCCAGTAGCGGGTGAGCGCGCCGTTGACATCTCTTCTGTCATAGTCCCGGTCGACGTAGTCGTTCAGGACCAGGCCCGCCTCGAACCCGAAGAGCCCGATCAGCGCCGCCCGACCGACGAGTTCCCACGCAAAGCCGCCGTAGTTCTGAAACGCGAGCGCGAGCCCGGAACAGAAGAGGAGGGGCCAGACGAAGAAGAAGTGGGCGCGGGTCAGGTCCGCGAGCGCGGCGAGGGTCTCTCTCATGGTGATGGTGACGGTTATGTATTCTGCTTAAAAAAGGTGCGGTCTCCACCCGAACCCTTTATGTATCCCCGGGGCACCTCCCCCCTCCCCCACGGGGGAGGTCAATGGCATGAAGAACTACTGGCTGATCATTGCGGCGATCTTCGCGGCCTGCTGTGTCGGTCCCGCCTCCGCCCAGACCGCTACCGAGGCGAATGCCTCGATCACGGTGGCGGACCAGGAGGTCGTGGGCGACGGGGTCGTCGGGAACATAACGGTCGAGAAGGTCGTGAGCGACGGCCCCGGATGGGTCGCCATCCATAACAACCTCTTCGGGCATCCCGGCGGTGTCATCGGGTATGCGCCGGTAAAGGATGGGGAGAACGCGAATGTCACGGTCACGATCCACACGTTCGTCGCCCTCGATACCCTGTTTGCGGTTCTGCATCACGATTACGGGAGGGAGGGCGTCTTTGAGTACCCGGTCCCCGACGTCGAGCAGAAGGTGGGCGACAAGATCGTGATCGTGCCCTTCAACGTCACGGTGGAGAACGCCACCCTGATGAACCTGACCGAGCTCTGCCCGCGGTGAGGGGACCGGTCCCCTGCCGCCTTTTTCTGGGTATCGCGTTCCCAAACGGCAGCCTCTTCTGATCCGGGAGAGAACGGGTATAGCGTGAAGAACCTCGATAGAACAGGTGCGCCCGGACCCCGGGACATGTGTGTCCCCGGGAGGGAGGGATAGGGTATGTCCCTCCTGCCGGCCGCGATCGCGGCCTACATACTCGTCAACGCCGTCGCATTCCTCGCGTACTACCGCGACAAGCGGCTGGCGGAGAAGGCGGCCTGGAGGACGCCGGAGAGCCGGCTCCTCGCTCTTGCGCTCATCGGGCCGTTCGGGGCGTTTGCTGCGATGCAGGCCTTCCGGCACAAGACGCAGAAGCCGAAGTTCCGGCTCGTCCCCCTCTTCGTCTGCCTGCACCTCGCCATCGCCGCCGCGTTCGTCCTGGAGCTGATACCTTGACCCCTATGGAAAGGTAAATACCTCTCCTTACCTCACCCTCTTCCTATGGCATACGAGTACGGGACGCCCTCCCGCCCGCTCGAGGTGGCCCTCACGGCGCTCCGGGAGGGGCTGATGCACGCCTACCGGGCCGAGCACCTCCCCACCCACCGGCGGTCGCCCCGGAGGGCGCGGCGGCTCCGGCGGATACGGGGATGGCACCGGAAGGTCGGCCGCCTCCTCGCACAGGCCGACCGGATGGTGCACGAGACCCTTCCCCGGATCGAGCGGGATACCGGCTACACCTTCGGCGCCCCGGACGGCCTCATCCGGGTCCTCATGGACCGCTCCACGGCCCGGCTCTTTACCGGGATCCTTGCCGGGTTTTCGGAGGAGGCGCTCCCGGTCCCGGCACGGGACCTCGCCCTCCTCGGGAGCGCCTCCGACGATGCCCGGGTCCTCGCCCTGATCGGTGAGGTCACCCTGGAGGTGAAAGGCCTCCCCGCCGGAGCGGACCTCGCCTCCCTCTCCGACCGGTGGGACCTCTCCCGGATCGCGCTCTCCTGCCGCGGCGATCTTACCGCCCGGGAGAAAGAGACCCTCGCCCTTGCGGTCCTCGGGCTCATCTACGTCGGGGGAGGGACCGATGCCCTCCGGGGCGCGGTGCCCGCCTCCGGCCGGTAGCGTCCAAAGGTATACATACCGGACCGGCCTCGAAGCCCTCACCATGGATACCCATGCCGTCGCCGAGTTCATCAGGCTCGGGCGGTTTCCCTTCCTCCTCTCGGGGTTCATCCCGTTCGCCGCCGGGGCGCTCCTCGCGTTCCTCCTCGGGGCATGGTTCACCCCGGGCGAGTTCCTCCTCGGCTACGCGGCGATGGCGGCGGCGCACCTCTCGGTCCACTACAGCAACGACTACTTCGATGCCGATGCGGACCGGTTCGTCGAGACGACGGCGATCTCCGGGGGGAGCGGTGTTCTCGCCGCCCACCCGTCCCTCAAACCTGCCGCGCTCGCTGCGGCCGTCGTCCTGATGGCGGTCTCGATCCTGATCGGCACCGTCTTCGTCACCGTCTACGACTACCCGGCTGTCTTCCTCGCCTTCGGCATAGCGGGGAACCTGCTCGGCTGGTTCTACACCGCACCGCCGGTCGCACTCGCCTACCGCAACCTCGGCGAGGTCACGAACATGATCACCTTCGGCCTCCTGATGCCGGGCGCGGGCTACTTCGTCGCGGCGGGGACGCTTGACCTCTCGTTCTTCGCGTTCGCTCTCCCGCTCTTCCTCTACGGCCTCGTCTTCATCGTGAGCGTCGAGATCCCGGATATGGAGGGCGACATCGCCGGGGGGAAACGGACCCTCGTTGTGCGGCGGGGGAGGATCTTCGCGTTTCGCCTCATCGCCCTCGCGGCGGCGCTTGCGACCGCGGCGCTCGCCTTCTTTGCCCTCACCGGGATCTTCTCTCCGGTGGACTTCTTTCCGGTGGCGCTGATCTCGCTTGTCCCACTTCTGCTCGCTCTCCGGGGGTTCCTGCACCGGTCCCCGGACCGGGCATCCGCCCTCCCTCACGCCGTCGCGAACGTCCAGGGCTACTTCGCCTTCCAGGGGCTCCTCGTCCTCTACTTCCTAGCAGCGGCCGCTGGATTCCTTTATGGCCCGTAATACGGCCGATTCCGGCATCCCTCATCAACGTTTTTATTTCTGGAGAATCATGTACAACCTATTCAAGAGATAAGGAGATTTTATTCGTGAAGAGACTGGGTGGATTCCTGCTCCTGCTGGTTCTGTTGATCCCGGCCGCGACCGCGGCGACGATCACGATCAGCCCCGATGCGATCGAGTCCGGTGATACGGTCACCGTGACCGTGAACGACCTTCCCGACAACGCTACCTTCTCGCTCGGCATCCGCGGCGAGTTCGCCGCGACCCCGGGCGAGACCTTCGCCTTCTCGGCCCGGGACCTCACGCTCCCGTTCGCCCTCAACAACGGTGAGGTGAACGCCTACACGAGGGGAACGAACCTGACCGAACTTGCGGCCGAGCTCCCGGACGGGGGCTCCGTCATCATGCGCAAATACGCCGATGCGAACAACGAGGTCCGGATCGCTCAATCCCAGAACATCGGGAGCGGGACCATCAGCCTCGTCACCCTCAGCGGGACGGCCGCGGCCGAGAGGATCATCGCCGACATGACGGTGATGGGCACGAAGCAGGGGCCGGAGGACGGGACGATCTCCTTTGCGATCGAGGGTGTCGCGCAGGGAACTGCGACGGTGACCGTCTATGTCGATGGGGCAGAGGCCCTCTCCCGGCAGATCACAATCGGGGGAGGAATCCCGACCCCGACCCCGACCGTCACCGCCACCCAGGGCAGCAGCGGCGGCAATGGGGGTAACGGTGGCTCCTCCGGCGGCAGCACCACCCCGACCCCGACCGCCGGTCCCGCGACGGTGACCTCGGCCGACGGGAAAGCCTCTCTAACCGGAGCCGATATCGCGGGCGCCGGGCTCCAGGCCCTCCTCCCGCAGGGGAACGCCTCCGCAGGCTGGTCCCTCTCCGGGAACGCCTACGCCGTGACCCCCGCGAACCGGGCGTTCAACCCCGCCGCGACCCTCGCGCTCCGCCTCCCGTCGGCCGAGACGACGGCGACCATCGCACGCTATGAGAACGGCGCCTGGACCCCGGTCCCCTCGAAGGTCGAGGGCGACCGGATCTCGACCCCGGTCTCCCGGGTGGGCACCTACGCCCTCCTGGTCCCCGCAGAAGCGCCTACCCTGGCGGCGACGGTGACCACCACAACCGTTGCAACCACCGCGACCACCCCTGCGGCGACGACCCCGACAGCCGCGCCGATGGCCCCCCTCCTCACCATCGCCGCTCTCGCAATCTTAATGCTTGGTTGGAGAGGAAGAGTCTGACGACCAGCTCATGAAGACTGAGGACCACCAACCCCTGATCGTCGGGGCCGCCGGGGACGTCCCCGGCGACCTCGTCGCGGTCGCCGCCGTCACGGCCGCGACTTTGCTCTGCGTCTACGTCCCGGTATTGAACGAGAGTTTCCTCCGGATCCTCTTTGGGGTGGCGATGGTCCTCTTCATCCCGGGCTACGCCCTGATCGCCGCGCTCTTCCCATCGAAGGGGGACCTCGACGGGATCGAACGGGTCGCTCTCTCCTTCGGGCTCTCGATCGCCGTCGTCCCCCTCATCGGGCTTGCGCTGAACTACACCCCCTGGGGGATCCGGCTCGACCCGATCCTGGCCTCGCTCACCCTCTTCACCCTTGCGATGACCGCCATCGCCTGGTACCGGCGCCTCCTCCTCCCGGCCGACGACCGCTTTGCGGTCCCGGCCCGGGAGATGCTCCATGCCGCCCGGCTGGAGCTCTTCGACCCCGACGCCTCCCGGCTCGACCGCGGCCTCTCCGGGGTCCTCGTCATCGCGATCGTCGCAGCGCTCCTGACGACCGCCTACGTCATCGCGGTGCCAAAAGACGGGGAGCACTTCACGGAGTTCTACATCCTCGGTCCCGGGGGGAAGGCCGCGGACTACCCGACCGACTTTCCGGCCGGGACGGCGCAGTCGCTGATCGTCGGGGTCGGGAACCATGAGTACCGGGAGATCCCCTACACGGTCGAGGTCCTCGCCCTCAACCAGACCTTTGATACCACGACGAATACGTCGACCATCCACGCGGTCGAACAACTCGACCGTTTCGTGGTGACGGTCCCTCACAACGGGACAGAAGAGATGGCCTGGAACTTCACGGTCCCGTCGCCCGACTACAACCGGATCGAGTTCCTGCTCTTCAACGAGACGGTGCCGGAGGCCACGGGCGCGGATCGGATCAACGCGAGTTACCGGGACCTGCATCTCTGGGTGCAGGTCCGGCCGGCCTGAGGATAACCTTCAGGGTCTCTCTTTTTTCATCGACGTCAACGTGCTCGATCCTCGTCGGGGTCCTGGTCCCGAGCGCCGCGATTGCGGCGAGGAGGCTGCAGACCGGGCAGCCGACCATGGTGCAGCACTTCGGGGAGGCCGCCCGGACCGCCCGGCAGCCGGGGATGAGCCGGTAGCCGGTAAGGGTGACGACGATGTTCTCGCCGTCTCTCCTGGCCTCCGTCTTCCCGGCGACCTCGATGAGATCGTCGCAGACCTCCACGATGCAGGCGAGGAGGGCCTCGTCCTCTTCGGGAACCTCGAGGGCGTGCTTCTCGCGGAGATGCGTGAGAAGCGGGGCGCAGGTGGGCGCGATCCTGACGGCGGCTGCGCCTTCGGTGGTGATGTAGGAGTAGTCGTCGCCGGTGATCGCCGGAAGGGTCTCCCCGACCGGGATGATCTGGGTGACGGTTCCGTCGGCCGGCACGAACCAGGCGTCGCCCTGGACCCCGAGGTCCGCGCAGAGGGTGGCGATACCGATCGTCCCCTGGGCGGGGAGGAGGGCGGCGACCTCCGGGTCGAGGGGCTCGCCCTTGTGGAGGGCGAGGAGGAAGACCCCGGCGATGAAGCAGCCCGTCCCCGCGAGGACAAGGGTTGCGGTGGTGATGTCCCCCCGGCCGGTCACGGCCGCGAGGACGAGGAGGCCTGCCGCGGCGAGGATGAGGAGGAAGGCTCCCCGGTAGGGGCTGTTCGCGGTCATGACTCACCTGCCGCCCGGCGGGCGAGCCGGTAGTCGTAGGCGGTGAGGGCAGCATAGCCGCAGACGAGGGCGGCCGCGAGGACGAGGAGGGCGACGGTGCCGGAGATGGAGAGGACTGCGGCGAAGAGGATCGCTCCCGCCCCAAAGACCGGGTAGCCCCGCCGGTCCCCGAGGTAAGCGGCGAGGACGATCACCTGGAGGATGAGCGCCACCGCGAGGTTCGCCGCAGCGACGACGAGAACCTCGCCCAGAGAGAGGAGGAGGAACTTTCGGTCGAACTCCATCAGAGCACCTCCACGGCATCGACCCCGGGCAGGGTCCCGGAACCGGCGGGGGCCTTCAGGACGACCCGCATCCCCCGGACCTTCGCCTGGTGGACGATCTGGACGAGGTGGCTCCTGTCTCCCGCCGGGAGGAGGGAGTAGATCCGGACCTCCCCTGCATCCGCCTGGCCGAGCGCCGCCCGGACCGCCGCCGCGAATTGGACGGGGCTCTGTTTTGCAAAGACGGAGATGACGGAGGCAAACCTCGCAAGGTAGGTCTTCTCCTCCGGGCCGGCCCCCCGTCCGTTCGTCCGTCCCCGTCCCGCGAGGACGGCGGGTCCCGGCGCCCGGTAGAGGGGGGTCCGGGGTTCGAGCGGCGAGAGGCCCCCGAGGGCCGCGAGAGCCTCCCGGATATCCTCTGTCCGGGGGAGGAACCGGACGACGTCACCGCCGGCGACGACCAGGAGGGAACAGCCGTCACGGGAGTTGATCGCCCCCTCGACGGCGCCCGAGATGGCCATCGAGAACCGGGCAAAGGCTGCCGGGTCCCCGGTCCGGGCCGGGAGGTCGACGACGATGAGGGGCGACCCGCCCTCAAGCCCGGCCGGCTGCCGGACGTAGTAGGCGTCGCGCCGGGCTGAGACCTTCCAGTCGATCCGGCCGGGGTCGTCGCCCGTCTGGTAGGGCCGGAACCCGCGGATCCCCTGTCCGCCGAGCGCGGTCCGCCGGTCCACCTCGGCGTCGCCAGCGCCGGACCCCGTTCCCCTCCCGTCCTCGGTCGTCCCCGCGGGGAAGACCCGGAGGTGCGGGAGATCAGAGCGGCGGCAGGCGAGTTCACGAGAGAAGAAGGCGTCGCTTGCCGAGAGGACGGCGCCGCCGAACGCCGTCTCCCCCGGGGCCATCAGCCGGACGGTGTAGGTCGCGGTCTTCCCGGGTGGGGAGAGCGGGGCGTCGCCGACCGCAACCGCCGGCGGGAGGTCGCGGACCTGGACTTTGAGACCGGGCGGGACGACGAGGTCGGCCCGGACCCGGACGGTCGCGGCCGTCCCCTGCCGGAGGATCGTCCGGTCGACCTCGCGGGTCACCACGAGGGAGGCGGCGGCAACCACGAGGTCGCGCTCGAACCGCCACCCCCGCCAGAGGAGGAAGAGGGCAAGGGTCCCGGCGGCGAGGGCCGCGGCAGGGTTTGCAACCAGGAAGGCGACGGCGGCGAGGGCGAGGGCGAGCGCGGCAACACCGCCGCTCGTCCGGGTCGGCCGGATCATCCCTAGGACACCCCGACGCTCTCGACGATCTCGTCGATGACCGCCTCCGGGGTGACCCCGGTGATCGCCGCCTCCCGGGTGAGGAGGATGCGGTGCCGCAGCACCGGGACGGCCAGTGCCCGGACGTCGTCAGGGATGACGTAGGCCCGGCCGTTCAGGGCCGCCCGCGCTCTTGATCCGCGGAGGAAGGCGATCGAGGCACGGGAACTCGCGCCGAGCCGGATGTCACCGTGTTTCCGGGTGGCAAGGACCAGGTCGCGGATGTAGGTCATGACCGTCTCGTCGACCCGGACCCTCCGGGCGGCCGCGGCCATGGCCCCAACCCGCTCGGGACTGAGAATGGGGATGAGCCGGTCGCGGTAGATCCAGGCGTCCAGTTCCCCGGCACGCTCCCGCCGGAGGACCTCGAGCTCGTTCTCCGCGTCGAGATGGTCGAGGGTGGTGCTGAACATGAACCGGTCGCACTGGGCCTCAAGGAGCGGGAAGGTCCCTTCGGCCTCCTGGGGGTTCTGGGTGGCGATGACGAAGTAGGGGTCGGGGAGGGGGTGGGTCGTCCCGTCGATCGTCGTCTGCCGCTCGCTCATCGCCTCTAAGAGTGCGCTCTGGGTCTTCGGCGTCAAGCGGTTCATCTCATCGATCATCAGGAAGTTCGTGAAGATCGGTCCCCTCTGGAGGATGAACTCGCTCCTGTTCCGGTCGTAGATCCGGACCCCGATGATGTCGGCGGGCTGGAGGTCCACGGCCCCCTGGACCCGCTTGAAGTCGTAGCCGATGAGGCGGGCGACGATCTTGCAGGCGGTGGTCTTTGCGGTCCCCGGAACTCCCTCGATGAGGAGGTGGCCGCCGCTGATCATGGTGATGAAGATCCCCTCGATGAGGTGGAGGTTCCCGACGACCACCTGCTGGGCGGTCATCCGGATCTCTTCGTAAGCGTCTGTGATCTCCTTGATATCTCTGGACTGGTCGTCAATCATCTCTCTTCCTCCCGAAGTGCCAGGCCACCGGCAGGATGGCCAGGGCGGCCAGGGCGGCCGTAGCGAGCGGCGTCTCCTGTATCCATACGCGTGTGTTGATGATCGGGTTAGCGGTGCCGGTCCCGCTGTGGGGGTCGATCCGGACCGACCCGAGGTTCTCGATGAAGACCGGGTTCTCGGCGAGCATTGCGTTGACGAAGAGGCTCGGGTCGCCGAGGACGATGAGGTTCCCCTCCCGGGCGCAGACGACATGCCGCGAGAAGGTCTCGTCGCCGCTGACCCGGCCGTCGCCGTCGGCGTCGTCCCAGGTGAGGACCGAGGTCTCGAGGAGGCCCTCGCCCCCCTCGATCGCCGCGGGGCGGTTCGCGAGGACGGTCTCGATCCCGGCAAAGAGGGTCTCGTTCCCGACGGCGTAACACCTGAAGAGCCCGGGGTCGGTGTGGCCGCGGTCGAGGCTCGAGAGGTTCCCGGGCCGGACCCGTATCGTGCTCCCGAGGTCGGCGAGGAGGGGGTTCGCGCCTCCTTCCTCGTCGGCGACGAGGACCCGGCCGCCGTCGTCAAGGAATGCCCGCAGGGCGCCGACTTCCCCCGGGGTGAAGGGCCGGTCCGGCGCGAGGATGAGGAGGGTCGCCCCGGGGTCCTCGCTCTCGGCGAGCGCCGAGGTGCCGTTCCAGCCGACGTTGTAGCGGCTGAACTCCTCGGTGGTGGTGGTGGTGTGGGCGTAGGCTGCGCCGCCCGCGATGAGGAGGAGGAGGAGGACCCCCCAGGCCTCACGCATCCGGCTCGCCTCCGAGGGCAACCCTCTCCATGCTCGTGAGTTCCTCCTCCGTCGGGGTCTCGCCGGCATACCGGATCCGCTCATAGCGCTCGAAGAACCCGGCATATTCGGGGGCGAGGAGGGCGCAGTCCCGCGGGGTCTTCGTCTCGGGGAGACCGAGCCGGGCACGGAGGGCGCGGAAGAGGACGGTCGCCGCCTCCCGCGGGGGGAGGCCCACGACAGTCACCTGTGGCTCGGTCTCGATGACCTCCGGCTCCCCGGGGGGTTCTCCGGCCGCGGGAAGGCTCTCCTCCGGGGTGCGCCGCCGGAGGTACCACCCGGTCCCGGCCGCCGCCGCGATCGCCGCGATGAACGGGAGGGGGGAGAGGTCCTCGCCCCGGACGGTCGCTGTCGCCGTCTCGCTCTCGGAGGCGTTCAGGGGATAGCCCGCAGCGTGGAACTCCGCCTGGAGGGTGTGCTCTCCGGCCGGGAGGACGATCACTCTTTCGTAGGTGCCGTTCTCATCGGTCTCTCCCGCGACGAGAGTCCCGTCATCGACCCGGATCAGGACCGGTGCGCCCGTGACCGGGAGGCCTTCGGCCGTCGTGAGGTTTCCGGTGCAGGCGACGGCGGTCCGGTTCACCTCCGCGAGGGCGAGGGTGATGCTGGTGTTCCCGGGGAGGACCTCGAAGGTCGCGACCTCCGAGTAGACCGAACCGGCGACGGCGTAGGCAAGGTGCGGCCCGGCGAGGACCCGGCCGACCCGGTAGGGGTGGGTGTAGGTGCCGTTCGCGTCGAGGGCGACGGTTGCTGCCGCCCTGCTGTCGACGTAGACCTCGATGGGGGCGCCCGGGACCCCGCCCGCGTAGCGGCCGGCGATCGTGAGGAGCTCGCCGTAACGCCCCGTATCCGGGGCGATCGTTATGGTGAGCGGGGATCGCGGGGCGGTGGTGCCGCCGGTCCGCCAGCCGTCTGCGGCATCGGCGACCTCTGCGAAGTCCTCGACGCTCTCGCGGTAGGGGGTGGTGTTTGCGCCGTAGCGCTCCGCGATCCGGGTCGTCGCGGTCTCTCGCTTCGCATAGGAGGAGAAGCCCTCCTGCATCTTCTGTCGGAGGGCCTCGCCCTCGTAGGCGATAGCCATGCGCTCGCCCTCGTCGCCCTCGACCTCGATCTCGAGCCGCTTTAAGTCCTCGAACCGCCGGGTGTCGTTCAAGAGCGTGGCGAGGGCGTCCTGGTTCTGCCGATTGTTCCGCTGGAACTCGCCGATGTCGGTCCCGGAGACATCGAGGGTGACGACGAGCCTATCAAACTGCCGGGAGAGGTCGGTGTAGCGGGCGAGGTCGCGCTCGGCACTCTCGTAGTCTTTGAGCTTGATCGTGAGGGCGAGGGTCCCGGTCTCCCCCAGGAGGTCGTCCATCAGGGGGACGAGCGCCGCGGCGTTCCCCGGCGAACGCTCTTTGACCGTCGCGGGGTCGGCGTGGGCGGCGGTCGATACGTTCGTTGCCGCATAGAGGACCGGCTCCGCTGCCTGGGCTCCGAGGAGGAGGAGGACGAGGACGGCTGCCGCCGCGAGGACGATCTGCGAGGCTTTCATGCGGCAAGGATCTCCAGGATCTTTTCGACGACGATGTAGGCAAAGAGGGCGACTCCGGCAGCGATGAGGTAGCCGATATACCGCATGTAGCGCGGCCGCGAGAAGGCCCCATCGATCAGGACGGCAACGACGAGGAGCCCGATCAGGGCGAGGACGAAGAAGACCTCAAGGTCGAGCGTCCGGTTCAGGATCATGAAGAAGGCAACGATGATGAGCCAGACCGCGAGCACGGCTGCCGCATAGTACTTCTTCGCACCCGCCATCCTGATTATTTTTTGGCTCTACGAGAGATAATGCTATTGAAATTGTGGTATTCCTGTTCCGGGCGGGTGGGGGGAATCGGGGGTTCTGATAGGGTGCTAATTTTGATCTGAAGGTTTCACCCGGTTTATCCACGTTACGTTTTGTCTACGTTAGAGAGGGCTTCCCCCGTCTACGTTAAGCCTGGCTTATTTAGCGGGGGCTGTGGCGTGCAGGTTAACCGGGCTTCACCGTCGTGATCCGGGAGGGCCGCACCCGGATATCCCTGATATACCAGTGCAAGGATACGAGATCGGCAACGTCGACGGGGCATACACGAGCCAGCAGTGCCTGTGGGTTCGTCCACCCCGGCAACCGCCAGACCCAGGAAGCGTTTCGCTACCCCACCTGCGGGCATACGGAGAACGCTGATCTGAATGCATCTAGAAACATTGCTGTCAGGGCCGCCGTCAACCGGCCTGGTGCGGTCTGCTCCCCCACACACGGAGGAGAGGTGGAATCGCAAGCCTGTAAAGAGCATGGTACTACCTACGGTAGCATGCCCCCGACGCGAGGAGGGGGTAGTTGACTGCATCCTGTCCAGGTGGACGTCCACCTTCGGGAAGGGAACCTCGATGCCGGCCTCCCTGAACACCCTGACGACGTCGCGGTTCAGGTCCCACTGCACGCCCCACATATCGGGACGTCTTCGTCCACGCCCGGAGGGCGAGGTTCACCGAAGAGTCGGCGAGTTCGGTGACGACGACCGCTGGTTTCGGCGATGGAAGCACCCCTTCGTGGGCCGTCATCAGGTCGGTCGCGACCCGTATGGCGGGGTCGCTGTCATAGGGGACCCTGGCCTCGACCCGGCGGGTCTCCATCCTGGTGGAGTTGATCACCGGGCTCCCCCAGACAAGGGAGTTCGGGATGGTGATGTAGGTGTTGTCGGCTCGCACGAGTTCCGTCGCCATGATGCCGACCGAGACGACCGTCCCGGATATGCCGTTGACTTCGACAAACTCATCCTTATCGATAGGGCGGAACGCCGCCAGCCAGACCCCGGCAGCGAGGTTGGTGACGGTGTCCTGCAGGCCGAAACCGAGGATGAGCCCGATCACCGCCGAGAGCCCGAGCACCACGGAGGAGATGTCGAACACGATCGTCGCGGTGGCGATGAGGGCGAGGATCACATAGAGCAGGATCGAGAAGAACCGGACAAGGAACTCGACGACCAGGCCGGGCAGTTTCGAGGCCCGGGAGAGCATCCGTGTGAAGGCAGCCGTGAGCACCTTCACCACGATCCACCCGATGATCGCGACAATCACAGAGAGAAGAATGCTTTCGAGCGCGATATCGGAGAGCGGAACGTTGATGTTGAGGATTTCTGCGATCTCCGTGCATTAAGATACCACGGGAGTTCAGATATACCGAACCCTCCAGGGAAATGAAAGAAGGAGAGGAAGCGCCGCTACAGCCGTGATCACACCGCTCCTGCATGGCTTGACAGAGGAACGGCAGAGTAGAGGAGAAGGTATACGGTTGACCTGCAAGAGAGGTGAACTACCCCCCGCTTGCGCAGGGGGTCTTCCTGCTCATGCCGCCGGGCCGCACTGAGACAGGCGGCCAGATTCAATACCCGAGCCGTTCCTTGATCAGAACGAGAGATACCCGCCCGTCGGCGTCTTCCTTATCGAGGATCACGTGTTTGCCGATATAGCTCCCGATGCCGTAGACGTGCTGTGACCGCTGGTTCTCGAGCGGCAGGCAGTACTCCCGGCACCGCCGGAGCGCATCGTCGACGGTCGGCACGATCTTGTTCGCCCCCGAGACGAGGATGAGGTGGGCCGCCGCGTGAGGCCAGGCTCCCATCCGGCTCCCGGTCTTGTCGCACCCGATGACCTCGCCCGACTCGGCGATCGCCTGCACCCCGGAGAGGTAGTAATCGGCGGCCACACTCTTGCGGCGAAGCGCGTGCCGCTTCTTCTCATCGTTCTCGGCCGTGATGACCGCGTGGTAGTCGTGCCATCCCTTCCGGTTCTCCTTCATCGCCCGGTCAAACCCCATCTCGGCGAGGGTCGTCGAGGAGCCGAACATGACCTCGGCCCCTTCGGGCAGCAGGTCGACGACAGCCCGGAGCCCCTCCTCCGGCGTACTCGTCAGGATCACGTTGATGTTCCTTGCCCTGATCGCCTCAACGGTCCTGTTGATCGTCGCGTCGTCCGGGATCCGATCCCATCGTTCTACATCAACCCCGGCGTCCTTCGCCAGGTTGACCGCACTGTACTCGGTAACATTCGCCATCTGCTGGGTAATATTTGCCATCTGATCACCCCGTTGGGGGGTGAACGCGATCCCACATATACCTCTCCCTCGATCGACCCTGCAGGAGAGCGACAGTTGGATATAGAAAACCGCTGAGGGGGCCGCAATCCCCGTAACGGCCTTCAGTACCAGACACGGTCCATGAGCACCCGTCCGTCCTCCCGGAACCTGACACCCTCCATCTCGAGCAGCCTCCGTTTCAGAGCGAGCCCACCCTGGAATCCACTCAGGCGTCCGTCCGACCGCAGGGCCCGGTGGCAGGGGATGACGAGGGGAAATGGGTTCCTCGCGAGAGCGTTCCCGACCGCCCGGAAGGCAGACGGCTTTCCGAGGTGCCGGGCGATGCGCCCGTAGGTGCTGACATATCCCCGGGGTATACCGTACTCGGCGAGGAGCACGCGCCGCTGGAAGGGCGGGCACCGGTCAAGGTCGAGGAGACCGATATCGAACCGGACATCCTTCCCCTGGAGGAGCGACCGTATCCCGGCGACCAGCGCCAGGATCTCTCCGTCGCGGGGTTCCTCGACGGGAGGCATGGCCTCGATCATCGCCGCATCAACTCGTGGGTCGCCGGGGAGGAGTATCCTCCGCACCCTCGGTCCCGAGCGAGAGCAGACCCAGATGAGGCGGACCTGACCGGACGCCGTCGCGATCCCGGTGACCACCGGGATCGCATCAGGCAGGTTGTCGAGCGATCGATCCATGATCTGAGTGGACGATCCCCCGGTATCTAATTTTTGGGAGGGAAGGGCCGTCAGCGACCTGGAGATAGCCGCGGTCAGGGTCGGGTCATACCGGCGCAACAGGTATTATCAGGCACCGGTGCAAAACAGGGGTAGATGTTTGAACAGCTAGGGAATCTCATCGATATCATCATACACTTCGATGACTTCCTGCCGCTCGTTATCGAGGAGTACGGGGCATACGTCTACATCTTCCTCTTCCTCATCATCTTCCTCGAGACGGGGCTGGTCGTCACCCCTTACCTCCCTGGAGATTCGCTCCTGTTCCTTGCAGGCGCAATCGCCGCACAGGGCGGCCTCAGCCTCCTCCCCGTCCTCGTGCTCCTGATAGTGGCGGCGATTGCGGGGGACACGCTGAACTACTGGATCGGGAAAGGATTCGGCTCCCGATTCCTCTCACGGGGAATCCCGTTCATCAGGCCGCACCATATCAAGAAGACCGAAGCCTACTTCGAGAAATACGGCGGGAAAACCATCGTGATAGCCCGGTTTGCCCCCTTCGTCCGGACCCTGGCGCCGTTCCTCGCGGGGACCGGGAAGATGGACTACTCCAGGTTTATCCTGTTCAACGCGACCGGAGGGGTGCTGTGGGTCACGAGCTTCATCTTCGCGGGCTACCTCTTCGGGAACATCCCCCTCGTTGCCGAGCACTTCAATATTGTCATCTTCGCGATCATAGCGGTCTCCCTGGTCGGCGTGGCCTCCATGCTCCTCGATGCCAGACGGATCTGAGACCGGGATCTTTCTCTATCCCGGGCCCCTGGCAGATCTCCGGAGTGCACGGGAGCCCGTGAAGGCGCCTCCGGATTCAGAGATCGCTACGTTCCACCATCTCAATACTATTCGGCGTCTTTTTCAGGATCCATGCCATACCAAAAAAGTATGAAGCGGTACCATCTCATCAGCGTGGCCTGCCTTCTCGCAACTCTTGCGGTCCTCGCGGCCGGGTGCAGCAGCCCCGGCGTGCAGGAGGCCGCCGAGGAGAACGCGACCACCGAGGACCTCGCCGCCTTCGTCCGGGAAGCGGCCGCCTACGCGAAGACCGCCGGGAAGGACACGGCCCTCGCCGAGTTCGGGAACCTCTCCGGCCGGTTCTCGCAGGGGGACCTCTACGTGTATGCTTACGACTACAACGGGACGCTCCTCGCCCACCCCTATAAGCAAGAGCTGGTCGGGACCGACCGGGGCAACTGGACCGACGTCCGGGGGCTGCCGGTGATCCGCATAGGTGCCGCGACGGCGGCGAACGGCGGGGGGTTCATCGCCTACCTCTACCCTGCGCCGGAGAACGGTTCCATCGATGAGTCGGCAGGGGAGTCGTATCTCCCGAAGCTCGGTTACGTCGCCCCGGTCGATGAGGGCTGGTGGATCGGGTCAGGCGTGTACCTCTCCGATACCGACGGGACCGGCCGGGAAGCCTACCCGGAGGCCGTATCGGCGATGGTCGACCTCGTCGAACGCGGCGCCGCCTACGGCCGCGATCATGAGGAGGCGACGGCGTTTGCCGAGATCTCGAACCAGACCGGGACGCTCGTCGACCCGGCGGGGCACTACCTCTACGCCTACGACTACAATGGGACGCTCCTCGCCCACCCCTACCTGCAGGCTGCGATAGGGAGCAACCTGATCGACAGGCGCGACCCCTTCGGGATGGAGAACATCCGGGCGCTCAGGGACACCGCACGTGACGGAGGAGGGTTCATCGTCTTCGTCTGGCCGAACCCCGACCACGAAAACCGGGAAGAAATGAAGATCGGCTACGTCCTCCCGGTCGATGAGACCTGGTGGGTCGGGTCGGGGGTTTACCTGAGCTAGATCACCGGGGAAAAACCCTGAAAACTCCTTTTCCTTCACCGAAGATATAGGTGCGGCCGTTAACAATAGGCACTCACGTCACGGCCCGGTCCAGAAAAAGTCAGGGGGCCGGTGCGGCCTCCACGGCCGCCTCTTCCTCCATCGCTTCGCTGTCCCAGACCATGGGGCTCTTCATCTCGGTCATGATCACCCGTGAGCCGGGGGGAACCCGGATCGCGTCACCGATGTCCTCGGGAGCCCCCGCCCAGACGACCTGGTGCTTGACATCCCCGTCGGGCAGCAGCACCACAACGCTGTAGGTGTTCATGCCCTCCTCAGGGACGCCCTCCTCCTCGCCGGGGGTGATACGGTAGCACGTAAACGTGACCGGCCCTGACTCTCCTGCCATGCTCTCTTCTGCTCCACCTTTCATGCACTTACCTCCATCACCGGACGTGCGTGGCTCCACGAGGTCTTCAGGGCCGCCTCTTGCCTTCAGAGGCATTCTCCCTTCTCCTTCGGGAGCCCGGCGCCACGCCGGAGAGCCACCTCCTCTGGACCCCCGGGTAATAATACCTTGCCCCTCCCGCGGAGGAGGCGGTGGGGATGAGGCACACCCGGACCGAGATTCAGCGCCGTGCGCTGCCGGCCGTTGAAAAAAGTATCACCGGGCGGAGAAGCCGCCCCTCACGCTACGTGGATGAACTCTTCGACCAGTTCCCGGATCGCGTCGTTGTTGCCGTAGAGTTTCTCGCTCAATCCCCGGTCGTTGAAGGTTTTCAGGGTAGAGATCCTGCTCTCAATCATCCCCGCCGGGAAGATCCCGTCCGCTTCAAAGATCGCTCGCTTGACCTCGAGCGCTTCAGCGGACTCGACACACGAGGCAGGGAGCTGCCTGAACGTGGCAAGCCGTTCCCTGAACTCGGGCCGGAAGATGTTCCCGCTGACGTAGAGCTGCTCGGCCATCTCGAGCGCGCCGGGCATCTCGATCCCGCGGAGCGACGCCACGACAAGACCGGCAACGGTCAGGTAGGGATTGGCCGACCCATCGGCGACCCGGTACTCGAAGGTCTGCTTGGAGGGGCGTTCTCCCGCGCAGGAGCCCTCGCAGGGGTTGGCGTCACGGGTCATGTTCCCGGCACCGATCCAGCCGAGGGGGACGCGGACAACGACCGATCGGTTGCGGTCGCCCCAGCAGACCGTCGTCGGCGCCTCCTGGTGGGGGACAAGCCGGAGATAGGAGGTCGGGATGGTGTTCCCGAACGCCGTCAGGGCGTCGGAGGCGTCGAGGATGCCGGCGATCATCTTCCGGGCCATCGGGCTCAGTTTGCCGTCCTCGACCAGCAGGTTCCTGTCGTCCTTCTCGACGAGCATGTGGAAGTGCATCCCGCTCCCGGCCTTGCCGACGGTGATCTTCGGGGCGAAACTGATCTCGACGCCGTACTGGTTGCCGAGCATCCGCAGGACCCACTTGGCGAGGATCACCTGCTCGACCGCCTGCTCGACCGGCATCGGCAGGAACTCGATCTCGTGCTGCTCGTAGTAGGTGTCGTCGGAAAAGAAGCACCCGACCTCCGAGTGGCCGTACTTGATCCGGCCGCCGGCACGGGCGATGAGGCGCATCGCCTCGTCCCGCAGGTCCGCGAACTTGACGAACGGTTCTGCCGAGTGGTAGCCCTTCTGGTCGCGGCCGGGGAAGAGGTCGTCTGGCGGGCTGATGACGTAGTACTCGAGCTCCCCGAGAGTCTTGAAGATGCACCCGGTCCGGCGGGTGAACTCCGCGTCCGCTTTGCGGAGCACGTACTCCGGCGAGCTCTCGAGCGGCTTCCCATCGTTATCGTAGAACGAACAGAGGAGTTCGAGCGTCGGCACCTCGGTAAAGGGGTTCATATACGCCGTCCGGTAGCGGGGTATCACATAGAGGTCGCTGCTCCCGGCCTCGATGAACGAGAAGAGGTTGCTGCCGTCGACGCGTTCGCCGTCCGAGAGGATGGTGTCGAGGTGCTCCCGTGAGGATATGACAAAGTTAAGAGTCTTGAGCTTGCCGTCCTCGGCGGCGTAGCGGAAATTGACCATCTCAATCCTGTTCTCCTCGCAGAACCGGATGATGTCTTCTTTGGTAAATTCAGCCGGATCCTTCTTGAGAAAACGGACCAGATCGCTTGGGTTCATCAGGATCTCAGAATCTCTCATATTTTTTTAACGTTGGCTTCGACCGTATAAAAGCGTGCTCTCCGCTCCGCATCCGGCGAGAGAGAGGGATCCGGCCCGGGACTGCAGGAGGGGCTTTCTCCGGTCTCAGGCATGGGGATCGGACCCGGTTACTCTGCGGGATAGCGAGCAGGGCGAGATGGTCTATCCGTCCTTCCCTGCGCGATAGATAACGACGCCGTTTGGTGACCCGACCGGGGCACCGGGATCATCGGCCAACCCGGACAGAACTCCCGAACGGTTCCAGAGTATCGGCAACAGGGGGTCATCGGCGATCGGGGCCTTCGGGATGGTGGGGCCTTCTCCATCGTCCCGGAGACCGGCCACCTCCGCGAGCACCGAGAGGCCGAGCCGGGCGTTCCTTGCGGCATACGGAAACGAGACCTGGTCGACGGTGTCGTTCGGGGTGTGGGCCGGACCGTGCTCCTCGCAATGGGTCATCACGGCCGGGTAGCCCTGGTCCCGGAAGGAGACGTGATCCGACTCACAGGTATGGTTGTTCATGGTCAGGGTGAAGTTCGTGGCGTAGAGGACGTTATGATCCACCATGAGTGCCGCGAAATCTGCTGAGTTCTCATCAGAGATGATGTCGAGGACGGAACGGTTCTGAGGGTCGTAGCAGGCTGAGTCAAAGTTGAGGTAGAGCACGACCGGGGCATCCGTCATGTTCCCGGCATAGTCGGCACTGCCGTACCCCCCGTCCTCTTCAGCGTTCCAGAACGCGAACCGGACCGTTCGGTCAAACGAGTGCCTGCTCATCACTTCCGCGAGTTCCAGGACGATCGCGACACCGCACCCGTTATCGGTAGCCCCGGGCGCATGAACGTGGTCCGACGACCTGCTGTCGTAGTGCGCCCCCACCATGACAACCTCATCTGAGGTGCTGTTCTTCCCCGGGAGCGTGGCGATGACGTTCCTGAGGTCCTCACCCTGGAACTCCACCTCGAGGCCGGGGATCTCCTCAAGCCTCATAGCGAGGTAATCGCCCGCCTCCTGGTTCCCATCGGAGCCGAAGACCCGGGTCGAGAGGTTCTGCAGGTCGTATGTCGTCTCGTGGAGGTCGGGTTCGTTGACCTCCGTGAGCATTGCGGCGATGGCGGGGTTGTGCTCCCTGGCAGCGCCTGCCGGAGCGGCCACGAGGAGGACGGTTATGCCAGCAAGCAGCAGGGCGCAGAAGAGCGTCCTCCGGAGCCGGCAGGCATGTTGTCGGGTCTGCCTGCGGCACGCTGAATCACGTTTCATCAAGATCACTGGGAAGACGCCGAATTTGGAGTAGAGTGAGATATACTTTTCCAGGGGTGGTGAGGGGGATCCGGACCACAGGGCCAGGTATATATCGCATGCCGGAGACTGATCTCAGGACCCTACCGGGGATCACCACCGGAGTGCACCATGCCCGACCGACCATCAGCAGGCGACGAGTCGACCCTCTTGCGGTGGATGCGGCTTGAGATCGGCAAGATCAACGACGGGGTTGTTGCGGAGCGAAAGCGCCTCTCCCTGCTCCTCTCCGAAGAGCACCCCTCAGCCGTCACGAAGGGTGGAGCCCGGTACGACTTTGACCGGGGCGTCCTCCTCCGGCTGGAGCAGGCCCTCCCCGTTGGGCTGCAGAGGCGACTCCGGCTTCCGATCCTCTTCTACTTCGACTCCACGGTCCCGGACAGCTTCTTCATCGCGGACGAGGCTGCGGTGCAGGCCCTCCAGGCTCTCAAGGAGATCAGCCGGCTCCGGAGGATGCAGGGCGGAAGGCTCTGGATGGCAAAACCCCTCGTCTACGCCATCAGGAACAGGTACCCGACGGCCGTGCAGATCGTGATGGGGTAAAGAGGGGGCCTCACATCAAAAATAGGAGGGGTTTCTCCCCGGCATCAACCGGGGTGCTCAGCCGGATCGCCGGCGGGTGGCCGGCGATGGGGTATACGGCAGCCGAGGTGCTCCATGACCCATACTCCACGTGCCGGGCCTCACCCACCGGTGAGACCGGAGACGGCCGCTCCTCTGTTCCGACGACGATGCAGGCCAGTAGCCCGCCAATGATCATGACCTGAATGGCAACGATCAGTGCTGTGGCCATCTTCTGCTGATGGATCTCGATCACCTCGCAGACCGGTAACCGGGATCGCATATAATATTTGCGAATAATATCCTATTGAGTAGTATATTGTGTTATATATCTTAGGCGAAACGGCGACGGCCGCCCGCCCGGCACCCCGGATCGCATGCCGGAGGCTCCGGAGGTGCCCTGGAAGGCCGCATTCCGCCCTCAGTCGGGACCGTGCTCCGTCCCGAAGGCTCGCCGGACCCGGTCAAGTACCGGGCGGGAGACCTCATCCAGCTGCCCATCAAAGTAGTCCACCCACTCCGCGACGACCACGAGGTCCCTCTGGTGCTTATCGAGCCGCTCCTCCAGGCGGTTGACGGTCTCCCGGTGACGGTCGGCCTCTTTCCTCCGCTCTTCCTGCACCCGTTCGAGCTCTGCCGCCATCTGCGCAATCCTGCGTTCCTGTCGGGCCAGCGTCTCCTGCATGACGCGGAGGTCGAGCACCACCTCGGGCGGGAGAGGGACGCCGGTCCTCTCGACCTCAGGCGCGGGCTCCTCCGGTGCAGCCGCCTTCCTGCCGGATTTGACCTCCGTGGTGACCTCTTCGGGGGTGAGGCCCTTCCTGGAGAGGTCCATGAGTTCCTGGACAATCTTGACGGTCTTCTGCGGGAAGAGGCGGACCGGGCCGATGGTCCGGTAGGTGAAGAGGCTGTCGTAGGTCTGGATGAGTCTCCGGACGTCCTGCTCGGAGAGCCCGGTGAGGTGTGCGATATCGCCGATCTTGAGTTCCTTCTCGCTCATGATGCTGCCCCTAACCATACGTTTGTCGTCATCAGGTATAGGAGCGTGCCGGATCGTGTGGTTTTTCCCGCCGCCGCCCGAGTACTGGTACATGGACCGGGGAGGGGTGAGAAGAGTCCCGGCCGGCACGACCGTCGTCCGGAAGGCGGTAAGGTCGGCCCGCCTCCAGGTGCGGCCCGATGGGACCCTGCGGGTGGTTGCCCCGCCGTCGTTTGACGTCGCAGGGTTCCTGCAGCGCAACACGGCCTGGATCGAGGAGCGGCGCGTGGAACTCGACCGGCTGGCTGCCGAAGGGCGCGGAAGGGAAAACCTGCTCCTCCTGCACGGGCGGTTTTACCGCCTGGTTCCGGGCACCCGGTTTACGGTCGACGATACACGCGGCGTTGTCGCCTGCCCGCCCGGCACTGCTCTCCGGAGCAGCCTCACCAGGATGCTGAGGGAGGAGGTCTCAGACCGCCTGAAAGCCTGCCCGGACCTTGCCGGGCAGGGACCGGTAAAGATCGCGGTGAGACTGCAGAGGACCCGGTGGGGCAGTTGCTCGACGCTCGGCAACATCAACATCAACCTGCGCGTCATAGCCCTCCCCGGCCCCCTGCGGGAGTACATCGTCGTCCACGAGGCGGCCCACCTCCGCGAGCACAACCACTCAAAGAAGTTCTGGCTCCTTGTCAGCGGCCAATACCCTGAATACCGGGCCGCGGAGGCCGAGCTGCGGCGCTACTGGGTCATCCTCGAACGAAACCGGGTCTGGGGTTCGATCGGCGCTACGGATTGAGGAGGAAGTATCAGGAGTACTTCCGCCAGAACATGGAGAGTTTCCTCGACTCGGCCCACCGTTCGTCGAGTTGATCGATGATACCGTTGATCCGCTGCACCTGTTGCCGGATCTTCTCCGTCGTCGCGGGATCGTCGATCAGTTCGGCGCGCCCCATGATCGCCTGGAGCGGGTTCCGGATATGGTCGGCGAGGAGGGCGAACTGCTCCATGTTCCGCTCGACCTGGTTGTAGGCCTTTGACTTCAGGTCTTCAACCTCCCTCTGGGCGGTGATGTCCCGGGCGACGGTGATGATCCGCCCGACCTCGCCGTGCTCAAAGATCGGGATCAGCATCTCCCGCAGGACGACGATACCGTCAGCGTGCCTGAGGGACCGCTCCGATGTCAGTGGCCGCCCGGTTCGTATGACCCGCTCATACTGCTGCCTCGCGGTGGGTGGGAGAAACGGCAGGGCGGCAAAGAGGTTCTTTCCTACGACATCCGTCGGGAGGCCGAGCTCTTCGCACCAGGCGACGAAGGCGTCGTTTGCGAGGAGGAGGGTGAGATCGGTATCGACGACGGTGACGGTATCGGTGATGGCATCGAGGACAACCTGGTAGAGGTCCTCCGACTCCCGAAAGGCGTACTCGGACTGCTTCCGGTCGAGTGCGCTCGCGATGACGTGAACGGCAGCAGAGAGGAGTACGACATCCTCCTCCGCAAACCCGGGCCCGCCGGTGTCCCGGTCAAACTCGACGAACCCGACGATCGCCCCATGCAGGCGGAGCGGGATCATCACCGTCGCACCAACGCCGTGCCGCTGCTTCAGGAACTCGCGTTCCTCCCTGCGCAATCGTCCTCCCCCGGACGCAACGTCCACGAGAATGGTCTCGCCCTCAAGGATCCGGGCGACCCACCAGGGGAGGTCCTGCGCAAAGAGGGTCTGGAACTCCCCCCGCCGGGACCCCCGCTCCGGCCGGCACCACTCGTGTGTTGCGCCAAGGAGGGTCCGGGCTTCGTTGAAGAGGGAGAGAGAGGCCCTGGATGCCCCGCACGCGCGGCCGAGGTCCTCAAGCGAGGTCTCGATGGCCGGATCGATCACTGCGGGGTCCACAAAGCGTGCCGGCATCGCTGCTACGGCCCGAGCGAGACTACGGTGGCGGCCGAGCGCATCCTCGCTCCCCCGCTGTGCGGTGACGTCGATGCAGGAGACAAGAAGCAAGAGATCGGTGGCATCGGGGCCGGAGACGGTGCTGACCGAGACCCGGGTGTCAAAGCGTGACGAGTCGCTTCGCCGGGCAGAGAGCGTCCCGTCCCACCGCCCGGTGGAGAGAGCGCAGCCGACGGGGTCCGGTCCCTCGTCTCCGGAGAGCCAGAGGAGGTCTACAGGTTCTCCGATCATCTCCTGCAGGTTGTACCCCCACATGGCAAGCAGTGAAGCATTGGCGAAGACGATACGTCCCTCTCGATCGGCGATGCAGGTCCCGGATAACGAAGCCTCAACCGCCTGCCGCAGCACCGCGGCAGGAATCTCCGGGCCGGCAGCCCGGGTCACTCCGAGGGCAGCGTTCGCCCACTCTCGATAGCCTCGATCGCCACCGTGCTGCCCCGGACATTCGTCACCGAGTGAACTGTTCGCCACATGTCGAACCATGCGCCTATCATCCCGGACCAGCAGAACGGAGTGTTCCCTGCCGTTCCGGAGGGCCGCATGCTGCCGCTCTCCGGGTTCTGGCCCGATGATTACTTCACCTTATCGTATATTATATTTTTCATTTTTACATACGCCGGATCCGGCGCTCGGGAGACCAACCATCCGGGATGCCAACTGCGATACGAGATCGCAGGAAGCATCCCCGGGCTCAGGCGTTCATCTCATGTCTCTGCCGGTAACTCCGGTAGGTCACCAGGAGCGCGGATCCTATCAGGAGGAAGACAACAAGTGAGACCCAGATCCCGGCCCCTGGCGGGATGAGGTCCACGACGTAATCGATACCAAGAGCGATGGCAAAACTGCCGATGATGCCGCCGATGGTGATGCAGGTGAGGACCTCGGTCTTCGTCATCCCGAGCATCCTCCCAACGATGGAGCCGACGAGACTCCCCGACCCGTCGAACGGGAGGCTCACGAAGGCGATGAGACCGAGGAAGTAAAGCCGCTCAAGCCACGGCCGCCGGTCCAGGAACGTCCTGCCCGCCTCCATGAACCGGCGGATCCAGGGCCCGGCGTAGGGGATGCGCAGGACCAGCGGGAAGTTCCAGGCCATGAAGAGCCCGCCGGCAAAGTCCAGGAACGCCAGGGAGAGCGCGACCAGCCACCAGGGGAGCCCGAGAAGGATGCCGACCGGGATGATCGTCTCCCGGCCGAGCGGCGGGACGACGTAGGCGACCATCATCCCGACGAGCAGGAGCCACTGCTCCGCCGGAAGGAGGAACCAGACGGCGACAAGGAAGGCCCCGCAGAGCAGGAAAGGGGCCGAGACCTTCAGCCAGCTCGTCCGGTCGTCAGCGTCGCCCCATGCATCGGTCTGCCACATGAACCGCCGTCACCTGCGGGCGGGTGCCCGCGCTCCCCTCCCGGTCCGTCACTCCCCATCGCCGGTGGGGCGGGGGAAAGCCCGGGTTTTCAAGATGCACTCGATGATCCTCGATGAACTGGCAAGCGGGCCGGAATAGCCGGGTATCCGGACGACATCCGCGTCGAGTCCACGGTCCCGGAGTCTCTGCCGGAGGTTCTCCTCATTGAAGTGCTGGTTAAACCCGAGCGTGATGATATCGGGTTGGAGTTCCTCGATCGGCCGGAACATATCGTGGAGGTCACCGAGGACGGCATGGTCGACCGGCCGTAATGCCCGGACCATCCGGAGCCGCTGATCCTCCGGGAGGATCGGCCGCGGCTTATGCTTCACGTTTGCGTCCCGCGCCACGATCACGGAGAGTTCGTCGCCGAGTCTCCGTGACTCTTCAAGGTAGTAGAGGTGCCCGGGGTGGAGGATATCAAACGTCCCCGTTGCGACCACGCGGGTCACTCGACCACCTCGAGATGGGTCATGCGACCGTCCGCCCGGTAGCACCGCCAGTCCCTCGCCGTGTAGGGATACCCAACGATGATGTGGTACCGGCCTACCGTGGGGAAGAACCGAAGATCCGCCGAGGACGGCGAGAGGACGCCGTTCGGGTGACTATGGGCGCTGCCGGCCTGATGGGTATCCAGCGGGAGCATATCGATGAAGAACGAGGCGCTCTCCTCCCCGACGATCGTCCCGGGTACCAGGTCGAGGTCCCGGATGATGCCGTCCTGTTCCCGCAGCACGGCAACGAACTCGTCCGGATAGTGCTCCTTGCCGAGTTCGAGGAGCATCGCAAGCAGATCCCTGCTGATCCCGCGTATGGCCATTCTCCTGAATAGTAGGAGATGAGGGGACATAAGCCCTCGCGTTCGGCATGCATGCCGGCCGCACGCACCGGCCCACCGGGGGTCAGGAAGGGAAAAAGTGGGGGTGCTCAGGGGATGACCCTTCCTTCCGGCGGGGCCTCCGGGGTTATGTTCTCAACAGGGGTCACATTTTCCACCGGAGTCACGTTCTCAACCGGGGTGATGTTCTCCGTCGGTGTCGGCGTCACGTTCTCTGCCGGGATGAGACCCTCCGGAACGAGAACCGTATCAATGATGTGGACGATGCCGTTCTCGGCGACAGCGTCGGCAGTGACGATTGGGGCGTTCTCTATCGTGAGATTGCCGTCGACCGCAGTGACGTTGATCGTGTCCCCGGTAAGCGTATCAAGCGTTGTCATATTCCCGGTGGTATTTGCTGCCGCCACCAGGTCTTCGACGGTATAATTCCCCTCCACGATGTGATGCATGAGCAGGGCGTCAAGCATCTCCGTGTCGTTGAAGATCGCCGTAAGGGTCTCGTTGCCAAGAGCCTCAAACGCGGCGTCTCCCGGGGCAAAGACCGTATACGGGCCGCCGCCGCTGGTGAGCACCATCTTCGCGATCCCCGCTCTCTCCAGGGCGTCCGCAAAGGTGGTCAGGTTCGCTTCGCCAGCGATCAGGTCGACCAGCGTCATATTCAACGGTTCCTCACCCGGCGTCATGTTCCCGGTCGGCGTCGGGGTTACGTTCGCGCCCGGCTCGACCATCATTCCCTCCGGGACGACGATGACGACGCCCTGCATGGGCGTCCGCTGCGTCGAGGCGTTGAGCGTACAGCCGTAGGGGTAGGTCCCTGCATCGGTGAACGTATAGTCGAACGTCTCATTCTCCTCTATCGGCCCGGAGTCGAAGCCCCCGCCCGTACTGGTGACGGTATGGCTCACCGGGTCGTAGTTCGTCCAGGTTACCGTTGTATTGCCCTCGATCGTGAGTGAGGCGGGGACATACGACCCGTCGCGAATCTCGACATCGGCGGTCGCCGCGAAAGCCGGCAGAGCAACGAGGCAGATAGCCAGGACCGTCGCGAGCCCGAGTATGGTTGGATTCCTTCTCATGCAGTTTCACCACGTTTATAGACCATGGCAGGGAGAGAGGCCGGCACCCCGGGCACCTGACCTCCGGTGGCTCAGGGTACCGGAGGCGCTCGCCCGGACAGCTCGACACTGCTCGCCGCTGTCATGGGGCGGTAAATAACAATGAAATTATATAAATATTATTATATTTGGGAGATCCTGGACACCCGGCCCGGTCCTGTCCCCTCTAACATAGAGATCGACGGGGTTCGCCCGCTCAGAATGGTCCGTCCTGCTCGAAACTCCTCTTCAACCGGATGGCAATCTCGGCCTTGAAGAGCTCTTTCCCCAGGTAGGCGGCATGGTCGAGCCGGGAGAGGCTCCCGTTTGAGAGCAGGGTATAAAAGACGTCTTCCCAGTTCCTCCCCCGCACAGCGCGGCCCCGGTGGACCGCGACGATGTACTCCCCCTCGACGCCGATGCGGACGCAACCGAGCGGGTCGTAGACGATCTCGTCCGGTGCGGGGGGTGCGTCCACGATTACATCATACGCGAGCGGTGGTTCGCGCCGTCGCCGCTTCTCCTTCAGAACCAGGAGGTCGATCCCCAGGTCCTTGGGGTAGGGGCGGTCGGTCATCAGGGCCATCATCTCGCATGCCCGCCGCATCTCCGCGACTGAACCCCGGGTCTTGTCGCTGTGCTCGCTCGTGAAGATGACGGCGGCCCCGACCTCGTGCGCCATCCCTGCGAGCAGCGCGTTGGCCCCGGGGGAATCGGCGTCGAGCAACTCCACGACGTTGCCCGCTCCGAAGAAGAGCGGACGCGGGGCTTCATGGAACCCGGCAAGCGACCCGGTCAGCCCGGAGCCCACCGGCTGGAGGAGGGGGTCGGCGATCAGGCGGCAGATCCCGGCGCTCCTGGCCGCCGCAAGGTTCTCCTGGATCGTCCGCTCGCGCGGCACCACGACCGCGGCCGCCCCGGCCGCCGCGACCGCCTCCCCGACGGCCGGGATGTTCCCCTCGTGCAGGGAGAGGACCAGGTCGGCGCGGGAGAGCGCCGCCGCGATGAGGGAGGGGTCCTGCGTATCGACCGCCAGGGCCCCTTCGACCCCGGAAAGAGCCGAGAAGCACCGCACGACGTCATCGGGGGTCGCGTCGAACCCGAACCCCAGGTCCACGATGTCGGCCCCACCGGCAAAGAACCGCCGGACGTCGGCGAGGAGATCCTCGCGCTTGTGCGCGTCCATGATCTCTGCAAGCACCTTCATCCTGGAACCCCCGCCGATCTTCGTGGACCGGATGGTGAAGTCGGCGTCTGCCTCCGTCTCCCGGAGCGAGACCCGCCGGCAGGCCTCTTCGCGGCGTGTCTCCGCGAGGAACTCGTCGGCTGGGACGGTCCTTGAGAGCGGTACGCGATCGAGCACGGAAAGAACCAGCGGGAGATCGGCCGCATGCCGCGGGCCGCGGTAGACCGGGACGCCGGTCTCGCGTTCGACGTCCGAAAAGGACGCAGTGCACATCCCGGAGACGAGCGCCATATCGTATTTTCCGGTGGCAAGCAGCCTCCGGAGGGCGTCGGGGGCAAGGAACGACGCGACATCCCCGGTGACCGCCACGTCTATCTCGTAGCGGTCACGGAATCGCCGGGCTGCCGCCTTCACGATTGCAACCGTTGCCGATCCGGTCGGGAGAAGAATGCGCATACACTTCACTTATTATTCAGCGATGCCAAATAATTTGATCTCATGCTGCGGTGCGATCTGCATGTCCATACCAGGTATTCCCGGGACGGGGAGAGCAGTGTGGAGGATATCCTCCGGCGAGCGGAGGCGGTGGGTCTTGATGCCGTCGCGATCACCGATCACGACACGGTGGAAGGCGCCCGCTACGCCCTGCAGTGCGAAACATCCGTGACCGTGATCCCCGGAACCGAGATATCGACGAGACAGGGCCACCTGCTCGCCCTCGGGGTCACGGAGCCCCTGCCGGCAGGGCTCGACTTCCACGAGACCATCGCCCTGGCCCGGGCCCGTGGCGCTCTCCTGATCCTTCCCCACCCCTACCATCGCTGGCGCCACGGTGTCGGGAGGAGACTCGCGGCCGGTGTCGGGGCAGTGGATGCGGTGGAAGTCTTCAACAGCCGCTACATAACCGGGTCGGCAAACCGGAAGGCCGCGGTCATGGCACGGAGGCTGGGGAAGCCCGGCGTTGCCGGGAGTGACGCCCATAACGCCCGGTACGTCGGGTTCGGGGTCACCTACGTCGCGGCCGAACCTGACGTGGCCTCCATCCTCTCCGCGATCCGGGAGGGACGGACGATGGCAGGGGGGAAGATGACGCCGCTGCACACCTACACCCGCCAGTCCATCAAGGGGGCTCTCCGCAAGATACGGCGAACGGTAGAGCGATGAACCTGGCGTTCCGTTTCTCCTACTTCGGGGACCGCTTCTTCGGCTCACAGGTGCAACCGGGGCTTCGCACCGTGGAGGGGGAGTTCATCGCGGCCTGCAGGCGCCTCGAACTCTTCGACGACTGGCGGGAGGCGAAGTTTGCCACCGCCGGCCGCACCGATCGCGGGGTGCATGCCCGTAACCAGGTCTGCTCGTTCCTGACCGATAAACCGGAGCGGGCGGTCGCGGCATTGAACCAGGTGCTTCCGGCCGAGATATGGTGTACGGCGTGGGCGGGGGCGCCGGACGGGTTTCACCCACGCTACAGCGCGGTATCGAGGACGTATCGTTACTACTTCTTCCCCGACCCCGGCGACACCGCCGCCATGCACGCTGCAGCACAGGAGTTCGTCGGGCGACACGACTTCTCGGCGTTCGCCCGTGCCACCGACCGGGACCCGGAGCGGAGGATCATTGAGGCACAGGTCTTTGATGACGGTCCGTTCGTCGTCTTCGAAGTGACAGGGGAGAGTTTCCTCTGGAACATGGTCCGGTGCATGGCGAGTGCACTCGAACGGGTGGGGAAAGGCAAGGCCGAGGCCGGGGAGATCGCCCGGCTCCTTACGGATTCCACGGGGCGGAGGGTCCCTGCGGCTCCACCCGAGGGTCTGATCCTCTGGGATATCGGCTATGCGATCTCGTTTATACCGCTCCCAATCGGCGAGAAGAGTCGCCGGTACCTTGCCGACCGCCACCGCCACCACACCCTTATGGCAGAGGTCTCCGCACGCCTTATCCCGGAAGGCCCGGGACCGGATCATCGGGGATATAAAAGTTCCTGATACGACAGATCAGGTGCATGGATCTTCGGGAAACGGACCCTTCCCGATATCGCTACCCAGAAAGGATCCAGTCGCAGGCGATGGATCTTTCAATAGAGGTGCGGCAGGCAAAATTGAGGTTTCCGGCCATCATTCGGGACGGCTATTTTTAAACGTTGCGGATAGCGGTGACCGATGGTAACGGATCCCGGTGGAATCGCGGCGTGGATACAATCCATCCCGTACTACAATGCGATGTGCAATGCTCTTCTTCGGGCCGAAATGCTTAACTAGAAGTATCAAGTTCCAGGGGAACCTCAGTCAATAAAATATATTTTACTTATTCCATTTGTCAAACTATTTTGATTAACAATAACCTATTAATATGTGCCCGCACAGTCCCGCTTCAGTACGTCAAGAGGGGAAAGTGGATGTATGACAAGGATCCGATTCGGGCGAGGCCACCCGCTCACCAGGAGGGGTGGTTCGCCGAAGAAACGACTGTGCCATTGCCACAGTACATCGATATCGAGAGAGAGAGGTGGATAAAACAACATGTACCCCGGAGTATCGGCGAGGAGAACTCGATAGATATCCCCGCCTTCCGTTGCGAGGTTCAGGAACAGATCAACCCGTTGAGGACGCCTGCCGGCCCGGGATACCGGCGAATAGCGGCGGGTGAGACCGCCGATGCTGCCGTCGTCTCGCCCCGCCGGCCGGGCAGGATGAGGACGCTTGCGGCGATCCCCTGTTTCAACGAGGAGGTCGCCATCGGTTCGGTCGTCCTGATGGCCCGGCAGTATGCCGACGAGGTTCTGGTCGTAGATGACGGGTGCACGGACAACACCGTGAAGGTCGCCAGGGATGCCGGAGCGACCGTCATCTCGCACGGTGCCCGGATGGGGAAAGGGCGGGGGATCAAGAACGCCCTCCGCTACGCAGTCGATCACAACTACGACTGCCTGGTCTTCATGGACGGAGACGGCCAGCACAACGCCGGGGAGATACCGCTCCTGACCGAGCCGATCCTCATGGATACCGCCGATCTCGTCATTGGCTTTCGGACCTTCGACCAGATGCCCTTCTACCGGAGGTTCGGACGGGCGGTGCTCGATCTCGCCTCCAGCAACGGCAGTTCGATCACCGACTCGCAGTGCGGATTCCGCGCCCTGAACAGGAAGTCAATGGAGTCGATGCTTGATACGTTGCGTAAGGATGACTTCTCGACCGAGTCCGAGATGCTCCGGATCGCTCAGGAGAAATACCTGCGTGTCGGGGAGACGCCGATCAACTGCAGATACGGCGACCTTGACACATCCACGAAAAACCCCGTATCTCACGGAATAGAGGTCCTCGGGTCGATATTCTGGCTCGTGGTGGAGAGAAGACCTCTCCTGCACATCGGCCTCCCGGGGCTTGCCGCGATGCTCGCCGGCATCTATCTCCTGCTCCAGTCCATTCAGGGATTCAACGAAACCGGTCTGGTCCAGATCGAGCATGGTATGCTCGCATCGCTCCTCCTGATTCCGGGGGCCGTCGCACTCGTGCTTGGCCTGGCACTCGCCCTCATGGCAAGGGTGCGGGAGTGACCGGGATGAGAGATAGAACAGAGAGGAGAGGTGGAGAATGATCGGAATAGTACTCGGCACGCGGCCAGAGATCATCAAGATGTCTCCCGTTATCCGGGAGTGTGAACGGAGGGGTCTTGACTACTATATCATCCATACGGGACAGCACTACTCGTACGAGATGGACCGGGTCTTCTTCGAGGAACTGGACCTGCCGGACCCGGACTACAGCCTCGATGTAGGTTCCGGGACCCATGCCGGTCAGACGGCGAAGATCATGACCGGTGTCGAGGATATTCTGGCAAAAGAGCCCCCTGAGATTGTCCTGGTGCAGGGGGACACGAACACCGTCATGGCCGGGGCCCTCGCGGCATCGAAACTCCACGTGCGGGTAGGGCACATCGAGGCGGGCCTCCGGAGTTTCAACCGCCAGATGCCCGAGGAGATCAACCGGGTGCTGACCGACCATATATCCGATTACCTCTTTGCCCCAACAGAGAGGAGCCGGGAGAACCTCCTCACGGAGGGCATTTCCGATCGGAGGATCTGTGTGACCGGTAACACCGTCGTTGATGCTGTCTACCAGAATCTCGACATATCGAGAAGAAAGGTGAACGTCTTAAAAGACCTCGATCTCGAGCCTCAGGAGTACTTCCTCGTCACCGCCCACCGTCAGGAGAACGTGGACAACCGCGCAAGGCTCAAGGAGATCCTGAAAGGGCTTGCCGGGGTGCAGAAGGAGTTCTCCCTGCCGGTCGTCTTCCCGGTCCACCCGCGAACCGAGAAACGGATCAAGGAGCTGGGCATCGGGGTCGACGGGCTGAACCTCACCAAACCGTTCGGGTTCTTAGAATTCCTGCAACTCGAGGCTCAGGCCAAACTCGTGCTGACCGATTCTGGCGGCGTCCAGGAGGAGACCTGTGTTCTCGGTGTACCCTGTGCTACGATGCGCTACGACACGGAGCGGCCCGAGACACTGGATGTTGGATCGAACATCCTGGTCGGTACCGACTCGGGAAAGATCCTTGAGGGGGTCCGCTCCGCAACCACGTCTCCGCGGGGCTGGGAGAACCCTTATGGAGACGGTATCGCCGGAAAGATGATTGTCATGGTCTGTGCAGCTGCACGGCCACAATAACCAAACGGGGTCTATATGATGAAGATCTGTGTACTGGGATTAGGATATATAGGATTACCGACCGCGCTACTCTTCGCGGCTCATGGGGTGAACGTTGTGGGCGTCGACGTGAAGCAGAGCGTGGTAGATTGCCTGAACCACGGGAATCTCCCGTTCAGTGAACCCGGGATTGAAAGCCTGTACGGCGAGGCGAAAGACCGATTTTTCGCCAGAACCGAGCCGGAGGCTGCGGATGTCTTCCTGATAGCCGTGCCGACGCCCCTGGATCCGGCGACGAAGGTCTCCGACCTCTCATATGTCAAGAACGCAGCCGAGATGATCGCTCCCCATCTCCGCGAGGGAAACCTGATCATCCTCGAATCGACCGTCCCGCCCGGAACAAGCGAGCGGGTCGTCATTCCAAGGCTTGAGAAGAGCGGCGTTGCGGCCGGAGAGTTCCTGTACGCCCACTGTCCTGAGCGGGCAATCCCCGGGCGGACCCTGCAGGAGATGGCGGGCAACTGCCGCATCATCGGCGGGTACGACCGGGACTCCACTGACCGGGCGACCGCAGTCTATCAGACCTTCGTCCGGGGGCAGATCTACCAGACCGACACGCGTACGGCGGAGTTCGTCAAGTTGATGGAGAACACCTGCCGCGACGTGAACATCGCGCTCGCGAACGAGTTTGCCCAGCTTGCGGAGGAGTGCGGGATCAACGTCTGGGAGGCCATCACCCTCGCAAACAAGCATCCCCGGGTCACTGTCCTCAACCCCGGCCCGGGTGTCGGAGGGCACTGTATCGCCATCGACCCCTGGTTCCTGACCGAGAACTCGACCCGGTGCAGGATGGTCGCAACAGCTCGGGAGGTCAACGATTCCATGCCGAACTACGTGCTGCACATCGCCCGCAGCATGCTTGCCGGCATCAGAAACCCGACGATCTGCATCTTCGGCGTTGCCTACAAGGGCAACATCGGCGATACCCGGGAGAGCCCGGCGTTCAAGTTCATCCAGCTCGCCGAGAACGAAGGGTATACCGTCAGGTGCCACGACCCGCACGTGAAAGAGTTTCCGCACTCGCTCATGGACGCGACGGATGCGGTGGCCGGGAGCGACTGCCTCATCATCCTTACTGATCATGACTGCTTCCGCACGATCGATCCGGCAGGTCTCCGGATGAGAACGAAACTTGTCATAGACGCTCGTAACATCCTCGACCACGAGAAATGGACCGATCAGGGCTTTGCCGTCAGGGTGCTTGGTGACGGGTCACCGATCCAGCCGGTGCCACTGGCCGGGCTCATGGCCCCGGCAGGCCTGTATCCTGCAGATGCCACGCGACCGGTTGCACCTTCATCATCGCCTTCGTTCTCCCTGCTCTCTCCAAACGGACGGGGGGGCTACCTCTAACCCCGGCGAGGAGACCACAGCCGATCTCCGGCAGCCACGTTCAGACACACCGAGGAGTTCCATGAAACAGGTATGCATCGTATCACAACACTTTCCACCTGAGAAATCAGGTAATGCATCACGCATCTATGACACCGCCGTACACCTCGCAAAACTGGGCATAGATGTCACCGTCCTTGCACCGCACCCCACCTTTCCCAACGGCTCGTTTCCCCGCACCTGGAAGCGGGCAGACGTGCAGGAGGTCGACGGTGTCCGGGTTGTGCACCTCTGGACCTGGCAGCCGAGATCCGGGAACCCCGGGTTTGTAAGCAGGATGGCCTACTACCTCACCTTCCCCATCCACGCGGCGTTCTGGCTCTTCTTCGCCCGAAACCGGTTCGATGCGATCATCACATCGTCACCGCCTCTCTTCACCGGGATCCCAGGGTACGTTCTGAAGCGGACAACGCAGGTGACCTGGATCCTCGATATCCGCGACCTCTGGATCGACGCATCGATCAGCCTCGGGTTCCTCCGGGAGGGGAGCCTCTACGAGAGGATGAGCCGGAGGTTCGAGCAGATGTGTCTTTCGCGGGCCGACCTCGTCGGCGTCACGACCGAAGAGCTCGGGCGGCGGATCTCGTCGCGCTATACGGTCACGGCTCCCATGACGTTGATGCCCAACGGCGTCAACACCGACGTTTTCCGCCCTGCAGACGGCGGAAAGGAACGGCGGATCATCTATGCCGGCAACGTCGGGCACGCCCAGGACCTCGACAAGGTGGCCCTTGCCGTCAAGTCGATGAACGGTACCTACAACCTGAAGTTCCTCATCGTCGGCGATGGCGACACAAGAGAGTACCTTGAGCAGCTTGTGCAATCAGAGAGCCTGACCGGCTCGGTCATCTTTACGGGCATCCTGCCGCGTGAAGAGATCCCACGGCTCATCTCCGAATCGTTGATAGGAGTGGCGCCCTTAAAGCAGCTCGAGAACCTCAAGTACGCCGCCCCCACCAAGGCCTACGAGTACATGGCATGCGGGATACCTTTCATCGGCTGTGGAAGCGGCGAGATCGCCCATCTTGCAGACCGGTCGGGCGCCGGGGTCATCGCCGAGAACACACCGGAGGCGATCGCCGCAGCACTCGCTTCACTCCTGGACGACCCGGGGAGGATGGAAGAGATGGGTCGCCGGGGCCGGGAGTACGTTGCGGAGCACTATGACCGGCGGTCGGTCGCCCTGAAGTTGAAGCAGTATATCGAGAGGATGGCATGGACGGGCGCCTGAGGTCGCTCCTTGCCCGGGTGACCGGGGAGGTCAGGGAACTTGCCGTCGTCGAGGGTGAGACCGCGTATCTCCGCGACCCGGTCTTCCCGGTTGTCCGGAACCGCGTCCACGCTGAGGTTGTGAAGGCGATGCTCCGGCAGGGCGGCGACCCGCTCGTGGGCCCGATCCTGAACTATGTCGCGGCCTGCCAGAACCCGGACGGGTCCTACAACGAGGTCCACGTCAACTACAACGAGCCCTCGGCCCTGATCACTGCCTTTGTCGGCGACGCTCTCCTGGAGGCCACGGACCGGTATCCGCACGAGGAGGCCCTCCGAAAGGCCCGGGACTTCGTCATCGCCGCCGAGATGCGCCCGGGATACTTCTTGAAGTCCTCGGGGTATACCGCCGATCACCTGAACGTCGACGCCTCCTGCGGGGCGTTCCTTGCCCGGTATGCGGAGCGGTACGACGATGGGGAGGCGCGTGCAGCCGCCATGAGGGCGGCTGAGAACGTCGTCCGCCACCAGAGGGACGGCGTCTACCCCTACGCCGTCGATAAAGGGACCTACCCGTACGTCTTCGACCTTCCCTGCGTGCACTACCAGGGGGTGACGACCTACTACCTCGCAAAGATAAACGAGGTGCTCGGTGATGAGAGGGTCGAGAAAAGCCTCGCGGAGGGGGCCCGATGGCTCGCGGCAGCCCAGTGTCCCGACGGGCGGTTCGACTGGTCGGGAAGCGGGCTCTCCTTCGCCTACTACCTCTCCGGCGCCTACGCGTTTGCCCTCGCGTCGTTCGTCTACGCATCCCGGACGGACGACCGCTACCGGGAGCACGCCGACCTCTGCCTCGACCGGCTGGAGCAGGGCGTCCAGGGGCTCGCCCCCCGGTGGGAACCGGGCCCCTGGATCGGTCTCGTCCCGGCCGTCGTCACGACGGCGAAGACGGCAACACTCGGGAACTACCCGCTCAAGCACCGGGCGTTCCGGTTCGGCTACGGCATGTACCGGCAGATCGCCCGCAGACAGTATGCAGAGACCGCGGAGACACAATCGTTTGAACTCCTCTGTCGGCTGCTGGGGGTCCGGTCGTCGACCGTGGAGCCGTCGAAGAACTTTCCTGATCTCTTCATGACGTCAGAGATACTCGATTGCCTCAGCCAATCAGGGATATGGGGGAACCACACGTGAAACAGGTACTACTCGACCTTCAATCAGGGTCCATCCAGGTGGAGAACGTCCCCGTTCCCACCACAACAAGGGGGGCCGTCGTCCAGAACGCCTACTCCCTCATCAGCGCCGGCACGGAGTCGTCGTTGATCAACCTCGCACAGCAGTCGCTCGTCGGCAAGGCAAAAGCACGCCCCGACGACGTGAAGAAAGTCCTCCAGAAGATCGGCACGGACGGTCCTCTACCGGCCTACCAGCAGGCGATGGGCCGCCTCTCCAAACCGGAGCCGCTCGGCTACAGCTGCGCCGGGACCGTGGTCTCGACCGGGGCCGACGACTTCGAGGTCGGCGACCGTGTCGCCTGCGGCGGGGCCGGGCACGCGGTGCATGCCGAGTACGTCTCGGTCCCGAGGAACCTCTGCGTCAAGATCCCCGACGGCGTCAGTTTCCAGGAGGCGGCCTTCACGACCGTCGGGTCGATCGCAATGCACGGGGTCCGCAACGCTAGGGTCACGGTGGGCGAGAGCGTCGCGGTGATCGGGCTCGGGCTGATCGGCCTCCTCTCGGTGCAGGTCCTCAAGGCCGCGGGGTGCCGGGTCATCGGGATCGATATCGACCGGGAGAAACTTGCGCTCGCAGAAAGCCTTGGCGCCGACATCGTCTCGAACTACGACGGCCTCGCCGAGCGGGTGAAAGCCTTCTCGCCGTTCGGGGCGGATGCGGTCATCATCACCGCGGCCACCCGGTCGAGCGCCCCCATCGAGGCCGCCGGCCGCCTGGTCAGGAGCCAGGGGAGGGTCGTGGTCGTCGGGAACGTGGGGATGGACGTGCCCCGGGACGTCTTCTACGAGAAGGAGGCGGAGGTCGTCGTCTCGCGGTCTTACGGCCCGGGGCGCTACGACCGGAACTACGAGGAGAAGGGGGTCGATTACCCGATATACGTCCGGTGGACGGAACGGCGGAACATGGAGGCGTTCTTGGAACTGGTGCGGCAGAAGCGGATCGACCTCAACCCTCTGATCACGCACACCTTCCCGCTCGAAGCCGCGCCGGAAGCCTACAACCTCATCAACACGGGAAAAGAGCGGTTCATCGGGGTTCTCCTGGAGTACAGCCCGAACGGTGCGGGCGCTGCCGGGACCGTCACCCACCTCCCGGAACCGGCGGCACGGCGGCGAGCGGTCCCGGCCGGGGCCCGGACGCTCGGGTGCATCGGTGCCGGGGTTCACGCCCTCTCCGCCCTCTACCCGAACCTCCCGGGCCTCCCGGTGAACCTCGCGGGGCTCGCGACCGCGACTGGGCTCTCGGCGCAGACGGTCGCGAAGAAGTACGGGTTCTCCTACTGCACCACCGACTACCGCAAGATCCTCGAGGACCCCGAGATCGACGCGGTGATGATCACGACGAGAAACGATCTCCACGCGCCCATGGCGATCGAGGCGCTGCACGCTGGAAAGGACGTCTTCGTGGAGAAACCGCTCGCCACCGATATCGACGGGCTCCGGAGGGTCGTCGCGGCCCAGAACGAGACCGGGCACCGGGTGCGGGTCGGGTTCAACCGGCGCCACTCCCCGCTTGCGCTGCGGATGAAGGCGTTCTTCGGGAACCGAAGTACGCCTGCGGTCCTGCACTACCGAGTCAACGCCGGGCAGATCCCTCCCGAGCACTGGGTGCATGACGACGAACAGGGCGGTGGCATGCTGATCTCGGAGTGCTGCCACTTCATCGACTTCATGCAGTACATCACCGGGGCGCGACCGGTCCAGGTCTACGCCCGGGCCATCGAGCCGACCGGGAACCTTCAGAAGTATGACAACTTCCAGGCCACCCTGACCTTCGACGACGGGTCGCTCGGCACCGTCACCTACACGACGCTCGGCGACCGCTCCTACTCAAAGGAGATGGTCGAGGTCTTCTGCGGCAACGCGGTCGGGCGGATCACCGACTTCCGCGACCTTGAGCTCCGGCGGGACGGGAAGGTTTCCCGGGAGAGGCGGTGGCTCGCCCAGGAGAAGGGGTTTGCTGAGGAACTCCAGGCGTTCGTGAAGGGCGAAGAACCGGATCTCGTCGGCAACGTCGCAACGACGCTTGCGACGTTTGCGGCCTGGGAGTCGATCGATACCGGGGTACCACGGGAGATCGACCTCGGTCGGGTCGGGCTTTAACACTCTTCCTTATTTTCGATCTCTGGTTGGCCGGGGGCCGGCAATTATCTGTACACTTACGGAAGCCGCGAAGGCCGGTGGTTGCTCGCGCAGCCCCCACTCGAAGACCTTCCGGTCTTCTCAAGATCCGCTCCTTCGGAGCATCGCAATTCGCCCCTCCGGTGCTCGAACTCCCTCCCCTGCGGGGAAGTCGTTCCCCGCCCCGAGGGGCGGGGGCAGTGCGTGATGATAACCAGTGGGAAGCCGTGCACGGTTCTTCTCTAGAGTCTTCTCCGTGCTTCCGGCAAGAGGCCGCTAACAACGCAGATGGTACACGTTTTGTAAACGGTGTGGGAATTGCAGGAGGAACTGCGAAAGGGCTCGCAAAGTAAGTGGTTGCAGATACCCATCTTCACGTTCTTCCCGAGGAGCACCTGACGGGGCTTCATCCGTGACCGTGCCACCGGAAAGGTGTGCCGCGCTGGAGATGAACCTGACCTGGATGCAATGGCTTCCGGCAAGCCTGAGAAGAGAACGGCGAATAAAACTATACGGGAACCGGCCGGGGATCGCACCCCGCCGGCTCCCACCGGGTTCACAATGGAGGTTTGATCGGCAGGGGGCGCCTAAATCGTGGATACCCTTGTCTGCCGGAGGTAGGCAAGCTGTTCGCGGATCCTCTCCGGAATCGTGCGGGAGTCCTCTGCCAGAACAGCCTCCTTCCATCCCTCGCCGCGGCACGAGCAGTCCAGTCCCTCGAACTCCGCCACGTCGAAGTGGCAGTTGTAGCGCTCGATCGCCCTGGTGACTTCGGCATCGCACTTCCCGCAGTTCCGGGCCCAGTCGAGGGACTCGACCGAGTAGTTCCAGGGGCTGACGTAAACGTGGGCACGATCCCCGAACCGCTCCTGGCACCGCTGCAGGAGGTCGACGAGGCTCCAGAGCCACGGCGGGCGGTAGAGGTTGTTCTTCCAGAGTTCATGCACGACGGTCCTCTTCTCGACCGTCATCACCTCGAGGTCGACGTAGTCTATCCCACGGGATACGCAGTACTCTATGGTCCGCAGGATATCGTTGATCCCCTCCGCCTCGGTGAGGAACGGTGGTTTCACAAGCAGGAGCGGCTTTGTCAGCACGCCCATGCCCCGCATCCTCGAATGGAAGTGATCGAAATTGCTTGCCGAGAACCCCTTGTTGATGCAGAGGTTCATCACCTGAGTGTCTGCGGACTCAAACCCGAACGCCACCTCGAGCTGCCGTCCGTTCAGGGCCTTCTTCATCTTCTGCACGTGCTCGTCCGGCGAGTAATCGATCCTCGATTCGACGACCACCTTCTTGATGTTCGGGTAACCGTCGATGTACGAGCAGATCTTCTCGATAGCGGCAACCGGCATCTCACGCTCGTTAAAGATGTTCCCGTCGTTATATATCGAGACGATCGGATAATCCCCCAGATCGACGGCGTTCATGACGTGCTCAAACTGTGCAACATACTCCGCAGCCGAGATCTCCCGGCCCCGGGAGGTCGCGCAATAGAATCCGCACATGGTGCACCCCCCGGTCTTCTCGACCCACTCGCAGCCCGTGGAACGGAGGAAGACGATCAGCCGCCTTGTGGGCTGATCGTCAAGGTAGCCTACCCGCTCCTCCCAGCCGATGGGAACGGTGAAATCGAGGTCTTCCGGGGCGCCGCCATTCTGCCTGCGCAGCCCACCGGCCAGAGCACGTATCTCGTCCAGGACGTCATCTTCCGCTGGAAGACCCGTGAAGATCTCCGCATTGCTACCGCTATCAGGTACCGCTTTATCCAGAATAATAATCTCCCCCCTACCCGGGCGTGCACCGCCATACACGAAGGTGCAGGGCCCGGGCGACTGTCGCCTTACCTTATCAAGACATACCCCTGATAGGCGTTTGCATATTTATAGTTTTTCCAAATCCTTTCTTCAACGGTTTGTGTTTGGCAAACGGCATCGTCGGACAGGGAATACCGGAAAACAGACTCTTCTGCCGAAAGAAGAGAGATCTGAACCTTCACGATATCTTTCGGGAGGACTATCCGCGCGTTTAAGCGACCCTGATCTCAAATGGGACTCGTGCCAGCATGCCAATTTATATATACGTGGTTTGAGGGTATACTCTCCCAACGAACCGGGGACGTTCACGGTCGGGGGCACCGACCATGGCAGATTGACCGGAACCACTGAAACGCAGGAGAAAAATGAGAACGCTGTGCGGGTACGTATGATAGAAGAGTTCATGAGAAGGGGAGAAAATACCGCGATACGCCAGGGAGAGAGGGTCTGCGGCCGGGAATCGTTCACAGCAAAGGCCATCGGGCTCCTCCCCTCCTATAACGTCTATAAAAAGACCTACGCCCTCCTCCAGCGGTCCCGGCGGTGGAGCCGGGAGGAACTCGCGGCTTACCAGATGGAGGCGCTCTCGCGCCTCCTCGACCACGCCTACGAGAACGTCCCCTACTACCGCCGGGTCTTCGACGAACGCGGGCTTGTACCCGGGGATATCGCAACCCTCAGCG